>JANYFE010000003.1 GCA_025362795.1 Rhodobacterales bacterium | reverse complement strand
GATGCCGTGCTTGCGGCAGACCTCTGCCACAGTCAGCCCGGCTTCCTGCTCCTTGATCATCCCAATGATCTGCGTCTCGGTGAAACGGCTCTTTCGCATTCGTCTGCTCCTTCAGGGTTGGGCAGACTCTACACCAGACTGAGGGAACTTCCGGGGGGCAGGTCATCTTTGATAATCTTCGCCTCGACATACATTTGCATTTGAGCTTGCAGCGTCGCAAGTTCGGGTTTCAAATCTATGTGAATTGTTCCAATCTCACTCAAAACAATATCATGCATTTGAACCATAATATCTGCTTCGACTCCGCCCCAGATTTCAGAAAGCTCTTGAAGAAGCGAACGGCTGACGAAAGGATAATTTTTCGCAAGTCGATCAAGTGTAGAAAATACAAACTGAGTGTCGATTTGCCGCAACTCCACTCCGCCTTAATACTTATCGACCCCTCACCGCTCCGCCACCAAAATCTCCCGTTTGCCCACATGGTTCGCGGGGGTGACCACCCCTTGATCCTCCATCTGCTCCACCAGTTTGGCGGCCTTGTTGTAGCCGATGCCGAGTTTGCGCTGGATATAGCTCGTTGAGCATTTGCGGTCTTTGGCGACGATGGCGACGGCCTGATCGTACAGTTGGTCGTCGCTGCCGTCTCCGCCTAACCCCAGAACCATGTCGATGTCGGAGGCGTTTTCGTCGTCGACGCCTTCGACCACGCCGGACATGTAGGCGGGGGGGCCGTAGGATTTGAGGTGGGTGACGATTTCCTCGACCTCTTCATCCGACACGAACGGCCCATGGATGCGGGTAATCTTGGCGCCGCCGGCCATATACAGCATGTCGCCCATGCCGAGGAGTTGTTCGGCGCCCTGTTCGCCGAGGATGGTGCGGCTGTCGATGCGGGAGGTGACCTGGAACGAGATGCGGGTGGGGAAGTTGGCCTTGATCGTGCCGGTGATCACATCGACCGAGGGGCGCTGCGTGGCCATGATCAGGTGGATGCCGGAGGCGCGGGCCATCTGGGCGAGGCGCTGGATGCAAGCCTCGATTTCCTTGCCCGCGACCATCATCAGGTCGGCCATTTCGTCAACCACGACAACGATGTAGGGCAGGGTGACGGGGGCAAATTCGTCGGTTTCAAAGACGGGTTCGCCGGTGTCTTCGTCAAATCCGGTCTGGATGGTACGCTTGAACATCTCTCCCTTGGCGAGGGCTTCACGGACGCGGCCATTGAAGCCTTCGATGTTGCGCACGCCGGTTTTGGACATCTTGCGGTAGCGCTCCTCCATCTCGCTGACGACCCATTTCAGGGCGACGACGGCCTTTTTGGGATCGGTGACGACGGGGGACAACAGGTGGGGGATGCCGTCGTAGACGGACAGTTCCAGCATCTTGGGGTCGATCATGATCAGGCGGCATTCCTCGGGCGAGAGTTTGTAGAGGAGCGACAGGATCATGGTGTTGATGGCGACGGATTTGCCGGAGCCGGTGGTGCCCGCGATCAGGAGGTGGGGCATTTTGGCGAGGTTGGCGATGATGGGTTCGCCGCCGATGTCTTTGCCCAAGGCGAGGGGCAGGCGCATCGACGAGTCGCCAAAGTCGCGGGCGGCGAGGATTTCGCGCAGGACGACTTTCTCGCGCACGGCATTGGGCAGTTCGATGCCGATGACGGTGCGGCCGGGGACGGTGGAGACGCGGGCGCTGAGGGCTGACATGGAGCGGGCGATGTCGTCGCTGAGGCCGATGACGCGGGAGGCTTTGAGGCCGGGGGCGGGTTCCAGTTCGTACATGGTGACGACCGGGCCGGGACGGACGGAGGTGATCTCTCCCTTGACGCCGTAGTCGTCGAGGACGGATTCGAGCATGCGGGCGTTTTCTTCGAGCGCCTCGTGGGAGAGGGCGCTGCGCGGGATCGAGACCGGGGCGGACAGCAGCGACAGCGGCGGAAGTTCGTAGGCAGGGGTCTTGTCGTCAAAGCGCAGGGTTGGCTGGGCCTCGGCGATGGCTTGTCTGGAGGGGACGGATTTTTTGATGGTGGGTTGGACGAGGGGAGCCGCATTGGGGCCACGCTTTTCGGCGACCAGCGGGGCACGGGGCAGGGGGGTGTCGTTGCGGTCGTAGTCGTCATCCCATTCGGCGGCGATAGGCTGGTCGTCGTCCATCTCGTCAACGGGGTCGGTCAAGGTGATGCGCGGAGCGGGGCGGGTGTCAGCGATCAGGGGTTGCGGGCTGCGCTGGCGGGCCACGACGGGTGGTTCGCGACGGGCGATCGCGGCGGCGAGCGGGGTCACTTTCGCGGCAGGCTCTAGCGTACGCTGGCGGATGGCGGTGGAGATGCGGGTCCTGATGCGGTCTTCGGTGGGCATGGGGGCGGTCTGGGCGTGATGCGAGAGGGAAGGCTCTACGAGTTCGTGTTCAGGTTCAACCTCACGACGCATCAGGATAGGCAGGCGGGCGAGCAGACCGAGTTTCTCTTTGGGGGCGGCGTAGTGCGGGGCTTCGGCCAAAGGCTCGGGATAGCGCGGGTCAGCGCGGAGCGAAGTGGGCCGCCCGTAGCCTTCGGAGCGGACTTCGGTCATCGGGGCCGGGAGCGTTTCGTCGCGGCGGCGAACCGGGCGGGGTTCGGTGGGCAGGTCTGCGACGCGTTCGGCAGCCCGTGCACGGCGTTCGCGGGCGCGGTCAGCGAGAGCCTGCGCAGCCAGGACGGAGCCTTGGGCGCTTTTGCCCAACAGCGTCAGCACCCCGGTGTAGGCGACGACAAGACCCAGCAACAGAAAGCGGCCGATCTGAACCAGTTCGCGGATGTTGAAACCGGTGACGAACAGCATCATGGCGAAGAAGGCCACTCCCATGAGCAGCGAAACGATCTTGATGCCAACAGCCGCACCGCCGGGGACGATGCCCAGAAGCGAGCCGAGGATGGTGTCGCCAAAGAGGCCGCCAAGACCGAAGCTGTGCGACCAATCGGCACTGGGAACAAGGGTAGCGCAATAGACAGAGCCGAAGGCGATGGCGATCACGGCAAAGACGACGCGGCTGAGAGCGCGGTCGGCACCGCGATGGAAGGCAAAGCGGATGCCCCAGGCGAAAATCACTGCGGGGATGCCCCAGGTGCCCATCCCGCCAATGATGACGAGGGTCGAGGCGATCGCCGCGCCAAGACGTCCAAGCGCGTTGTGTGCCGGGGCGTCGGTGGCGACCATCCAGCCCGGATCATCTGGCGAATAGGACAGCAGCATCAGCGCGAAGCCGAAAGCGATACAAACCAGCACAAGGCCCAGAAGTTCGCGGCCCCGCCGTTCCAGCATGGCTTGCACGCTTTGATCCAGAAGGGGATCCCGCTGCCGTACCTGATAGGATGCCATTTACTTCGCCCTCACCGATATAGGCAGTCACGCAGCTGAATAAGCCCGTGCTGCATTTCTTCTTTTGGAGCCACCAAGGCGACCCGGATGTAATTCTTGCCGGGGTTGTCCCCGGCCACCTCACGCGAAAGATATGCGCCGGGCAGAACCCGCACACCGGCTTCGCGCCACAGTTTCAGGGCCGCCTGTTCGCCATCATCGACCGGAAGCCAGAGGAAAAAACCGCCCTCTGGAGCCTGGAAGCCTTGCAGGCGAGAAAAGACCTGTTCTGCAATGCGAAACTTTTCCTGATACAGTTTCCGGCTTTCCACGACATGCAATTCATCATTCCACGCGGCCTCTGACACTTTCTGGATCGGCAATGGCAGGGGTGCCCCGGCAAAGCTGCGGAGTTTGCGGATTTGGGCAATGCCTTGCGGGCCACCGGCAACAAAGCCGGAGCGGAGGCCGGGCAGGTTGGATCGTTTGGACAGTGAGTGGAAGGCGAAGGCGCGTTCTGGATCGGCACCGGTTTCCTCGGCCATCTGCAGGATGCCGACGGGGGCATCACGCCGCCAGATCTCGGAATAGCACTCATCAGCGAAGATGGTGAAGTCATGCTTTTCGGCAAGCCCCAGCAAAGTTTTCCAGTAATCGCGGGAGACTACGGCACCTTGCGGATTGGCTGGGGAACAAAGGTAGGCAATGGTCGTGCGGTTCAGGATGTCTGCCGGGAGGGCGGAATAATCCGGCAAAAAGCCGGTGGAGGCAGTGGCGGGCACGAACTGGGGCACGGCCCCGGTGGTCACGGCGGCGACGGCGTAGACCTGATAGAACGGGTTGGGTATCAAGACCACCGGCGGGTGGCCGTTCTTGCGTTCGGGAGCCACGGCGATAGCAGCGTTGAACAGGCCTTCGCGGGTGCCGTTGAGGGCCATAAGGCGATTTTCAGCGACGGTTGCCCCATACCGGCGGGCGATCCACCTTGAGATGGCTGCGAGAAGTTCGGGCGTGCCCTCGTTCGGCGGGTAAACGCCGAAGTCTTTCAGGTTTGCCGCCAGTATCGGGCCGACAAAGTCGGGCATCGGGTGCCGGGGCTCGCCGATGGTCATCGCAATGGCGGGACCGCCCGGCACATGCGCATCCAGCAGCTTCCGCAGCCGCGGAAACGCATAGTCCGGCAGGTTCGAGAACCGCTCTGGATACGCCATGTCTGCCTCAGTCCCCGAGGTCGTATCGCCCCGTTTGACGCGACACTATCCGGAGGGAGGGTGCCGGTCCAGAAAAACCCATGCAGGGATTGGGTTTGCGGGGGGGAGATGTGACTTTTTGGCATGGGTTTGCGGGCGCTCATCAGCCCTGACGGGCTTCTTCGCTTGCGCCCAGAGGACTGTGCCGCAGCGTGGGAGAAGCGGTTGGTCAGGCGAGGGCGCGCTCGGCGGCTTGGCCGAGGCGGAGCAGGTGCTCTTCCTGCTGCGGTCCCATCATCAGGGTGATGCCGCAGGACGGCTGACTGGTCGGCAGGGTCAGGGCGCAGCCGTTCATCATGTTGGCAATTCGGGTGTTGCGCAGTGCGAGCAGGTTTTCAGTGAGGTAGTAGTCGGGGTCAGTCATAAGCCGGTGGGCATTGGGCGGCAGGATCGGGGAGGTCGGCAAGATCACGGCGTCGTAGCCTGCGGTGCGGTCGGCCCAGGTCCGGCGTAGAGTTTCAAGCCTGCGCCAGCCAGCAAGGTAGTCGGCTGCCTTCACGGTGGCACCGCTGCGAAAGCGCTCGAGGATGCGAGGGAACATCTTAGCAGGGGCGGCTTCGATGACCGATCCCCAGATGGCGTAGGCTTCGGCCGTGAACAGAATGCCTGCGAGAGAGATCGCCTCGGTGACTTCGGGTGCTTTGAGGTGGATGATTTGGGCGCCGGCGTTGGTCAGACGTTGGAGGGCGTCCTGAAAGCCTTGGGCGGGGCGGGTGCGCAGGTCGTCCAGTGCGACGGTTTCAAGGAGGGCGAGGCGGGTGCCTTTCAAGGTGGTGCCGGTGAGGTCGCAGGGTTTTCGACCTTCGAGCAGGGCGAGGATCAAGGCGCAATCTTCGACCGTACGGGCGAGGGGGCCGACGGTGTCAAACCGTTCGCAAAGCGGGACAATGCCGGTGGTCGGGATGCGGCCGTGGGTGGTCTTGAGGCCGACAAGGTCGTTCCAAGCCGCCGGGATGCGCACGGAGCCGCCGGTATCAGAGCCGATGGCGGCGGGGGCAAGACCCTGAGCCACGGAAGCGGCGGCCCCAGACGAGGAGCCGCCCGCCACGGCCTGATCATCGTTGATGCAGGGCGGCGTGGCGGTGACGGAGTTAAGACCCAGCCCGGAGAAGGCCAATTCCGACATGTGGGTTTTGCCAAGGCAGATGGCCCCTTGAAGGGTAGCGTTGGCAAGGACTCGGGCGTCGTGTGTTGGGGTGCGGTGTTTCAAAAGCGCCGATCCGGCTTCGGTCGCGGTGCCCGCAGTGTCAAACAGGTCTTTCCAGGACAAAGGGACGCCATCGAGCGGGCCACGACGCAGGCCGGCCTTGGCGCGGGCAGCGGCGGCCATCGCCTCGCCCCGGGCGCGTGGCGCGGTGGTGCGGGCATAGATGCGGTCTGACAAAGGGTGGGCGGCGATTTCTGACAGGAAAAACTCGGTGAGTTCGACGGGGTTGATTTTGCCGTTGTCGATATCTCGGCCTAGAGCGGCGGCCGTCAGATTGGACCAGGTTTGCATTTGGCACTCCGTTTCAGGGGAGGGTAGCGGCAAGGCGGCGCATGGACAATCCCGCGCGGCAGGTCATATTTGCCCGCATGGAACAGGATGTCATTATTGTGGGTGGCGGGCTGAACGGGCCGGCTTTGGCATTGGCACTGGCGCAAGAGGGCGTGCGGGTGACGCTGGTTGACGCGCGACGTGCGGTGGTCCGGGCAGAGGTGGGGTTTGATGGGCGAGCCTATGCGCTGGCGATTGCGTCGAAGCGGTTGATGGCGGTGCTTGGGGTCTGGAGGCGAGTGGCAGAGCGGGTGCAGCCGATCTTGAAGATTGTTGCTTCGGATGGGCGCGCGGGCGAGGGGGCCGCACCGTTTTTCCTGATATTTGACCAGGCCGAAATTGAAGAGGGGCCAATGGGCTTCATGCTGGAGGACCGTTTTTTGTATGCGGCTTTTCAGGCGGAAATGGCAGGCGCACCGGGGATTGCAGTGCTTGCCGGGGAAACCGTTGTGGCGCAGGGAAGTGGGTCGGTGACTTTGGCCTCTGGCCGGGTGCTCTTGGCGCGGCTGGTTGTGGGGTGTGACGGGCGTGGGTCGGGGACGGCAGCGCGGGCGGGGATCAAGCGGGCGGGCTGGGGGTACGGCCAGACGGCGCTGGTGACGGCGGTTTTGCATGCGCTGCCGCACAATGGGGTGGCACAGCAGTTCTTTATGCCGGGCGGGCCGCTGGCGATTTTACCGCTGCCGAGCGGGTTCCATTCGTCGCTCGTCTGGAGTGAAGCGGACGGCGTGGCGGCGGCCATTCAAGCATTGCCGGATGCGCAATATCTGGCGGCCTTGCGGCCCCGGGTTGGCGATTTTCTGGGGGATATTGCGCTGGCGGGCGTGCGGTTTTCCTATCCCCTGAGCTTGTCCCTGGCTGAGCAGTTCGTGGCAGATCGCGTGGCTCTGGTCGGCGATGCGGCCCATGGGGTGCATCCGCTGGCAGGGCAGGGGTTGAACCTTGGCTTGCGCGATGTCGGGGCTTTGGCACAGGTACTGATTGAGGCGCGGCGGCGGGGGGAAGATATCGGGGCGGCGGATGTGCTTGAACGCTATCAGAGCTGGCGGCGGTTTGATGTGACGACAATGGCGCTGGGGATGGATGGGGTGAACCGGCTGTTTTCGAATGACAATCCGGTGTTGAGGGGGGTTAGGGATTTGGGGCTTGGGATTGTGAACGCCATGCCGGGGTTGAGGCGCGGGTTTATCCGGCAGGCGGCGGGGTTGACGGGGGATGTGCCGAAGCTACTGGCAGGACAGAGGATTTGATGTGAAATGGGTTAGCTGTTGGCCGATTCGCCTTGAGCAAATCAGCTCGCGCCTGCCTGCCTGCCACCGGTAGGCGCGAAAATGCGCCAGCGCAGGAGGCACAGGCTGATAGGATAGGCCGGGTTTGCTGGCTGGGCCTCTTACCTTATGCCTTGCGCCTTCAGGCAGGTGACCGGGCTTCCCTCCGTAGGAGGGTGTGCTTGATCGGTCACGGCGTGGGCTTTTTACCATAGAGCGGCTAACCAACCACGTTGAAGTTCGGTCCATACGGATACTTCGTGATATCTTCGGCCCCATCCTCTGTAATCAACAGGATGTCGTGCTCTCGGTAGCCACCCGCGCCGGGTTGACCCTGGGGTATCGTCAGCATCGGTTCCATTGAGATCACCATGCCGGGTTCTAGGATGGTGTCGATGTCTTCGCGCAGTTCCAGCCCTGCCTCGCGGCCATAGTAGTGCGACAGGATCCCAAAGGAATGGCCATAGCCAAAGGTGCGGAATTGCAGGGCCTGATGTTCCTCGAAGAAAGTGTTCAGTTTATGCGTGACCTCGGCGCAGGAAGCTCCGGGCTTGAGAAGGCTCATGCCGTACTCATGGGCGGCGAGGTTGATATCCCAGATGCGACGCGAGGCGGGGTCGGGTTCGCCTAGAAACAGAGTGCGTTCAAGGGCGGTATAATAGCCCGAGATCATGGGAAAGGTGTTCAGGCTGAGGATATCGCCGCGCCGCAGTTTGCGTGAGGTAACGGGGTTGTGGGCGCCGTCGGTGTTCAGGCCCGACTGGAACCAGACCCAGGTGTCGCGATACTCGGCGTCGGGGAAGCGTTTGGCGATCTCCAACTCCATCGCGTCGCGACCGGCCATGGCGACGTCAATCTCGCGGATGCCTTCACGGATGGTGTCACGGATGGCAAAGCCACCGACGTCGGCGACGGCAGCGCCGTGGCGGATCAGGTCGCGTTCGGCGGGGGATTTGATCAGGCGTTGCAGCATGGTGCCTGCGGAGATGTCGACGCCGCGGCTGGGTTTCAGGAAATGGTTCAGCTTTTCGGACTGGATCAGGGTCAGGTGGTCGGCCTCGCAGCCAATGGCCTGGCCTTCGCCGGTCACTGACACGACGGTGCGCCAGAAATTGTCGCGCTGCCAGTCGGTGTATGTGATGTTGTCGCCGTGACAGCGCCGCCACGGCTGGCCCGCGTCGATGCCCGCGCTGATCGTGACGCTTTGGGTGGGCGTGACGACCAAGCCGTAGGGGCGGCCGAAAGCGCAGTACATGAATCCGGAGTAGTAGGCGATGTTATGCATCGAGGTGAAGAGGCAGGCATCGATGCCCTGCACCTCCATAAGATCGCGCAGGTAGTGCAGGCGGTCGTCATATTCCTGCGGCGAGAAGGGCAGGATGCGGTCGCCCTGATGAAAGCGATAGGAATGTGGGCGCCGGGTGTCGCTGGCTGTCATTTCAGACCTCATCAAAGGGGTCTGGCGCACCGGACCCTGAAAGATCCCGGCGTGCAGGATGAAAGCAAGCCAAGGCCTGCGAGCAGCGGGTTTCCCCTGTGACGACGCCATCGCCACGGCTTGGATGCAAGATAAGGCGTTGCTGCGGAATGGCAAGTGGCTTTGCATCCAGCCGAAGGGCGCGTCAGAGGGCGCAACTTACGTGCGGGGGGCAGAGTTCCGTGTCGCGTTCACGATGTGTTAACTCTGTTGCGCCACGGTTGCGGTATGTCCAATTGTATCCGCCCCAATATCCCGGCTGCCACGATCTTTTTCACCGTCCGGCTCGCACAGCGCGGCGATGATCTATTGTTGCGTGAGATTGAACATCTACGGCAAGCGGTGCGGATCACGCGGGCAGAGCGGCCCTTTGCGATCAACGCCTGGGTGGTGCTGCCAGATCATATCCAGACGATCTGGACCCTGCCCGAAGCGGACGGCGACTATGTGACGCGGTGGCGGCGGATAAAGGCCCGGTTTTCCCATGGGCTGCGGCCCAGCCTGCCGCGGCCCGGGCATTTGCAACCTCAAAAGCGCAGCGTCTGGCAGCGGCGGTTCTGGGACCACCCTTTGCACGACCCTGAAGATTTCCACCGTCATCTGCGCCTGTGCCTTGACAGCCCGGTCCGGCTGGGTCTGACACGGCGCGCCGAGGATTGGCCGTGGTCGTCGATCCACCATCTGCCCGAACAACGCGGCGACATGCGCGTGATGTGACCCAAGCTATCTCTGCAGCCGAACCGCGCGGGGGAGAACGTCCAAGCGGCTGGTCGCGTGCAGACGGGTTACGTGCCGGGCCAAGCGTGTTCGCGGCCCATGAATGCGACCCGGGCGAAAGGGAAACCGGCAACAAGGGCGCGAAACGTGGTGCCAAGTAGCACATCCACAACCGGATCACGCGTCCAGTACAAGGCGACGGCGTCATACTGCGGCCAGTCGCTGGGGTTGATGTAGCAACAGCCAAGGCAACGGCTTTCGTCATCATTCATCACGGTATAGGCGAAGGAATGGCCGATGGTGAATTCGCGCTGGTGCCAGGCTATATCAATCAGATTTTCCTCGAGCGTCAGGTCATCCGGCCACGGGCTACCCGGTTCGGTCACGCCATGCAGGCGGGTTCCTGCCGCCTTGACGGCATCAAAATCCTTGACGACGTCATGAATGGTCAGCATCCGCAAATGAAAGCCCGGACCATCAGTACGGGCGGGTGGCGTGAAACCGGCGGGGATGATCGGGCGTTTGTACATCAGACCGACCTTGTGACGCCGCCATCGACGCGCAAGTTCTGGCCGGTGATATAGCCTGCGCCGTCGGAGGCGAGGAAGCTGACGGTTGCCGCGATTTCTGCGGAGGTGCCGTAGCGGCCCATTGGCACCGCTTTTGCGCGTTCCTCGGTCGCAGGCAAGCTGTCGATCCAGCCGGGCAAGATATTGTTCATCCGTATGTTTTGGGTAGCGTAGGTATCGGCAAAAATCTTGGTGTAGCTCGCGAGCCCAGCCCGGAACACGGCTGAAGTCGGGAACATCGCCGACGGTTCGAACGCCCAGGCGGTTGAGATGTTGATGATGGCACCACCCCCCGTTTGCGCCATGATCGGCGTGACCAGCCGGGTCGGGCGGATGACGCACATCAGATACACTTCCATCCCTGTGTGCCAGTCGTCGTCCGAGATTTCCAAAAGCGGTGCGCGGGGGCCGTGACCGGCAGAATTCACCAGCACATCGATGCGGCCAAAGCGGGCAAGAGTGCTGTCGACCAAACGTTTCACATCGTCATTTGACCGGTTGGAACCGGTGATGCCAACGCCGCCAAGTTCGAGGGCGAGTGCCTCGCCCTTGCCGGACGAAGACATAATGGCCACGGCATACCCATCAGCAGCCAGGCGGCGGGCGGCGGCGGCACCCATTCCCGAACCGCCGGCGGTGATGATGGCTACTTTATCCATGTGACCCTCTTTTGTCTGGGAAAGCCGGAGGATTTCGCATCCTCCTGGCACCCTGTGGGATGTTTATGACCAGATGGGTGAGCAGGTTACCATCTTGCGAGCGATTGTTCGTCATCGTGAAGGGCCGCGACCCATTCTGCACCGTTTTCGCCAACTTCTTTTTTCCAGAAAGGTGCGCGGGATTTGAGGTAGTCCATCAGGAATTCGGCGGCCGCGAAGGCTGCGGCGCGGTGCGGTGCGGCGGTGGCGACCATCATTATCGCCTCGCCGGGCGCAAGGCTGCCGTGGCGGTGGATGACGAGCGCGTCGGTGAGGGACCAGCGCGCCATTGCCGTGTCCATGATGGCGGCAATCGCCACTTCGGTCATGCCGGGGTAATGTTCAATCTCCATCCCGATGAGCGCACCATCAGTGTTGCGGACTATGCCAGTGAAGGTGACGATCGCCCCGGCCCTGTTCGCTTGGGCGGCGAAGGCATTGGATTCCGCGCCAAGGTCAAAAGGTTGGGGTTGAACGGAAAGGCGCATGTCAGCCGCCCGTCATGGGAGGGAAGAAGGCTATTTCGCGCACTCCGTGCAGCGGGGCATCGAAGTTCGACAGCTTTTGATCCAGCGCGACCCGCAAGCTTTTGAGGTCAGCGAAGGCAAGGGCATAGCGCTCATCGCGCAAAATGAGTTCGGCGATCAGGTCTCGCGCGGTTGCGGCCTCGGTCTGCACCGTTTCTCGAGGCAGGCCGATGCGTTCGCGGACCCACGCAAAGTAAAGCACGTCGATCATGTGTCGTCCCGCAGGAAAGGCAGGCTTTTGGTGAAGTAATCCCAGCCGGTGATGGCGGTCATTGCCGCGGCGATCCATATCAGCGTCAGGCCGACCAGCGTCGCCAGCGAGGAACACCCGCGGGTGCCGCACGAGCGGATCGGATCAGCGGCGCCCTGCGCCACCAAAGCGGCATATTGGTCCGGGGTCAGGCCCTGACGGGCGATACCCTCCAGATGCTCCAAACCGGTGCCAAGAAACAGGACGGCGATGGCGACCATCTGGGCAGAGGTTTTCCATTTGGCAAGTCGGGTGACTTTCAAGAGGCCTGCCTTGTGGCCCAGAAATTCGCGCAGTCCGCCCACGAACACTTCGCGGAACAGAATGACGGTGGCAGGCAGGATCAGCCAAGGGTTCATCCCGGAATAGCCGGTGATGATCAAGAGGGCGATGACGACCATAGCCTTGTCGGCGATTGGGTCCAGCATAGCGCCGAACTTGGATTCCTGTTTCCAAAGTCGCGCGAGATAGCCGTCGAAATAGTCCGTGATAGCCGCAGATGTAAACAGCGTCAGCGCGAACCAGTCGGCCAGCGGGCGATGAAAATATAGGAACATCACCGGGACGCCGGGCGCGGCGAGCAGGCGCAGGAAGGTCAGCGTGTTGGGGATCGTCCACCGCATAGCACAAGAGATAACAGGTGTCTGGAATGGGGGGAAGGTGTTCGGTGTAGGTCGTGCGGCCGGGTGCCGCCCTTGCCACTTTGCCCCCAAGCTTCCTTGACTTGTCGCGCAGGCCAAGACTTTTATCGGGAATGGAAATGATCGGGCGGTGGGCGCAATGGCAGACGTGATCCGGAACGAGCCGCACCACTATGGGCGGCAAATGAGCGGGCAGCGTGTCGCGACTTTCATTGGTGCGGCAGTCGTGCTGTACGTCGCGCAGGGCGTGTTTTTGCCGCTGGCGATTGCGATGCTGCTGGCCTTTGCGCTGTCGCCACTGGTCACGCGGTTGCGCCACACCGGGCTGCCGATGATCTGGACGGTGCTGGCCGTGGTGGCGGCGGCCGGATGTGTGGTGGCGCTGTTCGCTTTCGTCGTATTCGGCCAATTGGCGCAGCTGGCGGAAAATGTGCCAACGTTTCGTGGCAACATCATCGAAAAGCTGGACAGTCTGAAGCAGGCCGGTGGTGGTGATAGCCTCTTTTCGCGTCTGTCGGATATGGTGGCGGCAGTTTCAGCGCAGGTCGATGCGGCGATGCCCGGCGGCGGCGGTGCGACCAAGCCCTTACCGGTTGAGATGATCACGCACACCACTGCGTACGATCTGCTGACGGGACTGGTCCTTCCTCTGCTTGGGCCGGTGGGCAATGCAGGTTTGGTGATCATTCTGGTGGTGTTCATGCTGTTGGAGCGTGACCAGTTGCGTGAACGGTTCATCCGGCTGGTTGGGTCCAGCGATCTGCACCGCACCACCGAAGTGCTGGAAGAGGCGGGGTTGCGGGTTGGCACTTACCTTTTGACTCAGCTGCTGGTCAATCTGATCTACGCGGTGCCAATCACGTTGGGTCTGTGGCTGATCGGGGTGCCCAACGCCCTGCTGTGGGGCATGCTGACGTTGGTTTTGCGGTTTGTCCCCTATATCGGATCAGCCATTTCATCTGCTTTTCCGCTGGGCCTGGCCTTTGCTGTGTCGCCGGGCTGGTCGATGGTCATCTGGACCGGGGTGCTGTTTCTGGTGGTCGAATTCGTCACCTCGAATATTGTAGAGCCGTGGCTTTACGGGTCGCGCACGGGGGTCAGCCCGCTGGCCATCATCATCGCGGCCTTGTTCTGGACGTTTCTTTGGGGGCCGTTGGGATTGGTTCTGTCGACGCCGCTGACCGTGTGTCTGGTGGTGTTGGGGCGACATATTCCGCATTTTGACTTGTTCGACATCCTGTTAGGTGACGCGCCGGTGCTGGCACCCCATGCACGGCTGTACCAGCGACTGTTGTCGGGCGACCGGATGGAGGCGACGTTTCGTGCTGAGGAGGCGCTGGAGGAGGAAGGTTTGGCAGAGTTCTACCAGACTTCGGCCATTCCGGCACTGCTGCTGGCGCAGGACGACCGAGACCGCGGCGTGCTTTTAGCTGACAAGGAACGGCGGTTGGCGGAGACGGCCTCAGGGATGGTTGAAGATTTGACAGCGATCGCCGGGCCGGACGATGGCGACGTCCCACCGCCTGACTGGCGCGTGACGGTGGCGGGCGGACGTTGGGACATAGACGACAGTTCGGCGGCCATGCTGGCGCAGGTTTTGGTGGCAGAAGGGGCGTTGGCCGCGGCAGTTTCTTATGCCGACCTGACCCCGGCGCGGATTGAGAGCGCTGGTGTGCGGCAGGCACATTGTCTGATCCTGTGTTTTCTGGACCCCACGCCTTCGCATGCATCCCTGCTGCACATCCGACGGATCAAGCGGCTGGTACCAGGGCTGCGGGTGGGAGTGGTGATCTGGGATATGCCGTCTGGCTTGCGCAGCACGGTTCAGGGTTATCGCAATGTCGTGGCTGTCCCGCCGGCCAAATTGACCGAGGCGATGGAGCTTGGTGCGGATTTTGCGGTAACGTCGGTCAGGGACGCGGCCGAAGCCGCTTTTGGGGCCGAGCCGGCGGTGACGGTGCCTGCCGTCGCCCGCCGGTCCGTAAAACTGCGCAGCGTCAAGCCAAGCGCCAGCGCGCGTTGAGTTTAACTCAAAAAGGAGTGTCATCATGGCCAGCAGACTGAGTGCGGCGGACAAGAATGCCGAAATGCTGCGACAGATCGCGGAATTGCGAGCAGATGTGGCGCGGTTGACGGCGGCGCTGGGTGAGGCGGCGCAGTGCCAGGCGCAGGACATGCTGGACCAGATGCAAAGTCGAGTGGCAGATATGGGCGGGGTCGCGCAAGCCGCGGTCCGTGACCGGGTCGCCGGGGCCGAAGAAGCGTTGCAACAGACCTCGGATTATGCCCGGCGCAAACCGCTGCATGCGTTGGGTCTGGCGCTGGGCGCCGGGATGGTGTTCGGCGTATTGTTCGGACGGAGATAGCGATGGGGGCGGTGCTGGGACTGGTGCTGGAATTGGCCGGAACTTCGGCGCGGCAGGCGGCGGGACGGGCGGCGCGGGCGTCGGTATGGTTGCTGCTTGCACTGCTGTCGATAGCGGTCGGATTTGCCGGGTTTGTCGCGGCCTTGTGGATCGTGCTGGGGCATCGGGTCGACCCGGTAAGCGCCGCGTTGATCATGGGGTTTCTGGGATTGGTGTTGGCCGGAACCTTCGCTTTGATTGCAAGGGCACGGATGCGTGGCCCGCAGCAGGTGGTCGCGCTGAGAGAAGTCGAGGCTGCGCTTCAGGCGATGATGAAAGAGGACGACGCAGGGGTGTGGACGCCGGTCCTAACCGTGGCACTGGTCGGGTTTTTGATCACAAGGCGGCGGTGACTGCCGGAAATCATTCAAACCGTAGTCAGTTTTTTTTACGCAAACGAGCAAGGGCCTGAAGACGGGCGGTCGGGGCCGCGGGCACTTCGTTGCGGACTTGTCGTGTTCTGTCACCTATCTTTGGTCGGGGGGCTGGCGGTTCTGGACGCTGCGCCCGCAGGCTGTTCTACCGCCCCCAAAATCGTCCGCTAGCCGCCCACAGATGAAACATGCAACGCACTCTGCTAAAGACCTATTTTCGTTTTGGAATTCTTGTGACGGCCTTGGGACTTGTTGCCGCAGCGGCGCTGCCTTGCCGGGCGAGCGAGTTGCCTGCACCCTATGTCAGCCGTGCGCTGGGCGCTGTGTTGATCCCGGTTGATGACGCTGTGCGCAATGCGTTTGGCCTTGCAGCCGACGAAAAAGGTGTGCTGGTTCTGGCGGTTGCGCCAGAGGGCGTGGCCTTTGCTGCGGGCATCGAACCGGGAGACGTGATCGGGACTGCACATGGCTGGGCCGTGACAGACCCGATCCTTCTGGATGAGATCGTCTACTACTGGATTCAGCAGGGCAAATTCGACTTTGGCTTTGACGGTTAGAGGTGGTTCGGTTTATCTGAACAGGTTCTGGGCGTTTTCTAGAGCGTGTCGTCATTCGTCTGATTCAGGATTCCCAGGTTGAGAGGTTTGTGATTCTCTGACCCTGCCAGCTATTGGGGGTCGTGATGGGCAAACCACATCCTATCGAGTTACGCAGTCGTGTGATCGCCTTTGTTG
>JANYFE010000038.1 GCA_025362795.1 Rhodobacterales bacterium | reverse complement strand
CCGCATTCATCGCTTGACGGTAGAACCCCCGATCAGGCCTACTTCAACCTGCCGCCGCCTGTAACGCTGGCGGCGTAATCGAGGCGGAAAACCACTTAGAAAACGCCCAGAACCTGTTCAGATAAACCGAACCACCTCTCTCCGCCCTTTGCAATCGGCTGACGCTCCCAAGGCCGCACCTTCGGCTTCGCTTCCGTCACCTCAACCTCCCGCAGCATGCCACCCACCACGAGCCCATCCCGCACCCAGTCCAGCGCCTGCCACCAATCGTCATAGCCACGCCGGGCGGATGCGATCTGTTCCGGATGCGGTCGCCACATCACCGGGCAGGCCAGCACTTCCACACTGCGCCAGTGCCCACGATGCAGCACGCGTTCAATGCCCATAACGATGGTGGTGGATCGCTCGCCATGCTGGTTGCTCTTGGTCTCGACCGGCACACAGCGCGGCACCACGCCGGGCAGCCAGTCCGGCGTCATGCCTGCCCGCGCCAGTTCCGCCACATAGATCGCCATGCGTTTGCCGCCCAAGCTGTCGGGCATTCCTGCCAAGGTGGCAGCCACGATTTCGGCATCCTGATGGGTGTAAGACTGGGAACTATGGCCCCCGCCGTCGACCTTGCACCCAAGTAGCGCCCGCTGGATCAACACGTATTCCATGCCAAACCCATAGCCTTCGCCGTCGATATCCCGCCGCTGCGGCAGCTCCAGCTGCGCCTTTTCTACCCGAAACGCCCATTCAAGGATCGCCTGCACGCCCAGCTCACGTTTCAACTTTGTGCCGCCTGCACGCCCAATCCGTCCCTGCATGCTCATGCCAGCATTCCTTCAAAGAGGTTCATCTGGGCTGGGCTGATCGGCCCCTCCGTCGGGCGCCATATCCACGGGCCCGAGGCCATGGGCAGCGCTGAGAGAGCGCCATGCATGTGCTGCTGCCAGAGGATGAACTCCGTTGCCGAGCAGGCGCAGAGCGCGTGACCGATGGGCCAGCCCATCAACCAGCCGACGAACAGCGGGTTCAACCGCCGCCGCGCCCGGGCTTTCAAGACCCTGCGCGATATGAGCCGCCCATGCGATGCAATCATAAAAGCCCACAGCGGGCGCGAGATCGGGGCGTGATGCGAGGGTTGCAGCCCAACCGGCGTGATCGGCGGGGCCGGGTGGGTGAAGCCCTGTTCCGCACGGTAGTTGCAGGATATCCATCCGGCTTTTGCCATCCGCCCGGGTCACGCTGGCCGGGCTGCTGCCCTTCCAGTTCTGCGCCGCCGGGGTTGGCCACTGGATCGCCTGTGCCGACAGCTTGGGTTCGCCCCGACTGTTGATCTTGCCCCGCAGTCGGTCCACTTGGTCGTCGGCCACCGGTGTTTGCCATTGCGCCGCCTGCGCTGGCAGGGGTGGCATCCCGCCCGAGCCATAGCTCTGGCCCGGCCCACCCTTCGCGCCGTCCGATCCTTTCGGCGTCGACCAGTTGGTGATGCCCAGCGCCAGCGCTTCTGCTTTGCGAGTGAAGTCGCTGTTCCCGGCCGGGTTGTAGTTCGCTGTGCCCGGATGCAGGCTCATCGGTGTGGGCCAGGATGAAGATGCGGAGCCGCTGGTGCGGCGCGCCAACTTCTGCCGCGCTGAACAGACCTGCCGCAGGCGTGTAGCCCAATGCCCAAAGCTCTCGCAGGACGGCTTCAAGGCCGAGGGTGACGTGCCCAGCGACGTTCTCGAGGAAGACCCATTCGGGGCCACACTCCCGGATGACGCGGGCGACCTCGGGCCAGAGGTGACGGGGATCATCGGTGCCAACGCGTTTGCCAGCGGCGCTGAAGGGCTGGCAGGGATACCCTGCGAGGACGACGTCAAAAGCCCCGCGAAAGGGGTGGGCATCGAAACTGCGCAGGTCGTCCCAGATTGGCGCGGGTGCGAAATATCCCGCGCGCTGGGCGGCGATAAGGACGGTGCGGGGCCAACCTTCCCACTCGACGAAGGCGCGGGAGTGATAGCCGGGCTCAGACAGCATGACGCCCAGATCCAAGCCTCCACCGCCTGCGCAGAGGGACAATCCGTGAAGGGGACGTGACACCATGCCATTCACGACCCCATCCGCTGACGAAGACGCTCTGGCGTGACGAGGCCACGATCCAGCATCAAACCGCAGGTTCGGCTGCTGAACAGATCGCGGGGCAGGTACTCGTCCGAATTCACGATAGCCGCGTAATAGGCCGCCACGTCATCATCGCTTGGTGGTGGTTTGGTTTCAGATTTGCGGCGGCGTTTTGCTTTCCCAGCGGTCGTGGCATTGGCCGCCCCTTGCGCATCGCGTTGGGCGGCACGTTCCATGAAGCGGTCGAGGGCTTTGGGGCCGTCAGGCGGATTGGGGTGATCCCTGCGGCTTTCCTTGGCGGTCTTGATGACCCGGTCCTCGGTTAAACCGAGATCATCCAGCCAGCGCCGCACATGCAGACGGGCAGGCCAGCCCTGCCACCAGGCGGGAAGGGGGGCATTTGCGGCAAAGCCGAGCGCCGAGAGCAGTTCGACAAAAAACCGATCAAAATCGGCGTCGCGCGCAGCTGCGTCCTCCTCCTCCTCCTCCTTTACAGGTTCTCTTAAGGGTTCTCTTACAAGGTTAGTGTCCAAATTCTGGACACGGCTTGGGCTGTTTTCTGGACACGGGTCGGCCGGATTTCTGGACACGGCTCCGTGTGCAAAATCTGGACACGGCTTTTCGGCGAATGGCGCGTCATCTACTGAGATCTGTGCGGACAGCGCGGGCGTAAAACCATCCTCAAAGCCGAGGATATAGCGTGTCGACATCTGCCGTTTGGTGATCGGGTCGATGCGCCGTTCGCGCCGCACCAGGCCGCATTTTTCGAGATGGAGGAGATGATTGTTCAAGCCCGAGCGGCTTACCTGACAGTCATAGGCCAGCAATTCTTGCGACGGAAAGCAGCCGTGTTCGGGGTTGTAACGGTCGCAAAGATGCCAGAGCACGATCTTGGTCGTGCCCTTGATGCTGCGCTGGTCGAGCGCCCAGACGGTGGCCTTGTGGCTCATGGCGCAACCTTCCGCGCT
>JANYFE010000099.1 GCA_025362795.1 Rhodobacterales bacterium | reverse complement strand
CCACAGTCAGCCCGGCTTCCTGCTCCTTGATCATCCCAATGATCTGCGTCTCGGTGAAACGGCTCTTTCGCATTCGTCTGCTCCTTCAGGGTTGGGCAGACTCTACACCAGACTGAGGGAACTTCCGGGGGGCAGGTCAGGCCCTCGAACCCCTCCTCTTTCAACGCCTCAGCAAGAATCTGGGTTGGGAAGTAGCTTGTCATGTTGTCTGAGCGCGAGACAGGCGTTGAAAATGAGTTATCAATATCTGTCCAAACATGTGCATCAATTTGATCCTCCGGGATAGGTTCCATTCCGCACATCTGCGGAAAAGTAAGTGCGCCCAGAACCCATCTCCCATGATTTTTTGATAAGTCGACCAGTCGGAATCCACGGCCCATCCGAAAAGTTGCCACAGATATTTGTTCACCTAACCACGGTCTGATCTCAGAAATAGCCGTTTCGACACTTGACGCAAGATAGAGGTAGGGAATTCCCCGAGGATTAATTCTCCCATCCTGAGCATACTCTGCCTTCGGCCCAATTCTACTCTCATCAACCCCAAGGATTTCGATCGAACCATCTGGGTATTCCTCCTCACGGACTTCGCTGATTGCGCGATAGAGTAGCCGGCCTTCGCCTAAATCAGTCGCCCGATTTGACGCCTGATTGCGGAACTTTCGGAGAAAATGCTGTGCTTCTTCACCAAGTGCAAAGCGCCCTCGAGATCTCACATGCAATGCAAAATTCCTATAGGCACGCCAATTTCCATATCCCATACTCCTAATCCCCTTGGTGCTCACCTGATTTTGCTGCTCGTCGCCTACTACCCCAAATCCGTCCTCACAAAATCCTTACCCTTGTAAGGCAACCCCACCCATTACTCCTTTGCAAAAGCGCCACCCGGCGCATGCCCACGGCGGCAACGCCCCTCACAAAGCGCACCCTGTTCCCCTTCGCTTTGACAAACTCAAAAAGCTTCACCGCAACAGGGCTGCCAGCCAACCCTCCGTCCGACACCAAAGCCGAGGTTGCACAAACCCCATCCCGAACCTTTCGGCAGGGTGAACGGGCCCCTCGTAACCCATTGAAATCCCTGACCTGAACACAGCGTCCAGCACCGGACGCTTCACGCCATCAATGCCGCCACATCCAGCATCCGGTTCGAGAACCCCCACTCGTTGTCATACCAGCCGAACACCCGCAGCATGCCTCCCCGCGTCAGCCGCGTCTCCGGGCACGCCATCACGACACTCTCTGGCCGGCTGCGCAAATCCGACGACACCAGTGCCTGATCCGTGGCTCCGATCACGGCGTTCAAGGCTTGCGCCGCGGTCCGAAACGCCGCGTTCACCGCCGTCACCGTCACCGCCCGCTCCAGCATCACGCACAGATCCACCGCCGAAACCGACGCCGTCGGAACCCGCACCGCCGATCCCCCGATCCGCCCCGCCACCCCCGGCAGCACCTGATCCAGCAGCCGCTGCGCAGAGGTCGTCGTCGGCACCATCGACAGCGCCGCCGCCCGGCTGCGCGAGAAATCCGCAGCCGGCGCGTCAACGGTAGGCTGCGAGCCGGTATAGCAATGGATCGTCACCATCGATCCGGTCACGACCCCCCAGTGCGAGTCCAGCAGCCGCACCAGCGGTGCCAAAGCATTCGTCGTGCAGGATGCGTTCGACACGATGCGCTGATCGCGCAACACCGCCTCATTCGCGCCCAGAACCACCGTTACCTCTGCCGCCGCTGATGGACCGGACACCAAAATCCGCTGCGCCCCCGCCGCCCGACCGCGGCCCGCCACCTCCAGCGAATCCGCCCGCCCGGTGCATTCCATCACCACGTCCACACCGCGAAGATCCAGCAAAGACAGGTCCGAAACCCGCATCAGCGGCAACGGCCTCCCATCCACCACCAGCAGGCCAGGTTCCAAGGAAACCGAGCCGCGCCAGGGTCCGAACACCGAATCGAACTCGAACAGATAGGCGCACATCTCCGGCGCTGCGATGTCGTTGATCCCGACGATCTCCAGGCCAGGCCACCGGCCCGGTGCCAAAGCCCACGCCCGCAGCACCGACCGGCCAATCCGGCCAAACCCGTTCAGAAATACCCGCATGAAAGCCCCCCTCGCGTGGCAAAGTAAGACCACGCCAGGGCGCGATCTTCAAGCCAGCGACGCCTCCAGATGCGTCACCAGCCCGGCGTCCAACCCCAACCGCGCGGCCAGCATCGCCAGATAACCCTTCTCTGCCGCGCCTTGCCGGTTCACCACCAGCAGCGATGCCGTGTAAATCGCCGCCGCTTCCTCGGGACTGCGGGCAAGGGCCGCAATCCGCCCCACGTCAGTCGGGGCAGCAAGTTCTGTCGCAATCATCACCTGCGCCGCGTCGCCCAGCCCCAGCTTGGTCAGTTGCGCATCAATCGCGGCCTGTTCGACGTCGGACACCACGCCATCAGCCTTGGTCGCGGCCACCATCGCCTGCAGCAACCGCGTCGACAAATCCTCTGCGGCGGCCGGGTCGCTTGGCAAAAACAGTGTGCCGTGCGCCGCGGGCACGGGGTCCGCCGCCGTTGCCGCGGCACGCCCCGCCTGCCAGTTGGTGAACGCCTGCAACGCCAGCCCGCCGATCAACGCGGCGCCGCCAACCTGCACCCCGGTGCCCACCATTTTGCGCGCATTGCCCGACAACAGCACGCCCAGCAGCCCGCCCGCAATCGCGCCCTTGGTCAGGGTCGATTGCCCGTCCCACATGCCCCTGGCCTTTTGCGCAAGGCCCCCCGCACTTTGCCCCGCCGTCAGGTCATTCAACCCACCCAACAGCCCACCCAGCAAACCATTCAATCCCGCCATAATCGCCCCTCCAAGGCCAAACTCACCGCTTTATCCGCCGGTCCGGCCTGTCCCGCAACTGCCATCAGCGGGGAATAGCCGGTCGTCCTTCCCCCGCCGCCCTCCAGCCGACCCTTGACCCGCACCCGGCCACAGGGCACACCAAACCAGCCAACCGGAGCCGCCGATGCCGTTTTCCCGTCACCTCAAAATCGCCCCATCGATCCTGTCTGCCGATTTTGCCAATTTCGGCGCCGAATGCGAGGCGATCGAGGCGCAGGGTGCCGATTGGGTCCATGTCGATGTGATGGACGGCCATTTTGTGCCCAACCTCACCTTTGGCCCCGCCACCTGTGCCGCAATCCGCCCCCATATCAAGGGCGTCATGGACGTCCATCTGATGATCGCCCCGGTGGATCCCTATATTGCGGCTTTCGCCAAATCAGGGGCCGATCACCTGACGGTTCACCTTGAATCCGGCCCCCATGTCCACCGCACCTTGCAAGCCATCCGCGCCAATGGCTGCAAGGCCGGTCTGGCCATCAACCCCGCCACTGGGATCGAGCCGGTGCCCTACCTGCTGGACGACATCGACATCCTCAACGTGATGACGGTCAACCCGGGATTCGGCGGGCAAAAACTGATCCCCGCGATGGTCGACAAGGTCCGTATGCTGCGCAGCATGGTCGCCGACCGCCCGATCCACATTCAGATCGACGGCGGCGTGACATTGGGCAACGCAGCCCTTCTGGTCGCGGCAGGGGCCGATGTGCTGGTCGCAGGCAATGCGATCTTCCAGGGTGGTTCCGTGACAGCTCCTGCGGCTTATGGCATCAATATTGCGGCACTGCGCCGGGCTGGTCACGCCTGAATCAAGCGTGTCGTGACAACCAAGGGGGGATAAAATGGCCTATATCGAATCCTATGTTCTGCCCGTCGAGACGGCGCGTCTGGCGGATTATGTCAGGATAGCACAAGAATCCGCGCTGATCTGGCGCGACCTCGGGGCGCTGTCGGTCATCGAAGCCACGGCAGAAAATGCCCCGATCGGCGAGTTGACGTCATTCCCCCGCGCGGTGCTGGCCAAGCCTGATGAAACAATCGTTGTGGCTTATGTGACCTTTCAAGACCGCGCCCACCGCGACGAGGTCATGGCGAAGATGGAGCAAGACAGCCGGATGCTCACCCTGTTCAGTTCCGCCCCGGTCGATGGAAAGCGCATGATCTGGGGCGGGTTTGACGTGGTGGTTTCGGCCTGAAAGCCTACATCGCGTGGCCACCCCAAGGCCCATGCAACCCGACGCCCGGCTTGTCCAACCGTTCAAACCCATGCGCCCCAAAGAAATCGCGCTGCGCCTGAATCATGTTGGCGGTCGACCGCCCGGTCCGCATCATGTCAAACCACGCAAGCCCTGCCGACAGCGCGGGCAACGGCAAGCCATGTGCCGCCCCGATCGACACCACCGACCGCAGGCCCGGCCCCGACGCCTTCAGGTGACCCACGAAATATGGGGCCAGCATCAGCCCCCGGCTCGCGTCTTCCTCCAGCGCCGTCGCCATATCGTTCAGCATGGTTGACCGGATGATGCAGCCCTCGCGCCAGACCCGCGCAATCGCGGGCAGTGGCAGATCCCATTTGAACTCTTTGCTCGCCGCCACGATCAGTGCGAACCCCTGCGCGTAGCACAGGATTTTCCCGGCAATCATCGCCTGCTCCAGCGCCTTCAGCGTCACCAGCCCCTTTGGCAACACCTGCGGCGCGGCCCCGAACACCGCCTCGCCCTTCTTGCGCTCGTCCAGACTGCCCGACACGTTGCGCGCCATCACCGCCGCCTCGATCACCGGGATCGCAGCGGCGAGTTGCTGCGCCTCGATCACCGTCCAGCGTCCGGTGCCCTTTTGCCCGGCCTTGTCCAGTATCACGTCCAACATGGGTTTGCCGCCATCCGTGGCCTTGGCAACCGCCGCCGAAATCTCGATCAGATAGCTTTGCAGCGGCCCTTTGTTCCAGTCGTCAAACACCGCAGCTATTGCCGCCGCAGTCATCCCCATCCCGTCGCGCATCACACCATAAATCTCGGCGATCATCTGCATGTCGGCGTATTCGATGCCATTGTGGACGGCCTTGACGAAATGCCCGGCCCCGCCCGGCCCCATCCAGGTCGCACAGGGCGTGCCGTCGTGCTTTGCCGAAATCGCCTCCAGGATCGGGGAAACCCGGTCCCAGTCCGCCTTGTCGCCGCCGCCCATGATCGACGGGCCGTGCCGCGCCCCTTCTTCGCCGCCCGACACACCCATCCCCAGAAAATGCGGGCCTTTTTCCGCAGCCTCTGCCGCGCGCCGGTCGGTATCGTGGAAATTTGCATTGCCCGCGTCGATGATCAGATCATCCTTGGCCAGCAACGGCCGCAGCTTTTCAATTTCCTCATCCACCGGCGCCCCTGCCGTCACCATCAAGATGATGGCCCGGGGCGGCTTGATCGCCGCCACCAGATCCGCCAACGTGTCCGTCGGCACGATCATCGGCGCCAGATCCCCGGCATTCGCCTTGAAGTCATGGGTTTTCGCGGTCGTCCGGTTGAACACCGCAATTTTGAAGCCCTTTTCCGCGATGTTGAGCGCCAGCATCGCCCCCATTGTCCCCAGTCCGATCAGACCGATATTTGCGTCGTTCATGGCAGCTGCACTCCCCTCCGGTTTAGCGCTATCATATAGAGGCCGGTCGTCGCCGTGATGTAAAGCTGATGCTTGGCCCGCCCGCCGAAACAGATGTTGGAAACGATCTCGGGCACCAGAATCTTGCCCAGCAGCGTGCCATCTGGCGCGATGCAATGCACCCCGTCCCCGGCCGAGGACCAAAGGTTGCCGTCGCTGTCGATCCGCAGGCCATCCGACGCGCCCGGCTTGATCACATGAAACACCGCCCCGCCCTTGGGCCGCCCCGATGCCATGCTGAACACCCGGATATGCTGCGCATCACTGTGCCCCAACCGCCCGGTATCGGCGACATACAGCAGGCTTTCATCCGGGCTGAACGCCAGCCCGTTCGGGCAGTTGAAATCGGTCAGGACCGCCTCCATCGTGCCATCCGGGTCCACCCGGTAGACATTGCACGGTAACTCCTGCAAAGACTGATAGCCCTCGTAATCCGTCGCAATTCCGTAATGCGGGTCGGAAAACCAGATCGAGCCATCCGACTTCACCACCACATCATTGGGCGAATTCAGCCGTTTGCCCTGATAACCCTCTGCAATGACGGTAATCGCGCCATCCCATTCGGTCCGCGTCACCCGCCGCGACCCATGCTCACAGGACACCAGCCGCCCCACCCGATCCCGCGTATGGCCGTTCGCGTAGTTCGACGGCGCACGATAGGTCGAAAGCCCCACCTCCGGCGTCCAGCGCAGAATCCGGTTGTTCGGTATATCGGAAAACAGCAGACATCCCGCATCGCCCATCCACACCGGCCCCTCGGCCCAGTCAAACCCGCCGCACAGCTTCTTCAGCGGCGCGTTGAACATCACATAGGTGCCAAACCGCGGATCATAGCTTTCATAAAATGACATGCTTCCCCCCATTTGCCGTCAGCCTAGCGGCTTGCCTGCCCCAAAACCACCCGTCGTCATCCCGAATTTTTCGCAGAAAAATTGCACTTCGCTGCGCCGCAAATTTCTTCGCAGAAGAACTTTTGCGCCCTCAGCCAAACGCGATCTGCACCTTCACGGCCTGTGTCCGGTCATTGGCCAGTGCAAACGCCCGCTCCGCCTCGGCCAAGGGCACCGCATGGGTGATCAGCGGTTTCACATCAATCAGCCCGCGCTGCATCAATCCCACGCCAAAGCCGAACTCCGCATGAAACCGGAATGACCCGCGCAGCTCCAGCTCTTTGGCCGTGATCACCTGCATCGGCAGCGTCATATCGCCGCCCAACCCCAGTTGCACGATCACCCCCCGCGGCCGCAGTGCCGGAATGGCCACCGTCAGCGCCGCCACCGCCCCCGAACATTCCAACAGCACGTCAAACTGGCCTTTCCGCGCACCATATTCCGCCAGTGCCTCCGGCCCGGCCTTGATCACCCGATCCGCCCCAACCCTGGCCGCCAGCCCCAGCGTGAAATCCGACAGATCGGTCGCCACGATTTCCGCGGCCCCGGCCCGCCTTGCCGCCAGAATGCACAGACAGCCAATCGGCCCGCAGCCCGTCACCAGCACCCGCCGCCCCCACACCGACCCGGCCTGCGCCACCGCATGCAGCGCCACCGCCAGCGGTTCCGCCATCGCCGCCTCGGCAGCCGTCAGCCCCGCCGCCCTAACGCATTGGTCCGCATTAGCCACC
This sequence comes from Rhodobacterales bacterium, assembly GCA_025362795.1. Taxonomy (GTDB): domain Bacteria; phylum Pseudomonadota; class Alphaproteobacteria; order Rhodobacterales; family Rhodobacteraceae; genus Stagnihabitans. Next base: position 16,390 of record JANYFE010000099.1, on the reverse strand, counting down.
AGCACCTCCCGGAACGCCCCCTGAATATGCGGGAAAAGCATCGCAGAGCCATAAAACCGCATGTTCAGGCAGTGGTTCGGCTCCCCCGCCAAACAGAACCGGCAGGCTGCGCAAGGCCGCGATGGCGAAACCGCCACCAGATCGCCCACTGCAAATCCTGCGACGCCTGGCCCGCATGCCTCGACATGCCCCGAAACCTCATGCCCCAGAATCATCGGCTCACGCAGTCTGACCGCGCCAAAGCCGCCGTGGTTGTAATAATGCAGATCCGACCCGCAGACCCCGCCAGCCGCCAGCCGCACCCGCACTTGACCCGGCCCCAAAGCCTCGACCTCCCGCTCCTCAATCCGCAAATCGCGCGCGGCATGGATGACGACAACCCTCACAGCACCACCTCCGTCACCAAGGGTCGTCCGTCAAAATGCGCCACCAGATTGTCCAGCACCAGTTTCCCCATCGCCTTTCGCGTTTCGAAAGTTGCCGACCCGACATGCGGCTGCATCAGCACATTCTTTAACGCCGCAAAGCGTGGGTTCACTTTAGGCTCGCCCTCAAACACATCCAGCGCCGCCGACCCCAAAGCCCCCGTCTCCAATGCCTCCAGCAACGCCGCCTCGTCCACGTTGGCGGCACGCGAGATGTTGATCAGCATCCCCTCCGGCCCCAAAGCCGCGATGACCGCTTTACTGACAATGTGCCGGGTCGACGCATTGGCCAGCGCCGTCACGAACAGAAAATCCACCCCCCGCGCCAGTTCCACCGGGTCGGCCACAAACTGCCACCCCGGCGTTACCTTTGGCCCGCGCGCCAGATAGCTGATCTGCATGCCAAATCCGGCCAGCCGTTTGCCAACCTCCATGCCGATCCGCCCCAGCCCCAGAATGCCCGCCCGTTGCCCCCAGAACCGCTTCTGCAACGGATACGGCCCCTGCGCAGCCCAATCGCCAGATCGTGCCCAGGCCTCGCCGCCCACCAGCCCCCGTGTCAGCGCCAGCGCCATGCCCACCGCCAGATCCGCACATTCGCCGTTCAGCACCTCCGGCGTATTTGTCACTCTGATCCCACGCAGTCGGCAGGCCTCCAGATCGACGGCATCATAGCCCACGCCATTGACCACGATAATCTCCAGCTTTGGACAAACCGCAATCACCGCCGCATTTGCGCCCAGATCGCCCCGCGTGGCAATCGCGCGCACCTGCGGCCCGAAGGTTGACAGAAATAACGCCTTGTCCGCCGCCTCAAAATAGCGCTGCATCCCGAACCGCGCCTCAAGCGGCGGCATATCCCACTCGGGATAAGCCCCCATCTGCAACACCTGTGGCTTGCTCATCCCGATCTCCCTTGCCGCGTTTCGCTTGACTATCGCCGCGCCGCCCAACATCAACAAGGCCTGACACACGCCCAGGAGCGCATATGTCCCTTGAACTTTTCTCTCTCAAAGGCTGCCGCGCCCTGATCACCGGCTCTTCACAAGGCATCGGCCTCGCGCTGGCCCGCGGCCTCACCGCGGCTGGCGCCGAAATCATCCTGAACGGCCGCGACCAAGCCAAACTTGCATCCGCCGCCGCCACCCTCCCCGGCGCACATCTGCTGCCCTTTGACGCCACCGACCACCACGCTGTCCGTGCCGCCATCGACGGTTTCGAGGCCCGGACCGGCCCGATTGACATCCTTGTCAACAACGCCGGCATGCAGCACCGCACCCCTCTGGAAGATTTCCCCCCCGAGGCTTTCGAGAAACTGCTGCAAACCAACATCGCTTCGGTCTTTCATGCCGGACAAGCCTGCGCCCGGCACATGATCGCCCGCCGCGCCGGCAAGATCATCAACATCGCCTCGGTCCAATCCGCCCTCGCCCGTCCCGGCATTGCCCCCTACACCGCCACCAAGGGCGCGGTGGTGAACCTGACCAAAGGCATGGCGACCGACTGGGCCAAATATGGCCTGAACTGCAATGCGCTGGCCCCCGGCTACTTTGACACGCCGCTGAACGCCGCGCTTGTCGGCGACCCCACCTTCACCGCCTGGCTGGAAAAACGCACGCCCGCCGGCCGCTGGGGCAGGGTCGAAGAACTGGTTGGCGCCTGCATCTTCCTCGCGTCCGCCGCCTCCAGCTTTGTCAACGGACAGGTGATCTATGTCGATGGTGGTATCACCGCTTCGCTCTGACCGTTACGTCCTGATGGGCGTGGCAGGATCAGGCAAAACCTCGGTCGGCACCGCTTTGTCCGCCGTCACCAGCATCCCCTACTGCGACGGCGACGACCTGCACCCCGCCGCCAATGTCGCCAAGATGAGCCGCGGCGAACCCTTGACCGATCAAGACCGCTGGCCCTGGCTGGCGCAAGTCGGCCAGACGCTGTCCCGCGGCTTGCTGATCATCGGCTGCTCCGCCCTGAAACGCAATTATCGCGACCTCATCGCCGCCGAGGCGCATGCGCAAGTCACATTCATCCACCTGTCGGGCAGCCGCGACCTGATCGCGTCACGGATGAACGCCCGCACAGGCCATTTCATGCCGCCCATCCTGCTCGACAGCCAGTTCGCCGCGCTAGAGCCGCCCGCACCCGACGAAAACGCCGTCACGGTGAATATCGACCAAAGCCTTGACGGGATCGTGGCCGCCATACGCACTGCCTTGCGCATCTGAAGCACCAAATTCCTTCGAAGGAATTTGCAAATCTTTTCGAAAAGATTTGACCTTACCCTTGCCGCACGACCACATCTGCCACAAGCGATCCGCGTGTCACCCGCCGGATGTTCGGCATGTCGTTGCCATCAATCCAGGCCCGCGCCGCCTCTGGTGTCTTGCCGAATCGGGCCCACCGCTTCAACAATCGCCGGTCCAACTCGGCTTCGGGCACGTCAATGTAGCCGGTCATATCGAAAAACGGTGCCAACCCGGTCCACGGCGCCTCATCCAGCAGCAGGTAGTTGCCCTCGACCACCAGAATCCGATGATCATCCGTGATGATATCCGCCGCCGCCCGGCTCAGTTCCAGGGCGCGGTCAAACACCGGAATGGCCACGTCGCCACCCCGTTGCAGCCGTCGCATCAATGTCAGAAAGCCTGCCACGTCAAACGTCTCGGGCGCTCCCTTTCGCGCCCTCAACCCCCGCGCGTCCAGCACGGCGTCGTCATAGTGGAACCCATCCATCGGCACCACACGCGCGATCGGCCCCAATGCCGCCACCACCGCCTCGGCCAGCGTCGACTTGCCCGCACCGGGTGGTCCGGCAAGAGCGGTGATAAACCGCCCCTGACCTGATTGCCGCCGCTTCTCGGCCCTCGCACGGATGTCATCGGCCAGTTCGCTTGGGGTCATGCCGCCTCGGTGACGCCTTCCGGCAGCTTGGCCCCGGTCATATAGGCCACCGCATCCGACATCGAATGCTGTTTGGGGTCGATCACGCACAGCCGTTTGCCCAGCCGGTGAATGTGGATTCGGTCGCAGACCTCGAACACATGCGGCATGTTGTGGCTGATCAGGATGATCGGAATGCCCCGCGCCCGCACGTCGCGGATCAGTTCCAGCACCCGGCGGCTTTCCTTGACGCCCAGTGCCGCCGTCGGCTCGTCCAGGATCACGACCCGCGACCCGAATGCCGCCGCGCGGGCCACGGCCACCCCCTGCCTCTGGCCACCCGACAGCGTCTCTACTGCCTGATCAATGTTCTGGATGGTCATCAGGCCCAGTTCCGACAGCTTGGCCCGCGAAAACTCGTTCATCCGGGTGCGGTCGGTCATTCGGAACACGGAACCCAGAATGCCGGGTTTGCGCCATTCCCGCCCCAGAAACATATTGTCCGCGATGGACAGGGCGGGCGACATGGCCAGGTTCTGATACACCGTCTCGATGCCCATGGCGCGGGCGTCGTCCGGGCGGCGGAAATGCACCGGTTTCCCTTCCAGCTCGATCGTGCCGTGGTCGGGGATAACCGCCCCCGACAGCGCCTTGATCAGGCTCGACTTGCCAGCACCGTTGTCGCCGATGACGCCCAGAATCTCGCCGGGCATCAGGTCGAAGTCGGCGCTGTTCATGGCGACAACCGTGCCATAGCGCTTCATCAGGCCGCGCGCTCTGATGATGGGTTGAACGTCGCTCATTCCAGCGGTCATTTCGAGGCCCTCCGCAGATATTGATCCAAGGCAACGGCGATGATGACAAGACAGCCGGTCGCAAAGGTCTGCCAGTAGCTGTCCACACTCGCCAGCGCGAGACCCGTGATGAACACGCCAACGATGATGGCGCCCAGCACCGACCCTACGATCGACCCGCGTCCGCCGAACAGCGACGTGCCGCCGATCACCACGGCCGTGATGGAGTCCAGGTTGATGGTCTCGAACCCGATAGGCGAGATCGACTTGACCCGACCAACCGCAACCCAGGCCGCAAAGCCGCAGATCAGCCCCGCAACCGTATAGACCGAGATCAGGGTACGGTCGACCGCGATGCCTGACAGCATGGCCGCATCGGGATCGTCGCCCATCGCGTGAACATGCCGGCCCCAGGCCGTCCGGTTCAGCACATACCACATGATCCCCGCCGTGATAAGCAGCATGATCATGCCGAAGGTCACGGTCGCCCCGAAGACTTTGAAATTGTTGCCAAAGAACAGCAAGCTTGGCGCTTTCGCCTCGATATCCACGTTGCGGATCGATTCCGAGTGGGAATAGGCCAGCTTCAAAGCGCGATAGATCGAAAGCGTGCCCAGGGTCACAATGAACGGGGGCAACTTCATCTTGGCGACTAGGATGCCGTTCAGCGCCCCCATCAGCGTGCCAACCGCAATGCCGATCCCGATTGCCAAGCCGGTCGGCATACCGTTGTTGACCGCCAGATTGCCCATGACCAGCGACGAGAACAGCAGCATCTCTCCCACGGAAAGGTCGATCCCCGCCGTCAGAATGACCACGGTCTGCGCCAAAGCGACAAAGCCCGTCACCGTGACCTGTTGCAGCACCAGCGACAGCGTGCTGGCTTTCAAGAAATTCTGGGCGACAACGCCGAAGGCTAGTACGGAAACGATCAAAACCAGTGCCGGAATCAACGTCGGATTGTCGCGTAAAAAGCCTCGCACGACGGCGATGGCTGTTTTGTCGTCTTTGTCGAACTGAGCGACTGACTTGTCGGCCTGTGCAAGTTTGGCCTCGAAATCAGAGATTGTCTTCGTCGGTGTGTCCGGAGTGCTCATCGTGGTGGGTGCCCCTTCCCAAAAGGCCGACCGGAACGAACCAATTTTCAAGTTTGGGTTCCCGGCATGAAGAAGGGTGACTGTAAAGCCACCCTTCCTTTAATCAAGTCAGATGTGCCTGCCGATCAGCCCCAGCAAATCTCGGTGCCTTTGGTCGTGTCGAGCGAAGGCACGCCTTCAGCCGGCTTGTCCGTGATCAGGTTCACGCCGGTGTTCATGAAAGTCAGCCCTTCGGTCACGGCCGGCTTGGTGCCGTCCTTGGCGAAGGCGACGATCGCCTCGATACCCTTGGATGCCATCAGCAGCGGATATTGCTGGGAGGTGGCACCGATGACGCCCGACTTGACCGAGGCAACGCCCGGGCAGCCGCCGTCAACCGAAACGATGATGGCCTGGGTTTCCTTGCCAGCCGCTTTCAGGGCCTGGTAGGCGCCTTCGGCAGCCGGTTCGTTGATCGTGTAGACCACGTTGATGTCCGGGTCTTTGGCGAGCAGGGTTTCCATCGCCTTCTGGCCGCCAGCAGGCGACGCATCCGACGATTCATGCCCGACCACGCGAGCGTCCTTTTCCGAAGCCAGAACCTTCAGATCCGGCACTTCGATGCCAAAGCCGGTCAGGAACCCGGTGTCGCGCAAAACGTCGACCGAGATGTTGTCCTTGTTGATGTCCAGCATCGCGATCTTGGCGGTTGCAGCGCCATCGCCAAGGGTTGCCTTGGCCCACTTGCCAATCAGCAGCCCCGCTTCAAAGTTGTCCGTGGCGAAGGTGATGTCCTGCGCTTCTTTGTCGCCCAGCGGCGTGTCCAGCGAAATCACCAGAATGCCCGCAGCGCGTGCGTCTTTCAACGCCGGGCCAACGTCGTCATTCGACGGGGTGATCAGGATTCCCTTGGCACCTGCCGCGACGCAGTTTTCAATCGCGGTGATCTGCGGCGCTGCGTCGCCATCCTTCACGCCGGCATAGGCCTGAAAGTCCAGACCAGCGGCCTTGGCAGCAGCGCCGGCGCCTTCCTTCATCTTCACGAAGAAGGGGTTGGTGTCATTCTTGGTGATCAGGCACGCCAGATCGGCCGCAGAAGCGGAACCTGCAATCAGGGCCAGCGCGGCAGCGCCCGCAAGGGCAGCGGCTTTGAATTTCATTGGTAGTCCTCCCAAGGATAAAGGGGATTTTTCCCCGACCGAATTCGTCCCGCCAGATCCATGAACCCGGCGATGCGACGCACAAAACCCGATTTCCGGTCTTCCGTCAAGTTAAATAAATCACTCTTATTTATTATTGACAGCGCATCACTTCCTGCCCAGTGTCACGCCAGTCTGCCAGCACGCGCACAATGTGGCGGTGTGCGGGGCCAACCTGCGGTGATGTAACCATGCTGATCGGAATCCCCCCTATCCTTGGGCCAGAGCTGCTGTTCACGCTGCGCTCGATGGGCCATGGCGACGAGATTGCGTTGGTGGATGCCAATTACCCCGCTCAGGACCACGCCCGCCGCCTGATTCGGGCCGACGGCCACGGCGTGATGGCATTGCTGACGGCGATATTGCAAGTCATGCCGCTGGACCGTGCCGTCCCCGATGCCGCGTTTCGCGCCGCGTTGAACAATGATCCGGCACAATACGGCCCGTTCCACCGCGCGGTTGATGCAACGATCCACCGGCTGACGGGTTTCAGCGTCACACCCCTTGGCGCCGACGCGCTGTATCCCCGCATCCGCGCCGCCCATACCATCGTCGCCACCTCCGAACCTGCCCTGTTTGGCAATGTGATCCTGCGCAAGGGTGTCATCACCCTGACGGATGCAAAATGAACGCTGCGGCGAACACCCCGTGATGCAAGGTCACGACAGCCCTCCGGACCGCCCGGCAACCGACGCCGCCGCCCTGCGCGGGTCGAACCAGTCCGGCATGCGGGCGCACAACGAACGGCTGGTGCTGTCGCTGGTCCGCCAGCACGGCGCACTTGCCAAATCCGACATCGCCCGGATGACCGGACTTTCGGCACAGACCATGTCGGTGATCATGCGGGCGCTGGAACGGGACGGCTTGTTGCAGCGTGGCGAACCGGTGCGCGGCAAGATCGGCCAACCCTCGGTGCCGATGTCCCTGCAACCGGCCGGGGCGTTCTTTCTGGGCCTCAAGATCGGCCGCCGCTCGGCCGATCTGGTGCTGGTGGATTTTCTGGGTCAGGTGCGCGGCACCCACCGCCGCACCTACCGTTATCCCACCCCCGGCGCCGTTGTGGCCTTTGTCGCCGAGGCGCTGCCGGGCCTGACGGCCCTCCTGTCGCCCGCCCACCGCGACCGGATCAGCGGCATGGGCGTGGCCATGCCGTTCCAGCTGTGGAACTGGGTGCAGGCCCTTGGCGCACCCCAGGCCGAGATGGACGCCTGGCGCTATCACGACATGCAAACCGAACTGGCGGCGGCGACCGGCCTGCCGGTCTATGTCCAGAATGACGCGACCTCGGCCTGCGGTGCCGAACTGGTGTTCGGTCAGGGCGATCGTCCAAAGGATTTCCTGTATTTCTACTTCGGTACCTTCATCGGCGGCGGCCTGGTGCTGAACAGCCAGCTGTATCTTGGCCGCACCGGCAATGCGGCCGGCGTCGGCCCGATGCCTGTCACCGGCCCCGATGGCAAGATGCGCCGCCTGCTGGACACATCCTCGCTGTCGGTGCTGGCTGACATGATGGAGGCGGCGGCGGAATCCTCTGACCACCTCTGGGAACGTCCCGACCACTGGCTCGTCTCGGACGGGGTGTTGTCCGCCTGGCTCGACATCGCGGCAGAGGGTCTGGCCAGCGCCATCCTGTCCGCCGCGACGCTTTTGGAACTCGAAGCGGTGCTGATCGACGGCTGGATGCCGATCGCCGTTCGGGCCGAGGTGACACGCCGCACGTCCGAGGCGTTGTCACGGCTTGACATGTCCGGCATCACCCCGCCCCAGGTCCGCGAAGGCACTGTCGGTGCCCAAGCCCGGTCCCTGGGCGCCGCCGCGATCCCGCTGAGCCAACGCTACCTGATCGACCAGAACGCCGCCGCACGCAGTGCATGACAGGCCGCTTACCGCTCCCTCACAGGCGCTCCACGCTGTCAGAACAGAGCCTCCGGCGGGAGTATTTCCAAAAGGGTAAATCCAGGGCTGCACCCCGACCGCTGCGACACAGTGGCAAACGGCCGGGGCGACTTACCCTTTGCGGTCATCGGGACTCCTCCCTGTACCGCAGGGTCAGACTGGCGGCGCATGGTTAAAACTCCGTTACCCGACTTACCTTTTTCCAAATACTCCCGCCGGAGGCTCTTTGGTGCACCACGCGCGGCACCCGTCAATCGGACCCGATCAGAACAGCGCGGCATTGATCCAAAGGTGCGCCCCGATCGAAGCCACATAGCCCAGCCCCACCGCCCAGCTCCACTTCAGATGGCTGCCGAATGTGTATACCCCCCGCGCCTGCCCCATCAACGCCACCCCCGCGGCCGAGCCGATCGACAGGATCGACCCGCCCACCCCGGCCGTCAGCGTGATCAGCAGCCATTGTCCCTCGCTCATGGCAGGGTCCATCGTCAGCACCGCGAACATCAGCGGAATATTGTCCACCACCGCCGACAGGGCCCCGATGATCACATTGGCCGCCGTCGCCCCCAGCCCGCCATACAGTGCCTCGGAAGCCCAGGCCAAATAGCCCAGCACACCCAACCCGCCCACCGCAAAGATGATGCCGAAAAAGAACAACAGCGTGTCCCACTCGACCCGCTGGACCTGCGCGAAACTGTCCAGAACCATGTCCTCATCGGCACCCCGGCTCAAAAAATAGGCATAGACCTGCAGATACCCCAGACCCAGCATCATCCCCATCGCGGGCGGCAGGTTCAGAAAGTTCTTGAACCCCACCGCCGTCGCAATCGTCAGCGCGAACAGCGCAACCACGCCCCACATCCCCGGCTTTGCGAAAACCCGTTCGGGATGCGGTACCGGTTGCCCAACGGGCACCGCGACATACAGGCAGGCCGCCGGCACCAGCCAGTTGACCAGCGAGGGCACGAACAATGCGAAAAACGCGGCAAACCCCAGCTTGCCCTTCTGCCAGACCATCAGCGTCGTGATGTCGCCAAACGGGCTGAACGCTCCGCCGGCATTGGCCGCCACCACCAGCGAGATGCAGGCCAGCCCGACAAAACGCGGATTATCCCGCCCCAGCGCCAGCACCACCGCCCCCATCACCAGCGCCGTCGTCAGATTGTCCAGCACCGCCGACAGGAAAAATGCCAGCCCCCCGGTCAGCACGAACAACTGCCGATAGGTCAAACCCCGGCCGACCAGGGCCGCGCGCAACACCTCGAACGCCCGCCGCTCTTCCAGCGTGTTGACATAGGTGATGGCGACCAGCAGAAACAGGAACAGCTCGCCGTAGTCCGCGATCACCTGCACCGCATGCAAATGTACCGCCTCTGGCTGCCCCGCCAGCGTGTAAGCCGCGCCGATCAGCACCCAGATCAGCCCCGCCGACACCATCGCCGGCGCCGATTTTCGCATGCCGGTGGTTTCTTCCAGAATCACCAGCCCATAGGCCGCGCAAAACACCACCAGCGCCGCAATCCCGGCCCAATGCGTCGTCAGGTTCAGTGCCGTCATGCTTGCCTCGCAGGGTTGTCTCTACAGGCTTATGGGCCGGGTTCGCCTCCCCGCTCAAGTTGCTTGTGCGCGTTGCCGCTTGGATGCCATGCTGGGCGCAACCAAAGGGGGTGAAGAATGTCCCGCAAAATCGACATGGCCGCATTGGACGATGTGCTGGGCACCTCTTACCCGCCGCCACATGACGCGCCCTGCCTGTCGCGCGAACGCAAAAGGCTGGGGGATGCGGCGGGATTGACCCAGTTCGGCGTGAACCTGTTGCGCCTGCCACCCGGTGCATGGTCCAGTCAGCGCCACTGGCACGCCAAGGGCGACGAATTCATCTATGTGCTGGCGGGTGAGGTGACCCTTGTCACCGATGCCGGGGCCGAAGTGTTGCGCCCCGGCGATGCCGCAGGTTTCAAGGCCGGCGACCGTGACGGCCATTGCCTGCAAAACCTGTCCGATCGCGATGCGCAGGTGCTGGAGGTTGGCACCCGCATCAAGGCCGACGACTGTACCTATTCCGACATCGACATGCTGGCCCCCGCGTCCGGCAAGCCCGCGAACTATACGCACAAAGACGGCACGCCCTATCCTGATCTCAAACGCCGGGGCCACAAAATTCCTTGACCATCCAGTAAAATAACTGCCCCCCGCCTTGCCAGCACCATGCCTTGGGTGCAAACCTGCCGCGTCGCCTTGGTGGAGCCTTTGTAATGCAGACCCTGACCGTCCCCACCAAGACCCAGCTGCAACTGGCCCATACCCGCAATCCCGGCATGGCGCTGGACCTCGACTGGGTTGCCTACGTGCAGGCCAACACCTCCGCCATCGAACGCCGCGCCACCACCTTGGGCGGCAGACGCTCGGTCAAGAAAGAGTTTCAGGCGGCGTGGCTTTTGAAGGCAGTCTCCCTCATCGACCTGACCACCCTCAGCGGCGACGACACCGCAGGCCGTGTTCAACGCCTGTGCGCCAAGGCCCGCCAGCCCGTCGCGCAAGGTCTGCTTGACCAGTTGGGAATGCCCCACCTCACCACCGGCGCGGTCTGCGTCTATCACGAGATGGTAGAGGTCGCCGTCCGCGCTCTTGAAGGCACCAGCATCCCCGTCGCCGCCGTCTCCACCGGCTTTCCCGCCGGTCTGTCGCCCTTCCACCTGCGCCTCGCTGAAATCGGCGAAAGCGTCAAAGCGGGCGCCAAGGAAATCGACATCGTCATCTCGCGCCGCCACGTCCTGACCCAGAACTGGCAGGCGCTTTATGACGAAACCGCCGAAATGCGCGCCGCCTGTGGCGGGGCCCATATGAAAACCATCCTCGCCACCGGCGAACTTGGCACGCTGCGCAATGTCGCCCGCGCCTCTCTGGTCTGCATGATGGGCGGCGCCGATTTCATCAAAACCTCCACCGGCAAGGAAACCGTCAACGCAACCTTGCCCGTCACCCTGACCATGATCCGCTGCATCCGTGACTATCAGGATCGCACCGGCATCAAGGTTGGCTACAAACCGGCGGGCGGCATCGCCAAGGCCAAGGATGCGCTCCTGTATCTTGCCCTGATGAAGGATGAACTCGGCCACCCCTGGCTGCAACCCGACCTGTTCCGTTTCGGTGCCTCCTCCCTGCTGGGCGATATCGAACGGCAGCTGGAACACCACCTCACTGGCCGCTACTCCGCCGCCAACCGCCATGCGATGGGCTGACCCATGCGCCTTGCCCCTTCACATTGGCAAATATGCGCCCGCCGCAGGCTTCCGCCGCTAGCCGCAAGGACCACCTCATGACCATCCGCGACATCTTTGACAGCATGGACTACGGCCCGGCTCCGGAATCAAATGGCGAGGCCATCGTCTGGCTTTCCCGGCACCACAACCGTTTCGGTCACTGGATCGACGGCGGGTTCACCAAACCCGGCGATACCTCTGCCACCAAAAACCCCGCCACCGGCAAAACGCTCGCTGAAGTCAGCCAAGGCACCGCCACCGACCTCGACCGCGCCGTAAGCGCCGCCCGCAAGGCCCAACCGAAATGGGCCGCCCTCTCCGGCCACCAGCGCGCCAAAGTCCTTTACGCCCTCGCCCGCCTCGTCCAGAAAAACGCCCGTCTGCTGGCCGTCCTTGAAACCATGGACAATGGCAAACCGATCCGCGAGTCGCGTGACATCGACATTCCCCTCGTCGCCCGCCACTTCTACTACCACGCCGGCCTCGCCCAACTCCTGCCCGCCGAACACCCCGACCTTGCCCCCTTGGGCGTCTGCGGCGCCGTCATCCCGTGGAACTTCCCCCTGCTGATGCTGGCATGGAAAGTCGCCCCGGCGCTGGCGGCAGGCAACACCATCATCCTCAAACCCGCCGAATACACTCCGCTCACCGCCCTTCTGTTCGCCGAACTCTCTCGGGAGGCTGGACTGCCCAAAGGCGTCCTCAACATCGTCACCGGCGATGGCGAAACCGGTGCTGCCCTCGTCGCGCATGAAGGCGTCGACAAGATCGCCTTCACCGGTTCCACCCCTGTTGGTCGCAAGATCCGCGAAACCACCGCAGGCACCGGCAAGGCCCTGACCTTGGAGCTTGGCGGCAAGTCACCCTACATCGTCTTCGACGACGCCGACCTCGACTCAGCCGTCGAAGGCCTCGTTGACGCCATTTGGTTCAACTCAGGCCAAGTCTGTTGCGCAGGCAGCCGCCTCCTCGTGCAGGAAAGCGTCGCTGACCGCTTCCACGACAAACTCAAACGCCGGATGGACGGCCTCCGCCTCGGCGACCCGTTGGACAAATGCATCGACGTCGGAGCCGTCGTCGACCCCGTTCAACTGCAAACCATCACCGCAATGGTCGATGCCTGCAAGGACGGCACCATCTACCGCGCCAACACCGCCATTCCCGTTGGCTGTTTCTACCCGCCCACCCTGATCACCGGGCTGTCCGCCGCCTCCCCCCTCATGCAGGAGGAAATCTTCGGCCCGGTTCTGGTCTCGATGACCTTCCGCACCCCATCCGAGGCGGTCGACCTCGCCAACAACACCCGCTTCGGGCTTGCAGCAACGCTCTGGACCGAAAACATCAACCTCGCCCTCGACATCGCCCCCAAACTCAAAGCCGGGGTCGTCTGGGTTAACGCCACCAACCTGTTCGACGCCGCCGCAGGCTTTGGCGGCATCCGCGAAAGCGGCTTTGGCCGCGAGGGCGGCTGGGAAGGTCTGCTTGCCTACCTCAAATCCACCGCCCCATCCAGGCCGCTCGCCCAAGCCAAACCTTTCCCTGAACCCACCACGCCCGAAGTCTCCGGCCTCGACCGCACCGCCAAACTGTTCATCGGCGGCAAACAGGCCCGCCCGGATGGCGGCTATTCCAAAGCCATCTACAGCCCGCGCGGCAAACTCCTCGGCCAAATCGGTCTCGGTAACCGCAAGGACATCCGCAACGCGGTCGAAGCCGCCCATGCCGCCAAAGGCTGGGCCAGATCCACCGCCCATGCCCGCGCCCAGATCCTGTTCTACATCGCCGAAAACCTGTCCGCCCGCGCCGCAGAATTCGCCACCCGCCTGCGCGACCTCACCGGCAAACCCGGCGAAGCCGAAGTCGAGGCCAGCATCCAGCGCCTGTTCACCTACGCCGCCTGGGCTGATAAATTCGACGGCGCGGTCAAATCCGTGCCGATCCGCGGTGTCGCCATCGCGATGAACGAACCCTGCGGCGTCATCGGCGCCATTTGCCCTGACGAGGCCCCGCTTCTCGGCCTGATCTCCCTCATGGCCCCCGCCATCGCCATGGGCAACACCACCGTACTTGTCCCGTCGCAAACAGCGCCGCTCGCCGCCACCGACCTCTATCAAGTGCTGGAAACCTCCGACCTCCCCGCAGGCGTCGTCAACATCGTCACCGGCTCCCATGCCGAGCTTGCCAAAACCCTCGCCGGCCACCTCGATGTCGATGCGGTCTGGACTTTCTCCTCAACCCCCCTGTCCGCCATTGTCGAAAAAGAAGCCGCCGGAAACCTCAAACGCACCTGGGTCAACCACGCCCGCGCCCGCGACTGGTTCGGCCCCCAAGGCGAAGGCCGCGCCTTCCTGCGCGCCGCCACCGAGGTCAAAACCATCTGGGTGCCCTACGGCGAATAAAGCGGCCCCGCCCCAAACGTCCGCGCAAGTCCCGCGCCCAACGGGCAAAGCCCGTCACGCTCCCTTACCCCAAGACCCGGATTTTTTTGCCCCCTGTTATCCCGACCGGAGGCGCCAGCCCCTGCGCACAATCCTAACAGGTGGTTAATATAAATAGACAAGCCATTGTTATAAATCAATATTCAAAACCGTCCACATGTGGACAACCCCTACCTCGCATCCTCCAGCACCATCTCCGCCCCCTTCCACCCCATCATCATCGCCGGAGCGTTCGTGTTCCCCGCGATCAAATTCGGGAACGCCGAGGCATCAATCACCCGCAGCCCCGCCACCCCGTGCACCCGCAACCTGGCATCTACGACCGAGGCCCCCACCGCCCCCATCCGGCAGGTGCAGCTCGGATGATACACCGTTCCCGACCGCTCCCTGAAATCCGCGATCAGCGCGTCGTCCGTCACCACCCCCGGCCCCGGCCGCAGCTCCTCTGCCGCCAGCCGCGCAAACGCCGGCTGTGCCGCAATCACCCGCAGAAACTTGACCGCTGCCAGCATCTCTGCCACGTCATGCGCGGTCGAAAACGCGTTCGCCTCGATCTTGGGATGCGTGAACGGATCGCCCGACCGGATCGTGATCCGCCCCCGTGACGTCGGCCTGCAATTTGACAGCCCGATCGACAGCCCGCTGAACGGGTCCGGCGTCAGCAAAGGCCGCTCGCCTTCCCGCGGAATCAGAGTGGAAAAGGCCTGCATATACAGCTGCATGTTGGGCCGCGCCAAATCCGGAGCGGTGCGAAAGAAGCCCCCGCCATGATTGATCGACTTCGCCAGCGGCCCGCCACCCGTCAGGACATACTGCGCCCCCACAAACAGTTTGCCCCACCACGGTCGCAGGATGTCGTTGTAAGTCGGCACTTTCATCCGCCAGGTGTAGTTTATGCCCTGATGGTCGCTCAGATGATCCCCGACGTTGGAATTCTCCACCGTCACCGCCAGCCCCGCCGCCTGCAACACCGCCCCCGGCCCCACTCCCGACAGCTGCAACACCTGCGGCGAGTTGATGGCCCCACCCGCCACAATCACCTCCGCGTTGCAGCGCAGCACCAGCGTCTCGCCGCCACGGCGGTACTCCACCCCCACCGCCCGGCCGGCCTCGATGATCACCCGCGTCACCATCGCCCGCGTAATCACCGCCAAGTTCGCCCGCTTCATCGCAGGCCGCAGAAACGCCCGCGCCGCCGAATTGCGCCGGGCGTTCTTGATCGTCATCTGATACGTCCCCGCCCCCTCCTGCACCGCGCCGTTGAAGTCGCGGTTATAGGCCAACCCCGCCTGCCCGCAGGCCGCGATGTAATCCGCGACAATCGGATGCAAGCCCCGCCGGTTCTCGCTGACAAACAACGGCCCGCCCTTGCCGCGCCAGTCATCGCCCCCCGCCTCGGTATCCTCCATCGCCTTGTAGGCGGAAAGGCAGTCGTCCCACCCCCAGCCCGGATTGGCACCCCATTCGTCATAATCCGCCCGATGCCCCCGGATATAGACCATCGCATTGATCGAGGATGACCCGCCCAAAACCTTGCCCCTAGGCCAGAAATCCCGATGCCCGGCCAACCCCGGATCAGGCTCGGTCCGGTAACACCAGTTCACCGCCGGATCATAAAACAGCTTCCCATAGCCCAGCGGCAGCCCCACATAAAACCGCCGGTCCGTCCCCCCCGCCTCCAGCACCACAACCCGGTGCTTGCCTGAAGCGGTCAGCCGATCAGCCAGCACCGACCCGGCAGAACCAGAGCCCACGATGATGTAATCAGTGTCCTGCATTAAGTTCCTACTTCTGTGGCGGGCCTCGGGACAGGTGGAATATTAGCCGCTCACACCAACCCGTCCTGTTCGGTTTGCGACATTTTGCGTCGCTCACAAAGTGGTCGCGTTACACGTCAAAGGATTGAAAAATTTTGAGGCAACGAGTACGCTATATTGCGGCTTCATTTGAGAAAATAACCGGGAGGGCTCATTTTGAGGCTCTTGAAGTAAAGCAATCCCCTACCCACTTAATATGACTAGGAATCACTTCTAAAATAAATAAATTTGTTTTGATTTGCAAAGGAACCGTCATGTTCGCTGGCAACTCTCAGCTTTCTCGAATGTGGTCCCAAACGTCAATTCCAGTTGTTTGGAGGAGGACGCGAAAAGGGGAGGGAGTGCTTAGACTCAAACATCAAGTGCAACACCCAGCGCCCATGGGGCATAGGATGTTGCGATGGACAAACGGTACAAGCACCTCAACGGCGAGGAACGTGGCGTGATTTTGGCGGAGCATCGGCGCTGCGTCCCAGCAACAAGCCGATCGCTTGAAGACTCGCCCCGCGCCGATGCTCCGCCAAAATCACGCCACGTTCCTCGCCGTTGAGGTGCTTGTACCGTTTGTCCATCGCAACATCCTATGCCCCATGGGCGCTGGG
>JANYFE010000068.1 GCA_025362795.1 Rhodobacterales bacterium | reverse complement strand
CGACCCGCGACGCTTGAGCGCCTTGTTATACGCGGGCCAGTTCAGCGTCTTGTAGGTCGGTGTGTTCGCTCTGCTCATGACCTCCAGCTATCACCCCGGATTCACAAGATGAATCCCTCACAGGATTTGTCCAACAAAGCCACTCTGCATTGCCACATTCAGATATCGACGCAGTTCGGCCTGAGGTGACCCCGCCGCCCCTGTTAGGACTGGTTTCAGCCGGGCGAGTGGCCAACGCTCGATCTGGTTGGGCGAAAGCGGCGCATTCACGCTACCGGCCTTTTCGCTTTCATTTCAGCGAAGGTCTCGCCGGTCTCTGCCACCACGGCATTGGCGCCAGTGAATTGCTGCCAGCGCTCGATGGCCACATCGACATAGGCCGGGTTTAATTCGATCCCGAAGCAGACACGCCCGGTGGTTTCCGCTGCGATCAGCGTGGTGCCGGATCCCATGAACGGTTCATACACCGCGTGGCCGGGGCTGGAGTTGTTCAGCATGGGGCGGCGCATGCATTCGACAGGTTTTTGCGTGCCGTGGACGGTGGCGGCGTCCTGATCCTTGCCGGAAATGTGCCAGAGGGTGGTCTGCTTCCGGTCCCCCGCCCAATGGCCCTTGCCGGTCTTCTTCACGGCATACCAACAAGGTTCATGCTGCCAATGGTAATCGCCGCGGCTGAGAACGAGGCGGTCCTTGGCCCAGATGATCTGCGACCGGACGGCGAAACCTGCCGCCACGAGGCTCTCGGCCACAGTCGTGGCATGCAGGGCCCCATGCCAGACATAGGCCACGTCACCGGGGAACAGCGCCCAAGCTTCGCGCCAATCCGCCCGGTCGTCGTTCAGCACCTTGCCGGTCCGTTTGGTCTTGGCCGCACCCGCCTGGTTGCGCCAGGACGGGTCATATTCCACGCCATAAGGCGGGTCGGTCACCATCAACAGCGGCTTCACATCGCCAAGCAACAGCCCGACGACGTCCGAGGACGTGCTGTCGCCACAGATCAGGCGGTGTGAACCAAGTTGCCAGAGGTCGCCTGCAACCGACACCGGCGTGACCGGCGGTTCGGGGATATCATCCTCGCCCTCGACCGGCCCGTCGCCACCCGCAGCATCCGGATCTCGCAACAGCGCATCCAGATCCTCGTCGGCAATCCCGAGCAACGACAAGTCGAAATCCTCGGCCAGCAGCCCCGCGATCTCGTCGCGCAGCATCGCGTCGTCCCACTCGCCCAACTCGGTCAATTTGTTGTCGGCGATCCGGTAGGCCCGGCGTTCAGCCTCGTCAAGGTGGCCTAGCCGGATCACTGGCACATCCTTCAGCCCCAGCATCGTGGCGGCCAACACCCGGCCATGCCCGGCGATCAGCTCGCCATCGTCGGCCACCATGCAGGGCACGGTCCAGCCGAACTTCGCCATGCTGGCCGCAATCTTGGCGACCTGGTCCGTGCCGTGGATCTTAGCGTTACGGGCGTAGGGGCGCAGCCGGTCTAGAGGCCAGGTCTCGATCTGGCTTGGCGCAAAGACGAGGTCCATCGGCGATTCTCATTTAGGGCAGGCGGACATGCCGATGCGCGCTGGGCAATGCCAACGACAGAAACGGGATCCGCGATGTGGGGAAAACGAAAGCGCCCGAGAGGGTTATCCTCCGGGCGCAATTCTTCGATGTTCAAGGGGTAGGTCAAGAGGGGCAGCTTTGTCAAACGCAAAATGCACGCGGATTCAATGGCTTCCCGGCAGGTGGCTTCCGCTGGCTGGCTTCCGGCGAGGTGGCTTCCGCAAACTGGATTCCCTGGATTCCGCAAAAGAATCCAGCACGCCAAGGTCGTGATTCTGCAAGCCTTTGATAATGAGTCGCTTTTTCCAACATCACCCGGCAAGTGGCTTCCGCCTGGATTCCCCGGTGAAAGTGCCTGTCGCTAGCAAAATGCCGCGCTGCGCCCCCCCGCATACGTTCAGGGCCGGGGAGGAACCATGCCAGGGGGGGTGGGCAGCTTTTACATCGCTGTGACAGTGCCCGGCCAATAGGTCTAATCACGACCCTTTCAGAAAATCGTCGACGAACTCGGACACCGGCGTGATGCCTGTAACCAGGAGATGGTCGCGCGCGCGGGTGCATGCCACGTAGAGGAGGTGCCGTTCGGTGTTATAGACCTCTTCAAGGTCAGCATCATCAGCCACCGATTCAATGCGATCCGATTGGGGAATGACATCGTCGTCGCAGGCCATGACGACGACTGAACGGAATTCCAGACCCTTGGCGAAATGCATTGTGCTGATGGCGACGGCACCATTCTCGACTTCGACCTTGTCGTTCAGTTCAACGGCGCGCGCACCGGCAGCCTTCACCGCAGCGCGGGCGCGCTTCAGTTCCGCATCGGACCGCACGAAGACGCCCACCTCGCTTGGTGCGCAGCCCTCCTTCAGCCGTTCATTGATCCAGTTGCCGACGACGCGACACTCATGGTCGGCATCGGTGCATGCCATCACCATCGGCGGCGGACCGTCGAACATCGACACCGTGCCACGCCGTCCCTCTGCGTTTCCGTCGACGTCTGAGACGGTTGTCGGAAGAAGCCTGTCGGCATGAAGGCGGATTTGATGGGACGTGCGATAGTTGATGCGCAGGGTGAAGGACCGGCCACGCACGTCCAGGCCCAGCGCCTTCCACGAAAAAGGCTGCTGAAAGATCCGTTGCCCGAGGTCGCCTGCAAAGAATAGCCCATCGCCACGCCCTGCAGCCATAGCGGCGAAAAACCGTGCTTCAGCCACACCGAGATCCTGAGCCTCGTCGATGACCGCGAAATCATAGGGTCGGGCGGCCTTGCCCACGAGGCTATCTGTCAATCGCCCGAACACGTCCGACCAGGTGACAACGCGCCGTTCCACCAGGCCCGCTCGCACGCGTTCGAAGATTGCCCAGAGGGCTTCACGCTGTTTGCCTCCGATTCTGGTCTTCCGGCCAAGGCGGGACACGTCACGATACTCGTCCCACGACCGCAGTTGCCAGGCGTCGACAACGTCTTCCCACTCGCCGACGAGAAAATGGGTTGAGAAGCGGTGACCGTCGACCTCTGATGCCGCCTTGGTGATTAGGGAGCGGATCATCGCGGGTGCGGCGATCTGGGGTTGGCCGAACCGTTCGGAATAGAGGTCATAGCCAACCGCCGAGATCGCTTTGACGACTATCCGGGCGGCAATCGATGGCTCGCCTGTCACTAGGCTGGCCAATTTGACCCGCAGGGAATTGGCCAGCGCTCTGGAGAATGTGGTCAGCAGCACAGTAGAGCCGGGGTTTGTGCGCACCAAATGAACAGCGCGGTGCAGCGCCACGATAGTCTTGCCAGTTCCCGCCGATCCCGAAACGCGGGTCGGGCCGGAGAAAGACTTTTCGACCAGTTCGGCTTGAGCGGGATGCAGGAAGACCGCCCATTTGTCCCAAGGGTAATCCAGTGCCTGCTTCAGTTCCTCGGCGTTGGTCAAAACACGGAATCTGCGCTGGGCGTCGGGATGTGCAAACGGGTCAGCCTCAACCGGAGCGGGTTCGGGCGGTTGCGGTTTCTCGCCCACGGCCAGCTTCAACAGCGCTTCCTGTGCCTCTTGTGGCAGGTGCTCAATGATGTCGAACAGCGTGTCCTCGGTAGCCGCCCGGACGTCGTTCACCCATTCCTCGGGAACGCCAAAGGCCATCAGTTCGAATTTGCGCAGGTTGTCGAACAAGCGAGCGGCAGGTTTGGCGGTAGGTGTTGGGGCGACCACTTCCCTTGGCTTGAAGATCTCGACCTCTTCAACCCGCTCGCGCACCTCGACAAGCTGCATGGCGCCGGTGGTCGGGTGTCGTTCGATCTTGCGCCGTTCCGCCCATTTGTAGGCATCGTCGTGGTGATCGACATAGACAAGCAGGATGCTGGCGGCCGTGCGATGGACGATGATCCGGATGTCTGCATTCACCCGCACCGACCAGAAGTTCGTATCCTTGGCCCGGTCCAGTTTATGGAACGACAGGCCGTTTGAGGTCGGGTCCAGTTGCAAATCGAAAGCAGTGGTCTTGGCCACCTTCTGCTCCTGCGCTGTCAGGCGGCCGAGGCTGTCGGTAAAAGTGTCGGCGATCCGGAATTCCATCAGTCCTCGCCCCCTGCGCGACGCTGTCCAGCCATCAGGGTGTTGATGATGTCGATGTAGCGGCCCGCAACCTGCGCGACCTCTTTGTGCGCCAACTCGATGATCTGCCGGATTTGTTCATTTTCGCTGATTGGAACATAGTTGTGGCGTTCCATGTGTGTTGATTTTCACCCAGAACTGAGCCGGTTGGGCGCATAATTTTCACTGAGAACTGAGCCATGTGAACCTTCCCCCAAAGCGATGAGCGGCGGGGGCAACGGAGTGATCCACATGGGACTTTTGAACATCATCCGACGGAT
>JANYFE010000041.1 GCA_025362795.1 Rhodobacterales bacterium | reverse complement strand
GTCAGCGTGG
Organism: Rhodobacterales bacterium; assembly: GCA_025362795.1. Classification (GTDB taxonomy): domain Bacteria; phylum Pseudomonadota; class Alphaproteobacteria; order Rhodobacterales; family Rhodobacteraceae; genus Stagnihabitans. The sequence goes on along the minus strand of JANYFE010000041.1, from coordinate 2,088 downwards.
ATTGATCGACCACGAACAGCACCCTGTCGCCGACGGTCTGGTTGAAATACGCAACCGAGGCCGGGTTCGACGGATCACCCAGACCCGTGGTCGCAACGCCCGACCCGCTGCCACCAGCGCCCGCGCCATTTGCGCCATTGGCACCCGCGCCCGCGCCATAGCGGTTGGGGTTGTTACAGGCTGCCAGCCCAAGCGCCGCGATCAGCAGAACGGCTTTCGGAAGAATGCTCATGGATATTCCCTTTTCTTGTTTTGCTCGATTTGAACCAAGCATATCAGCTTTGCCGCAGCCTGTTAACTGGCTGCGGTGTCGCGTTTCATTGCAAAAGCGGTGACCACGCCGGATCGGACGCTGCACCCTCGGTCGGGATCTGGTGCAGGTTGCGGCCAGAGATATCGACCGAATACAGCGATGCTTCCCCGGCAGCCCCAGACGTTTCCCGCGTGAACATGATCACCCGGCCATTCGGAGCCCAGGTCGGGCCCTCGTCCAGGAAGGATGCCGTCAGCAGCCGCTCTTCGCTGCCATCGGTGCGGATCACGCCGATGTGAAAGCGGCCCTCGTTGATCTTGGTGAACGCGATAAAGTCGCCACGCGGGCTCCAGACCGGGGTGCCATAGCGGCCCTGACCGTTGGAAATCCGCACCGGATCGCCGCCGCCTGCCGGCATGACATAGATCTGCTGGGTGCCGGAACGGTCTGATTCAAACACGATCTGGCTGCCATCCGGGCTGAAACTTGGTGCCGTCTCGATCGAAGGCGCATTGGTCAACTGCTGTGTCGCACCGCTTTCGGTATCCAGCGAATAAAGGTCCGCGTTGCCGTCCTTTTCCAGACTGAACACCACGGTCCGCCCATCCGGCGCAAACCGAGGTGCAAAGGTCATCGTCCCCTGTTGTTCGTCCAGTACTCTGGTCGACAGGTTGGCGGTGCTCATCAGGTAAATCCGCGGAAACCCGGTGGCGTAAGAGGTGAACAGGATGCGGTCGCCAGTCGGCGAGAACCGTGGCGCCAGCACAATCGACTTGCTGTCGGTCAGATAGGCCACATTCGCCCCGTCATAATCCATCACCGCCAGCCGCTTCTGCCGGGCATCCTTCGGCCCGCTTTCCGCGACATAGACCACCCGGCTGTCAAAATAGCCGCCCTCGCCGGTAATCCGGCTATAGGCTGCATCCGCCACCTTGTGCGCCATGCGCCGCCAGCTTTTGACCGATCCGGCAAACTGCAACCCCTCGCCCATCTGCTGACCGGAAAACACGTCATACAGCCGGAACTTCACCACCACCTGATCACCCGAGGCGCTGACCGACCCGGTGATCAGGGCCTGAGCATTGATCGCCTTCCAGTCCTCATAGGACACCGGCGCGTCAAAACTCGTCACCTTGCTGATATAGGCATCCGACCCGATTTCCCGGAACAGCCCGGTCCCGGTCAAATCATCCGCCACCACCCGCGCCAGATCATGCGCCAGCTTGCCGGCACCGCCGTTCTCGGCAATGAAATCCGGCACCGCATAGGGCAAGGGTTCGATGACCGGATCGTCAAGGGTTATCTTGATCTTTGCCTCAGCCAGTTGTGGAACAGCCGCAATCAGGCCAAGGCACAAGGCCAGCAGGCAACCAAGGCGGGCAATGGGGTTATGATTGATCATAATGTCCTCGTTCAAGTCTACTGCAATGATTTCGACGTCGGATTGAACGTCAGTTCAAGGTCTTTCCAGTCGTCGTACTTGTCCGGCGGCAGGTTGAACCCGTCATTCGCCGCCCGCTTCACCGCACGGGCCGCCGCCTCGAACGCCAGATCAGCCGCAGCCTGCGGTCCGCCGGTGAACGAGATCATGTGGATCTCTTGTACCTTCTGGTCCTGCGTCAGCGTCACCCCTACGACGACGATAACTTGCGACGCATCGGTTGAAAGCGCGCCAACGTTCCAGCGTTTGGCGATGGTGCGGTGCAGATTGTCGATCTCTCCCGATGACAGCGGCGGCCCGAGCGGTGCAGCACCGTTGCCCCCCGTGCCATTCGTCGCCGCAGCCACAGCCGCATCAATCGCCGCCTGATCCGCCGCCGCCGCCTTTGCAGCAG
>JANYFE010000100.1 GCA_025362795.1 Rhodobacterales bacterium | reverse complement strand
GCCGCGCCATCGCGCGGGTCCGAATATCCATCGAAAGGGCTTTTCCCATGCAAACTGGCCTCCCAGTCCAGTCTCCATGTTGAATCAGAAATCATTCCCAACGGGAATCCCCGATTCAGAAAAAAACCATCCCGCTCTAGCGACCGCATTCTTTTTGTCCGTTCTCAAAGGGGACGAGGTTGGCAAGGCGGCGCTGCTGCCAGGTGCCGCCTCCTTCCCGGGAATGACGCATAAGACGATTTTCCGGTAGATGCCCTACCTCAGTCGATTATTCCAACCGCTGCACCATTGTAGTGGCCGATGAAAATCCGAAAATATGGCGTAGCAAGCCGATGTTTTGATGGCGAGTGACGGTGAAGCCTTGGCGTTTGTACAAGGCCACCGCGCGCCAGTTGCAGTCGATCACGTCCAGCCGGACCTCGGAGTAGCCCCGGGCGCGGGCCTCGTCGGCAATGGCTGCCAACAGGGCCGCGCCCAGACCACGGCTGCGCGCCTCGGCCTGCACACAAAGCCCGTCCAGCAAAAAGCGGTCATTGTCGACATCATCCGACAGCCAACCCAGCACCAGCCTGCGCCAGAAGCCGCCGAAAAGCCCGTAGATCGCTGTCAGATCGCTGGCCTTGCCCGCGGCAAAGCTGCCATGCGGGGTTTTGAAGCCTGCGATCCCCAACAGGCGTGCGTCCGGGCCGATCGCCGCGACGACATGGTCCAGCCGCATCACGCGTTGCAAAAAGCGCAGGGCGCGGGGTTCCGGGCCCAGCACCAGCCCCAGCTTGCCGCCGAACGCCTGCCAGTACAGGGCAGCCGCCTGCGGGCGCAGACTGTCCGGCAAGCCCGTTTGCACCGAGAATGCGCTGGGGTCACGCAAGTCCCGTCCTTTCCATAAGGCCCGCCTCGCGCAAGATAAAGCGGGCGATGGCAGCGGTGTCGTTCAGGTCTAGCACTGGCACCGACAGCGCGGGCAATGTCCCGTCGGTCGCCACCGCACGGATCAGGGGATCGCCCGGCTGGATCAACGTCTGCCGGGTTTCGTGCCGGAACACCTCGATTTTGCAGTGCGCGTCGCGTTTGTAACCTTCGACCAGCACCAGATCGACCGGCGCAAGGCGGTGCAGGATCATGGACAGGTCCGGTTCGGACCCGCGATGTTCGCGCATCAGGGCAAAGCGGTGGGCGGAGGCGAGCACAACTTCTGACGCGCCCGCGACGCGGTGGCGAAAGGTGTCTTTGCCGGGCTGGTCCAGATCGACATCATGGTGCACGTGTTTGATGGTGGACACGGTCAGACCTTGCGCGGTGATGGCGGCCACCAACCGTTCCATCAGCCCGGTCTTGCCGGCATTTTTCCAACCGATGATGCCGTAAACCTTCACGTCGCACCCCGGATCAGGGCTTCCAGCCGGCGCAGGTCTTCGGGCGTATTGGCATTGGCAAAACCACCGTCATCCGGGAAATCGGCGGTGGCGGCGTGGTGGGCAAGGGCAAAGTCGCGGACGCGGGCCTTGGCGCTAGACGCCAGGAACGCTGTCAGCGCGGGCGCCAAAGTGACGGGCCAGAGACCAAAGGTCGGGTGCAGAATGCCCGCGCTGGCGGCAAGCGCTGTGCCACGGTCCTCGGCGGCAAGGCACAGACGCGGCACCAGATCGGGCGGCAGGAAGGGACAATCGACTGGCGCGGATACAACCGCAGTTGCGCCGCGCGGCGCGGCCCAGACCAACGCGGCCAGAATGCCGGATAGTGGGCCGAGAAAACTGGTGTCAGGCAGAACCGGTAGTCCAAGGCTGGCAAAACGGTCAGGCGCACCATTCGCAGAGATCGCCAGCGCTTCGACTTGCGGCTCAAGCCTGTCCACGACGCGGGCGATCAGGCTTTGTCCGGCAAGGGACAGCAGCGCCTTGTCGGCCCCGCCCATCCGCCGACCCGCACCGCCTGCCAAGATGACCCCGAATATCCGCACCATCCCCCCCCCCCCGTCAGCCCGTTTTCATCTTGGGTCCAGCCGGGCCAGCCGGATCACCCGGCGGCGGGCACCGTTGGCGGCAGAGAAAGCGGTTCGCCCGGCAGACTGCGCTTCAGCACGCCATCGGTCGAGGATATGGTGCGCTCTATCACGCCAGGCAGTTTGCCAAAGCCTTTCGACAGCGCCCGCGGGAACCAGGTGTCGGGCAAACTCTCGAACCCCGGCACGCCGTCGAGTACCGCCAGAATTCCGCGCGTGCATTCCGCCTTAGGCACAGCGCCATGCGCAATCGCGGCCTGCAACACTTGCTCGGCGACTTCGGGCGTCACATAGACGGTCTGTTCGACGACCTGAAACGGCGCCGTCCCCTGGAAATCAATGTAATAGCTCAGCATTACCGGCGTGATGCCATAAAGCACATCGAACCGTTCCGCCACGCTGGGCTGTTCAAAAGAACCGGCCGGATCCCACAGCACCCGCTGCGACGCGTTGATCAACATACCGCTGTGCGCCCCGGTGTTCGACCGGGTGTTGACCGAGGTGAACAGGGTGATCGACGGCCGGCCTGGATCGACATAACGCGCCCGTGCCACGGCATCATCACTGGCCCACTTTTTGTCGGCACCGCAGGCGGCAAGCATCAGAACGACAAACAGGCTCATCATGACGCGAAACATCAGGCTATCCTCGGCAGCGGGGCAGGGCAACACGGGTACGGCGCAAGGTCATGCGTCGGCCAGCGCCATCACGATCAGGATCAGGACCGAAATGCACGCGCCCCAAGTGACCATGCGGATAAAGCCCGCAAACACCTTTTCCTTGGCGCGGATATCCATGCTGCCCGGTTTGTATTCGGCCATAATGCCAACCCCTTGATTGATCCGTTTGATCGCGCTTACCGGAATAAATCGGCCCTGTCACGGGGGCAAGGCGGAATCCTTGACCTTGGCTGCAATCAGGCTGATCCGTCGCCCGATTCACCGCCACTCCAGCCGGCATTCAGGCGAAATCCGATGCGGCGCGGTGCCTCGGTCGGGTCGGCTTGCGGTCGGGCGTGCAGCATCACGGACAACTGGCTGATGTGCTGGATCAGCTGGGTTTTCGCGCCGTCTTCGTCGCGGCCATAAAAGGTCAGGATGTCGGGCGCACTATACCCCACCCCCTCGATCCGCAGGACGCCGGCGTCGGAACCGGCAAAGCCCATCGCCACCTCTTGATCGGCGTTCAGGTGTCCTTCAAAATCGCGGATATACAGGATGACCCGCTCATACGCCCATTCTGCGGCAGATTTCACCCGGGGTTTTGCCGGCTTTGCCATCTCATCCCTCCGGCAGCGACTGCCAAAGCCACGCCCCATCTTTGCCGAGCCAACGCGAAACCACGCCGCGCTGCAAGAGGCAGTTCAGGTTTGCCACCGCCTCGGCCAGCGCCAGGCCATAATCTGCGGGGCCAATCTCGCGGCGAAAGAGAACGGGAAAACACTGGACCGCCGTGCGCGGGTTGGTCAGATGGGCGTGCAGCCGGTTGAGCCCGTCTTCGTGGCTGTCGATCATCTGACCCAGCCGGAACGGCAGGCCGGTGAAGGGCAGTTTGTGGCCGGGCAACACCAGGTGGTCGTCCTGCGCCAAAGGTAGAAAGCGGCGCTGCGCGGTCAGCCATTCGGTCAACGGATCGGCGTCGGGTTCGGTCGGATAGACGCCGATATTGGGCGAAATCGTCGGCAGGAACTGATCACCGCCCAAGATCAGGCCGTCATCAAGGCTCCACAACGTGGCATGATCCGGTGCGTGACCCTGCCCCAGCCTGACCCACCAGCGCCGGCCCCCTGCGGTGATCACGTCACCCTCGCCGGTGCGGGTAAAACCCAGAGGCAGGGGCGCCACCACGTCGCAGAAGTTGAAGGGCCGCTCGGCAGCCTTGGTGGCCAGCAGTGCCACATCCATTCCGGCACGCCGGTAGAACAGCTGCTGTTCGGGCGGCGGCAGGGCGTGGTTGTCCAGCGTCAGCATCCGGGCGTAAAGCCAGGCCGTGCGCGGGATGATCAGTTCGACGCCCTGCTCCTGAAACCAACCCGCCAAGCCGATATGGTCAGGGTGGTGATGGGTGACGAACAGCCTTCTGACAGGTTTGCCGCGCAATGGCCCGGCCAGCAGCGCCGCCCAGATCGCACGGCCCCGCTTACTGGCTATGCCGGTATCGAACAGCGTCCAGCCATCGTCATCGGTCAGCGCATAGCAATTCACATGGTCCAGTGCAAAGGGCAACGGCAGGCGCAGCCACAGGATGCCGGGGGCAACTTCAATCGCCCCGGCCTCTGCCGGAGGTGCGTCAAACGGATAAAGGATAGCGTGCGTCACGCCGACAGCGCCTCGGGTGTCAGGGCATACAGACCGGCCGCGCCTTCGCGGGCCTGCGCCAGCAGGGCGCCGTGCTGCGGCAGCAGGCGGCGGATGGCAAAGGCGGCTAAGGGTGCGCGGGCCGCGTCAACCCGGGCGGCGATCAGGTGGAAATGACTGCCAAGCACCCGGGCAAACGCGGCAAGATAGGGCACCGAGCCTGCAAAACGATCTTGTGCCTCTTGGGCCAGCAGGTTTTCGGTCGCCTCGCGCAGCGCTTCCGCGGCGTTCCACAAGGCGGTGGCAAGGTCGGGCAGGCTGTCGCGCGCGGCCTCGGCGGCGTCCTGAATCTCGTCGATCAGCCGGAACGCCGCTTCGCCGCCATCCATCATCTTGCGGCCCACCAGATCGATCGCCTGAATGCCGTTGGTGCCTTCGTAGATCGATGTCACGCGCACGTCCCGCGCAAACTGCGCCGCGCCGGTTTCCTCGATAAAGCCCATCCCGCCGTGCACCTGTATGCCCAGCTGCGCCACATGGTTGCCGGTATCGGTGCCGTACGCCTTGGCGATGGGGGTCAGCAAGGCGGCCCGGGCCAGATGGACGGGGTCGTTGGTGGCCCGGGCCATGTCGATCGCCACCGCACAGGCCAGTCCGATGGCGCGGGCGGCAAAGGTTTCCGCTTTCATCTCTGCCAGCATCCGGCGCACATCGGCGTGGTCGATGATGGCGGTGGCCCCGTTGGGCGTGCGACCTTGTTTGCGGTCGCCCGCATAGGCCAGTGCGTGCTGAAACGCTGCTTCGGCCACCGCGACGCCCTGCATCCCCACCCCGAGCCGGGCGTTGTTCATCATGGTGAACATCGCCGCCATGCCCTTGTTTTCCTCGCCCACCAGCCAGCCGATCGCGGCATCGTATTGCATCACGGCGGTCGGCGAGCCGTGCAGGCCCAGCTTATGTTCCAGACTCACAACCTTCAAGGAGTTGCGCGGGCCGGGGTTGCCCGCAGCGTCGGGAATCAATTTGGGCACCATGAACAGGCTGATGCCACGGGTGCCCCCTGCCGCACCTGCAAGGCGCGCCAGAACCAGATGGCAAGTGTTGGCGGTGAAGTCGTTGTCGGCCCAAGTGATGAAGATTTTCTGCCCGGTTATCGCATAAGTCCCGTCGGGGTTCGGCGTGGCTTTGGTTTTCAGCGCACCGACATCCGACCCGGCCTGTGGTTCGGTCAGGTTCATCGTGCCGTTCCAGTCGCCCGCGATTAACTTGGGAATATAAAGCGCCTTGAGCGTGTCCGAGGCGTGATGTTCCAGCGCCTCGATCTGTCCTTGTGTCATCAACGGATTCAGCTGCAAGGCAAGGCAGGCAGAGCCGAGCATTTCATTGACGCAAGTTGTCAGCGCCATCGGCAAGCCCATGCCGCCGTGATCGGGGCTGGCGGCCATGCCGATCCAGCCGCCTTCAGCGATCGCGCGGAACCCTTCGGCAAAACCGGGCGGGCAGCGCACCACCCCGTTTTCCAGCCGCGCGGGGATTTTGTCACCGGCGCGGTTGAGCGGGGCAAGGGATTCGGTCAACCTGGCGGCCTCGGTCAGGATCGCGTTGACCGTGTCAGGCGTGGCATCCGCAAAACGCGGCTGTGCTGCGACTGCGGCAAAGCCCAGAACACGGTCCAGCAGGAAGCGGAAATCGGCAATCGGGGAGCGGTAGGGCATTGGGCCTCTGACTTGGCAAACGCGGGACCACAGGATATGCGGCACAGCAAGACAAAACGTTAATCCCCTTGAATTTGCCAGCAAGAAAGACGCTGCGTCACGCCATGATCAGGACAGAACTTTTATCGCAGGACTTGGCGGGCTTGCAGCGTGCGGCGGCTCTGCTGCGCGCGGGGAAACTCGTGGCCTTCCCGACCGAGACGGTTTATGGGTTGGGTGGCGATGCACGGTCTGACACTGCGGTCGCGCGGATATTTGCAGCCAAAGGACGGCCCAGATTCAACCCGTTGATCGTCCATGTGCCGGATCTGGCGGCGGCGCGCGACATTGCACAGTTCGATGCGCGGGCCGAGGCAGTGGCGGCGCAGTTCTGGCCGGGGCCTCTGACGCTGGTTCTGCCGCTTAAGGATGCCCGGCTGTCGGCGCTGGTCACGGCAGAGCTGGGATCGGTGGCAATCCGGGTGCCCGCACATCCTTTGGCGCAGGCTTTGTTGCGGGAATTTGGCGGGCCGCTGGCTGCCCCGTCGGCAAATGTCTCGGGTCGGGTGTCGCCGACGCGGGCCAGCCATGTGCTGGACGGGCTGGCCGGGCGGATCGCGGCGGTGCTGAACGGTGGTGCGTGCGCAGTGGGCGTGGAATCGACGATCTTGGGGCTGGTGGACGGCCCGAAACTGCTGCGCCCCGGTGGCGTGGCGGTTGAGGCGCTGGAAGTATTGCTAGGGCCGTTACCACTGGGCGGCAGCGCTGAGCGGCCCAGCGCCCCGGGGCAACTTGCCTCGCATTACGCGCCTCTGTCGGTGGTGCGGCTGGCGGCTTTGGACGTGAGGGGGGGGGAAGTGCGGCTGGGATTCGGGCCGGATCCGTGTGATCTGAACCTGTCAGCGGCCGGAGATTTGGTCGAAGCGGCGGCAAACCTGTTCCACTTGCTGCGGCAGGCGGATGCACTGGCGGCGGGGCGGCCCATTGCCGTGGCCCCAGTGCCAGAAATCGGCCTCGGTCGCGCCATCAATGACCGGCTGCGGCGGGCAGCGGCACCTCGGGCATAGCGCCCAAATCTTTTCGACGATGCCGCCGCGAAAGGGCTGTTTTCTGCCGGGTATGTTTTTCCGTGGTGGCCCAGGCGGTTGGCGGCGGGTTTGGGAGATTGTCGGGATTGGATCGGGGCTTGTTGAAGGTGTCGGGGGGGTGGCAGTTTCGGCCACAGCGGTGCAGGAGCATCGCTGCTTTCCACAGAGGTTCCAGCCTCGAGCGGCGATGCGGAACCGGTTGGGTTTCTGGCCAGTCCGATGAACGGCGTCATACGCATCCCTTAGTGCCGTTTCTCCTGTCCGAGAGTGCGTTCGACCCCGTTGCGCGTCATACCGATTTTGCTCGTTTCAGGCGTGGCTTGCCGCGCTCAACGGATGACCGCATGCGCTGTGGCGCTGGAGGTGGTCGGCGATCCCGCCACGCGCCAGCCGGGCGCGGCGGACTTCCGCCAGCAAGGGTTCCCTCCGTTACCCCCGGAGCTTTCGCAACCGCCCCAAACTGGTGTCGTCCGGCACGCCCTGAGCCAGTTCCAGACTACAGCCCTTGCGGAACCACAAATAACGGGTGTGTTGGCCAGCGAGAGTCACATCCGAAAGGTCGTACCACGGGCCCCCCAAAAAAAACAGCGCCCGCAACGGCGCCAGCACTGGATCGCCAGGCTAACTGGTGCCGCGCCGATCCTCGCTCTACGGCAAAAGATCCTCAAGCCGCGACCAGTCCAACGAGGCCTCACCGCCCCACCAGAGCATTGAGCGCCGATGCGAGAGCAGAACATTCGCGGCAAAAAGGGCGGACTGGGTTTGAAAACTCTGGCGCAAGACAAATCATACGCCATATCAATTCAGGATAGAATCCCCCTGTCTCACAGAGGTCTCAAAGACGGAGTCTGGGTTCGATCTTGATGGAAAGGCTGCGTGATGACGTTTATCCCCGTTGACTACAACCCCTATGACTTTGCCAATCGTCGTCATATCGGGCCGTCGCCGGTTGAGATGGCAGAGATGCTGAGCTCGGTGGGCGTTGTCTCGTTGGAGGAGTTGATTGGGCAGACGGTGCCTACGTCGATCCGGCAGAAAAAGGCGCTGTCCTGGGCGCCCTTGTCCGAGCAGGATTTGTTGGCGCGGATGCGGGTGGTGGCGGGGCGTAACCGCGTCATGACCAGCTTGATCGGGCAGGGCTATTATGGCACGGTGACGCCGCCTGCGATCCAGCGGAATATCTTTGAGAACCCGGCGTGGTACACGGCTTACACACCGTATCAGCCGGAGATTGCCCAAGGGCGGCTGGAGGCTTTGCTCAACTATCAGACGATGATCTGCGATCTGACCGGGCTGGATGTGGCGAATGCGTCGCTGCTGGACGAGGCGACGGCGGCGGCGGAGGCGATGACGATGGCGGAGCGGTGTGCCAAGTCGAAGGCGCGGGCGTTCTTTGTCGACGAGGCCTGCCATCCGCAGACGATTGCGGTGATCCGCACGCGGGCGCAGCCTTTGGGGATCGAGATCATCGAGGATGTGGTGGAGAATCTGGACCCGTCGCGGGTGTTCGGGGCGATTTTCCAGTATCCGGGCAGCTATGGGCATGTGCGGGATTTTAAGGCTGAGATTGCGGCGCTGCATGGGGCGCGCGCGATTGCGGTGGTCGCGACGGATTTGCTGGCGTTGTGCATGTTGAAAGAGCCGGGGGCGATGGGGGCGGATATTGCCATCGGGTCGTCGCAGAGGTTCGGGGTGCCCCTGGGTTATGGCGGGCCGCATGCGGCGTTTTTCGCCTGCCGGGACGAGATCAAGCGGCAGATGCCGGGGCGAATTGTCGGCGTGTCGGTCGATGCGCGGGGGAACAAGGCGTATCGGCTGTCGTTGCAGACACGGGAGCAGCATATTAGGCGGGAAAAGGCGACTTCCAACGTTTGCACGGCGCAGGCTTTGCTCGCCGTGATGGCGAGCATGTACGGCGTGTTTCACGGGCCGAAGGGACTGCGGGCGATTGCCGAGCGGGTTCATTTCATGACGAACCGGCTGGCAAGGGCGTTGAAGGCGGCGGGGGCGAAGGTCAGCCCCAAGGCGTTCTTTGACACGATTACGGTTGAGGTTGGGGTCGGACAGGCGGGGATACTCGCGGCGGCGCGGCAGGAGGGGCTGAACTTTCGCAAGATCGGGTCGGACCGGGTCGGGATATCGCTGGACGAGACGATTGACGAGAAGGTTTTGGTGCGGGTGTTGAAGGCGTTCGGGATTGAGGGGGTGCCGCCGCATCGGGCTTCGCTGAGTTTCCCGGAGAGCCAGTTGCGGGTGACGGAGTTCATGACGCATCCGGTGTTTCACATGAACCGGGCCGAGTCAGAGATGATGCGGTATATGCGGCGGTTGTCGGACCGCGATCTGGCGCTGGACCGGGCGATGATCCCCTTGGGGTCTTGCACGATGAAGCTGAACGCGGCGGCGGAGATGATGCCGCTGTCGTGGCCGGAGTTTTCGTCGCTGCATCCCTTTGCGCCTGCCGACCAGACTTTGGGGTATAAGGAGGCGATTGCCGATCTGTCGGAAAAGCTGTGCGAGATTACCGGCTATGACGCGTTTTCGATGCAGCCGAACAGCGGGGCGCAGGGGGAATATGCGGGGCTGTTGACGATTGCGGCCTATCACCGGTCGCGGGGGGAGGGGCATCGGCGGGTGTGTCTGATCCCGGTGTCGGCGCATGGCACCAACCCGGCCAGCGCCCAGATGGCGGGGATGGATGTGGTGGTGGTGGGCGGGATGCCCAACGGCGACGTCGACCTCGCGGATTTCGCGGCCAAGGCGGCGGCGGCGGGGGGCAACCTTGCGGCCTGCATGATCACCTATCCGTCGACGCATGGCGTGTTCGAGGAGACGGTGAGCGAGATTTGCCGGATCACGCACGCGCATGGCGGGCAGGTCTATCTGGACGGCGCCAACATGAACGCGATGGTCGGGCTGGTGAAGCCGGGGGAGATCGGGTCGGATGTCAGCCACCTGAACCTGCACAAGACCTTTGCCATCCCGCATGGCGGCGGCGGGCCGGGGATGGGGCCGATCGGGGTGAAGGCGCATCTGGCACCGTTTTTGCCCAGCGACCCCGCGACGGGGTTGGAGGGCGCGGTTTCGGCGGCGGCGTTCGGGTCTGCGTCGATCCTGCTGATCAGCTGGGCCTATTGCCTGATGATGGGCGGTGAGGGGCTGACGCAGGCCACAAGGGTGGCGATTTTGAACGCCAATTACATCGCGGCGCGGCTGAAAGGGGCCTATCCGGTCCTGTTCATGGGCAACCGGGGGCGGGTGGCGCATGAGTGCATTCTGGACACGCGGCCCTTTGCCGAGATCGGGGTTACCGTGGATGACATCGCCAAGCGATTGATCGACAATGGGTTTCACGCGCCGACGATGTCGTGGCCGGTGGCGGGGACGTTGATGGTGGAGCCGACCGAGAGCGAGACCAAGGCCGAGATCGACCGGTTTGTGACGGCGCTGCTGGCGATACGGGCGGAGATTGCGGCGGTGGAGAAGGGCGAGATTTCGAGCGCGGATTCGCCCCTGCGCCATGCGCCGCATACGGTGGAGGATCTGGTGGCGGAATGGACGCGGGCCTATCCGCGCGAGCAGGGCTGCTTTCCGCCGGGGGCGTTCCGGGTGGATAAATATTGGCCGCCGGTCGGGCGGGTGGACAATGTGTTCGGCGACCGGAATTTGATCTGCATCTGTCCGCCGCTCGAGAGTTACATGGCGGCGGCGGAGTAGGGTTTGGCTGGGCGGCGGGGTGAACCCCGCCCTACGCATCATGCCGAAGGTGGCGGCGCGGGAGGTGCGCCATAAATGCGCACCCTACGCGAGAAATCGGGGGGCGTCGCGGGTTTTGAGGTGCGAGCCTCCGGCGGGGATATTTAGGGACAGATGATGCGTGAAGAAAGAGCCTCGTTCTGGGGCGGGTTGGGGACGGCGGTGCCATTGGTGCTGGGGTATTTGCCGATTGCGTTTTCCTTTGGGGTGGCGGCGACGCGGTCGGGCCTGTCGGTGGCCGAGGCGTTTGCGCTGTCGCTGATAATCTATGCCGGGGCGGCGCAGTTTCTGGCAATTGCGCTGATAGCGGCGGGGGCACCGGTGGCGGTGGCGGCGTTTACGCTGGTGGCGATGAACATCCGGCATGTGCTGTATGGCCCGGCGCTGATGAAGCGGGTGGGGGCGGATGCGCGCAGGCAGCACGCCTGGGCCTGGTCGTTCATGCTGACGGATGAGGTGTTTGGCGCGGCTTTGGGGGCTTTGGCGCGGGGGCGGGTGTTTTCGGAACCGTTCATGTTCGGGCTGGGCTTGGGCGCTTACGCTGCGTGGCTGGCGGGGACGCTGGTGGGGGCTTATGCCGGGGCGGGGGCGCTGGATGGCTGGCCTGCGGTGAGTGCGGGACTGGGGTTCAGGCTGCCTGCGCTGTTTCTGGCGCTGCTGTTGTCGATCTTGCAGCGGGCGCAGCTGCCGGTGATTGCGGTGGCGGCGGTGGCTGTGGTGGTGGTGACCTGGGCGTGGTCGGGGACGGCGGGGTTGCTGGCGGGGATGATTGCCGGGGCGGTCGCAGGGGTTGCGGGGTTGGGGCGGCATGCGGAGTGAGGTTCTGATCCTGGCGCTGATCGTGGGCGCCTGCACCTGGGGGTTCCGTTATTTTCCGCTGCGGGCGGATTTGAAGGATTTGCCACCTGACGGAGCCTTGGCGCGGTTTCTGTCCGCGACCGGGCCTGCGGCGATTGCGACGCTGTTTGTGGCGGAGGTGATGCCGTTGTTGAAGTTGCCGTTGACCGGGCTGGTGCCGCTGGTGGCGGGTGTGGCGGCGGTGGTGGGGGTGTTCGTCTGGCGCAAGTCGGCGGTGGTGGCGACGCTGGCGGGATCACTGGCTTACGGGATCGCCTTTGCGCTGCTAGGGTAGCGCCATGTCGCACACCGATCTCAGCCGCTGGTCGCAACTGTCGCTGGCGCAGCAATTCGCGCTGGCGGGCGGTTTGGTGATGCTGTTGGCCACGGTGATCGTGGGCTTCTGGGTGTCGGGGCGGATCGAGGATGTGGTGGTCCGCAACACCGCCAATGCTACAGCGTTGTATATGGAGAGTTTTATCGCACCCTTGTCGCAGGATCTGGCGACACAGGATCATTTGTCGCCGGGCAATCTGAACGCGCTGGAGCGGTTGCTGGATGAGACGCCGCTGGGGCAGCGGGTGGTGGCGTTCAAAATCTGGGTCAAGGGCGCGCGGGTGATTGCCTCGTCGGACCCGGCGATTGTTGGCAAGACCTTTGAGCCTACCGAGAATTTGAAAGCGGCCTGGGCGGGGGTGGTGCGGGCAGATTTCAACGATCTGGGCGATGCGGAGAACGCGGCGGAACAGGATTTGAACCTGCCGTTGCTGGAGATTTATGCGCCGATCCGCGAGCGGAGTTCGGGAAATATCATAGCAGTTGCAGAGTTTTACGAGATTGGCACCCAGCTTAAGGCTGATCTCGTCAAGGCGCGGATGACATCCTGGGCGGCGGTGGCGCTGGTGATGGCGGCGATCTGGGGCTGTCTGTTCGCGGTGGTGTTGCGCGGCAGCCGGACGATTGACCGGCAGGTGGTGGACCTGACCGAAATGGCGGCGCGGAATGTGACGCTGCGGCTGCGGGTGCAGGGGGCGGCGGCGCGGTTTTCGGCGCTGAACGATCAGGCGTTGCGGCGGATCGGCGCGGATTTGCATGACGGCCCGGCGCAGTTGATGGGGTTTGCAGCGTTGCGGCTGGATGCGTTGCGCAAGGAGGCGGGGGAGAAGGCGCGGGGCGAGATTGATTCGATCGAGAAGGCGGTGCGCGAGGCGATGCAGGAGATACGGAATATCTCGCGTGGGGTGTCCTTGCCCGATATCGACCGGCGGCCGTTGCTGGACGTGTTGCACGGGCTGGTCGATGCCCATGCGGCGCGAACCGGGAGTGAGGTTTCGTTTCGGGCCGATCTGAGTGAGGTGCCCTTGCCGCTGGTGGTGCGGTTGTGTGTGGGGCGGGTGGTGCAGGAGGGGCTGACGAATGCGTGGCGGCATGCGGGCGGCAAAGGCCAAGCGGTTGTAATTGCAAGGGAAGGTGATGTTTTGCGGGTGACGGTGCGGGATGCCGGGGCGGGGTTGGTGGTGGAGCCGGGGCCGGAGGATGGCTATGGGTTGGGGCTGGCGGGGCTTGCGGGACGTGTCGAGAGTTTGGGCGGGCAGTTGACTTTGCGGAACCGGCAGGATGGCGTGACGGGGACGGAACTGGCGATGGTGATTGATCTGAGGGGCGTGGAATGAACGATGTGATCCGCATTGTGCTGGCAGACGATCATCCGATTTACCGGGACGGCCTTGCCCGGACTTTGGCCGATTCCGGCGATATTCAGGTGGTGGGGGAGGCCAGTGACGGCGAGGCGGCAGTGGCGGTTGTATTTCGCGAGCAGCCGCATGTCGTTCTGCTGGATATTTCGATGCCGAAGGGGGGCGGGATTGGCGCTTTGGCGCGAATCATGCAGATGGATGCGCCGCCACGGGTCGCGATGCTGACGGCCTCGGAGGCGGATGAAGACCTTATGCAGGCCATCAAGCTCGGAGCGCAGGGTTATATCCTCAAGGGCGTCGGCGCCGGGGAATTGGTGGATCTGGTGCGCGAACTGGCGGCGGGGCGGTCCTATGTCTCGCCGGGCTTGGCTGGGCGGTTGCTTGTGGCGATGCGGCGCCGGGAAACCGTACCGGCGAACCCGCTGGATGATCTGTCCAAGCGCGAGGAGGACATTCTGAAGCTTGTGGCGCAGGGCAAGAGCAACCGTGAAGTCGGCGAGGTGCTGGAGTTGCAGGAAAAGACGGTCAAACACTACATGACATCGATTCTGCAGAAGTTGCAGGTCAGAAACCGGGTCGAGGCGGCAATGCTGGCACGGGAACATCTGAAACCGTGAGGGTCGGACCTAGGTCCAAGCGACGGACGGCAAAAGGTCCAATGCCAGAGGCGCAAACGGAGGCCATGGGTCCGTGTCGGAGTGGCGCGGGAATCGGTAGTTTTATCCTACCGAAACCAACCAACCCCGGAGAAACCCTATGAAAACTGTCCTGATCGCCGCCACATTCGCCGCAATGTCCATGAGCATCAATGCGCCGGTTCAGGCCGCACCAACTGCACCTTTCGCGGTGTCCTTGGAGCAGATCATGCGCGGCAGCTTTGATCGCAGCGGCCACCGCTGCGACACGCCGCGCGACATCGCCGAACATCCGCGCTGCAGCAAGGCCTGACCTTCGCAGCCGGATCTTTGAGCAGAAGAATTGAAAAGGCGGGCCCAGCGTGGTCTGCCTTTTCTTTTCGGCGGAAATTTGCCGGATTTCCGGCTTGGAAATCTTGAAGTCTATGGTGGCAGCGGCAGGTTTCGCGCATCAATGGTCTGTAAAATTCATGCGGGCGATAATTCTCCGCCGTCGCTTTTTTGGACCGGGAGCTGCAACCATGCCGAGACTTGCACATGTTGTGACCGCTTTTGCAGTGCTGTTTGGCGCATTCAGTGTTGGGACGGCGTTTGCCGACAGTTGCGAAGCCGTTCGGACGGCTTGCAAGGGGGCGGGGTTTGTCGACGGCGGTGCCAGCGGCGGTAACGGCCTTGCCGCTAATTGTGTGGCGCCGCTGATCAACGGCACCGCTCCGCCGGGTAAGGGCAAGCTGGCGTTGCCGATTGTGAGCGCCGACAAGATCGCTGCTTGCGCAGCGTCCAAGGCCACGAACGTCAAGGGTGGCAAGTCCGGCAAACTTAACGCAAAAACCCTGGGTGCAGACCGAGTCGCGGCGGGCGGAGCGCCGAAAGCGGCGAAGGCCTTGCCTACGGGGGCCAAGGCCGGCCCAAATATCGTGATGATCCTGGTCGATGACTTTTCGCTTGACCTAATGACGACACGCAATAACGTGCTTGGGCAAAGCATGCCCAACCTTGCTAAAATGATGCAAGACGGTGTGACGTTTACCAATTACTTCGTCACCGACAGCCTGTGCTGCCCATCGCGCAGCTCGATCTTTACCGGGCTTTTGCCGCACAATTCCGGGGTCTATACCAATGATGCGCCGGACGGAGGCTTTGCCGGGTTCATGGCACATAATGATGATGCCAAGACCTTTGCCGTCGCGCTGCACGATGCTTTTTACCAAACCGTGATGATGGGCAAATATCTGAACGGATATCAACCCGACCAGAATGGAGTGCCACAAGGTTGGAGCGATTGGTTGGTGGCGGGCAATGGCTATCCGGAGTTCAATTATGTTCTGAACAAAAGCGGAACGCTCATCACATCGGAGCTGCACTTGACAGACGAGTTGTCAGCACAAGCCCAAGATTTCATCAGCAATGGTGCGAACGGGCCGTTCTTCATGGAAATTGCCACTTTTTCCCCCCATGCGCCTTACACGCCGCCGGCGCGGTATGCGGATGCGTTTCCTAATCTGGAGTATCCGCGCTCGCCCGCCTTTGGCGCACGGCCGGATGAGACTGCCCCGGCATGGCTGCAAGAAATTCCTGCACTGCGGGACCGCGACATAGCCAGAATTACCGAAAGCTACCGCAAGCGCGTGCAATCCGACAAAGGCGTTGACGACATGATCGGGGCGGTGCGTGACCTGCTGGTCAAGCAGGGGCTAGCGGATAACACCTACGTCATCTTCACCTCTGACAACGGCTATCACATGGGGGAATACTCGCTGCGGTCGGGTAAGCAGACGCCGTTTGATACCGACATACATGTGCCATTGATCGTGGTGGGGCCTGGCTTAGAAGCAGGGCGGAGCGTGGCCGACATTGCGATGAACATCGACTTCTACCCGACTTTCGTGGAACTGGCGGGCTTACCTTCGACCGACAAGGTGGATGGTCATTCGCTGGCGGCGCTGTTGCACGGCCAGCCTGGCCCGGGCCGTAACATTGCGGTGGTGGAACATGTGAACGCGCCGCCGGATGCATCCAACCCCGATTTGCCAGAGCCCAAAGCCGGCAATCCGCCGACTTATGTGGCCCTGCGCTTGCCCGATGCGATGTATGTCGAATATGACGGCGGCGAAGTTGGCTATTACGATTTGAAAGCCGATCCGTTCGAGTTGCACAACATCGCGGGAAAATTGTCGACAGACAGGTTGAAAGCATTGCACTTGGCCTTGGAGGCGAACCATTCCTGCGTCGGCGCGACCCAATGTGCAGCGGCCCAAAATCTAACACCTTGAACCATCGGCGCGGCCCGCTCCGACAAGGCCGCGTCTTGACAAAGCACAGCCTTTCCACGAAAAAGTGCGCGTCTGGGGCAATAGCTCAGTTGGGAGAGCGTATCGTTCGCAATGATAAGGTCAGGGGTTCGATCCCCCTTTGCTCCACCAGACTTTTCGTTCGGCTGAGTAAAAAATAGGCTTTGGTTTGGTGGGTCTGGTTTGGGCCCATTTTGCTTTACGCAGAGCTATGGGGTGCTCGCGCACTGGACGTTGACCCGCTGATCGGCAGGCGGGGTGAGCGCTGTGGGTCGCGGGGCGAAGTATGCATACCGCCAGCTAAGCATTTTTGGCAAATGCGCTGTGTCATCGTGCAACCCCAGACAGAATGCGGATTGGCCGTGAGATCAAAGGTTTAGACTTCCTTTGCTAACGCTTTGGAGCCAATGAATCAAAGCCGCGCTAGACGGCTTTGGGGTGCATAGTCTCCGAATTTGAAAGCGCTTTGAGACGAGAATCGTTGACTTGCTGCTTGGACGTGCGATAACCCGCCCGAAGCGTTTCGGAAAACCTCGCGCAGTCGGGGAAAAGCCCGGGACGTTTTTCGGGAGCTCGCGCCAAGGGGCGCATGTCAATCAAAAAAGGGAGGATTACCCATGTCCATTGGATATCGGGGTCGCGCCATGCGGACCGCCGCATTTGCCGCCATGCTGGCTATTGTCGGCGTGCCGGTGTTGGCAGACGAAATTTTCTACGTCTCGGGTGCGGTGGGCAACGCCGTCGAAAACTTCAAACTGCTGGTCAAGCCGTGGGAAGAAAAGACCGGCAACACCGTAACGATGGTGCCGATGCCCGCATCCACCACCGACCAGTTCGCCCAGTATCGTCTGTGGCTGGCTGCCGGTTCGACCGACATCGACTTGTATCAGACCGACGTGATCTGGGCACCGCAGTTGGCCAATGACCTTGTTGACTTGACCGACGTTGCCAAGGACTTGGCACCTACGCATTTCCCGTCGATCATCCAGTCGCAGACTGTGAACGGCAAGTTGGTCGCATTGCCGATCTTCACCGATGCGCCTGCGCTGTACTATCGCAAAGACCTCC
This sequence comes from Rhodobacterales bacterium, assembly GCA_025362795.1. Lineage (GTDB taxonomy): Bacteria > Pseudomonadota > Alphaproteobacteria > Rhodobacterales > Rhodobacteraceae > Stagnihabitans. The sequence goes on along the minus strand of JANYFE010000100.1, from coordinate 40,913 downwards.
TGGAAAAGTACGGCGTTGCGGTGCCGAAAACCTGGGACGAACTGACCGTTGCTGCCCAGAAGATTCAGGATGGCGAGCGCGCTGCTGGCAAGGCAGACTTTTGGGGTTATGTTTGGCAGGGCAACGCCTATGAAGGGCTGACCTGCGACGCGCTGGAATGGGTCAAGTCGTTTGGTGGTGGACAAATCGTCGAGCCCGATGGCACGATCTCGATCAACAACGCAAACGCGGTCAAGGCAATCGAAACCGCCAAGGGCTGGGTCGGCACGATCTCTCCGGCAGGCGTTCTGGCCTATCAGGAAGAAGAAGCGCGCGGCGTCTGGCAGACTGGCAACGCGGCCTTCATGCGCAACTGGCCTTATGCTTACGGGCTGGGCAATGGGGCGGATTCGGCTGTCAAAGGCTTGTTCGATGTAACTACACTGCCGGTGGGCAAAGAAGGCGATATGCCTGCCTCGACGTTGGGTGGCTGGAACGTGGCGGTGTCCAAATATTCCAAGCATCAGGAAGCGGCGATTTCGCTGGCCCTGTATCTGGCCGGACCCGAGGCGCAAAAGCAGCGGGCGATCAACGAGACGAACCTTCCAACCATCATGTCGCTGTATGATGACGCCGACATTGCAAAGGCGGCGCCGATCATTCCACTGTGGAAAAGCGTGTTCATGAACGCCGTGCCGCGGCCTTCGGCCCCGACACTGGGCAAATATTCGGAAGTGTCCAACAAGTTCTTCAACGCCGTTCACGAAACGCTGTCGGGAAATGGCTCGGCTGCGGACAATCTGGCGGCGCTGGAAGCTGACTTGACCGACCTGAAGGGCGACGCCTGGTGAGATTGGCCAACCCGAAGGGGTAAGCCTTGGAGATGGGCGGCGTCACCGCCGCCCATCTTTGTTTTTGCAGCCCCGAAAAACGGGGAGAGCAAAGGGAGGACACCATGACTTCGCCAACACTTGACAGTGAGACAGATCAAGGTCTCAGCCTACAGCAGCAGCGTCAGCGAGCCGCATTCTGGTTTCTGGCCCCGATGGTTGTGGCGCTGTTTTGCGTGGCGGCCTGGCCGCTGCTTCGGACAATTTGGTTTTCGCTGACCGACACGTCGCTGGACAATTTGTATGGCGGTAAATGGAACTGGTTCGCGAACTACCTGCACATGCAGACCCTGTCTTCGGGTGCCGTCCGCTGGAAGGGCACGCTGGTCGACCCGGACTGGTGGAACGCGGTTTGGAACACAGTGCGGTTCTCCGTGGTATCGGTCATTGTGGAGACCATCATCGGCCTAATCATCGCTTTGGTGCTAAACGCCGAATTCAAGGGTCGCGGGCTGGTCCGCGCTGCCATTCTGATACCTTGGGCAATCCCGACGATTGTGTCGGCCAAGATCTGGGCCTGGATGCTGAATGACCAGTATGGCATCATCAATGACATCCTGCTGAACCTGGGTTTGATCCATACCAAGATTGCGTGGACCGCCAGCCTGGACACTGCAATGATTTCGGTCCTGATCGTGGATGTCTGGAAAACCGCGCCATTCATGGCACTTTTGTGCCTGGCCGGTCTGCAAATGGTCCCGCGTGACATATATGAAGCGGCCGAAATTGACGGCGTTCACCCGATCAAGGTGTTCTTCAAGGTCACGCTGCCGCTGATCCGCCCGGCGCTAGCGGTTGCGGTGATTTTCCGCATGTTGGATGCCCTGCGGATTTTCGATCTGGTCTACGTGCTGACCCCCAATTCCAAAGCCACCAAGACCATGTCAGTCATCAGCCGTGAGAACCTGTTCGAATTCAACCACTTTGCCTATGGTTCGGCACAGTCGACGCTGCTGTTCGCCATTCTGGCGATCTTCGTCTCGCTCTACATCTGGCTGGGCAAAGTTAACCTTACCGGGGAGGGCAGATAATGGATGGCATGAAAATGCTGAAGTCCGGCAGTTTCTATCTGCTGGTCGTGGTGATCGTCGTCTTTTCGGTATTTCCGTTCTACTATGCGATTGTCACTTCGTTTTCGACCGGGACCGAGTTGTTTTCGGTGCATTACTTCCCGCCGTCGTTCGACTGGACCAATTATCAGGCCGTTCTGGGCGGGCGGACATTTCCGCGCAACATCCTGAACTCGGTCTTTATCGCATCGGTCACGGTGACGTTCGCGCTATTTCTGGCCGTAACCGCATCTTACGCGCTGGCGCGCGTAAGATTTCGCGGGCGCGGGTTGTTGATGATGACGATCCTGGGCGTGTCGATGTTCCCGCAGATCGCGGTTCTGGCAGGTCTGTTCGAACTGATGCGTTTTCTGAACCTGCTGAACACGCCTTGGGCGCTGATCATATCTTACACGATCTTCACGCTGCCGTTCACAGTCTGGGTGCTGACCACCTTCATGCGTGATCTGCCAATCGAGATTGAAGAGGCCGCGATTGTGGATGGAGCGACGCCCTGGGTCATCATCAGCAAGGTCTTCCTGCCGCTGATGTGGCCGGCAATGGTGACAACCGGCCTCTTGGCGTTCATCGGCGCGTGGAACGAGTTTCTGTTCGCCCTGACGTTCACGCAAACCGAGGAAATGCGGACAACTCCGGTTGCAATCGCACTGCTGTCGGGCGCGTCGCAGCAGGAAATTCCGTGGGGTCCGATTATGGCGGCATCGGTCATCGTGACCATCCCGCTGGTCATCCTCGTTCTCATCTTCCAACGCAAGATCGTCTCGGGTTTGACCGCTGGCGGCGTGAAGGGCTAAGCAAATGGCAAAGATCCAACTGAACAATGTGAAGAAGTCCTACGGCGCGGTCGATGTCATCAAAGGCATTGATCTGACCGTGGAAAAGGGTGAATTCATGGTGTTTGTCGGCCCGTCGGGCTGCGGCAAATCCACCTTGTTGCGCCTGATTTCGGGGCTGGAGGAGATAACCTCGGGTGACATGACCTTTGACGGGGTGGTGGTGAACAACCTGATCCCATCCAAGCGTGGCATCGCGATGGTGTTCCAAAGCTATGCGCTTTATCCGCACATGAATGTCTATGACAACATGGCGTTCGGTATGAAGCTGGCCAAATCGAACCCGGCGGATATGGATAAACGGGTGCGGGATGCGGCCAAGCTGTTGGAGATTGAACATCTGCTGGAACGGCTGCCCAAACAGCTTTCGGGTGGGCAGCGGCAGCGGGTGGCCATCGGGCGGGCGATTGTGCGCGACCCGCGGGTGTTCTTGTTTGACGAACCCTTGTCGAACCTGGACGCCGCATTGCGGGTGCAGACGCGGCTGGAGATTGCCAAGCTGCACCATTCGATGAAGGACGTGACGATGATCTACGTCACGCACGATCAGGTTGAGGCGATGACGCTGGCCGACCGAATCGCGGTGTTGCGCGACGGCTTGCTGGAACAGGTTGGTACCCCGGCGGAACTGTACGACAGCCCGAACTCGACCTTTGTGGCCGGGTTTATCGGCAGCCCAAAGATGAACTTTCTGACTGGTAAATTCGCGGCTGATCAGGGCTGTTCGACGCTGGGTATCCGGTCCGAACACATCGAGATTTCGGAAAACGGCATTTGGCAGGGCGAAGTTGTCCACACCGAAGATCTGGGGTCGGACAATTATCTGTTTGTCGAGATGGGTGGCGAAGAAGCGATGATCGTGCGGCAACCGGGCAAGCTGAAAGTGGCTTTGGGGGCCAAGATCGGCCTCAATCCAATGGCGGGGCAGTTGCATAAGTTTGATGCCAAGGGCAAGCCTGTCCGGTAAGGCTGACCTGGGGCGAGCATGCCCTGAAATGTTCAACCCGAACCCCACGTCTTTTCTGACGTGGGGTCATTTTCTAAGGAGTATCAAATGGCTATCCGTGTCACCGTCTGGGGCGAAAACGTCCACGAGCAGAAAAACAAGGTGGTGGCCGACACCTATCCCAAAACCATGCATGGTACGATTGTCGCGTTTTTGAACGGCGACCAGGGGATCAAGGCGACTGCCGTGACCCTGCAAGACGCCGAACACGGCATGACCGTCGAAAAGCTGGCGGCGACCGATGTGCTGATCTGGTGGGGCCATGCCGCGCACGGCCAGGTCGAGGACAAGATATCCGAGCGGGTCTGCGAGGCGGTGCACGGCGGGATGGGGATTATATTCCTGCATTCTGCCCATTTTTCGAAACCGTTCAAAAGGCTGATGGGCACGCCGTGCAACCTGACCTGGCGTGAAGCGGGTGAGCGCGAGCGGCTGTGGGTGACGTCGCGCAATCATCCCATTGCGGCAGGCCTGCCCGACCATTTCGAGCTGGAAAACGAAGAGATGTATGGCGAACCGTTTGGCATTCCCGAACCGCAGGACACCGTTTTCATCAGCTGGTTTCAGGGTGGCGAAGTCTTTCGGTCCGGCGTGACCTACAAGCGCGGGGCGGGGTCGGTGTTTTACTTCCGACCGGGGCATGAAACCTATCCAACCTATCACGATACCAATGTGCAGCGTGTGATCAACAATGGCGTGCATTGGGCCTTTAACCCGGCGCCGCGCATCCTGAACCCGAATGACGCGCCGAACACACCGGTCGACAAGGCGCTGGAGCCGATTGTGGAACGCGGTCCGCGTCTGCACCATGCGGGCGAGGCGGGGTTCCGGTAATGGCGACGGCAAAAAAGCCAGTTCGGATTCTGATCCTTGGCACGGGTGGCATGGCGAACAACCATGCCGACAGTTTTGGCAAGATCGATGGCGTGACGTTGGCGGCCGGAATCGACACCCGGCCCGAGCAGTTGAAGGCGTTTTGCGACAAGCACGGGATTGCCAGGGGTTTTGCCTCGATCCAAGAGGCGTTGGCCTGGGGCGAGTTTGATGCTGTGACGAATGTGACACCGGATGCCGCGCATTTTGTGACGACCATGCCGGTGCTAGCCGCAGGCAAGCACATCCTGTGCGAAAAGCCTTTGGCCACAAACGAGGCCGATGCCGATGCAATGGCGGCGGCAGCGGCCAAAGCGGGCGTCGTCAACATGGTGAACCTGTCGTACCGCAACGTCGCAGCCTTGCAAGCCGGGGCCAGGATGGTGCGGGACGGGGCGATCGGCACCGTGCGGCATTTCGAGGCCAGCTATCTGCAAAGCTGGCTGACCCAGCCGGCCTGGGGGCATTGGGACCGCGAAAGCCAGTGGTTGTGGCGGCTATCGTCCAAACACGGGTCCAAGGGCGTTCTGGGAGATGTGGGCATACACATTCTGGACTTCGCCACCTTTGCCGCGGGGCAATCGGTCGAGGAAGTGTCGTGCCGTCTGGCGACGTTTCACAAGGCTCCGGGTGACAGGATCGGGGAATATGCACTGGACGCAAATGATTCGGCGACCATGCAGGTGGTGTTGGGCAACGGCGCTTTGGGCACGGTTGCGGCGACGCGGTTTGCCAGCGGGCATTTGAACGACCTGCGCTTGCGGCTGTATGGTGACAAAGGTGGCCTGGAAGTGTCTTGGGAGAAGAACGTCAGCCGGTTGCGGGCCTGTCTTGAACCCAATCTGCAAAGTGGCGAATGGCAGGATGTCGAAGCCCCGGTGTTGGCGACGATCTATGAACGATTCATTGCGGCGATCCGGGGCGAAGGCGCTGCTGACCCCGACTTTGCGCGGGGTGCCGCGTTGCAGCGCATGCTTGACCGGGCCGAGCAATCGGCGGCGCAGGGCGGGTTGAGCCTGAAAGTATGAATCCCGGGCCGGGAGCAATCCTGGCCCGTTTTGGGGAATAGCGCGGACTATCGCGACGGAATTTTGTGCGGCAAGCGTACAATTTTAAACAGCAATTTCAAGGGGGCGCCGGGCAATCATGATAAAAGGGTTTTCACGCATTCAGATTGCGCTGCATTGGGTTGTCGCGGTGATGATCGTCTTTCAACTGCTGATGGGCGATGGCATGAGCCAGCTGTGGCGTCAGATTGAGCAGGGGGGAGCGGTCCCGACGACGACGGCTGCCTGGATCCACATTATCGTCGGCACCCTGGTTCTGGTGTTTGTGCTGTGGCGGCTGTTCTTGCGGCTGACCCGCGGCGTGCCAGACGCGCCCGCGGGTGAAAGCCGGGCGCTAACGGTGGCGGGGGAAGCCGGACATTGGCTGCTATATGGCCTGATGATTGCGATGCCTGTGACCGGTCTGCTGGCGTGGTATGGCGGCGTCACATCCTTGGCGGGCTTGCACGCCGAGCTGTTGAAAACGCTGCTTTGGGTGATGATTGCAGGACATGTGTTGGCGGCGATTTATCATCATTTCATCCTTAAAGACGGTCTGATCAAGCGGATGATGCGATCTGAAAAGTAGCGGCGCAAAGTGCAAGGGTGTTACGATTGTCGCGACCATTGTCAGGCATCAAGGAAGGTGCGGACGGTTTCCTCAAACTCGCGCGGTTTGTCGGCGTGGAGCCAGTGGCCGGCGCCGATCAGCTTGGCAAAGCGGGTCTTGGGGAACAGGGTGCGGATTTTGTCGCGGTATTCGGGCAGGATGTAATGGCTTTCTGCGCCAGCAAGGAACAGGGCCGGGTGGTCAAAAACGCCTTGGGTGCCGGGCCAGCCGACAATCTTGGGCATCTCTTCGGCCAGAACGTCGAGGTTCAGGCGCCACTGTGCTGGCTGCGTCTTGAGGTCAAGCGATTGTAGAAAGAAAGCGCGAAGGCCGGAGTCGGGGATGGTTTCGGTGAGGCGGCGGTCGGCTTCGCCCCGCGAGGTGATGCCGGTCAAATCAAGGCCGCGCATGGCGTGGATATGCGGGCTTTGGTCGTGGGTATAGGCGACGGGGGCGATGTCGGCCACGATCAAGCGGCGGAGCAGGGCGCCGTGGGTCAGCGCCAGTTGCATGGCGGTTTTGCCACCCATCGAATGGCCGAGCAGGTCGGCGGGGGCGCTTAGGGTGCCGATGACCTCTGCCAGATCGCCGGCCATATCAGCGTAGCTTTGCGTGGGTGCACGGGGACTGGTGCCATGATTGCGCATGTCGACTGCAATGACGTCGCGGCGGTCGGCGAGCCTTCGGGCGATAACGCCCCAATTGCGGGCAGTGCCGAACAGGCCATGCGCGATTATCAAGGTGGGGCGGTCGATTTCGCCGCTCGCTGTGTGCAAGATGGTCGTCAGCATGAGCATTGTCTATCGCGGGGGCGCCGGAGGGGCCAGAGCCGTTGCGGCGCGGGGTTGCCTTGCGTAGAAGGGCGCAAACGGGAGACAGCCATGAGCGCGGTGACGATACAGCAGATGGCGGACCGGGTTTCGGCGTTGCTGGAGGAGCGGTTACGTCTGAAGGGCGGCGATCTGTCTGACAAACTGCGTCGTGCCGGGCGGCGGCTGCCCAGACGGGTGCGCGATGCCGGCGAGGCTTTGGTCTCAGCGACCCAGCTGGCGCAAAGCCCCAAGCTACTGCTGCAGATCGACGATGGCGCGGTAGCCAATGCCTATGACATCTGCCTGCGGCATCTGAACACGCTGAACCCTGCGGCAGCGCGGTGGGGGATGCTGTTGAACATGCTCGCCTCGGTCGGGTTCAGTCTGCTGGTTGTGGCGGGGCTGGTAATTGCGGTGCTTTATCTTCGAGGCTTCGTCTGAGGGTACTTCGGCTGACCACTGTGACGGTAACAAATGCGACGTACAGCAACAGATACCATGAGCCGAGTTTGGCAAAGCTGACGAGGCGGGTGGTCTGGCCGGAGTAGAGCCAGGTGCCGGTCGCGGTGCCGATGTTTTCGGCGACCCACAGGGCGAGGCTGGAAAGGACCGCAGCGACGGGCAGTGGCATCCAGCGGCGATGATCCGCCACCCGGAACCAGACGCGGGTGCGGGCGTAAAGCGCGATGGTGGCTGCGAACAACAGCCAGCGCAGGTCGGGCATGAAATGATGGGCGAAGAAATTCACATAGATCGCGGCGGCGAGCGCGAAGGTCGTCCACAGCGGCGGGTAGGGGGCAAAGCGCATGTCAAAGATGCGGATGACGCGGGCCATATAGCTGCCGACGGCGGCGTACATGAAGCCGGAAAACAGCGGCACGCCCAGTAGTTTGAACAGGCCGGGCTCAGGGTAGGACCATGATCCGGCACCGACCTTGAACCATTCCATCGCGGTGCCGGTCAGGTGGAACAGCAGGATGACGCGGGCCTCTTCCCATGTCTCCAGTCGCTTCCAAAGGAACAGGGCTTGCGTGCCAAGGGCGAACAGGAACAGCGCGTCATAGCGGTGCAGGGGCCAGTCGGGATGCCAGACGGCCTTGGTGAGCAGGATTGCCGCCAGCATCAGCCCGCCGAACAGGCAGGCCCAACCTTGCTTCAGCACGAACATGGTGAATTCGGCGAGGGGCGCGGGCAGGCGGGCGCGGGCATAGTCGCCTAAGGCGCGTTCAAGACGGGGGGTGGTGTTCGGGGTCATGCGGGCCACGGCACCATGGTGAGTTCCGGCCAGTGGGACATCTGGCGTGCGCCCTTGGCGGCATGGGTGGCGCGGTTGTCGAGGACCGGGTTGGGGGTCAGCCGGAAGCTGAAAATGTCATCGAGGCCGAAAGGCGCATAGATTTCAAGGTGATCGGTCAGCCGGAGGCCAACGCAATGGGTGCGGCTGGCGAAATGGTCGATGGCCTCGGCGCTGGTGGCAAGCTGGGGGTAGGGCTGGCCGAAATGCTGGGGATACCACAGGTGAACGCGGGCCTGATTGCGGATCTCGACCGGGGGATGGGGCGGGAACAGCGCTGCGGCGTGTTGGATGATGCGGTCTTCGGCGGCGAAACTGGTGTCGGGGTCAAAGTAGAACAGGTCGATGTCCTTGATGCCGTGCAGCGCGGGGCGGTCGGTCAGGTGGTTCCAGACGGTGTTGTAGATGGCCCCGGACACCAGCCACCAATCGGGCAGGTTCAGGTCGCGGGCGGTGTTCAGGCTCTGCTGCAAGACCGGGCTTTGGGCGATGATGTCGCGCAAGGCCCGGTCCTGGTTGGCGGGGGTTTGCCCCGCAAAGCGCAGATGTGCGGTCACAGGCCCGGATAGATCGGGAATTGCTGGCACAGGGCTTCGACTTTCGCTTTCACCGCAGCCTCAACCTCGGCATTGCCATCCTCGCCATTGGCGGCGAGGCCATCGACCACCTCGACGATCCATTTGCCGATCTGGCGGAATTCGGCCTCGGCAAAGCCGCGCGTCGTGCCTGCGGGGGTGCCAAGGCGGACGCCGGAGGTCACGGTGGGCTTTTCGGGGTCGAAGGGGATGCCGTTCTTGTTGCAGGTGATATGGGCGCGACCCAGGGCTTTCTCGGTCGCGTTGCCCTTGACCGATTTGGGGCGCAGATCGACCAGCATGACATGGGTGTCGGTGCCGCCGGTGACGATGGCGAGGCCGCCCTTCATCAACTCGTCAGCCAGCGCCTGCGCGTTCTTGATGACCTGACCGGCATAGGCTTTGAATTCCGGGCGCAGAGCCTCGCCAAAAGCCACCGCTTTGGCGGCGATGACATGCATCAGGGGGCCGCCTTGGATACCCGGGAAGATCGCGGAATTGACCTTTTTGGCGATATCCTCGTTGTTGGTCAGGATCATGCCGCCGCGCGGGCCGCGCAGGGTCTTGTGGGTGGTGGTCGTTGCCACATCGGCGTGAGGAAAGGGCGAGGGGTGGTGGCCGCCGGCGACCAGACCGGCAAAATGCGCCATATCCACCATCAGATAGGCGCCGACCTTGTCGGCAATGGCACGGAATTTGGCGAAGTCGATCTGGCGCGGGACGGCAGAGCCACCAGCGATGATCATTTTCGGCTGATGTTCGATGGCCAAGGCTTCGATCTGATCATAGTCGATGAGGTTGTCCTGTTGACGCACGCCGTACTGGATGGCGTTGAACCATTTGCCGGACTGGTTGGGGGCGGCACCGTGGGTCAGGTGCCCCCCGGAGGCAAGGTTCATGCCGAGGATGGTATCGCCGGGCTTGATCAGGGCCTGGAAAACGCCCTGATTGGCCTGTGAACCGGAGTTGGGCTGGACGTTGGCGAATTTGCAGTCGAACAGTTGCTTCGCGCGGCAAATGGCGAGGTTTTCGGCCACATCGACCCAGTCGCAGCCGCCGTAATAGCGTTTGCCGGGATACCCCTCGGCGTATTTGTTGGTCATCACCGAGCCCTGAGCCTCCATCACCGCGCGGGACACGATGTTTTCAGAGGCGATCAGTTCGATCTCGTCGCGCTGGCGACCAAGTTCGCTGGTGATCGAACCGAACAGTTCCGGGTCACGGGAGGACAGGCTTTCGGTGAAGAAACCGGGGTCGCGGTGGTTGGGCATCTGAAGGCTCCTGCGGCTGGGGTTGGCGGTTTCTAGACCAAGGCTGCGGTTCGGTGAAGGGTGGAAAGCGACGGGTTGCGGGACGGGTGCGAAAAAAGTTTCCGATAGGAAACATGTGGGGCGAAATACGGGGGTTGAGTTTGGCTGCAAGCCTGCCAAGACTGCGCCGCAACAGGAGACCCCGGTGGCAGATGGCAAGATCACGTTTCGGGCGAGCAATGCTCCGGCGGCGCAGGATGCGTTAAGTCGGCTGGTGGCGCGCTATGGCCAGACGGCGATTGAGGTGGCGGGGGTCGTGGTCTGTCTGGGCGGCGACGGGTTCATGTTGCAGACGCTGCATGACGTGCAATCTACCGGATTGCCGGTCTATGGGATGAACTGCGGGACGGTCGGGTTTTTGATGAACGCATTTTCGCTGCGCGGTTTGCCGGAACGGCTGGCGGCGGCGGAGGAGGCGGCGATCAACCCGCTGGCAATGCGGGCGGTGGCACCGGATGGCGAAGTGACCGAGGCGCTGGCGATCAACGAGGTGTCGCTGCTGCGGGCGGGGCCGCAGGCGGCGAAGCTGCGGATTTCGGTGGATGGGATCGAGCGGCTGGCGGAACTGGTCTGCGACGGGCTGCTTTTGTCGACGCCTGCGGGATCGACGGCGTATAATTATTCGGCGCATGGGCCGATCCTGCCGATTGGCGCGGATATACTGGCGCTGACGGCGGTGGCGGCGTTTCGGCCACGACGGTGGCGGGGGGCGTTGCTGCCGAAATCGTCGGTGGTGCGGTTTGATGTGCTGGAGCCGGAAAAGCGGCCGGTGCGGGCGGATGCGGATACGCGGGCGGTGCCTTCGGTCGTCAGCGTCGAGATAAGGTCAGAGCCGGGGGTGTGCCACCGCATCCTGTTCGATCCGGGGCATGGGTTGGAAGAACGGCTGATTGTCGAGCAGTTTGCCTGAAAGGGGCGATTTTTCTGCGAAAAATCCCGGGGGGCTTCGCGCCCCCCGGACCCCCCGCGGGATATTTGTGCCAATGTGAATGGGAGGAAGAAGTGCAGGGTTTCTGCGGTGCAGCGACATGATGGCTTGACTTCTTTCGCGTTTGGCCCCATCTGCCAGTCTTCCGAAGCCCGTGCCGCGTGAGCACCTGAAGGCCCGGAAATGAGGTTCCCAATATCACGCAGGGGCGCCGCGATGCGCACGGTCACTGGCAATCGCCGGGGACGAGGGTGTTTCGCACCTTTGACTGATGGAACTATGATGACCACGTTTGCCGAACTGGGCCTGTCGCCCAAGCTTTTGAAAGCCTTGGAAAAAACCAAGATGCAAGACCCTACGCCGATTCAGGCGCAGGCCATTCCGCATATCATGAAAGGGTCGGACCTGATGGGTCTGGCCCAGACCGGCACCGGCAAGACGGCGGCGTTCGGGCTGCCGCTGCTGCACCGTTTGCTGGACCTTGGCCATCCGCCTGCGCCCAAGCGCGTGCGGGCGCTGATCCTGGCACCGACGCGCGAACTGGTGAACCAGATTGCCGAAAACTTCATGGTGTTCACCAAAGGCACCGCGATCAAGGTCACGATGGTGGTTGGCGGTGCCTCGCTGTTCAAGCAGGCAGAGCGGCTGTCGAAAGGGTCGGACGTGCTGGTGGCGACGCCGGGGCGGTTGATTGACCTCTTGGAGCGCGGCGATGTGTTTCTGGACGATTGTGGCTATCTGGTGCTGGATGAGGCCGACCACATGCTGGACATGGGATTCATCCATTCGCTGAACAAGATTGCGAAGCACATCCCGGTCAAACGCCAGACCCTGCTGTTTTCGGCGACGATGCCCAAGGATATCGAGACACTGGCGGCGACCTATCTGCGCAATCCGGTGCGGGTGCAGGTGGCACCGCCCGGCAAGCCGATCGAGCGGATCGTGCAGGGGGTCTACTTCATCCCCAATGGCGACAAGGCCAAGCTCTTGGAAACCTTTCTGAAAAAGCATCCGGGCGAGCAGGCGCTGGTCTTTGGCCGCACCAAGCATGGGTCGGAAAAGTTGTACAAGCTGCTGGCTTCGTGGGGATTCACCGCGGGCTCGATCCACGGCAACAAGAGCCAGAACCAGCGTGACAAGACGCTGAGCGATTTCCGCGAAGGTAAAATGGACGTGTTGGTGGCGACCGATGTGGCGGCACGCGGGATTGATATTCCCGGCGTGCGGCACGTTTATAACTACGACATGCCGAACGTGCCGGAAAACTATGTGCACCGGATTGGCCGGACGGCGCGAGCCGGGGCCGAGGGCACGGCGGTGGCGTTCTGTGCGCCTGCCGAAATGGGCGAGTTGCAGGCCATTGAAAAGATGCTGAAAAAGCCGATCCCGGTGATTGGTGGCGCGCCGTGGTCTGCGGCGGCGGTTGCGGCGGCACCCAAGCCGGTGCAGGGCCGAGGTGGTCAGCGGCCGCAAGGTTCGGGGCGTCCGCACGGCGCAGGGGGCAAGCCGCAAGGTGCCAAGCCTGCCGTGCGCAGCGCCGTCGCCAAGCCTGCCGGGGCGGCACAGCCTGCGGGTGGCGCACGTCCGCCGCGCAAGTCGCAAGGTGCGTTGTCGCGTGGGCCGCAGCGCTGGACCAGCTAAGCGACGCGGGCTGAGTCGAAAGGCTCAGCTCACCTCGTCTTCTAGGTTCAGTTTCATGGCCAGCAAGACCTGCTGCAACGCGAGCGTTTCGCGCAACATCCGCTTGGCCTCGTTCACGGTGATCACGCCATCACCGATCGCCAGATTGTATTCGCCCATCAGCTGGGCGAATCGCTGCGCCAAGGCTACCACGTCCTGATTGACCCCGGTTGAAGTCGAGTTGTGCCGCGCGGTGTCATAAGACATTGTAATACCGCGTAAATCAGCCAAAGCGGCGGTCACGTGCGGGAAAGCGGATGCTGCTTCCAGCTGGGCCACGACGTCAATCGGCATGAAACGGTCACCGTGTTCATCCTGATCGGAGTAGTAACGGCCGAGTGTCGCCTTGGATTTTCCGGTCAAGGCGCAGGCCGCTTCGATCCCCACCTCTTTGACCAGGGCTTCACTGTGTTTCTTGAGGTAAGTTTCAACTGACATGCTGGTTATTGTACCATGATCTGAATTGGGAATTTGAGTCGGTTTTTCCCATTAATACCACCGCAAGAGTTTGTCATTGATAAAGGAGTCCCGGATATGTGGGACGTAACGAGTGGCCGGGAATTTTTACCGGTTCGAAAGGGGCCCGCTGGGCAAAGTCTCGCAACACAAGCGCGGCGGGCCCATCTTACCAGCAGCTTGAAACGTGCCGCCGCCTTGGGCTATCTGGGCGGATGGCAAAGCTGTATTTTCACTATTCGACGATGAACGCGGGCAAGTCGACCTCGCTGCTGCAAGCCTCGCACAATTACCGCGAGGGGGGCATGGCGACCTATCTGATCACCGCACAGTTTGACAAACGTGCGGGCGAGGGGCGGATTGCCAGCCGGATCGGCATCGGGGAGGCCGCGGATACCTTTGGCCCGGACGAGGATTTGTATTCCAAATTGCAGGCACGGTTTGCGGCAGGGCCGGTTGCATGCGTCTTTATCGACGAGGCACAGTTTCTGGCCAAGCCACAGGTCTGGCAATTGGCCCGCGCGGTGGATGATCTGGGAGTTCCGGTGATGTGCTATGGTTTGCGCGTTGATTTTCAAGGAAATTTGTTTCCGGGGTCGGCGGCAATGCTGGCATGGGCAGACGAGATGCGCGAAGTGCGTACGATCTGTCATTGCGGCAAGAAGGCCACGATGGTGATCCGGCGCGGGCCGGATGGCCGGGCGTTGCAGGAGGGCCAACAGGTGGTGATCGGCGGCAACGAAACCTATGTCTCGCTCTGCCGGCGGCATTGGCGGGCGGCGATGGGGAGCTAACCGCTGCGGCGTGCCCGGATAGCAATCATCAGCCCCGCCGCCACGATCAGCGCCATGCCAAGGATGGCCAGGGGCGTCAAAACCTCGCCCCATAACAACCATGCCCAGATCGCGGCGGAGGGCAGGATGGCGTATTCGAAGACTGACACGCGGGTGGCATCGGCCACTTGATAGGCACGGACCATCAGGCCGACACCCAAAAGCGAGCCTGCCGCCTGAATGAAAGTCCAGAACCAGAAGCCGCTGTCGGGCCAGACCGGGCCGCGCTGCAAGAAACCCGCGACGCCTGCCGGCACCGGGATAGGCCACAAGGCAAGGGCCGCCATGCCAAGCAACCCTATGATTCCAAGCGCTAAAAAGAAGCCTGCCAGCAGGGTTTCTGCGCTTTCCTGCGGGCACCATTTGCGGGTCGCGATGTTGCCCATCGCATACATCGCCCCCGCCAGAACCGGCAGCAGGGCGGGCAGCGACGCGCCGGCGAAGGCCTCGGGGCCAAGGACCAGCACCACTCCGGTAAAGCCCAGTATGACGGCCAGGATGCGGAACGGGCCAATCGCCTCGCCATAGGCAAAGCGCGAGATCAGCAGGACGAAGATCGGCGCGGTGAACAGGCCCGCGGCGACAAGGGCAACGGGCAGAAAAGCCAACGCGCCAAAGTAGATGACCATAGACAGGCCGTGGATGATGGACCGGGCGGCGACGGAGCGCAGGTTGACCGGGCGCAGGCGCAGCGACAGGGGCACGGCCAGAATGGTCAGGATAGCGATGGCAAAGACGGTGCGGGTGGCGTGGAATTGCCACAGGCCGGCATGGGCTGCGATGACGCGCACGTAATTGTCGGTGAAGCCGATGATCGCGGCGTAGATCAGGATCATGCCGGCGGCTTGCAGCGTTTTGTCTTTGCCCATGATGGCCCCTTGGCTGACTGCCATCACCCAAGCCTGCCAAGATGTGGTCTGCATGCCGGAAAGCGACGCATTATGTGCGGTGCTGCGGTGAAATCACCCTGCGGGCAGTTGTGGCATGGGTCGGGTTCCAGTAGCTTTGCAGCATGACCATTCGGGTGGATTTTCACGGCACATGACGGCGCTTGCGAAATACCAGCGGCTGGAATGTTCTGGCCTGTGGCGGCCGCAAGCTGCGGCGCAGATGCGAGAAGTCATTGTAAATCTGGGTGAAGCCACCCTGATCCTGGCAGATCCGAAAACCGCGATGGCCCTGGCACACTGGTCGTTGCCCTCATTAGAGCGGTTGAACGCAGGCGAGGTGCCTGCGCTGTTCACGCCCGGCCGGTTGGACAATGGCGAACCGGCTGAAACGCTGGAACTTGATGACATGGATATGATTAACGCACTTGAAACGGTGCGTGTCGTGCTGATCCGGCGCAGACCGCGGCCGGGGCGGCTGCGGGGGTTGGTGGTGGTATCGGCGCTGACGGTGATTGGGCTTTTGGTGGTGTTGTGGCTGCCGGGGGCGATGATCCGGCACACGGCGCAGGTGCTGCCAGAGGCGACGCGGGTGCAGATTGGCAAGCTGGCCTTGCAGGATGTGGCGCGGTTAAGTGGTTCACCTTGCGGGACAATTTTGGGGAAACGCGCGGCGGCGGCGCTGGCGCAACGGCTGTCGAGCGCGGGGGTGGGCGAGATTGACGTGGTGCGAGACGGGGTGGAGACCGCGGTTGGTTTGCCCGGTGGCATTGTGGTGATCAACCGCAAGCTGGTGGAGGCGGCGTCGGATGCCGAGCCGGCGGCGGGGTATGCCTTGGCCGAAATGGCGCGGGCCAGCACGGCGGATCCGGTCATACCGCTGCTGGAACATGCCGGGTTGATGGCGACGTTCCGGCTGCTGACCACAGGTGTTCTGCCCGACGGATCATTGACCGGCTATGCCGAAGCGCTGTTGAAGGCCAAGCCCGCTGCCCTAGACAACGAGAGGTTGCTAGAGCGTTTTCAACAGGTTAACCTGTCATCCGCCGCTTATGCCCGAGCGGTTGATCCCAGTGGCGAGACGACGCTGGCGCTGATCGAGGCGGATCCGTTCAAGGGCACTTCGCCCGAACCGATCCTGCCGGACCGCGACTGGATCAGTTTGCAGGGCATCTGCTCTGAGTAGGAGGGACACCAGCAAAGTATGACGGGCGTGTTTGGTCAAGCTGAAATCGAAGGTGACGAAGGCCGGGCGTCTGTTGGCGCGAATCGGGGCGAAAACACCAGTTAACATTGGGATTTT
Source organism: Rhodobacterales bacterium (assembly GCA_025362795.1). Taxonomy (GTDB): domain Bacteria; phylum Pseudomonadota; class Alphaproteobacteria; order Rhodobacterales; family Rhodobacteraceae; genus Stagnihabitans. Next base: position 24,528 of record JANYFE010000100.1, on the reverse strand, counting down.
CCCGGTTTGGTGCTGTCTTTAACCCGTCTTGGTCCCGTCTTCTTTGCGTGAAGACGGTTTGGGGCGGGTACCGGGTTAACGCAGCGCCCGCCCGCAATTAAAAACCCCTCTGGCCTGAGCCGGAGGGGTGAGTTTTATCTGCTCGATCTTGCCCGTCGCCCGACCGCAGCGTGCGGCCGATGCCCGTTGGCGTTATTTTAGAATGGCGTCAGAAAACCCGGCGGTGCGGGCCGTGGCCAAAGCCGATTGGGCGGCTGCGGCAGAGGTAAAGGGACCGGCATAGACCACTTGCAGCAGTTTGCCGCCCCGGGTGAGCTTTGCGGTGGACACCGGCAGGCCAAGGGCTGCGAGCCGGGCGGCGGCGGCTGTGGCATTCGCGGGTTGGCCAAAGCTGCCGACCTGCACAAAGATGGTTGCCGCGCTGGCGCGGGTTTGCGGAGCCGACATGGTCGAGACGCTGGTGGAGAGGCGTGGTGCCACCGGGGCGGCAGAAGTTGTCCGGACGGCAGTCACCAGAACGGCGGGCACGTCACGGGTCCAGATCAGATCCTGCGCCACCTGACCGGCCGCCGTGCCGATGCCGCGCAACGGGTTCAGCCGGTCATCCTTCCACGCCAGTTTGTAGCCCTTGGGCGGCGTCGGGATTGCGGTGCGGGCCACGACAATGGCCGGTGTGGCAGAAGTGACGGCATAGCCGTTCGACACCCTTGCCCCGGCCATCGTATTGGCGTTCAGGGTCGGGTTGGTCAGCGCCGCCGTTGTGCCATCGCCGCGCAAGAACATTGGCACTTGCCAGCCGGTGGTGGTGCCGTCGCCGGTGGTGCAGACATAGGCGGCGGCGTGGTTTTGCAGCACAATACGATCCAGTTTCGGTGCCGATCTGGGGCACTGCACGGCAGGTGACACCGCTGCACCGGTGTTCAGATAGGTCGGGCCCGAGGTGCTGCTGACGGGTTGCGGTGTCGGGCCGAACAGAACGTCGAACATGCTGCGCCGCCGGACAGGCTGTGCGGCGGGTTGTGCCACTGTCTGCGCCCTGGCGTAGACGGTGGGGGCCGGGGCGGGTGAGGGGTTTGGCGCAAGGGTTGCAGCGGCGATCCGGGTCTGGCGTGGAGCGGCCGCGGGCTGAGACGGGGCAGGTTGGGCCGGGGCGGCTGCAGGTTGCGGTGCCGGCAGCAATGCCGCAGGTTCTGGCGCCATGTCAGCCTGAACCGCCGCGGCGACCGCACTGCCAAAGCTGGGCGGGAAGCCGCATAGCGGTTTGTGATTGCGGTCCACGCGCGGCACCCAGTTGATGCCATTGCCGATGCCGGCCTTGAGGAAAACGCAGCCTCTGGCGTCGATGAATTGCTGTCCGGTGAAGCTTGCGGGTGGCAGGTTGGACGGTCCGCCCAGCCGCGCGATGGATTGCGCCCCGGCGAGGCTGCCGCTGAGTGCGGTGGCCACAGCGGCCCCGAAAAATAGCTTTGACAGCATGACCACCCCCAAGCAGTTGGGCCGAATCATGAATCAGTATTGTTTCCGAGTAAAGGGGCAATAACTTTATTTAGTGCCGAACATCCTGTCACCCGCATCCCCTAGGCCCGGCACAATATATCCATGGTCATTCAGGTGGCTGTCTACCGCCGCTGTGACGATGGGCACGTCAGGATGGGCGTCTTGCATGCGTTTGATGCCTTCGGGCGCGGCCAGCAGGCACAGGAAGCGGATGTTTTTAGCCCCGGATTGTTTCAAAAGCGTCACCGCTGCGGCGCTGGAATTGCCGGTGGCGAGCATGGGATCGACGACGATCGACAGGCGATCCTCCAGATGGTCGGGCAGTTTGCAGTAGTATTGGACGGGTTGCAGCGTTTCGGGGTCGCGGTAGAGGCCGATGAAACCGACACGGGCGGCGGGGATCAGTTCGAGGATGCCGTCCAGGAGGCCGTTGCCGGCGCGCAGGATCGAGATCAGTGCAAGTTTGCGGCCTTCGATGGCGGGGGCGTCCATTTCTTGCATTGGGGTTTCGATGCGTTTGGTGGTGAGGGGCAGGTTGCGGGTGACTTCGTAGGCCAGAAGCAACGAGATTTCGCGCAGGAGTTTGCGGAACGAGGCGGTGGAGGTGTCTTTCTCGCGCATCAGGGTGAGTTTGTGCTGCACCAGCGGGTGCGAGACGATGGTTAGGTTATCCAGCATTTGCAGCCTCCAGTTTCTTCAGGATCTTGGCTTTGGTATCCGCATCACAAAAGGCGGCGTCAAGCGAGGTGCGGGCGATTTTGGCGAAAACGCCATCGTCCCAGTCGAAGGCTTCGTGCAGCATGTCGTATTCGCGGGCCATCGTGGTGTGGAAGAACGGCGGATCGTCGGTGCTTATCGTGACGTTGACGCCGCGGTTGTACATCTCGCCAATCGGGTGCTGGCGGAAGCTGGGGAAGATGCCGAGGGCGACGTTGGAACCGGGGCAAAGTTCCAGCGTGATGCCGGTTTCGGCGATTTCTTCGACCAGTGCCATGTCTTCGATGGCGCGGGCACCGTGGCCGATGCGAGAGACTTTGAGGTCTTTCAGCGCGTCGCGGATCGAGTCGGGGCCGCCCCATTCGCCGGCATGCGCAGTGAGGCTGAGACCCGCTTCGCGGGCCATGTCGAACGCATAGGCGAAGTCTTTGGGTTGGCCCATCTTTTCGTCGCCGGCAAGGCCGAAGCCGGTCAGAAAGCGGCCTTTGGTCTCGGCGGCGCAACGGGCGGTCTGACGGGCCTTGTCGGGGCCGAAATGGCGGATGCAGGTGACGATGCCGCGCAGGGTGATGCCGAAATCGGTTTCGGCCCGGGCGGCGGCTTCTTCGATGGCGTGGAGATATTCTTTCCAGGCGCTGACGTCGCGGTTGCCACAGAAATCGGGGGACAGGAAGGTTTCGCTATAGATCACGCCGGACTTGGCGGATTCCTCCAGCACGGCGAGGGTGAGGCGGTAGAAGTCTTCGGGCGATTGCAAGGTCGTCGTGGCAGCTTCGTAGACTTTGAGGAAATGCCAGAAGTCGGTGAACTTATAAGAGCCATCTTCGGTGAAGAGGCCGGACAGGTCCATGTGCTTTTCGCGGGCGAGGCCCTTGATGAAGGCGGGCGGCGCGGCGCCTTCGAGGTGCAGGTGCAGTTCGATCTTGGGGGTCACAGGAAGGATACTCCGGGGCCGTGGGCGGGGATGTTCAGGTGACTGGCGATGGCGGCTGCGACGTCGGTGAAGGCGATGTGGCCGATGGCTTTGGCCGGTCGGTTGCCGATGACCGGGACACGTTCGCGGGTGTGTTCGGTGCCGCGCCACGTCGGATCATTGCCGTGGTCGGCAGTGAAGATGGCGAGGTCGCAGGGTTTGAGCGCGGCCAGAAAGGCGGCAGCGCGGCTGTCGAACCATTCCAGCTGGCGGGCGTAACCCGGCACGTCGCGGGGGTGGCCGTAGAGGGTGTCGAATTCGACGAAGTTGGCGAAGGTCAAGGAACCGGGTTCGGCTTGGGTTGCCAAGCGGTCGAGATGATCGAAAAGGTCAAGATCGGATTTGCCTTTGTGCAGGGTGCCTATGCCGCGCATCGAGAATATGTCGCCGATCTTGCCGATGGCATGGGTCGCGCACCCCGCATCCGCCACCCAATCCAGCAGGGTCGGCGCGGGGGGGGCGATGGCGTAGTCGTGGCGGTTGGGGGTGCGTTTGAAGTTGCCGGGGCTGCCGGTGAAAGGGCGGGCGATGACACGGCCGATTTTGAGGGCATGCAGGTGGGGGGCGAGGTCGGCGCAGAGTTTGTAGAGGCGGTCGAGGCCGAAAGCCTGTTCATGAGCGGCGATCTGGAAAACGCTGTCGGCAGAGGTGTAGCAGATTGGCCAGCCGGTGCGCAGGTGTTCCTCGCAATGTTCGGCGATGATGGGCACGCCCGATGCGTGGCAGTTGCCGAGAATGCCGTCGGTGCCCGCCAGTTTGCAGACAAGGGCGGTGATGTCGGGCGGGAAGGCGGGCGCGGTATCGGGAAAATAGGTCCAGTCCCACGGCACCGGGACGCCTGCAAGCTCCCAGTGGCCGGAGGGGGTATCCTTGCCGTTGGAGATCTCGGTCGCGGCACCCCACAGGCCTTGCGGCGTGGCCGAGAGGCCGGGGGTCGCAGCACCGGAAGCAAGGCGGATGGCGGCACCTAGGCCAAGACGGTCGAGATTGGGCATGTTCAGGGGGCCGGAGCGGCCGATGTCGGCGCGGCCTGCGGCGCATTCGCGGGCGATGTGGGCCAAAGTGTTGGAACCTGCGTCGCCAAAGGCGGCGGCGTCAGGTGCGCCACCGCAGCCAACGGAATCCATCACGATCAGAAAAGCGCGCGGCATGTCAGGCGATCCTTTTCAGGATGAGTTGCGGTTCGTCCGGAGCCTCGCTGGACAGGACATAGGCCTGCTGGATGGCGCGGATCGCATCGTCGGCCTGGGATTCGGTGGCGGCGTGGACCATGCAGAGCGGGTCGCCCAAACCGATATCCTCGCCAATGCCTGCAAGATCGGACAGACCGACCGAGGGGTTGACGCGGTCGCTTTCGCGCTGGCGGCCACCGCCCAGACGGACAACCGCGAGGCCGAGGGTCTGGCCGTTGATGGTGGAGACATATCCGGCGGAGGGGCTGGGACATTCGCGGATGACGGTGGCGGCGGGCAGACGGTCTGGCCAGCGGTCGACAAAATCGGCAGGGCCGCCCTGGGCTGCCACCATGCGGCCAAACCAATCGGCAGCGGCCCCGGATTCCAGCGCCTGTTCAATGCGGTTGGAGCCGTCTTCGGCGTCGTCGGCAATCCCGCCCAAGGCCAGAGCCTCGCCGCCCAGCGCCATCGTGATGTCCCACAGCGCAGAGTTGACGGAGGTGCCGGTCAGGGTTTCCATGATCTCTGACACTTCCAGCGCGTTGCCTGCGGCGGTGGCGAGCGGTTGGCTCATGTCGGTGATCAGCGCGGTGGTCATGCAGCCTGCACCCTGGGCGGTTGTGACCAGTGCGCGGGCGAGAGCTTCGGCTTCGGCGAGGGTTTTCATGAAGGCGCCCGAGCCGCATTTCACATCGAGAACAAGGGCTTCAAGGCCGGCTGCGAGTTTCTTGGACAGGATCGAGGCGGTGATCAGGTCAATGCTTTCCACCGTGCCGGTGACATCGCGGATGGCATAGAGGCGGCGGTCGGCCGGGGCGATCTCGGCGCTGGCAGAGGTGATGGCGCAGCGGATGTCCCTGATCTGGCGTTTGAGCTGATCTTCGGGCATCGCGGTGCGCAGGCCGGGAATCGATTCCAGTTTGTCCAGCGTGCCGCCGGTGTGGCCGAGGCCGCGACCGGAGATCATCGGGACATAGGCGCCACATGCGGCCAGCGCCGGGGCGAGCATCAGCGAGACGCAATCGCCTATGCCACCAGTGGAATGCTTGTCGAGGACCGGGCCGGGCAGATCCCAGTCCAGCGTGCGGCCAGATGCGGTCATGGCGCGGGTCAAGGCGATGCGGCCCGCTTCGCCCAGACCTTTAAGCAGGACGGCCATCGCGAAAGCGCCGGCTTGCGCATCCGAGACATCGGAGCCTGCAAGGCCGGCGGCGAACCAGGTCAGTTCTTCCGCCGTGGGGGACTGGCCATCGCGGATTTTGGCGATGATGGCGCGGGCGTCCATTACGTGCGGGTCATATGAGCGGCGGTGAACACGCCGGGCAGCAGGTCTTTGACGGTGAAGGTCACGGACTGGCCATCGGTGGTGTGCAGGGTGACTTTGACGTTTGGATCCGCGAATTCGGCAATTTTCTGGCGGCAGCCGCCACAGGGCGGAACGGGATCGGGGCTGTCGGCGATGACGTGCAGTTCGGCAATCCGGGTATCACCGGCGGCGATCATTGCGGCAATCGCGCCCGCCTCGGCACAGGTGCCTTCGGGATAGGCGACGTTTTCGACATTGCAGCCGATGTGCAGGCGGCCTTCGGTGGAGCGCAGCGCGGCACCAACCTTGAAGCGCGAATAGGGGGCGTGGGCGTTCAGGCGGACTTTGGTGGCGGCTTCTTTGAGCATTTGTGCCTCGGTTCAGCGGTTGCGCGAGAGTGTGGGCGGGTTCGGCGCGTGTTGCAAGCGCCCGGGGGGGTCACACCCCGATAGCCGCGCAAGCGTGCGCGGTTATGGGATATTCAAGGACATATGACGGGGCTAGCTCGTGGTGGTGAAGATGCCGGGGAGCGAGACTTCGAGCAGTTCAAGGTCGGGGGTGCAATCGGCGTAGCGGGTGGCCATGCCGGGGGGGATCACGAAGGCGTCGCCGGGGGACAGGCGGAAGGGGTCTTTGCCCTCGCCCTCCAGCGTCATCTCGCCGGACATGACGAAGGTGAACAGGATGTCGCCCTGATGCCTGGTCCAGGGTGCGGGTCCGGTGGGGCGGGCGACCATGACGGAGGCGACCCCCTTGGTGTTCGTGTTGATCGTGGTGTCCCGCGCGTCAAAGCCCGGAATGCGGAACGGCGCAAAGCTGCCCTTGGCGCCGATGTTATGGACGAATTTCTGGCCCTGCCATTCGCGGTCGGGACGGAAATACGGGGTCGGCAGGTTCATCTCGTGTTCGATTTCGGTGATGTGGTCGGCGGGGACGCCGATTTCGATAACCTCGATCCCGTCAGAGGCGTGCAGGACGCGGTGGCGGATTTCGGGCGGCTGGATGAAGCAATCGCCCGCGGTCAGGCGGATCGGGCCGCCCTGATCTTCATAGACCACATCGACCCAGCCCTTGATGCAGAAGATCAGCTGGAAGCCGACCTTGTGGAAATGCACCATGTCGGGCACCGGGCCACCGTCGGGGATGCGGATATGGCTGGCAATCATGGCACCGCCCAACCGGGTGGGGATCAGATCGCGGTAGTGCATGCCGGCGCGGCCGATGACCCAGGGCGCCTGATCGGCAAGGCGGCGGACGACGAAGGCATGTTCGGTTTGCGGCAAGTGGACGGGGGGATTGAGCTCGTCAATCTCGACGCGGGTGCCGTTGGGGGCGACAAGGCTGCGCTGGCCATCCGCGAAACCATCGGGGTCATCGGTCAGGATGCGGATCGTGCCGGGCGTTTCGGGCGCACCTTTCTGGATGCGCAAGCGCAGGCCGTGACCGGACAGCACCGCCACCTCGGGGTTGTCGGCGGGATAGATGCTGTCGAGGCGCATTTTCAGCACCTTGGTGTAGAACGGCAGGTCATCGCGCAGCTCTGCGGTGGGCAGGCGGATTTCGGCACGGGTTTCATAGGTGTCTGGCATGGCAATCCTGTGGGGTTTCGGTCAGAGTGCGGCCTTGGGGGGCGATTTGCAAGCACACCCGAACGCAGATACCGGAAACCATTGCTATGCGCCGAAAATGGGATAGTTTAATGGTAAACCATATTTTTGACGGGGGCGCGGATGGAAGACGCACGGCACGACAATGCCAAGCAGGCGGCGCTGGATTACCACGAATTTCCCAAGCCGGGAAAGCTGGAAATCCGCGCGACCAAGCCATTAGCCAATGGCCGCGACCTGTCCCGCGCCTATTCGCCGGGGGTCGCAGAGGCCTGCCTGGAGATCAAGGCTGATCCGCAGGCGGCCAGCCGCTATACCATTCGCGGCAATCTGGTGGGTGTTGTGACGAACGGGACGGCGGTGCTGGGCCTTGGCAACATTGGCGCTTTGGCGTCAAAGCCGGTGATGGAGGGCAAGGCTGTTCTGTTCAAGAAGTTCGCCAACATCGACTGTTTCGACATCGAGCTGAACGAACCGGACCCGGTCAAGCTGGCCGATATCGTCTGTGCGCTGGAACCGACATTTGGCGCGATCAATCTGGAGGACATCAAAGCGCCGGATTGTTTCATCGTTGAACGGTTGTGCCGCGAGCGGATGAAAATACCGGTGTTCCATGATGATCAGCATGGCACGGCGATTGTCGTTGGCGCAGCGGCGACCAATGCGCTGCATGTCGCGGGCAAGTCCTTTGGCGAGATCAAGATCGTGTCCACGGGGGGCGGGGCTGCGGGAATCGCGTGTCTGAACATGCTGATCAAGCTGGGAGTCCGGCGCGAGAATATCTGGCTGTGTGATCTGGACGGGCTGGTTTACACGGGCCGCACCACGCAGATGACCGAGCAGAAGGCGGAGTATGCGCAAGGCACCAAAGCCGCGACTTTGGCCGAGGTGATTGACGGGGCGGACATGTTTCTGGGCCTGTCGGGGCCGGGGGTTCTGACACCGGAGATGGTGGCCAGGATGGCGGCGCGGCCGATCATATTCGCGCTGGCCAACCCCAATCCCGAGATCATGCCGGATGCGGCGCGGGCGGTGTCGCCGCAAGCGATCATCGCCACCGGGCGCAGCGACTTTCCCAATCAGGTCAACAACGTGCTGTGTTTCCCCTTTATCTTTCGCGGGGCGCTGGACGTGGGGGCGACCACGATCAATGACGAGATGGAACTGGCCTGTATCGAGGGCATCGCGGCTTTGGCGCGGGCCACGACCAGCGCCGAGGCGGCGGCGGCTTATACCGGGGAAAAGCTGACGTTTGGGGCGGATTATCTGATCCCCAAGCCGTTCGATCCGCGTTTGATCGGGGTTGTCGCGTCGGCAGTTGCGAAAGCCGCGATGGAGACGGGTGTAGCGACGCGGCCGATTGCCGATCTGGACGCCTACAAGCACAAGCTGGACGGGTCGGTGTTCAAATCGGCGCTGATCATGCGGCCGGTGTTCGAGATAGCGCTGCAGTCCAAACGCCGGATCATCTTTGCCGAGGGCGAGGACGAGCGGGTGTTGCGGGCGGCGAACGCGATGCTGGAGGAAATGACGGTGACGCCGATCCTGATCGGGCGGCCTGAGGTGATTGCGACGCGCTGCGAACGGGCGGGTTTGCCCATTCGGCCCGATGTGGATTTCGAGGTGGTGAATCCGGAAAGCGACCGGCGCTATCGGGACTATTGGGGCAGTTATCACGAACTGCTGGAGCGGCAGGGGGTGACACCGGATACGGCGCGGGCGATCATCCGCACCAATTCCACCGCGATTGCCGCAGTGGCGGTGCATCGCGGTGATGCAGATAGCATGATCTGCGGCGCGTTCGGGCAATATCTGTGGCATATGAATTACGTCCGACAGGTGCTGGCGCGGGACGGGCTGCATCCGCGCGGGGCGTTGAGCCTGATGATCCTGGAGGACGGGCCGCTGTTCGTGGCCGACACGCAGGTCAACCCGATCCCGACGCCGGAGCAGATTGCCGAAACGGCGATCGGTTCGGTGCGGCATGCGCGGCGCTTTGGCGTGGAGCCGAAGCTGGCACTGTGTTCCCATTCCAATTTCGGCAATCTGGACAGTGATTCCGGCCGGCGGATGCGGGCGGCGATGGAGTTGTTGGACGCACGCGAGGTGGATTTTGCCTATGAGGGCGAGATGAGCCTGGATGCCGCGCTGGACCCAGAATTGCGGGCGCGGATGTTCCCCAATTCGCGGCTGCAAGGGGCGGCGAATATCCTGATTTTCGGCTATACCGATGCGGCCAATGCGGCGCGCAACATGCTGAAGATGAAGGCGGGGGGGCTGGAGGTCGGGCCGATCCTGATGGGCATGGGAAACAAGGCGCATATCGTGACGCCGTCGATCACCGCGCGGGGGTTGTTGAACGTGTCGGCCTTGGCGGGCACCCCGGTTTCGCTTTACAGTTGAGCCATGTGCAAGCGTGAGCGGGGGTGAAGGTGGCGGGCAAAGCAAATCTGGACCGGGTCGCGGCGCGGGGTCTGGCGCCGTATGACCCGGCGGATGCGGTGGATCTGACCGAGGATTTGCAGGCGGTCGCCCGGGTTCTGGCGCGGCCTAACATCGCGACCAGCCGGAGCGACCTGCGCGACCAGGCTCGCGAGGTGATGCGGCTGGCGGCCAGACTGGGGGCGACGCGGTTGTACCTGCTGGCCGAAGCGTTGCAGGACCGGGCCAGTGACCCCGGCTGTGCGCAGTTTGCGACGCCGCTGGACGAATTGCGGATGCAGTTGCACCAGTTGGTCCTGTCCGTGCAGGCCACCCGCAACGGCTGGTTGATCCGGCCATGAAAGAGCCCGTGACCCGCGCCAGGCCGAAAACCGTGCTGCTGGTCGAGGCGGTGCCATCGTTGCAACTGGTCTACCGGACGGTTTTGCTGGGGTCCGGCCATGAGGTGCGGGTTGCCAACAGCGCGGCAGAGGCGTGGCAGAAGTTCCTGCAATCGGATGCGCTGGTGGTGTTGCTGGACGTGGCCTTGCCGGACCGCGACGGGATCGACTTGATGCAGGACATGCTGCGGTTGCGGCCAGCGACGCGGGTGATCGTGATTGCCGCAGATGGCGCGGTGCCACGGGTGGTCGCGGCGATGCGGGCCGGGGCGCATGAGTTTCTGGTCAAACCCTTTGACGAGGCGCGGTTTTTGGCGGCGGTGGGATCGGCGCTGGAGCAACCGGCCGCCAAGCGTTTGCCGGTGCCCGACGCGGTGCAGGCGGAGCCGTCGGGCCAGTTCATCGGCACATCCGAATCCATGCAGCGCATCCATGCCAAGATCGCTTCGGTGGCGAATTCGATGGCGACCGTGTTCATCACGGGCGAAAGCGGAACCGGCAAAGAGCTGTGCGCCTTGGCGGTTCATGCCAGTTCGAACCGGGCCAAGGGGCCGTTCATCGCGCTGAACTGCGGGGCGATTCCGCATGATCTGTTGGAATCCGAAGTGTTCGGCCATGTGAAAGGCAGCTTTACCGGCGCGATTGCCGACAAGCCGGGCGCTGCGACGGCGGCGGATGGCGGCACGCTGTTTCTGGACGAGATCTGTGAAATGGCCCCGGCGTTGCAGACCAAGCTGCTGCGGTTCCTGCAAACCTCGACTGTGGTGCCAGTTGGCGCGACCAAGCCGCAAAAGGTCAATGTCCGGATCATCTGTGCCACCAACCGCGATCCGATGGAGGCGGTGCGGCAGGGCCAGTTCCGTGAGGATCTGTATTACCGGCTGTTCGTGGTGCCGATCCACATGCCGCCCTTGCGCGAGCGCCGCGATGACGTGATCGAGATTGCCGAGGCGGCCTTGCAGCGCTTTGCCGCAGAAGAGGGCCGGAGGTTTGCCGGGCTGTCGGGCGAAGTGGCGGACCTGTTCCGCAGTCTGCCGTGGCCCGGCAACGTGCGGCAGGTGCTGAACGTGATCCGCAATGTGGTGGTGTTGAACCCGGGCGGCGAGGTTCGGCTGGACATGCTGCCGGACCTGACGGGCGAGCCTGCCGTGGTGGCACCGCCGGAGCCGCCGCGACCCCGCGCACTGGCAGACCCGGTGCTGGACGGATTGCTGGGGCGCAGTCTGGCAGAGATTGAACGGATCGTGGCGCTGGCGACGCTGGACCAGCAGGGCGGGTCGGTGCCCAAGGCGGCGCGGGTGCTGGACCTGTCGCCGTCGACGCTTTACCGCAAGCTGGAAGCCTGGGGCAAAGGCAACGCGCTGCGGTAAGCCTGTTCGGTGTCGTGCCACAGGGCGGTGAGGTCGGTCAGAGCCGCCTGCGCCGCCGCCGTCCTGCCGGATTTGCACAGCGTTTCAATCTGACTGAGGCGGAGGTGCAGGGCCTGCGCGCCGAACATGCCGCTGGAACCTTCGAGGCGATGCACCTCTGCCAGCTGGGCCAGAACGGGCCCCGCCACCAGCTGATCAATGCTGGTGCCGGTTTCCACAAGAAAGCGGGTCAGCAGGCCGTGGGCGCGGTCGGGACCGAGATCGGCGATCAGGTCATCCAGCACGGTTCGGTTCAGCAAGGGTGCGGCGACGGGGTCCGGTCGGGCCGGTACCGGTGAAAGGTTTGTGCCGTTCTGCACCGCGGCAATGGTGGCGCGCAGCGTTTCGCGCGTGATCGGTTTGACCAGAATGTGCTGCATGCCCCCGGCGCGGAACCGTTCGGTTTCCTGACTGAGCGCATGGGCCGTCAGGGCAACAATCGGTGTTGCGCGGGAGGCGCCGGGGCCAGTGCGGATCGCCCGTGTCGCCTGCAACCCATCGGTGTGCGGCATCGAGATGTCCATCAGGATCAGGTCGAACCGCCGCTCTGCCGCCAGCCTGATGCCTTCGGCCCCGTCTTCGGCCTCGACCACGTCGTGGCCTTCGCGCAGCAGCATGTCGCGCACGATCAGGCGGCTGAAGTCAGTATCTTCGACCACGAGAATACGCAGGGCCGCGGCGGCCGGGTGTGTCCCGACTGGCGACAGCGGCGTGCTGTCCGCCGTCCGGTCCAGAATGGGCAGGGGCAAACGCATGCGAAACCTGCTGCCCTCACCCTGCTGGCTGTCCACCGAAAGGGTGCCGCCCATGCGGGCCACGATGCGCCTGACGATCCCCAGACCCAGCCCGGTGCCCGAAGCCCGCCGCGCATAACTGGTGTCCAGGGTCACAAAGTCTTCAAAGATCCGGTCAAAATCGGCGGGCGCTATGCCGATGCCGGTGTCAGTCACCGTGATTTCGGTCGGGCCTGCCGGACCCTGATGGGCAATCGCGACGCTGATGCGGCCGTCATGGGTGAACTTGACGGCGTTGCCCACCAGATTGAGCAGGACTTGACGCAACTGCGCGGGATCACCGATCACAAGGCTGCGGCCATCCGGCGGCGGGATCAGGGTCAGGTGGTTGCCATTGGCCCGGGCGTTCGGGGCCTGATTGTCCAGAACCTCGGCCACCAAGGCCGCAAGGTCGACCGGACCAAGACTGAGCGGGGACTTGCCACTGTCCAGCCGGGCAATGTCCAGCACATCGTTGACATGGTGCATCAACAGTTTGCCCGAGGTTTCCATGATCCGCAGATATTCGCGCTGCTGCGGTTGCAGATCGGTGGTCTCCAATAGTTCGATGGTGCCGATCATGCCATTCAATGGCGTGCGAATCTCGTGGCTCATCACCACCAGCAGGTCGGCCTTGGCCTTTTCCCCCGCCAGCGCATCGTCCCGCGCCTTGACCAGCGCCTGTTCGTTGGCGTCGTATACCGACAGATCACGCAAGAACGCCACATACAGCGGCCCGTGGTCTGACATGGCGCGGGTCACGGCAAGTTCTGCCGGAAAGGTCGGGCCGCCCTTGTGGCGGGCGGTGATCCGCACCCGGCCTTGACCGCTGATCGCGGGAACGACACCCGGTTGGAAGGGCGCGTCGCCTTCGGGTCCAGCGGCGACCAGATCGGACATCATCGACCCGATCGCCTCTGCGCGGGTGCAGCCAAAGGTTGCGCTGGCGGCGGCGTTGAAATCGACGATCCGGCCGCCGGCGTCCAGCGTGATCACGGCATCCAGCGCGGTGGTCACGATTGCGTCCAGCCGCGACAACATTGCCAGATTGACCGCAGCCCCCCGGCGATTGCCCCGGTAGAGCCACAGCAGGATCACCACCAGAGCCGCCAGCGTGGCAACCAGCAGCGTTGTCAGAAGGCCGACCTTGACCAGCAGCGATTTCAGCGCCGCGCGTTCTTGATCGGTTTCCTTCGCGAAGGTGGAAACGCCGGTCAAGGCAATCTGATGCGCCTCGCGCGACAGGGTATGGGCGGTGGCGGACATCTGGGCCAGACCCTGAAGCAGGTCGGTGTCCGGTCCGTCTACGAGCGGCACAAACCGGTTCACGAAGTCCTGGAGATGCAGAAGGCTGAGGCCAAAGCCGGCATCCTGATGCAAAACCGCGAAGGCGGCGCTGTCTTTCAAGGTGATGGACCGGCTGTAGAACACATCAAATCGCAGGCGCACATCACCCAGACTGGCCGGTTGCAGCCGCGCTTCTTCGATGGCCAGGATCAGTTGCAGCAGTTCGACATCGACCTGGTTCAGCGTCCACTGCATGTTGTCTGATCTGGCATCGCTTTCGCGTTCGATCTTGCGCATCAGATCAAACGCCAGGATGCCGATCCAGACGCCGCACAGCAGCATTGCGATCGCGGCCAGCGTCAAGCGCAGACGGTTTACCGGTACGAGCCTAAAGATCGCGGATTGCGGCACGCTGTGGTCCTTGGTGGCGACTGGGGTCAGGCTAGCCCAGATTTCAGAAAAGCGGCAGGTATTCCGTCAGGGCGCGTCTGATTGGCGACGCGGCTCTGTCAGGGCAATACCTCGATCTCGCTGACTTGCCAGATGCTGCGTGAAAAGGCGGTGTCGGTGCGGAACTCTGCCCCCGCGTCGAACGGATAGATCACCCACAACGGCCCCTTGTCGCGCACCGACATCACCGTGTGATCGGCCTGATAGGCCAGCATCGGGGCCAGATCGCTGGTTTCCGCCGCGGGTATATCGACCGCGTAATCGTTCAGCGCGCGAAACCGCAGCGTATGGGCGCCGGATTTGAGGTAAGTTGCCAGGGACTTGACCATCACACCGGTGTAGACATGGGTGCCGTCAGTCCAGATCGACGAGGTGGTGATCTCGCGGGTTCCCAGCGTCTGCAGCATGGCCAGATCGAAGGCCATCTTGCCGTCGGGATAGTCCGCAGGATCCAGCCCTGTCACGGTCAGTAGCACCGGCCCGGTCAGTGGCGGCAGAGTTTGCGCCTGCACCTCCGGAGCGAAACACCCCAGCAGCGCAGCAGTCAGGCTGGCAATCACCAGGCGATAAAGGGACATGGGACGATCCGGACACTAAAAAAACCACTCATCGATCATTAGCGACATGATCCGGGGTTGGCGATAGGAATTGCTCTATCCGAAAGGATAGGCATCCGCTTGACTGATCTTACAATCTGGCTGCACTATGCGTTGCGGAGTGGATTGGTGTTGTCTATTGGTGCTGGGCCGATTTGTCCGTGAAGGAGGCAACACATGGCGCGGATCCTTGTTGCCGACGACCATGACCTGGTGCGTGAGACGATCGGTGCCTATCTGGTGGCAGAGGGCTTGGGCGAGGTCATGCTGGCCTCTGACGTGGCGCAGGCCCTGGCGCTGGTGCAGAAATATTGCTGCTTTGATCTGGTCCTGATCGATTATGACATGCCGGGGATGGCGGGGCTTGACGGTCTGCGCAAGATGATTGCCGCCAACCAGGGGCAGCCCGTCGCCCTGATTTCGGGGGCGGTGTCGACCGAAGTGGCCGCGGCGGCGCTGGAGATGGGCGCGGCGGGGTTCGTGCCCAAGACGCTGGGCTCGCGGTCGTTGCTGGCCGCTGTCCGGGTGATGCTGGGCGGCGAGGTGTTCGCGCCATTGTCGATGATCCAGAAGGGGCCGGAGGGGCTGCTGAGCGGACGCGAACTGGACGTGTTGCGCGGGATTTGCCTGGGGAAATCGAACAAGGAAATCGCGCGGGATTACGGGCTGCAAGAGGTGACGGTAAAGCTGCATGTCAAGACGATGAGCCGCAAGCTGGGGGCGAAGAATAGGACCCATGCGGCGATGATCGCGAGGGACCGGAAGTTGGTTTGAGGGGGGGATTTCACGCGTGAAATGGGGCGTAAGGGGTTGATTGGTATGGATTTTGTGAAATACCGTTTTTGTAGGGTGCGTGCTTGCACGCACCGTTGGGCGGTAAAATCGGTGCGTGAAATCACGCACCCTACGCTGCGACGTTTGATGAAAAAAGCACCGAGCTAACAGGGGATGTGATGCTTATATATATTGCCATAGTTTGGATCATTCAGGCCGTAATTGTCGGATTTTTAACGGCAACTGTGGCTGACGCGAAGGGGCGTGACGGTACAAGCTGGTTTTTTGTTGGGTTTTTGGTCGGGGTGTTTGGGCTGGTCGCTATAGTGGGGATGCCATCTCTCAAACCAATTCGCGTTGATTTTTCTGAGGAAACCTTACGATCACCGGCAAACCCCCTTCTGCTCCAAAAAACAGACGTAGAATCCAAACTATGGACTGATGCGCGCCGCATTCCTGAAGCGGTGAAAGCTACGGCCCAAGGATATGAATCGAAAAAGTGGGAGGTTCTTAAGCTCGTTGACGATCAAATACGGGAAGCCTCAGCGAGGATGGCGGCTCTGGGCGCCTCCTTGGAAGAGGAATTTGCTGAGAAGTACTTGATGGTCAATGATAAGCTGTATCTGCCCGCGCTGGAAGCTCGGCTGCAGCACAAATATGAGGAGGAACAAGTTAGTATTAGGGACCGAACGGCAAGCCTAAGTGCTGCGGACGCCAAATCGAGCATCGCAGAAATGGAAGACTACAAGAGCTGGATGATCGACGGAATGGATCGCATGGAAAGGCTGCGAGTGGTTTTGATAGAACCTTACGTCGGAAAATGGTTGCCAGCGCACGGAGGAATCAAGGTGACTTTGGAAAATGGCGAAGTCATTTTAAAAAAAGGCGCGTTTCGACGATTGTTTGCGAAAGAAAACGACACGATCTAATTTTCCAGGCCAACCCCTCACCCCTGCAACGTCCTGACCCCATACCCCTCGCCACGCGCCTTCATCGCCGCCACCGCCGCGATACTCGCCGCTGCCGTGGTGAAATAGGGGATCTTGTCCATCAGCGCCACGCGGCGGATATCGCGTGAGTCGTTGACCGCCTGCGCGCCTTCGGTCGTGTTCATCACCAAAGCGATTTCGTCGTTTTTCAGGCGGTCGACGATGTTGGGTTGGCCTTCGTAGACCT
This sequence comes from Rhodobacterales bacterium, assembly GCA_025362795.1. Lineage (GTDB taxonomy): Bacteria > Pseudomonadota > Alphaproteobacteria > Rhodobacterales > Rhodobacteraceae > Stagnihabitans. The sequence continues at coordinate 7,966 of JANYFE010000100.1, read as the reverse complement.
TTTTCACCGGGGTGGAGGCGATGCCTTGCGCGGTCAGCCATTGGGCGGTGCCTTTGGTTGCAACCAGTTCAAAGCCCATTTCGACCAGACCACGGGCGGCACCGGCCAGCGCTTCGGTTTTGTCCATGTCCTTGACCGACAGGAACACGCGGCCGGTTTCCGGCAGGATCGTTCCGGCACCCATTTGCGCCTTCAGGAACGCCAGCGCAAAGGTGCGGTCCCAGCCCATGACTTCGCCGGTTGACCGCATTTCCGGCCCCAGAACCGGATCGACGCCGGGGAAGCGGGCGAAGGGCAGGACGGCCTCTTTCACCGAAAACCACGGGGTTTTGGGGTTGGCGAGCGTCAGCGGGTCCATCAGCGGCAGGGGGGTGTCGGGGCCGACGCCTTCGGCATAGGGCGGGCGCATCGGGAAGTTCGACAAAGGCTCGCCGGCCATCAGGCGGGCGGCGATGGAGGCGATGGCTGAGTCAGTGGCTTTGGCGACGAAAGGCACGGTGCGGGAGGCGCGGGGGTTCACCTCCAGCACATAAATCACGCCGTCCTTGATGGCGAATTGCACGTTCATCAGGCCCACGACATGCAGGGCGAGCGCCATCTGCACGGTCTGCTTTTTCAGCTCCTCGACGGTCTCGTCGGACAGGGAGTGGGGGGGCAGGCAGCAGGCCGAATCGCCGGAATGGACGCCCGCCTCTTCGATATGTTCCATGATTCCCGCGACATGGACGTGTTTACCATCGCTTAACGCATCTACGTCAACCTCGATCGCATTCGACAGGTACGAATCGAGCAGCACCGGGCTGTCGCCAGAGACTTGCACTGCGGTGCGGATGTAGCGTTCCAGTTGGGCATCGTCGCGCACGATTTCCATGGCGCGGCCGCCAAGGACGAAGGAGGGGCGGATGACGAGGGGATAGCCGACTTTGGCGGCCACGGCGAAGGCTTCATCACGCGAACGGGCGGTGCCGTTGTGGGGTTGTTTGAGGTTCAGGGTGTGGAGGAGTTTCTGAAACCGCTCGCGGTCCTCTGCCAGATCAATGGCGTCGGGCGTGGTGCCGAGGATCGGGATGCCTTCGTGGGCGAGGGCCTGGGCGAGTTTGAGCGGGGTCTGGCCACCGAATTGCACTATGACGCCGTGCAGGGTGCCGTTGTCCTGCTCGACCCGCAGGATTTCGAGGACGTGTTCGAGGGTGAGCGGTTCGAAATACAGCCGGTCCGAGGTGTCGTAGTCGGTGGAGACGGTTTCCGGGTTGCAGTTGACCATGATGGTCTCATAGCCCGCAGCAGTCAGGGCATAGCAGGCGTGGCAGCAGCAATAGTCGAACTCGATCCCCTGACCGATGCGGTTGGGGCCACCGCCGAGGATGACGACCTTGCGGGCTGCGGAGGGCCGGGCTTCACATTCCACGTCGCCCATCGCGGGGCTTTCGTAGGTGGAATACATGTAAGGGGTCTGCGCCTCGAATTCCGCCGCACAGGTGTCGATGCGTTTGAAGACGGCCTTGACGCCAAGGTTGCGGCGGGCGCGGCGGACTTGGGATTCATCCCGACCGGTGAGTTTTGCCAGCCGGGCGTCGGTGAAGCCCATCATTTTCAGTTTGCGCAGACCGGCGGCTTCCAAGGGCAGACCCTGGGCGCGGATCGTCGCTTCGCAGTCGATGATCTCGCGGATGCGGGCGAGGAACCATGGGTCGAAGGCAGTGATGGCGTTGATCTCGTCATCGGTCAGGCCGTGGCGCATGGCTTGGGCGATCACGCGCAGGCGGTCGGGGGTGGCTTTGGCGAGCGCCTTGGTGATAGCGGCGGGATCGGGCGCGCCCGAGTCTGAAAAACCGGGAATGTCGATTTCGTCGAAACCGGTGAGGCCGGTCTCCAAGGAGGCGAGCGCCTTTTGCATCGACTCGTGGATGGTGCGGCCGATGGCCATGACCTCGCCTACGGATTTCATGGCAGTGGTCAGGTTGGGTTCTGAGCCCGGGAATTTCTCGAACGCGAAGCGCGGGATCTTGGTGACGACATAGTCGATGGCGGGTTCAAACGAGGCCGGGGTGACTTTGGTGATGTCGTTGTCAAGTTCGTCCAGCGTATAGCCGACAGCGAGTTTGGCGGCGATCTTGGCGATGGGGAAGCCGGTGGCTTTGGACGCCAGCGCCGAGGAGCGCGATACGCGCGGGTTCATCTCGATCACGATCATGCGGCCATCGGCGGGGTTGATCGCCCATTGCACGTTGGACCCGCCGGTTTCGACGCCGATCTCGCGCAGGACGGCAATCGAGCCGTTGCGCATGATCTGGTATTCCTTGTCGGTCAGGGTCAGCGCGGGGGCGACGGTAATCGAGTCCCCGGTGTGGACGCCCATCGGATCGACGTTTTCGATCGAGCAGACGATGATCGCGTTGTCGGCGGTGTCGCGCACCACCTCCATCTCGAATTCTTTCCAACCGAGCAGCGATTCATCGACCAGAACCTGTGCCACCGGGGACGCCTCCAGACCGGAGCGTACGATGGCCTCGTAGTCGTCACGGTTGTAGGCGACGCCGCCGCCGGTGCCGCCGAGGGTGAAGGCGGGGCGGATGATGGCGGGCAGGCCGACGTAGCCGATGGCGTCAATCGCCTGCCGCACGCCTGCCGTAATGTCATACTTGCCGTTGGCCATCTTGGGGGCGGCGATGATGGTCGCCTTGGGGTTTTCGAGGCCGATGCGGTCCATCGCCTCGCGGAACAACTTGCGATCTTCTGCCATTTCGATGGCTTCGCGCTTGGCCCCGATGAGTTCAACCTTGAACTTATCCAATATTCCGAGGTCGGCGAGGGCGAGCGCGGTGTTGAGACCGGTCTGACCGCCCATCGTGGGCAACAGGGCGTCGGGGCGTTCCTTTTCGATGATCTTGGCGACAACTTCGGGGGTGATCGGCTCGATGTAAGTGGCATCCGCCAGCCCCGGATCGGTCATGATCGTGGCGGGGTTGGAGTTGACGAGGATGACGCGGTAGCCTTCTTCGCGCAGGGCCTTGCAGGCTTGGGCACCAGAGTAGTCGAACTCGCAGGCCTGCCCGATCACGATGGGGCCGGCACCGATGATCATGATGGATTTGATATCGGTTCTTTTCGGCATGCCAAACCTCCTGGACGCGCCCCCAAAACAGCGCAAAACTTCGCGGGTTATAGCTATGGGGCGCGTGGGGGCAAGGTGTAATCGGGGGAGTTTGGGGCAGGGCACCGGAGGACTTCGCGTCCTCCAGACCTCCTGCGGGATATTTATGGACAGATGAAAGGCGAGGGTAGTGGCAATGGGAAAGGGCCGGAGGTTTCCCCCCGGCCCCGGAACCAATTTGCAGGTGTCAGCCCTTTTCGCCGACGGCAGCCTCTGCGGCAGCGATGGACGCCGCGCGCTGCGCAATTGCCGCGCCCATCGGCGGGCCTTTGAAGCGACGATTTTCGAGGCCGTACCAGACGACGACCAGGAAGATGATGAAGGCCGCCGAGTAGTACCACAGGCCGGGCACGAAGGTGGCACCAGTTGCGGGATCGCCGGGGATCGATACAACAAAGGCGTGTCCGGCAATCGTCACCGCGACGGTTCCCACGACCACAATCGCCGCGAACACCTTGTAAAGCCCGCCCAGATCGAACGAGCCTTTGGTGGTCCATGACTTGCCGAGGGCGAGAGCTCCGGCCATGATCGGCATGGCATAAGAGATGTAAAGATACATCGCCGAGCCGGTAGACAGTGCCGCGAACGCGCCAAGCGGCGTCGTCAAAGCGGTCAGGATCGAGCAAAGGATAGCCGTCATCCAGATCGCAGCCGTCGGCGTGCGGTAGGTCGGGCTGACCGACTTCAGCATCGACGACAGAGGCAAGCCGTCGTCGCGGGCAAAGGCATAGATCATCCGCGAGGTTGATGTGACCGCCGCCAGCGCACAGAGGAAGTTGGAAATCATGATGCCGACCAGCATCAGTTTGCCAAGGAACGAGCCCATGATGGCCGCGATGAACACATTGTTGAACGACGCCCAGCCACTGGCCGCCGCAGCCGTCAGGTCAGGGATGGCCATGATCATGGCGATGATCATCACGAAGCCGAACACCAGCGACCAGAACACCGAATGCAGCATGCCCTTGTGGACCGTATCGCGGGCATTGACGGTTTCCTCGGCGGTATGGGCCGAGGCGTCAAAGCCAGTGATGGTGAACAGAGGATACAAGAGGCCGATCAGGATCGCCATCAGCGGCCCGGTTTGCGGCGACACGCCGCCACCAGCCGCGCCGGTGTTGTTGACGAAGGTGAACGCCTTGCCCAGATCAAAGCTTGGTGCGGCCCGGAAGAACATAACGATCAAGATGACTGTCACCGCAAAGATCAGATAGCCCGCAAGGTCGGTCAGGATCGTTGTCAGCTTGATGCCGAAATGGTTCAGCGCGGCTTGTGCGACCTGCAAGGCCACCACCGACCAGATTTGGGTCCAGATGCCCCACCCCGTCACGTCCCAGCCCAATGCGGTGCCGAAAAACAGATCGCGGGTGATCGTGTACAGGAACACGTTGATGGCGGGCACCACAAACAGCAGTCCCAGGAGGTTGGTGTAAGCCGTGGCCCAGCCCCAGAACCGCCCGCCAAGGATCGACGACCAGTGGTACAGGCTGCCCGCGGTCGGATAGGCCGACGCGATCTGGCCAAGGCAGGCCGCGACGATCAGTGCATACACCCCGCCAATCAGCCAGCCCACAGTCAGCGAGAACGGCCCGCCCGCCGACAAAGCAATCGGGAACGAGCCAAGTCCGCCCGACAGAATGCATATGATCGAGAACGAGATTGCAAAACTTTGAAATGGTCCCATGCGTCGCGACAGTTCTTGCGCGTAGCCCATCCCGTGCAGGATCTTGAGATCCTCTGTGTGGCCCGTATCACCGGGTTTATCCGCAGCCATTGTATCCCTCCGTTGGTTTTTTGATTTTTTTTGGTTGACCACAGCATGTGCCGAGGCTGCTTGCAGGAAAGCGCTAATTTTACAGTCTGTCCAGCTTTGAATAGATATTTACAGAGCGCCAACCGCGATGCGTCCGGTTCTGTGTCGCTTTGGTGCGGTTTTGCGGCAGGTTGCGGGTGGCAGGCATTGGGATATCGTCCTAGGTCAGGGGAATGGGGGACCGCTGGTGATTATCCTTGAACATGGGCCGGGTGGGGCGGCGCAGTTTGACAATGCGCACGCGCAGGTGGTGGCCTGGGCCGCGGCGGAGGTCTTGCCGGCGCTGGCGCGGCTGGATGCGGCGCGGGCGGCAGGGCGCTGGGTCGCGGGCTATCTGACCTATGAGGCGGGCTTTGCAATGGAGCCCCGTCTGGCGGGGCTCTTGCGGCAGATCGAGGGACCGCTTTTGGCCTTTGGGATTTACGACGCACCGCAACCTGCGCCGGTGTTGCCGGGGGGCAGGGCGCAACTGACGCCTCTGGTGCCGCTGATCGACCGCGCCGCCTATGGCGCCGCGTTTGACCGGGTGCAGGCCTTTATCGGCGCGGGGGATTGCTACCAGATCAATCTGACGTTCCCGCTGGAAAGCCGGTTGGTGTCCGGCTCGGCGCTGGAGTTGTACGCGGCGCTGCGGGCACGGCAGGCGGTGGGCTATGGCGCATTTGTCGATCTGGGGGTGGGGCCGGTGCTGGTGTCCCGCGCGCCGGAGTTGTTCGTGCGGCTGGATGCCGGGGGCCGGATTGAAACCCGTCCGATGAAGGGGACGGCGCCGCGCGATGCCGATCCGGTCGAGGATGCGCGGCTGTCCGAAGGCTTGCGGAACAGTCCGAAGGATCAGGCGGAAAACCTGATGATCGTGGATCTTTTGCGCAACGACATCGCCCGGATCAGCCGGGTCGGGTCGGTCAAGGTGCCGGAATTGTTCCATGTTGAAAGCTATGCGACGGTGCATCAGATGGTCAGCCGGGTGGTTGGGCAACTGGCGGAACCGGCCAGTCTGCGGGGGGTGATGGCGGCACTGTTCCCTTGCGGGTCGATTACTGGTGCGCCGAAGATCCGCGCCATGCAGATTATCCGCGAGGTCGAGCCGTTCGCGCGCGGTGCTTATTGTGGCACCATTGGCTGGATGGCGCCGGATGGTTCTGCCTGTTTCAACGTCGCCATCCGCACCTTGCAACTGTATGGCGACCGGGTCCGCCTGAATGTCGGGGGCGGCGTGGTACACGACAGCACGGCGGAGGGCGAATGGCAGGAGGCGATGTGGAAGACGCGATACGCGAGGGGGCTGGTGAGCCCGACCTGACGCTGATCGAGACGCTGCCGTATGACGGGGCGCACTGGCCGCGTCTGGATCTGCATCTGGACCGGCTGGAACACTCTGCCAAACGACTGGGCTGGACTTGCGTGCGGGCCAGCGCCGAAGCGGCGATCCGTGCCGCCCGACCGCAGGGCCCGGCGCGGTTGCGGCTGACGCTGGATGGTTTGGGCCGGATCGGCGTGACGGCCAGCGACCTGCCGCCGGCCAAGCCGCTGTGGCAGTTGGGACTGGCGGGGGCGCGGCTGGCGTCGGATGACCCGTGGCTGACCCTGAAATCCAGTCGCCGCGCAGCCTATGACGCTGCGCGGGCGGCGCTGCCCGAAGGCATTGACGAGGTGATCTTCCTGAACGAGCGCGGCGAGGTCTGTGATGGCACGATCTCCACGCTGTTTTTCGACCGGGGGCAGGGGATGCGCACCCCGCCGCGCATCTGCGGGCTGTTGCCGGGGGTCCTGCGGGCCGCGCTGGCGGTGCCGGACGAGGTGTTGATGGCTGAGGATTTGCCCCGGGTGCGGCTGTGGGTCGGCAATTCTCTGCGCGGGCTGATGCCGGCGCTGTGGGTGGGGTGAAGGAAAATCCTATTTAGGATTTTGAAAATTTTTGGCGATATTATACTTGACGTACCCACGCGCATCAGGTAGCTTGTACCTGTAGCCAAGAGGTTTGTCATGTCTGTCCTTTCCCGCCCCGAGTTTCATAATGAAGCAGCCGCCTATGCCTTTGTCGAGGCGCGTATCTGGGCGAATGGCCGGGTTTGCCCGCATTGCGGCGAATGTGAACGCACCAGCAAGATGGGTGGCAAGTCCACCCGCATTGGCGCTTACAAGTGCTATTCGTGCCGCAAGCCGTTCACCGTCAAGATCGGCACCATCTTCGAAAGCAGCCACGTCGCTATGAACCTGTGGCTGCAAGCGATCTACCTCATGGCTTCGTCCAAGAAAGGCATCAGCAGCAACCAGCTTCACCGCACCCTTGGCGTGACCCTCAAAACCGCTTGGTTCATGTCGCACCGCATCCGTGAAGCAATGTCCAGAGACACCCTGAACACTTTCGGCTCGGGTGGCGGCATTGTGGAAATGGACGAAATCTTTATCGGGCGCGAACCCGGCACCGAAATCAAACGCGCCTATTTCCACAAGATGAAAGTCGTGGCGCTGGTTGACCGCACCACCGGACAATCCAAATCCGTTGTCGTGGACAACCTGAACACCCCCACCCTCTCCAAGATCATGGATGAGAATATCGCCAAGGACGCGCGGCTGTTTACTGATGATGCCAAGATGTATCGCCGCATCGCCAAGCGTTTTGCGGATCACCAATCGGTTGACCACACCGCCTCTGAATATGTGCGCGGCGAAGTCCACACCAACACCATCGAAGGCTTCTTTTCGATCTTCAAACGCGGTATGAAGGGCGTTTACCAGCATTGTGGCAAAGGTCACCTGCACCGCTACCTTGCGGAGTTTGACTTCCGTTACTGCAACCGCATCGCGCTTGGCACCGATGACCAGATGCGCGCCTACAACGTCCTGATGGGCGTGGTTGAGAGGTGGTTCGGGAAAACTGAACAGTTGGGATAAGTGGATTTTCCGCGCAACAACGGCATGATTGCCGCATGCGAGGAGATGACCATGACGAGACGACCGCGCCGGAACCACAGCCCGGCATTCAAGGTGTGAGG
>JANYFE010000050.1 GCA_025362795.1 Rhodobacterales bacterium | reverse complement strand
GCGCCATCGCGCGGGTCCGAATATCCATCGAAAGGGCTTTTCCCATGCAAACTGGCCTCCCAGTCCAGTCTCCATGTTGAATCAGAAATCATTCCCAACGGGAATCCCCGATTCAGAAAAAAACCATCCCGCTCTAAGGGGAAGTGTCAGGCGCGGCGCTGCGACGGGGCCACGGGACACGTGCAAGGACTAGACAATTCTTCACCCTCGCGCCACAGATCCCCGGTCGGATTGGCGGAGAGCGGCAATGCATGTTCTGGTGACGGGTGGGGCGGGCTATATCGGGGCGCATGCCTGCAAGGCGCTGGCGCGAGCCGGTTTCATCCCGGTGGCTTTTGACAACCTGTCGACCGGCTGGGCAGAGGCGGTCAAATTTGGCCCGCTGCATGAGGGCGACCTGATGGACCGTGCGTCGATTGACGCGGCGTTTGCGCGGTATCAGCCGGTGGCGGTGATGCATTTCGCGGCTTTGTCACTGGTGGGCGAGTCGATGTCCAATCCGGGGAAATACTGGCGGACCAATGTGACGGGCTCGCTGAACCTGATCGAGGCCTCGCTGGCGGCGGGGTGCAGGAATTTCGTGTTTTCCTCGACCTGTGCGACCTATGGCGATCAGGATGGTGTGGTGCTGGACGAGGACACCGTGCAGCAGCCGATCAACGCCTATGGCGGTTCGAAGAAGGCGATTGAGGAAATTCTGCGGGATTTCGGCAAGAGCGACGGGTTGAACCATGTCATCTTCCGCTATTTCAACGTGGCGGGGGCGGACCCTGAGGGTGAGGTCGGCGAGCAGCATGTGCCGGAGACGCATCTGATCCCCTTGATGCTGGACGCGATTGATGGCAAGCGCCCGGCGCTGACGGTGTTCGGGTCGGACTATCCGACCAAGGACGGCACCTGCATCCGGGATTATGTGCATGTGTCGGACCTGGTGGATGCCCATGTGCTGGGCCTGCGCTGGTTGCTGGAGGGTCGCGGCAACCGGGTGTTCTGTCTGGGGTCGGGGCAGGGGTTTTCGGTGCGCGAGGTGATCGAGGCCTCGCGGCTGGTGACGAACCGCGACGTGCCGATCATCGAGGGCGGGCGGCGGGCGGGGGACGCGACATCGCTGGTGTCGGGGTCGACGCGGGCGGTCAGCGAGTTGGGCTGGGTGCCGCAGCGCTCGACATTGGCGCAGATGATCGGTGACGCGCTGGTGTGGAGCCGCAAGGCGCCGTTCGAAAGCTAAGGGGGGCGGCGCGTTGGCGTGGTGAGGCTTTCACCGTGGCGCCCGCGCCGCGCGGCACCGCAGGCGTGGGTTTCACCGTGCAAAGGGGGGCTGTCTGCCCCCCTTTTACCCCCCGGGGTATTTCTGAAAGAGTAAGCCTGAAGCGGGGCGAGTTCGGCGATTTCGCGGCGGAAGCTGAGCGTGTCGCCGGGGTCGGGCTGATCGAGTTCCTCGGCATACCGCCTGCCGGCATAGGTGGCCCAGGCGATCGGGCCGGGGGCGGCGGCGTCGCCGATGCGTTTGATTGAGGTGATGCCGTGGGTTTGCCATTCGGATTTGCGGGTCTTGAGCGCGTGGTACAGGGCATCGTCGGGGGTGCGGCTGGTGACCATCAGGACGGCGTCACAGGGCAAGATGGTTTCGCGGCCCGTCCAGGTGCAGCCGAGAGTAACTTCGGTGCGACCGATGCGTTCGGGTGCCATGCTGGTGTGGAGCGTGACGCCGATTTCCATGAGACGGCGTTGGATGGTGGCTTGTTCCAGGGTGTTTTCGGTCCATTCGGCGACTTTGACGGCGGGGGTGACGAATTGAACATCGCAGCCCCGTGAGACAAGCAGTTCGGCAAGGACGGAGCCCAAATAAAAGTGGTCGTCGTCGTAGAGCATGACACGGCCTTGGCTGGGGCCCTTGCCTGCCATCAGATCGTCGGGCGTCCAGATCGGCATAGCGGGGTCGGTGGGGATCGGGGCGAGGTGAAGGCGGGCTATCACATCGCGGCGCCATTGCGCACCGGTTGCGATGGCGATGTGCTGGGCACCCATATTTAGCACGTCTTCGACAGTCAACCGGCTGTCGAGGTAGGTCTGGACATTGGGCATCGGTGCGATTTGCCCCGTGCGGTAGTCGGCGACGCGGCCCCAAGCGGCGAGGCCGGGGAGTTTGCGTTCGAGCGTCACGCGACCGCCGAGGGATTTGGTCGCCTCAGCCAGGGTGACCTGATAGCCGCGAAGCCCGAGTTGGTGAGCGGCCTCCAGCCCGGTGGGGCCAGCGCCCACGATCAGGATGGATTCGGACGGGCCTTTGGGGCGGGGGCGTTCGGGGTGCCAGCCTTTGCGCCATTCCTCCATGAAGGCGGGGTTCTGGGTGCAGCGGGAAATGCTGTGGGTCATGTCGCCCGAAACGCAGATGTTGCAGCCGATGCATTCGCGGATGTCTTCGGTGCGGCCTTGGTCGATTTTCAGCGGCAGGAAGGGGTCGGCGATGGAGGGGCGGGCGGCACCGATGAAATCGAGGATGCCGGTGCGGATCTGGCGGACCATCTCGTCGGGGGAAGTGAAGCGACCGACGCCGACGACGGGTTTGGCGGTGAGGGCCTTGATGCCGCGCACCAGATCCTCTTGCGCTGCTTCGGGTTTGAAGCGGGAGGTGCCGGAGCACTGCTCCCAGGTGCCATGTGCCAAGTCCCAGATGTCGGGCAGATCACCGTGCATTGCGATGAAATCGCGGACCTCGGCGTTGGAGAAGCCGAGTTTTCCGGCTTCGTGCAGCGACAGGCGAAGGGAGATGGCGAGTTCGCCTTTGGTTTCCTCGCGGGCGTCCTCGACGACTTCGCGGATGAACCTCGCGCGGTTTTCGAGGGAGCCGCCGTATTCGTCGGTGCGAAGGTTGGTGGAGCGGGAGAGAAAATGTTGAAAGATTCCAAAGCCATGTGCGCCGTAGAGACAGATCAGGTCGAAGCCCGCTGTCTGGCTGCGGCGGATGGCGTTGCGAAACCAGCGGCGCAGGTCGCGGATGTCGGATTTGTCCATTGTGCGGGCCTGCACGGGATCAGAGGTGAAGGTCAGGATGGGGCCACCGGAGACGGCGAGGGGGACTTCGCGGGAGTAGAGGTTGGGGCCGTTGATACCGCTGTAGGCGAGCTGGATGCCGGCGAGGGCGCCGTGGGATTTCATCGCATCAGCCATGCGGGCCAGTGCTGGAATGTCGCGGTCGTCCCACAGATGCTGTTCGATGAAGGGGGTGATTTCGGAAGTGGGGTGAATTTCGGTCTGTTCGGTGAAGATGACGCCCCAGCCGCCTTCGGCCTTGGTGCGGCGCATTTCGACCACGGCGGAGGGGTCGCGGTAGCCGCCGCCGTTGCAATGCGGCACCTGATAAAAGCGGTTTTTCGCAGTCTTGGGGCCGATTTGCAGGGGCTGAAACAGGATGTCGTAGCGGGGATCGCGCATGTCAGATATCTTTGTAATCAAGGGTTTGGGTGGATAGCCTGGAAGGGTCAAGCGCCTTGGGGAGGGCCGCTATCAACAGCGCTGGGCCAAGGCCGGCCTGGGCAAGCGGTTCGCCGTAGGGGTCGGCAATGAGGGAGCCGCCGACATAGGTCAGATCGCCTTCGGTGCCGCAATAGTTGGCATAGACGATGGTCAGGGCGTGGTTGGCGGCATGGGCGGGGACGGTGTAGCGGACGACATGGGTGAAGGGTTGCATGTTGGCGGTGGGGCAGAGGATCAGCGTGACGCCCCGCGCGGCAAGGGCGGCGATATGGGGGGCGAATTCGATGTCGTAGCAGATGAGAAGGGCGGTTCTGGTGCCATGCAGGTCGAAGATTTCGTAGGCGGTGCCGGGCTGGTAAATCGCCTTTTCGCGCGGGCCATACAGCTGAATCTTGCGGTAATGCGCGATCTCTTTTCCTGTGGAATCAAAGGTTACGGCAGAGTTGTGCACCGTGTTTCCGTCGCGTTCGGCATAGCCCGTGGTCAGGCCGCAACCGGCGTCACGGGCCAGTTTGGCAAGGCTTTGGTGCCAGTCGCCGCCGCGGGGCTGGGCAAGGGCGGCGATATCGGGGTGGTTGTAGCCGGGCAGGAAAATCTCTGGTGCGACAAGCATTTGTGCACCGGTTGCGGCGCTGGCGCGGAGCGCGGCGGACAGGTCCGACAGCGCCTGAGCGGTGTCACCTGCGGGGGAGGGGCCTTGCCAGAGGGCGAGTTTCATCATTGCTCCGATTTGGGAAAGTCTGGCGGAGCAAAGCCTGATGCGGCGAGACTGGCAAGGTGAGAATGCATGGGCAGGGATTAGGATGCGCCTAATCAGGACCCGAACGGCTGAGGGGAAGACGGAAATGGCGCAAATTGGGGGGTGGCGGCGAATCGGGGCGAAAAGACCAGTTAATATTGGGAATTTGGCACTTTTCCGCTGTCTTGAACGCGTCTTGCCGGCGTCTTTAAGGTGTGAAGACGTTTGGCGCGGCAGGCGGGATGAATGCGGCGTGCGGTGGGTGTGGTCCAAGGTGCTGGCGTGGCGCGGATCTTTTGCGCTAGATCGGACCGATGGAGAGTGACGCGCGCCCAGACCCACGCCCCGACCCCCGCAAGGCCGACCCGGTGCCCCGGGCGCGGCACATCCTGATTTCCAGCATGAAGGATGAGGGGCCCTATGTTCTGGAGTGGGTGGCGCATCATCTGGTTTTGGGCTTTGACCGGATCTGTGTCGCGTCGAACGATTGCAGCGACGGGACCGAGCGGTTGCTGGCGGCGCTGGACCGGGCGGGCTATCTGACCCATGTGCCCAACGTGCTGGCACCGGGCGACATTCCGCAACACGCGGGCTATGCGGCGATCCGCATCAAGGCGGGGATCGATGCGACCGAATGGCTGATGATGCTGGATGCCGACGAATTTCTGAACGTGCATGTCGGCGGCAACCGGGTGGCGGACCTGACCGGGCAGGCCGGGGCGGCGATTGATGTGATCGCGCTGAACGGGATGTGTTTTACCGGTGCACCAGAGGTGAACTGGCACCCCGGGCGGATCTGTCCGCGTTTTGCCAACCGCCTTGCGGTCGGTCACCGGGCGAATTTCGCGCTGAAATCTTTGACGCGCGGGCCGGAGCGGTTCAAGGGCATCCACAACCACAGTCTGGTCGGGTTTCAGGGCGGACGGGTGTTGCGGGTGATGCGGGGCGACGGCGGCAGCTATGATCTGGAGCCGGGAGTGCCGCTGTGGAAGCAGTTGCGCCATGACGGGGTGCGGCCGGTGACGCATGATCTGGCGCAATACAACCATTACCCGGTCAAGACGCGGGACGCATTCTTGCTGCGGCGGGCGCGGGGGCGGGGGGCGGTGCCGGAAACGACCGCAGAGACGCTGCGCCATACCGATGCCTATTTCGCCGAACGGTCGGTGTCGGACGGGGTGGACCGGTCGATCGGCCGCTATGACGCGGCGGTGGCGGCGCTGATGGCGGACATGCAGGAAGATCGTGCGGTGCGGCGGCGTCAGCGGGATTGTGACACGCTGTATGGCGCAATGGCCGCGCGGCATCGGCTGTGAGGCAGTATCAGCGGGGGGCGGCCGGGTGTGGGAACACCAGGCAATCCTCGGCGCAAAAGCCGAGGCGCACCGGCTCGCCTGCGGTGAAGCGGTGTTCGCCGCTGTTGGGCCGCACCACGGTCAGGGGGCCGGCGGGGCTGGTGACACGGTAGTGGGTTTCGGCCCCCATGTCGGTGACGCCCAGAATTTGCCCGCCGAACTGGTTGGCGCCGGTGACGCGGTCTTCGTCGGCGGGCTGGCCGAGGGTGATGCGTTCGGGGCGGATGCCGAGGCTGACCGGGGTGTCATCCGCGAGGCCGGGGTTGGCGATGTTCAGGATCAGACCGTTGTCCAGCACGACATTGGCGAAGGGTCCGCGATGGGTGGCCTTGGCCGTGCCGTCCAGCCAGTTGCTGCGGCCCATGAAGCTGGCGACGAAGCGGCTGGCGGGTTTGGCATATATTTCGGCCGGAGCGCCCTGCTGTTCGATGCGGCCGCGGTTCATCACGATGATGCGGTCGGCCAGACCCATCGCCTCGTCCTGATCATGGGTGACGACGATGGTGGTCGAGCCGGTGGCGGCCAGGATCTGCTTGAGTTCCAGCCGCAGTTCCTCGCGCAGTTTGGCGTCGAGCGCGGAGAGCGGTTCATCGAGCAGGACAAGGCGCGGTTTGGTCGCGAGAACGCGGGCGAGGGCGACGCGCTGTTGCTGACCGCCGCTGAGTTGCTGCGGGCGGCGGGGGCCGAAGCCGTCCAGTTGCACGAGGCGCAGCATTTCGGTGGTGCGGGTGGCAATTTCGGCTTTGGGCCAGTGGCGGTGCCGCAGGCCATAGGCGATATTCTCGGCCACGGTCATGTGCGGGAACAGGGCGTAATGCTGAAACAAGAGGCCGACGTTGCGTTCGTAGGGGCGCTTGCCGATCATGGACTCGCCGGCGATTTCGATGGTGCCCCGGTCGGGGTCTTCAAAGCCCGCGATCAGGCGCAGGGTGGTGGTCTTGCCGCAGCCGGAGGGGCCGAGAAGCGCGATGGTTTCGCCGGCGACGGCTGCAAAGCTGATGCCATCGACGGCGGCGAGGGCGCCGAAGGACTTGGTCACGCTGTCGAAGCGGATGATGGGTTCGGCGGGCATGGTTCCAGCTTTCAACGAAAGACGCCCTGACCGATGGCGCGGTTCAGGCCGATGAGTTTTTCAAGGATCACGATCAGGAGGACGGTCATTGCCATCAGCATCACCGAGGCGGCGGCGATCGACAGGTCGAAGTTGGCGCGCATGCTGCTGATCAGGGCGATGGGCAGGGTGTAGGTTTTGGCGTCAGTCAGCATGATCGACACCGCGACATCATCCATCGAGATGGCAAAGGCGAAGATCGCGCCGCTGATGATGCCGGTGCGGGCGAGCGGGAAGGTCACATCCCAGAAGGCCCGGCGTTTGGTGGCACCGAGGATCAGCGCCGCCTCGGTATAGCTGCGGTCGATGCCGGAGAGGGCGGCGAGGGTGGCGCGGATCGTGTAGGGGATCGTGATGATGATGTGGCCACACAGCAGGCGGGCAAAGCCGTCGATCACGCCGATTTTGGACAGGAACAGCAGGAGCGCAAAGCCGGTCACGACGGGGGGAACGACGAGGGGCGACAGGAAGAAGGCGATGAGCGCGTCCTTGCCGCGGAATGTCGTCTGGTCGGTGGCATAGGCGGTGGCGATGCCGGCGGTGAGGGAAATTGCGACGGAACAGGCGGCGAGTTTCAGGCTGATGGCCAGGCCTTTCAGAAAATAGCTGTCGGAAAAGAAGGCGGTGAACCAGCGGAAGGACAGCGCGGGCGGCGGCAGGGGGCCGAGGTAATCGCGCGCGTCGAAGGCCATCAGGGTGGTGACGATGATGGGTGTCAGAAGGAACAGCACGATGGCGCAGTTCATCAGTTTGCACAGAAAGCGGATGATATCATCGGCGCGGCGCGGGGTCATTGCGCCCACCGTTTGTTGACGAGATGGGTCATCACATAGACGAGCAGCATGGCCAGCACGAACAGGACGACGGAGATGGCGGCACCGCTGGGGTAATTCGCGATCTCGCTGAACCTTGTGTAGATCAGGTTGGAGATGAACAGCACCCGGCCCTTGCCAAGGATCATCGGGATCACGAAGGCGCTGATCGAGAAGGTGAAGCCGAACAGGAAGGCGGCAAGGATGCCGCGGATGCAAAGCGGCAGGGTGATGGTGAGATGGGCTTTCCAGGCGGGGGCACCCAGCACCTGGGCGGCGTCGGTCAGCCGGGGGTCGACGTTCTGAAACGTGGCGAGGAGCGTCAGCGTCGACATCGGGATGATGTAGTGCAAGAGGCCTGCGGCGACGAGGATCTCGATATAGCCACGGCTGTTGGTCGAGATGCCGATGGCGCGCAGGGCAGGGCCAAGCGGGCCGACGGCACCAAAGGTCAGTTCCAGCGCGTAGGTGCGCACGAGGACGCTGAGAAACATCAGGGTGACGAAAAAGCCGATGGCAAGGGTGCGCCAGCGCGGTGACAGTTTGCGGGCGGTCCAATGGGCGAGGGGCAGGGCGCAAAAGACCCCGACCAATGCGGCGGCGAGGCTGAGGCGCAGGGTCTGGAAGAAGAATACGGCGAAGGACGGTTTGACGAGTTCGGCGTAATTGGCGGCGGTGAACGGGGCGCCTTCGGCAGAGCCGATGCGGCCCGGTACATAGGTGCGCAGGCTTTCGACGACGAGGCCCGCCATGGGCAGCACGAACAGCAGGAGGAAAAGACCTGCGGCTGGCAGGAACAGGGGGTTGGGTCTGCGTTTGCTGTCCAAGGACTGTCCGCCTGCGTTCACGTCGCCAGAGCGGCGGCGTTTGGCTGCCAGCGCCGCTCTGCTGCATTGAGAGTCGTGGGGGTTTCACACCCCCACACCCCTGTGGAGTATTTGCCCAAGGGTAAGGCGAAATTTTAGACAAATTGCAGGGACTAGATCAACGGCGCGATCTCGTCCTCCCAGCGTTTGGCCCAGGCGTCCTGATTGGTCAGCACCACGTTGAAGTCGGGGACATAGACAAACTTGTCGAATTCCTCGGGCGTGAAGGCCAGGTGTTTGAGGTTGTCCGGCGTCTTGGCCTTGACGTTCAGGGGGGCCTCGCCGGCGGTGGCGGCGTAGATCTCGCTCATTTCCGGGCTGATGGCGAAGTTGATGAAACCCAGCGTGGCTTGCAGGTTGGGCCGGTTCTGGAACACGGCGAAACCGCTTTGATAAAGGAACACTGGCATGCCTTCGGTCTTGGTCAGGCGCGTCACGGGGAAGGCGGCGGCGACGGAGGTCAGTTGCGGTTCGGAGTAAAAGCCGCCGACGGTTTCGCCGCTGGTCAGCGAGGTGGTGAAGTCGGTGTCGGTGACAGCGATGCGGCCGATGTTGCCCGATTCCGCCAGCTTTTTCATAAGTGCCCAGCCGGGGTCCATGTTGTTTTCATCGCCGCCGGCATGCAGGGCCAGGGCAACGATCTGCAGCATCATGCTTTGGGTCGGGCCAGGCCAGCACAGTTTGCCCTTGAGGCTGGGATCGAACAGGTCCTCGATGCTTTTGATCTCGATCGGGCTGGTGTCGGCGCGGTAGGCGAAATAGATTCCGCCGACGGCGCGGGGCACGGCCATCCACTGGCCCTTGGCGTTCTTGACGATGATCTTTTCGGGAATGTCGGCGAGGTTCGGCACCATGTCCACGGTGACGGGCACCAGCCAGTCTTCTTTCAGCATGCCGTTGAACGAGCCTTCCCAGCCCGCGACATAATCATACTCGGCAGCGGGCCAGGTCGCCTTGATCTTGGGCAGGATCGCCCCCGAGCCGCCCTGATGCAGCACCCAGTTCACCGTCACCTTGTCTTGCTTGGCGGCGATCAGTTTCATCGCGTCAACCACGCCACCGCCCCATTCCACCGCGGTCAGTTCGGGCACGCCGGCGGCGCGGCTCATGAAGCCGATGGAGGTGGCGGCGAAGGTGGCGGCGGCGGTTTGCAGGGCCTGTCGTCTGGTCAGGGATGTCATGTCAGTCTCCCGGTGAGATGTGGGTTGGATCATCCGCAGCCGATTCCCCTGCGGCAGGTTGCGGTTATGGTTGCAGCGTCAAGGCGGGCGAACCATTGCGAAGTGCCAAAGCGTAGTTATTGGCCGGTCAATGTAAGCCTGCAGGTCGGGCGGGTGGGTTGGGTTGAGAAAATGGGCGGGCCGGCGTAGCATGGCCGGGATGTTGAAAGGAGCCGCCCGGATGCTGAGCAATCTGACAGAAGGCGATATCCGATTGTTGAAGGTTTTTGCCAAGGTTGTCGACACCGGCGGGTTTTCGGCGGCGCAGATTGATCTGAACATCAGCCAGTCGACGATCAGCACGCATATGACCTCGCTGGAGCAGCGGCTGGGGGTGCGGCTGTGCGAACGCGGGCGGTCGGGGTTCAAGCTGACCGAGCGGGGGCAGCTGATTTATCAGGCAAGCCAGCGGCTGTTTGCGGCGCTGGAAGATTTCCGGTCGGATGCCGGGGCGGCGCGGAATTGCCTGACCGGCAATCTGGCGGTGGGGATCGTGGACAGTCTGATCACCAATCCGGTGTGTCTGCTGCATGACGCGATTGCCGGGTTCAACGCCAAGGCCAGCGAGGTGCAGTTTACCATCCGGGTCACATCGCCGTCGGAGATCGAGCGGATGGTGTTGGAGGGCAGTTGCGATCTGGGGCTGGGCACCTGCGGGCAGCATTCGCCCTATCTGGACTATGAGGATCTGTTCGAGGAGCGGCAGGTTTTGTATTGCGGGCGCGGCCACACGATGTTCGAGCGGGGGGATATTGCGGTGCCGGACCTGAACGACCAGCAGTTCGTGCGCCGCGCCTATGCGGCACCGGAAAAGCTGCCGGCCGGGGTGAAGCTGGGGTCGACCGCGGTGGCGGATTTGATGGAGGGGGTGGCGGCGTTCATCCTGTCGGGGGTCTATATCGGGTTTCTGCCCAAGCATGTGGCGCAGCATTGGGTGGCGCTGGGGCAGATGCGGCCGTTGCTGGAGGACACGCTGGGCTATCAGAACCCGGTCTATCTGGTGACGCGCAAGACCGAGGAGAAAAAGCCGGTGCTGTCGGTGTTTTTGAAGGAATTGCGGGCGGCGCATGGCCAGAAGCCGGTGCGCAAGGTTGGGGTGCGGCGGCTGGCGGTGGGATAGGCGGCGCACGCAGCTATCCCGGCGGACTTTCTGCGTTGGGGTCGAGAATGGGCGGCCTGATCAGTGCTTTAGCACCTGGCTGAGGAACAACCGGGTGCGTTCGTGTTTCGGTGTTGAGAAAAACGCGGCGGGCGGGGCGACCTCTATGATCTGGCCGTGGTCCATGAAGATCACCTTGTCGGCGACCGTCTTGGCAAAGCCCATCTCATGGGTGACGCAGATCATCGTCATGTGGTCCTCGGCCAGGCTGACCATCACGTCCAGCACTTCCTTGATCATCTCGGGGTCAAGGGCGGAGGTTGGTTCGTCGAACAGCAGGATATGCGGTTCCATGCACAAGGCGCGGGCGATGGCGACGCGCTGCTGCTGGCCGCCCGACAGCTGGCTGGGGTATTTGTGGGCCTGCTCGGCGATCTTGACGCGTTCGAGGTAGTGCATCGCCTGCGCCTCGGTGTCGGCGCGGGACTGTTTGCGGACGCGACGGGGGGCGAGGGTCAGGTTGTCGAGCACGGTCAGATGCGGGAACAGGTTGAACTGCTGGAACACCATGCCGACCTCGCGGCGGACGTGGTCGATGTTCTTGACCTGATCGGTCAGTTCGACGCCTTCGACCAGGATTTGCCCGGTCTGATGCTGTTCCAGACGGTTGATGCAGCGGATGGCGGTGGATTTGCCGGAACCGGAGGGGCCGCAGATCACCACGCGCTCGCCCTTGGCCACGTTCAGCGAAATGTCCTTCAGAACCTGAAAATTGCCGTACCATTTGTTGACGTTGATCATCTGGATCATGGGGGCGTCGGGCATCTGGGCGTTGGGCATCTGGGTGTCGGGCATGGCAGGTTCCATTCTAGCGGGTGATCCGCATGCGGCGTTCCAGCGCTCTGGAGCCGAGGGTCAGCGGGTAGCACATGGCAAAGTAGATCAGCGCCACCAGCGCATAGATCAGGAAGGGCTTGAAGGTGGCGTTGGCAACGATCTGGCCCGAGCGCGTCAGTTCGTTGAATCCGACGATCGAGGCGAGGGCGGTGCTTTTGAGGAGTTGCACCAGAAAGCCGACGGTGGGCGGGATCGCGATTTTCAGGGATTGCGGCAGGATGATGTAGCGCATTTGCGTGACGAAATTCATGCCGAGACTGGCGCTGGCATCCCATTGGCCGAGCGGGATTGCATCGACGCAGCCCCGCCAGATTTCGGCAAGAAAGGCGCTGGCGTAAAGGGTCAGGGCGATGCTGGCGGCGGCAAGGGGGGACACCTCGACACCCAAGAGCGGCAGGCCGAAAAAGACGAGGAACAGTTGCAACAGGAGCGGGGTGCCTTGCAGCAGCTGGATATAGATCGCGGTGGCGCGGCGTCCGGTGCGGGGTGCGCCGTAGCGCCAGAGCAAGAGCAGCAGGGCGCCACTGGCACCGCCAATGAATGCGATGGCGGACAAGAGCAGCGTCCAGCGGGCGGCGAGCAGCAGGAAGGGGATGATGTCGGCAAGGGACAGGGTCATGCGGGTTTCCCCGCAAACAGGCGGCGTCCGGCGCGGTTGAACAAGGCGCGGAGCGTCAGGGCCATGCCAAGGTAGATCAGGGTGACGACGAAATAGGTTTCGAACGCGCGGTAGGTGCGTGACTGGATCAGGTCGGCGGCATGGGTCAGGTCGGTGACGGCAACCTGGGACACCACGGCGGATTCCAGCATGGTGATGATGATCTGGCTGACCAGCGAAGGATAGACCACCGCGATCGCCTGCGGCAGGATGATGTAGAGGAACGTCGACAGGGGTGTGAGGCCCACGGCATAGCCCGCCTCGCGCTGGCCGGGCGGCACCGCCTCGATCCCGGCGCGGGTGATCTCGATTCCATAGGCGGTCAGGTTGATGGTCATGGCGACGGCTGCCGCCTCGAACGCCGATAGTTTGACGCCGAGGCTGGGCAGGCCGAAGAAGATGAAGAACAGTTGCACGATGAACGGGGTGTTGCGGATCGCCTCGACGTAGAGGCGGACCAGCCGTTGCGCCCAAGGGCTGCCCCACAGGACGGTTGCCGCCCCGCCGATGCTGAGAGCCATGCCAAGCGTCGCCGCGATAGCCGTCAAGCCAAGGGTCAGGCCTGCCCCGTGAAGGAGCAGGCCGGAGTTGGCGGCGATGGCGGTGAAGTCGAAGTCATAGCCCATGCCGGGTTCAGAAGCCTGCGACGAGCGGTTGCTTGAGCCATTTGACGGCGAGGTCGTTCAATTCGCCGCTGGCCTTCATCGCGATCAGCGCGTCGTTGATCGCCTTTTGCAACGGGGCTTCGCCCTTTTTGACGGCCATTTGCGAAGGCGAGGTCAGTAGCAGGAACTTTTCAACCGGTTCAATCGCCGGGTTCTGCGCAAGGATCGTGGCACCGACGTCGTTGCCCACAACCATCAGCTGGACCTGACCCGACAGGAAGGCCGAGATCACACCGCTATAATCGCTGAACCGCTGAATATCGGCATCGGCGGGGGCGACTTTTGTGACTTCGGTATCTTCCAGCGTGCCACGGTTGACCGCGATGCTTTTGCCGGACAGACCCGCCGCGTCCTTCACGTCGATGTCCTTCGGGCCCATGACGGCGATGTAATAGGGCGCGTAGGCGTCGGTGTAGTCGACAACCTGGGCGCGCTCGTCGCTGTAGCCGATGCTGAGCAAGAGATCGACCTTGCCTTCGGTCAGGAACGGAATGCGATTCTGACCGGTGATGCCGACCAGTTCAACCTTGACGCCAAGTGCGGTGGCCAGTTTGTCGGCCACTTCGGTATCATAGCCTTCGATCTTCATCGCGGCATTGAGTGAGGCGAAGGGCGGGAAATCTTCGAAAATCCCGACTTTCAGGACGCCGGCGGCTTTGACATCGGCCAGCGTGTCGGCATGGGCGGGCAAGACTGTGCCGGCGACAAGGGCGAAGGCGAGGGCCAGGCCGGTGCGGCGGGTGAGGGGGTAGGTCATGCAAATCTCCGTGTTGAGGGGTGCGCGGCTTGTGTCGCGTCTGGGGGCAGTGTCGGCGGATTGGCGGTTTATTCAATAGCGATCCGCCGAAACTCAGTTTGGCGGGGGTCGATGTATGGGACGCGGGGTGAGCCCGCCGGTTCCTGCCCGAGGCTTCGGTGGGGGTTTCACACCCCCACACCCCCGTGGAGTATTTGCCCAAGGGTAAGGCGAAATTTTAGACAAGTTGGCCGGATCGGAGGGAGAGGGGTTCAGGTTGAGCGACGTCAAAGCGCACTTCGGAACTGCACTGTGTTTCGCGCATCGGTCCGCTGGTAGGGAGAGGGCCGCTGCTGTCGTGAAGGAGTTGCCATGCCAACCTGTGGAGAAGTTCTGGTCAAGTTGCTGGAGGCGTATGGCGTCGAGCTGATCTTTGGCATTCCGGGGGCGCATACGCTGGAACTGTATCGCGGGTTGCCGGCGACCGGCATTCGCCACATCACGCCGCGCCACGAACAGGGTGCGGGGTTCATGGCGGACGGCTATGCACGGGTGTCGGGCAAGCCGGGGGTGTGTTTCATCGTGACCGGTCCGGGCATGACCAATATCGCCACGGCGATGGGGCAGGCCTATGCCGATTCGATCCCGATGCTGGTGATTTCGGCGGTGAATGCGCGCGATCAGCTGGGCATGCAACAGGGGCGGCTGCATGAGTTGCGGTCGCAGCAAAGTCTGGTGGCGGGGGTGGCGGCGTTCAGCCACACCCTGCTGGACCCGCGGCAGTTGCCCGGCATCCTGGCCTGTGCGTTCGCGGTCTTTGGCAGCCAGCGGCCGCGGCCGGTCCATATCGAGATCCCGCTGGATGTGATCGTGGCCGAGATGGCGGAGGCGGCGCTGGTGCCGTGGAGCCTGCCAAGGCGGCCCGGCCCTGACCCGGCGGCAGTCGCTCAGGCGGCGGCGGTGCTGGCGGCGGCGCGGCGCCCGCTGATTGTGGCGGGGGGCGGGGCCGTGGGGGCCGCGGCGCAGGTCCGCGCGATTGCCGAGCATCTGGACGCGCCGGTGTTCATGACGATCAATGGCAAGGGGATATTGCCGTCGGGCCATCCGCTGGTGGTGTCGGGCAATCTGGGGATGGCGGCTTTGCGCGCCGAGATGGCGGCGGCGGATGTCATTTTGGCGGTGGGGACCGAGTTTGGCGAGACCGAGATGTATCCCGAACCGCAGCCGCTGGACATTGGCGGCACGTTGGTGCGGATCGACATTGATCCGTTGCAGCTGACGACATCGCTGCCGGCGGCGCTGTCGATCGTGTCGGATGCGGCGCTGGCCTGTGATGGGGTGCTGGTGGCGCTGCGGGGGTCGGCGGCGCTGTCGCAGGGCGGGGCGGCGCGGGCGGCGGCCCTGCGTCTGGCGGTTGACGGGGCGTTGTGGCCTGCCTGTGTGACCCATCGCGGCATGATGGCGGCTGTGATGGCGGTGCTGCCGGATGCGATTGTGGTGGGCGATCAGACCGAGCCGGTCTATGCCGCCAACCAGTTCCACCAATCGCCCGGCACGCGGTCCTATTTCAACTCCAGCACCGGCTATGGCACGCTGGGCTATGGCCTGCCTGCGGCGTTTGGCGCGAAGCTGGCGGCAGCGGCGCGACCGGTGGTCTGTCTGATCGGCGATGGCGGGGTGCAGTTTTCGCTGGCCGAACTGACCACGGCGGTCGAGGCCGGGATCGGGGCGGCGATCATCATCTGGAACAACGCCAGCTACGGCGAGATCAAGGCGATGATGGCCGAGCGTGGCCTGCCGCAGATTGGCGTGGACATTCTGGCGCCGGACTTTGTTGCACTGGCTGCGGCGATGGGATGCGTGGCGGTGCGGCCTGATACGGTGGCGGCGTTTCAGGCGGCGCTGGCGGCATCGGCGGGGCGGCGGGTTCCGACGGTGATCGAGATTGTG
>JANYFE010000048.1 GCA_025362795.1 Rhodobacterales bacterium | reverse complement strand
AAACCGTGAAGCTTTCAACTCTATCATCGGTCGGTTAACCTCGCGGCCAACTCCCCTAAGAGCCCGATATGTGTCAGTTTTGACGCCGATGCGCCCAAACCGCCCACATATCCCTTCAAACATATACAAATTCAAAGAGCGCGGACACAAAACAGACAACGCACCCGAACTTCGGGCGTATCTGCCGTCGTGTATCCAGATATTCTTTCGGTGCGTCCCAGCACCGCCCCGATCCGTCCGTTCTGCGTTCCCGCGTCGCGTCCGCTTCGGTGAGGCGCTGTTTAGGCCGAGGTTCCGTAGGTCGCAAGAGGGAAAATGCGCAACATGACGTTTTCTTGACAAAGCCCATATTTCCTTGGGCTTTTTTTGTGCGCCGACGCCGCCGGCGCCGGTCTGGTGGGCCCGTGCGAAACCACCAGACCGCCGTTTCAGGCGAATCCTGAACCGCGATGGGTGATTTGCCCCCCCGCAATCGTCAGCGCGATTCCCAAAGCCCCCAGCTGATCCGCCGCGAAAGCCTCGATATCGCCGTCCAGCAGCACCAGATCCGCCGCCAGCCCCGGCATCAGCCGCCCTGTCAGCCCCTCCATATGCGCGGCCCGGGCCCCGCCCGCCGTATAGGCACGCAGGCTTTCCATCAGGTCCAACCGCTCGTCCCCGGCGCCGTCATAGGGCACCCGCGTCAAAGCCGCCTGCAATCCCCGCATCACCGACACATCCGTCACCGGCCAGTCGCTGGCATAGGCCACCGCAGCGCCCGCATCCGCCAGCGTCTTCCACAGATAGGCGTCGCGCCACCGTTCGGGGTAAAACACCGTGTCCATCGTCGACATCGGGAAATCCATCGCCCCCGGCGGATGCGGCGGCTGCACGCTGGCGGTAATGCCCAGCGCCGCCAGCCGTGGCACATCGGCCCGGTCGATCAGCTCAATATGCTCGATCCGGTGCCGCAGATCGCGAAAGCCATTGGCCAGCCCCGCCGCCTCATAGCCATCAATCGTCGTCCTGACCGCGCCGTCACCGATCGCATGGACAGCAATCTGCAAGCCGCGCCGGTCAATCTCGGTGCAGATCGCCTTGAACCGCTCCGGTTCAAACAGCGGAAACGACTTATGCCCCGGCACCCCCGGATAGTCCTGCAACATGAAGGCCGTCCGGCTGTCCACCACGCCGTCCATGAACATCTTCACAAAGCCCGACGTCACCCATTCGTCATCGAATTCGGCCGTCATCGCCGAGGCCCGCTCCAGTTCGCTCAGCCCCATATGCGGTTTGAAATGGAACGGCACCTTGACCCGCGCCGTCAACCGCGCCTCATCCCGCATCTCGGCCAGCAGAACGCAGGTGTAGCGGTTGCCGTCCATGTTCACCATCGCGGTGATGCCCTGCGCCGCGCAATGCGCCAGCCCCGCCGCGATCTTGTCCTTGTCCCGCCCCCGCTGTGCCGCATCCGGCCATGGGTCCGGCTCGCCGCCAGTGGCAATCCCCAACTGCAGATGCGCCGCCCCACCCAGCGCCAACACCGGTCCGAACGCCTCGAACTCGCGCAACTCGCCGCTGGCGGTGCCATCCGCCGCCATCACCACCTCGTGGCCATGCGGCATTGCCGCCCCAAACAGCAGTCCCGCCGCCGTCAGCGCCGCGGTATTGGCCCAGACCGTATGATGATCCGGGGCCATCATCGCGATCGGCCGGTCTGCAATCACCGCATCCAGATCCTGCCGTGTCACCGGATGATCCAAAATCTCATAAGATGCCCCCTGCGCCATCACCAGCGCCAGATCGGGCCGCGCCACCGCATAGCTGCGAAACGCCTCCCGCAGCCCGTCAAACCCCGACAAGCCGCCGATCTGCAGCTGCTCCAGCTCCACCCCGCCCAGCACCAGATGCAGATGGCTCTCGAAAAACCCCGGCAGCAGCGTCCGCCCGCCCGCCTTGATCACCCGAACCCCCGACCCCGCCAGCGCCAGAACCTCGGCATCCGACCCCACCGCCACAATCCGCCCGCCTTCAACAGCCACCGCCTCCGCGCGGGGCCGCGCCTCGTCCATCGTCAGAACCCGCGCCCCGGTGATGATCATATCCATAGCCATCTTCTTCCCATTTATCCTTTGCCAAATACTCCCGCCGGAGGCTCTTTCAACAGCCGCGACGGTCCGGAACCTTCAGTAGGGTGCGTGATGTCACGCACCTTCCCCGGCAACCCGCTCCGCCATCACGCACAGCATCTCGAACATCAGGCTCACCCCCAGCCAGGCCGTCCCGCCCGACGCATCAAACGGCGGCGACACTTCCACCAGATCCGCCCCCACCACATTCACCCCGCGCAAGCCCCGCGCCACCTGCAACGCCTGCCAAGAGTTCGGCCCGCCCACCTCCGGCGTCCCGGTCCCCGGCGCGAAGGTCGGGTCCACGAAATCAATGTCATAGGTCACATAAGTCTCGCCCGCGCCGACAATCTCCCGCGCCTCGCCCATCACATCCTCGGCCCCCCGCGCATGAAACTCGGCAATCGGGATGATCCTGATCCCCTGGCTTGCCGCAAACTCCCAGTCCTCGCGGCCATAGGCCGTGCCGCGGATGCCGATAATGACATAGCGTTTGGGGTCCAGCAGCCCCTCCTCCACCGCCCGCCGGAACGGGGTGCCGTGGTTATAGCGCGAGGTCCCGAAATACACATCGTTCAAGTCGGTATGGCTGTCGAACTGGATCATGCCCAAGGCACGCCCTTTCGCCAAAGCCCGCAAGATCGGCAGCGTGCACAGATGGTCGCCGCCCCCGGTCAGCGGCAAGATCCCCGCCGCCCGGACGCGCGCATAAAACGCCTCCATCCGCGCCATGCTGTCCGTCGCATCCGCCGGGTTGATTGCCACATCCCCCAGGTCCGCACAGCGGGCAAGCTCGAACGGTGCCACCCAGGTCGCGCCGTTCACCGCCCGGATCATCGTCGACAGATCGCGCAACTGGCGTGGCCCATGCCGTGGCCCAGGCCTGTTCGTCGTCCCGCCATCCCACGGTGCCCCGATCAACCCGATCTGCACATCCGCAAAGCGCGGATGGTCAAACCCGACATGCGGCAGCCGCATGAACGTTGGTATCCCTGCGAATCGCGGCAGATCGAACCCCGACACCGGTTGAAAGAACCCGTCACCCATTCCTCACTCCTGCGCTTGCGGCACCATCCAACCACCGCCCACGGCCCCGCGCTGGCCCAAGCGCGACATCAAGCGGCTTGAAATCGCACGGGACACCCCCTGCCCGATGCGCGACCCTTGACCCTGACCCCGCTTTTCGTGCTTATCCTGAACCAGCCCTCCACAGGATGTCACGATGTTCAGCAAGACCCCCGATCCGACCTCTGCCCCGTCCGTGCAGCCGCCTGCCTTGCAGAACCGCCCGACCAGTGGCAACACCAAATCGGTGCTGGCGCAGGATCTGCGGATCACCGGCGAAATCTCCTCGACCGGCACGATCGAAGTGCTGGGCGAGATCGAGGGCAACCTGACCGCGCGCGGGCTTGTCGTCGGGGCCGAGGGCCGCATGACCGGCACCGTCTCGGCAGAGACGGTCGAGGTCAAAGGCCGCCTTGACGGCCGCGTTGCCACGATCAACTTCGCGCTGCGGTCGTCGGCAGAAGTCGCCGCTGACATCACCTACACCACGCTGGTGATCGAAAGCGGTGCCCAGATCGAAGGCAAGTTCACCCTGAACAAAGCCTGATCCACCGCCCCTGACGGAACCGCTGGCCGCGCCGCAAGGTCGCGGCTATTGTTTTGGCGGAACCTCACAAGGCAAACGCCATGTCCGATGCCATTCTGCTGCGCCAAGACCACGGGACAATCGCCACCCTGACGCTCAACACGCCCGGCAGCCTGAACGCGCTGTCCACTGCGATGCTGCGGGCGCTGGACGCCGAACTTGACGCCATTGCCGGCTCGAAAATTCGCGTCGTGATCCTTAATGCTGCGGGCAAAAACTTTTGTGCCGGCCATGATCTGCGCGAAATCCAATCCCACCGTGCCGATCCCGACCAGGGACGCGCCGCCTTCACCGCCCTCTTCGCGCTTTGCGCCCGCGTCATGCAAAAGCTGGCCGGTCTCCCGCAACCCACCATCGCCAGCGTTCAGGGCGTCGCCACCGCCGCCGGCTGCCAACTCGCCGCGTCCTGCGATTTCGTGGTGGCGGCCGACACCACCCGCTTCGGCGTCAACGGCGTCAACATCGGTCTGTTTTGCGCAACACCGTTGGTGGCACTCAGCCGCAAGATCGCGCCCGCAATCGCCTTCGACCTTGCCGCCACCGGCGATTTCATCTCCGCCGCCCGCGCCCAGACGCTGGGCCTCGCCAGCCGCGTGGCACCGCCAGACGACCTCGCAACAGCCACACGGACCCTTGCCGAAACCCTCGCGGCAAAACTGCCCGCAGCCCTCGCCTTTGGCAAAGCCGCCCGCGCCGACCCGTCGCTTGCCGCAAGCTATGCCAGCGCCAGCGCTGCCATGGTCGCCAACCTGATGAGCCCCGACACCGACGAAGGCCTCACCGCCTTCCTTGCCAAACGCAAACCCCACTGGGCCTAGGGACCGCGCCCGGTAAGGTGGTCATCGGATACACCCTACCTGACCCGGCGCTCACAGCCCGTATAGTCCGCGGAACTTGCGCTCCAGATAGTCCAGCAACGGCCCCTCGCTCGGCTCGAACCCGCAGGCCGCCGCCACCGTCTCGCGCGGCGTCCGCAAGCCGCCATGGCGCTGCAAATTCTCGCGCAGCCACTCCACCGCCTCCGTGGTATCGCCGCGCGACAGCCGATCCTCCAGATCGGGAACCGCCGCAGTCAGGGCCTGATACAGACAGCCGGCATAGACATTGCCCAGCGTATAGGTCGGAAAATAGCCGAACAGCCCCACCGACCAATGCACATCCTGCAACAGCCCATGCGCCGGGCGGTCAACCGCCACGCCAAAATCGGCCAGGAACCGGTCGTTCCACGCCGCCTCCAGATCGTCCACCGCCAGATCGCCGCGCACCAGCGCACGCTCCAGATCGAACCGCATCATGATATGCAGGTTGTAATGCACCTCATCCGCCTCGGTCCGGATGAACCCCGGCTGCACCCGGTTGACCGCCCGATAAAATTCCTCCGCCGAGCCGATGCCAAAGTCGTCAAACCGCTGCTGCATCTCGCTGTACAGAAAACCGGTAAAGCCCCGCCCCCGCCCGATCTGGTTTTCGTAAATCCGGCTCTGGCTTTCATGCACCCCCATCGACACCCCGCGCCCGATCGGCGTCAGCTTGTAATCGGCATCGACATTCAACTCGTAGCTGGAATGGCCAACCTCGTGGATGGTCGAGTAGATGCAGTTGAACGGCTCGCTTTCCACCACCCGCGTGGTGATCCGGCTGTCATAGGCGCTGCCCGAACTGAACGGATGCACCGCCAGATCAAGCCGCCCCCGGCTCCAGTCATAACTGAACGTGCTGGCCAGATCGCGCGCCAGCCGCAGCTGCGCCGCCTCGCCAAAATGCCCCTTCACCGCCTTCGGCACCGGAGCGCCCAGAACCGCCTCGCGCAGCGCGACCAGTCTTGGCCGCATCCGCCCGAACATCGCGCCCAGCGAGTCCGCCGTGGCCCCCGGCTCGTAATCGTCGATCAGCGCGTCATACAGATCGCCGCCCTGCGCCAGACACGCCGCCTCCTGCCGCCGCAGATCCACCACCTCCTGCAATGTCGGCAGAAACTCATCCACCCGCTCGCGCGCCCGCGCCTCTGCCCAGATCCCCTGCGCCGTCGATGTCACCCGCGCGATCTCCTGCGCCAGATCCGACGGCACCTTGGTCGCCCGCACGAACGACCGCCTGATCGCCCGCAGTTGTGCGCGGGCTTCCGCGTCCACCGGGTCCGCCGCCTCCAGCCAGTCCTCAATGCGCGGATCGGTGCGGCGGGCATGCAAAACCCCCTCCATCGCCGCCATTTCCTCGCCCCGCTGCTCGGCAGCGCCACGCGGCATCATGGTTTCCTGATCCCAACCCAGCCGCTCTGCGACCAATCCCAACGCCTCGGTCTGGCGCTGAAACGCCATCAGTTGTGCGTAAGCCGTGTTGTTGGTCATGCCGTCCCCTCCCGAATTGATCCCTGCACCGGATACAGCGCCATATGCCGCGCCCGGATCACCAGCACCCACAGCAGCAGCGCCCCCACCTGATGGGTGATCGCCACATGCAGTTGCGCCAACGACAACGCCGTGTAAATCCCCAGGCCAACCTGCAACGCCAACATAACAATCACCGCATTGAACGCAAACCGGGTGGCCTTGTATGCCGACTTGCGCCCACGCAACCACGTCACAACGCCAAAGCAAACCAACAGGTATGCCGACATCCGGTGCATGAACTGCACCAAGCCGACATTCTCGAAAAAAGCGGTCCAAATCGGTCGCCCTTCACTCACGACGAAAGCGTTGGAGGGGAAAAATTCCCCGTTCATGTCTGGCCAAGTTGGAAAACCTTGGCCCGCATCAATCCCCGCCACCAAAGCCCCCAGCAGGATCTGCAAGAACAACAGATGCATGACGCCGGTCGCCATCCCATACAGCCGCCGCTCGCCATTGCGCCGCGCCGCCATCAGATCAATCTCTGACCGGCCTAGCAAAAAGACATACCACGCGCACAGCCCCAGGATCGCAAAGGCCAGCCCCAGATGAATGGCCAACCGGTAGGACGCCACCGACACCATCACCCCGGTCAGCCCCGACGACACCATCCACCAGCCAATCGCGCCTTGCAAACCCCCCAAGGCGCCCAGACCCAGCAGCCGCCCGGTCCATCCCACCGGAATCTTCCGCGTCAGCAAGAAGCCAAAGAACCCGACCGCCCAGACCAGACCAATCATCCGCCCCAGATTGCGATGCGCCCATTCCCACCAGAAGATCGTCTTGAACGCGTCCAGCGTCATGCCGGCATTCATATGCACATACTGCGGGCTGGCCTGATACTTGCCGAACTGCTCGGCCCAGTCCGCCTGGTTCATCGGCGGCAAGGCTCCCATCACCGGACGCCATTCGGTAATCGACAACCCGCTGTCGGTCAGCCGGGTCAGCCCGCCCACCAGCACCATCGCCGCCACCATCAGGAAAATCACCGCCAGCCACGCCCGGATCGCGCCCCGCGCCCCCACGCCCCGCGCATCGATCATCCCGCCTCTGGGCTGCATAGAGGCCGCCGATGCCGCCCCAACCTCTTCAAAAATGCTGCGCTTGCCCGCCATCACCCGCCCCTGTGTTCACGCACCGGACCCTATTCCCCACCACCCCCGCCTTCAAGGCCCGCGCGACATCGGACCCTGCGGCAAGACAGCCTTCTTCCTGCCAATTCATCTGTTCATAAATATCCCGGGGTGAGCCGCAGGCGAGGGGCAGCGCCCCTGCTTGACCTTGGTTTCCAGGCGCAACGCCCTCAACCGTCCAGATCGACGCGACCCTCATCCTGCTTTCTCAGCCGATAGGCGATCTGGCGCAGCATTCCATGAAACGTCTGCACCTCGGCCCGCGTCAAACCCAGCCGCGCCCACATGTTCCGCAGGTTCAACCGCATTCCTGCCGCCTTGCCTTCCGGGTAAAAGAACCCGGCCGCCGCCAGCCGCTCCTCAAAGTGATCGCCAAGGCGCGTCACCTCCTCGCCGCTCGCAAACTCGGTCCGCCCCAGCGCCATCACTTCCGGCGGCACCTCACTGCCCAGCCGAAACCACTCATAGCCGACCAGCAGTACACATTGGGCCAGGTTCAGCGAGAAAAACTCCGGATTGACCGGCACCGTAATGATCGCCTGCGCCTGCGCCACATCGTCATTCTCCAGCCCCGCCCGCTCCGGCCCGAACAGCACGCCGACCCGCTTGCCTTGGCGCACCAACTCCCGCGCCATCACCATCGCCCGCTCTGGCGTCAGCACCGGTTTGGTCAACTCGCGGCCCCGCGCGGTTGTTGCAAAAACATAATCGCAATCGGCAACCGCCAGTTGAACGCTGTCGAATATCCCGGCAAAGTCCAAGACCCGCCCCGCCCCCGACGCCATCGCCACCGCTTTCGGGTTGGGCCAGCCATCCCTTGGTGCCACGATCCGCATCCGGTCCAGCCCGAAATTCAACATCGCGCGCGCCGCCGCACCAATGTTTTCGCCCATCTGCGGGCGCACCAGAATGACGGCGGGCGGGATCATCTTGCACCTCTCAAATGCCAGACCGCCAGATACGCCACCCCCTGCCCCCTGACAAGCAGCACGCCACGTGGCGTTCCGGGACGAACTGCGCTAAAGGCAAAGCTGACCCCTGATGGAGCCGCAGATGGCCGCCGAAGACCGCCCCCAAATCACCTTGATCACCCCGCCCGTGCTGGACCTGGAAATCTTCCCCGATCAGCTCGGCCTTGTGATGGATGCGGTGGACATCGCCTGCCTGCGCCTGTCGCTCGCCACCCGCGATCCCGACACGCTGGGCCGCGCCGCCGATGCCTGCCGTATTGTCGCCCATGCCCGGGATGTCGCCATCGTCATCGAAAACCACGCGCTGTTTGTCGAACGTCACGGCCTTGACGGCATCCACCTGACCGATGGTGCCCGCTCGGTCCGCTCCCTGCGCAAAGACCTCGGGTCCGAGGCGATCGTCGGCGCTTACTGCGGCACCACCCGCCACGAAGGTATCACCGCGGGCGAGGCCGGTGCCGATTACGTCGCTTATGGCCCGGTCGGCGACAGCCCTCTCGGCAAGGGCGAAAGTGCCGACCATGACCTGTTCGAATGGTGGTCAGCGATGATCGAGGTGCCGGTGATTGCCGAAGGTGCCCTGACCCGTGACCTCATCGAACGGTTCGGCCCCGTCACCGACTTTTTCGGCATTGGTGGCGAGATCTGGTCGGCCGCCGATCCCGCGGCCGCGCTCAAAGACCTGATCGCGCCGCTCGGGTGAAGCGGGGCGCTGCGCCCGATTCGCCGCAAAAGGTTAATCCGCCCGGCGATTTTGGGGTTTGCGGCGCGTAGAGACGCAGGCAAGACACCGGCAAGACGCGTTCAAGACCGCCAACTTGGCGCAAACGCCCCGGTAAACCCAGCGTTCTCAGGACTTCGCGCCGTGCTCCGCCCGGATCACCCGCTCGCATTCCGCCGCCAGCGCCTTGCGGTTCGCAAAGGCATCAACCGCCAGCGGTTCATGAAAAATCACCTCGACCCGTCCTTGCCGTTTGGTCGCCAACACCTTGATAAGATGCGCGGAAAATCCCATGCCACCCCACCAGCCATAATAGCGCGGATCCATGCCGGGCGGCGCGTGATAGATGATTGTGACCGGCTGGATATGCATGATGTGATCCAGCCCATGGGTGTAGAACGCCGCGAACAGCGTTGATTTGAAAGGCAAAACCCGGATCGCATCCGTGCTGGTGCCCTCCGGAAAAAACAACAACCGATGCCCCGCTTTCAACCTGTCCTCAAACACACTCTGCTGCACCTTTGCCGCGCTGCCCTTGCGCGCCACAAACACCGTCCCCGTCGCCCGCGCCAACCACCCGATCGCCGCCCAATGCTTGACCTCCGACTTGGCAACGAAATAAATTTGCTGCGCCGCGTTCAGCGCGAAAATATCCAGCCAAGACGCGTGGTTAGCAACAATAGCCCCGCGCCCTGCCATCGGCCTGCCGCGCATCGCCAACGGCAATCGCAAAATGACAAAGGCGCCGCGGCAGGCGAATTGCGTGATGAACGGCGTCCACGGCCTTGCCATGCCCCACAAGGGGCGCTCGATCAGCCTGACCACCAACAACAGGAAAAGACACAGATAAACCAGCCCACCCAGCATTCCGCCGCGCCACAAAACGCGCAACCAGCCCATCGCACCCGGCGGCGGTGCCGCCAATTCGTCTTGCAGCCAGTCACTCAACTTTTGCGGCCTTTTTGCGGGTGTAGAAATCGCGGTGCTTCACACTCATCCGTGCGGTATCCATCACCAGGCAGACGTCCAACGTG
Organism: Rhodobacterales bacterium; assembly: GCA_025362795.1. GTDB lineage: Bacteria > Pseudomonadota > Alphaproteobacteria > Rhodobacterales > Rhodobacteraceae > Stagnihabitans. Next base: position 8,186 of record JANYFE010000048.1, on the reverse strand, counting down.
TTGAAATCCCTGTCAATCCATGCCCCGTCGCTGACATGGCCACCCAGCCGCAAATAGGCTTTGATCAGCGCGGGAATACCCGCCATCGCTTGGGCACGGTTCACCGCTTCAAGGGCGACCAGCCCCATCTCCTGCCGCTGCTCGGGCCGCGCCGTCACACGCAAGCCGTCCGGGGCTTGGTGGAAATGATGAAGCAGGGCAAGGGGTTGCGCCAAGGCCGCCGCATCGGTGCCGTGAAACGAAGCCGCGCCGAACATCACCTCAATTTGCCGTTCCAGCACATATTCGGCCAAACCATTCCACAATAAGAACATCGCCGCCCCACCCCGCATATCCGGATGGACGCAAGACCGACCCAGTTCCAGCAGCCGCCGCCCGGACGCCCGCAACACCCCCAGATCAAACTCGCTTTCCGAATAGTACCGCCCGGCCGCCACCACGCGCTCCGGGGGCATCAGTCGGTAAACCCCTACAACATCATGCAAAAGTGCCGGGTCACGGCGACTGTCGATCAGTAAAAGATGGTCAAAAAAACTGTCGAACTCATCCCGCTCCAACCGCGCATCATGATCCACCAGCGGCCCGTCAGCACCCAGTTCCTTAACGAATACCTCGTACCGTAGGCGTTGTGCTGCAAGCAAATCGCGCTTGTCGCTCGCCAGTCGCACGGACAGAACGGCGTCCAGAGCAATCACGGTGGTCAGATCTGCGGGCAAACCAGCTCCATTCCAGTCAAAAGGTGACTTAAGATTTTGCGAAAGTCATTGCAACCAGCGAAGCAAAGGCGGCTTGTGTTGCGGGGCTGGCGTAAAGATTTTCAATCAAGGATTGAATTTGACAGTGTTTTCCGCAAGATGGGCTACCGAGTATAGACCGGTGTCAGGTCAATCTGGCAGGTGTCTATGACAACTTTGCCTGCGTGTTCGAAGTTAACGGTAACCCTGTTGCCAATATTGGACTGCACCTGCCCCAGCCCCCAATCCGGCTGCGACGGGTGACGCACCAGCATACCAGGCTCAAGTATCGACTGCATTCCACCTCCAAAGGATCGCGCCGCATGTCCGACAAGCCCGACCTCGCCGCTTTGCTTGGCTCTCGCATCTGCCACGACCTTATCAGCCCGATAGGCGCCATCGGCAATGGGTTGGAACTGCTGTTGATGGAAGGCGGCACTTCCGGCCCCGAAATGGCGCTGATCGCCGAAAGTGTTGGCAATGCCAGCGCCCGCATCCGGTTCTTTCGCATCGCCTTTGGCATTGCACCCGCCGATGCGCGGCTAGGGCGTCCAGAGGTACAGTCGATCCTTGGCGACCTGACCCGGGGCGGTAGGCTTTCGATTGACTGGCAGACCGCTGAAGATATGCCACGCGGGGACGTCAAGATTGTTTTCTTGCTGATTCAATGCCTTGAAAGCGCAATGGCCTATGGTGGCAAGGTTTCGGTTTCAGTCTCGGACGGTCGATGGATCATTTCCGGCAAGGCGGACAAGCTGAAAATCAACGCCGCCCTGTGGGAAGTTCTGGTGAACCCCGCAGCGTCGCCAGACATCACACCTGCCCAGGTGCAATTCCCACTGGTTGCAGAAGAAATCGCGAGGCTGCACCACCGCTTGACAGCAGAGCTGGCCGAAACCGAAATTCGGCTCAGCTTCTGATGGTGCCGTCCCCTGTCACCAGATACTTGAACGAACACAGCTGATCCGCCCCAACCGGTCCACGGGCGTGCAGCTTGCCCGTGGCAATGCCAATCTCGCCGCCCATACCGAACTCGCCGCCATCAGCAAACTGGGTCGAGGCGTTGCGGATCAGGATCGCAGAATCCAACCGCTGAAAGAACCTGGCCGCCGTCTCGTCACTCTCGGTCAGGATCGCCTCGGTGTGGTTGGAACCGAAGCGCTGGATATGGGCAATCGCCTGATCCACGCCGTCGACCAGTTTGACCGCGATAATCTTGTCCAAAAACTCCCGTCCGAAATCATCAGGTTGCGCAGCGACAGTGCCCGGTACTTTCAGCAATTCGCCCTCCGTCCGCACCTCAACCCCCGCCTGCAGTAGGTCCTCAACCAAAACCGCACCATGCTTGGTATAAAATTTCCAGTCGATCAGCAGACACTCCGCCGCCCCACAAACGCCAGTGCGGCGCGTCTTGGAGTTTATCACGACACGCCGAGCCTTGGCCAGATCGGCATCATGGTCGGCATAAATGTGGCAAATTCCCTCAAGATGGGCAAACACCGGCACCCGCGCCTCACGTTGCACCAGCCCGACCAGCCCCTTACCACCGCGCGGCACGATCACGTCAATATACGCAACCGCCCGCAGCATTTCTGTGACCATCTGACGGTCTCGCGTCGGGATCAATTGAATCGCGGCTTCCGGCAAACCGGCCTGTTTAAGACCCGTCACCATGCAGTCGTGAATCAGTGTCGAGGTGTTGAAGCTTTCTGACCCACCGCGCAAAATCACCGCATTGCCGGCTTTCAGGCACAAAGCGCCAGCATCCGCCGTTACGTTCGGGCGGCTTTCATAGATCACGCCCACGACACCGAGCGGCGTTGCAATCCGTTGAATATGAAGGCCATTGGGTCGGTCCCATTCCGCAAGAACCCGCCCCACCGGATCAGGCTGCTCGGCCACTGCCCGCAACGCATCGACAATCCCGCGTATCCGACTCTCGTCAAGCGACAGCCGGTCCATCATGGCAGGGCTTAAGTTCTTTTCCGCGCCATAGACAAGATCTTCGCGGTTCGCGTCCAGAATGGCCTGCCGCCGGTTCCAGATTTCATGCGATGCACCGATCAACGCGGCATACTTGCGCTCTTGTGACGCATAGGCCAGCTCTGCCGCGGCAGCCCGCGCCTTGGTGCCGATTTCCGTCATCAGATCAGACACTTGCCCGTCCATTTTCCGTCCCCGACTAAATCACCATGTCGTCGCGATGCACCAGTGCCGCCCGGCCCGGATAGCCCAGGATCGCCTCGATCTCGCCAGACCTATGGCCGGCAATCGCCTTGGCTTCGATCGCCGTGTAACGCACCAGACCCTTGCCCAGCACCACCCCCTCGGGTGACAGGATCGACACCGGATCGCCCCGGCCAAAACTCCCAGAAACCGACTTAACCCCCGCCGGAAGCAAAGATTTTCCTGCGCGCAGCGCCGTCACCGCACCGGCGTCCAGGCGCAACTCTCCTCGCGGTTTCATCGCGTTGATCCAGCGTTTGCGCGCCAGTTGCGGGTCGCTTTGCGCCACGAACCAGGTGCATTTGGCCCCGTTGGCAAGTGCTGTCAGGGGTCGCAAAACTGACCCTTCCATGATCGCCATCGCGCATCCCCCGGCGATTGCGATCTTGGCCGCCAGAACCTTGGTCTTCATCCCGCCCTTGGAAAACCCGCTGATCGGATCGCCCGCCATGGCCTCTATCTCGGGCGTGATTGTCTCAACCAGATCAAAGCGTTGTGCCAAAGGCTCCTGCTTGGGATTGGCAGAATAAAATCCGTCCACATCCGAAAGCAGCACCAGTTGATCCGCCCCGACCGTCACCGCGATCTGTGCCGCTAGCCGGTCGTTGTCGCCATAGCGAATTTCATCTGTCGCCACCGTGTCATTCTCGTTGACGATAGGCACCACACCCAGCCCCAGCAAAGTCTCCATCGTGGCCCGGCTGTTCAGATAGCGCCTGCGATCCTCGGTATCCTCCAGCGTCACAAGCACCTGACCCGTGGTAATCCCATGCGGGGTCAGCACTTCCTCATAGGCCCGCGCCAGCCGGATCTGGCCGACCGCAGCAGCGGCTTGCGATTGTTCCAACGGCAAAGGACCGTCGGGCAAACCGAGAACCTTGCGACCCAAAGCGATGGAGCCGGATGACACCAGCACCACGTCGGTGCCGCGGGTCTTGGCCTCTGCAACATCCATTGCCAGCGCCGAAAGCCAGCCTTGCCGCAGCCCGTCTTTGCCCACCAGCAGCGAAGAACCGATCTTGACGACCAGCCGCTTGGCGGTGCGGATATCAGGTGCCGTAAGCGACTTCAGGGCTGCCAAGCCAGATCCTCCACCACCACCGCGGACCCTGCTATGATCCTTGCCCTCAGATCACGCAGAACGTCGGGAAGGCCCAGTCCGGCCACGCCAGATATCACGTAAACCATTCCCCCGCTGGCTTTTTCCAGGGCCTTGCGGCGGGCTGTAATGGTCTTGGCGTCCAAGGCATCGCATTTGTTCAGTGCCAGAATCCGCGGCTTGTCACCCAAAACCTCAGAATAAGCCTCAAGTTCCTTGACGATCGTGCGGTAATCCTTGGTGATGGTAGAGGACGTGCCGTCAACCAGATGCAGCAATACCTTGCAGCGTTCGACATGGGCAAGAAACTGCATCCCCAGCCCTCGGCCCTCCGAAGCGCCCTCAATCAAACCAGGAATGTCCGCCATGACAAATTCGGCGCCATCAATTCCAACCACCCCAAGGTTCGGCACCAGGGTTGTAAATGGATAGTCGGCAATTTTGGGCCGGGCGTTGGAGACCGCCGCCAGAAACGTCGATTTCCCAGCATTGGGTAGCCCAACGAGCCCAGCATCCGCGATCAGCTTCAGGCGCAGCCAGATGGTCCGCTCCACCCCATCCTGCCCAGGATTGGCGCGTGCAGGTGCCCGGTTGGTCGCCGACTTGAACGCGAGGTTGCCCCAACCGCCATTGCCGCCCCGTGCGAGTTGCACCTTCTGTCCCGGCGTCACCAGATCGGCCAACACGGTTTCTTCGTCTTCATCCAGAATTTCAGTGCCAACCGGCACTTTCAGGATGACATCATCCGCCGTCTTGCCAGTCTTTTGGCTGCCCATCCCCTGCTGGCCCGATTTTGCAAAGAAATGCTGCTGATAGCGAAAGTCGATAAGCGTGTTCAGCCCCTCGACCGCTTCGGCAAAGACTGACCCGCCGTTGCCGCCATCGCCACCATCCGGCCCACCGAACTCCACATATTTGTCGCGCCGGAACGACACGCAACCCGCACCGCCGCCGCCAGAGCGGATGTAGACTTTGGTGAGGTCGAGGAATTTCATCAGACGTGCTTTCAATAGGATTTGCAGGCGTTACAGCAAAGGGCGCGGAGTCTCAAGCGCCGGGCCGTTCCACCCTATCCAGCCGCAACAAATGATCCGGTGCCTCGGTTTGGCGCGCCTTTGACCATGTCAGGTCACCGCCCACGACGCGAAATCCCAGCTTGCCCAGCAAATTCAGCGACGCCATGTTGTCTGCCCAAACACCTGCTTCAAGGAACGCGCGATCCGACGTCGCGAAGGTGTGGCCTATCGCGGTCCGGCATGCTTCGAATCCCAATCCCTGACCCCAGACGCTTGGCGCAAACATATACCCCAACTCGGCACCGGTCACAGCCACTGTTCCGATCAGCGCGCCATCCTGAAACACGCCCCAGACGAATCCATCGCCACGATAGGGCTGCGCGCGACAGTTGGTAAAATCGCGCTCCGGTGGCCAGGGCCATGACCCAAGCTGCCGAACCACCTCCCAGTGGGATGCGATGCCGTGCAGAGCCTCACGGTCCGTCTGTTGCAACGCGCGATACGTCAGCCGCGCCGACCGCGCCTCGATCGGCAAGGCTCGTTCGAAATCGTCTAATGTTATCAACATGTCCACATGTGGACGATCCCGATCCATCGCACGGCAGTATTTGTCAAACCGCCCGGTTTCGGCGAAACCCAGCTTTCGCAGCACATTGGCAGACCGCGCATTGCCCTCATAGTGGCCCGACTTCACAGGCGAAGGGTCATGCGCCAGATGCTCAGCCAATGCCGCCCGCGCGGCCTCGGTCGCATAGCCCTTGCCGTGGCTCGCGGGTGCAAACCAATAGCCCAGTGTGCGATCCTCAACCCCCACAATTCCGACCAGGCCCGCCGCGTCGTGAACCGCATAGGTCTCTCCCGGCACGGCATAGTCCGTCTGAAACTGCTGAAAGTCCGCTGGCGCATAGGGGAATGGCACGACTGCGAGCCACCCGGTCACGCCTATATCATTTAGCGCGGCCACCACAGCCGCCTCATCTTCGGGGGATACCGGGCGCAGGGTCAGCCGCGCCGTGTGAAGCTCGGCACGAGGCATGTCATCCCCTCAGTCGAGCTTACGGATATACGTCCAGGTGGGGACGCGCGCATCACGGGCGACTGAGAATGTCTCGGCGTCGCCCAAATATTCAAACCCGCAATTGGTCAGCACCCGGGCAGACCCCGGATTATCCTGAAACACCTCGGCAAAAATCGTGCGGTTGCCTTGCGGGTTGGCCGCGACAAGAGCACGAACGGCTTCTGATGCAAGACCAGTGTTCCAAAACGCCGGGGCAACCCAGTAGCCCACTTCCGACTGGCCCTTTCCCGGTTTCGTACAATCCATCCGTTTCAAGCTGATCACGCCCAGCACTTCGGCAAGACCGGAGTCACTACCATCCATCACCCAGACATCCGCATCTGCCTTGCCTGACATCGCACGGGCAACGAAAGCTTCTGAGGCGCCCGGTGGCAGCGGATGTGGTATAGACCGGGTGCCGTCCGCCACACGGGCGTCGCTGGCGTACAAAGAAAAGAGCCCGGCATCCGATTTTCGCACCGGGCGCAACACAAAGCGTCCCGCCGCGATCTGAACCGGTAATGGTGAAACAACAATTGCCAAAGTCATGGCTCCCTCCTTGAAGCGCATGCCGGACCTCACGGCCCGCAGTTCCGTCTCCCGTCCCTGCCCCGGAAAGACCAAAGGGACCGGCTTTTCAGCCGATCCCCCATTTACAAGCTATTTGTAAAGGTTCGGCTACTCGGCTGCCTTTGCTGCTGGCAGGACCGAAATAAAGGTGCGACCCTTAAGTCCCTTTTTAAAGGTCACATGACCCTCAACCTTGGCAAAAAGCGTGTGATCGGTGCCCATTCCGACACCTTCACCCGGAAACCACGTCGTGCCACGCTGGCGGACGATAATGTTGCCGGGAATGGCGACCTGGCCGCCGAACAATTTCACGCCCAGACGGCGGCCCGCACTGTCGCGGCCGTTGCGGGATGAACCGCCTGCTTTCTTGTGTGCCATGAGATGTTACTCCTTCACAGCAGCGGCTTTAGCAGCGCGCTTCGGTTTTGCAGGGGCTTCCACCGCAGCCGGAGCCGCCGTGGTGTTGTGGGCAGCACGCCGAGCATCGGCGGTGCCGGTGGCAGCGGCGACACCTGTGGATTCCGCACCCGTAGCCAAGACTTCGGTGACCCGTACTAGCGTCAGATGCTGGCGGTGCCCCTTTGTCCGCTGACTGGAGTGTTTCCGGCGGCGTTTGACGAAGTGGATCGTCTTTTCGCCCTTGATCTGGTCGATCACTTCGGCCTGCACCGCAGCACCGGCCACGAAGGGCGCACCAACGGTCACGGCGTCGCCACCAACCATCAGAATTTCGTTGAACTGGATCTTGTCTCCAGCAATGGCCGCCAGCTTTTCAACGCGCAGAACGTCACCGGTCTGCACTTTGTACTGCTTGCCGCCGGTCTTGAGGACCGCGAACATGGTCTTTCCTTTTCTTTGCTCCGCGTCCTGTGGCCCCTTGCGGAGTTTGTGGGTTGCCCCGCCGTCAGACTGCGCACCCGATTGGGCGTCATTAATACAATATCCCGGCAAGCCTGTTAGCTTTCCGGGATGGCGCATATGGACCGGATCAGCCCCATGTGTCAAGCCGACCTGAGCGCCGCTTTTTCAACTTGCACAAGCCCCGCAACCCCGTTAAGTCCCGCCCCGTTGACCCCTACCGCGGAGAGGTGGCAGAGTGGTCGAATGCGGCGGTCTCGAAAACCGTTGTCGGTTTGCGCCGACCTAGGGTTCGAATCCCTATCTCTCCGCCATCGGCTTTTAATTAACGAATATATTTCAATAAATTAGCTGGAAATCTGATTAGTTCATCCCCCAAGGCACCCCCCACTTAGCGCGAGGAAAGGCTGCGTTTGGCTGCCCTGCCGCGCCCCCCCATCCCCGCCGAAGTCTCTCGCACCTGCGCCAACTACAAAAACGCTCTTTTGAACCGCCCCGGTTTCACCGGAGACCAATTAGTCCGTGTTACGCGACCATATCGAGTGTGTTCAGGTTTGCATAGAAGGCCTCCTCTGCCTCAGCCGGTGGTATGTTTCCGATAGGCTCAAGCAGGCGGCGGTTATTGA
>JANYFE010000017.1 GCA_025362795.1 Rhodobacterales bacterium | reverse complement strand
CGGCATCGCGAGGCGGTCGAGGGTTCGTTGAAACGGCTGCGGACTGACTACATCGACCTGTATCAGCTGCATTGGCCGAACCGCGCTGTCTATCACTTTCGCGACAATTGGGCCTTTGACCCGCGCGGTGCCAGCAAGGTGAATGTCGAAGCGCATATCATTGAAATACTTGAGGTAGCTGCTGATCTGATCCGCGAGGGCAAGATCCGACATATTGCACTTTCCAATGAAACGGTCTGGGGTGCTGCGCTGTGGCTGTCCTTGGCGGACGCCCACGGCCTGCCACGCATCGTCAGCGTCCAGAACGAATACTCTTTGCTGTGCCGGCAGTTCGATACCGACTGGGCGGAGCTTTCCGTGATGGAGGATTTGCCGCTTCTGGGGTTTTCGCCACTCGCCGCGGGTATCCTTTCTGGCAAATACGCCGGGGATGTCACGCCCGAAGGTACGCGCCGCGCGCTGAATCCGACGTTGAGCGGGCGGATCACGCCGCAGGTTTTTCCCGCCACGGCAGCCTATCTTGGCATTGCCGCGCGGCACGGGATCGACCCCTGCCAGACGGCGTTGGCGTTCTGCCTTCAACGACCGTTTCAAGTCATCCCAATCATTGGCGCCACCAATGCTGACCAACTGGCGCAGAATATTGGCGCTGTCGATCTGGTTTTGTCGCCCGAAGTTCTGGCCGAAATCGACGCAGCCCACCGCGCCCATCCGCAGCCCTATTGATGATGAACCTTGCATCCCGTCACCGCATCAACTGGCTGTTTGTTCTTGTGCTGGCCGCCTGTCAGATGACCACGCCCGCTGCGACGACCAGTCCGATGGCAGGCGACACCATCGCTACTACGCCGCTGGACGTTGCCAGTTCAACCGGGGCGACTGCGGCTGCCGCGCCGACCATTGTCGAAGCGGGCCCGAACACGCCGCATCCGAAGCCGCGTCCCGATACCGCCAAGCCTGAGACGGCGGCGGTGGCTGACACTGCAAAATCCGACGCGCCGCCACCTGTGCCACCGTCACCTCAGCAAGTGCTGTGCGAGAAATCGGGGGGACAATGGGCCACGGCGGGGGACAGCGGCGCGAATGTTTGTGTCAAGCGCATGCGGGACAGCGGCAAGCGCTGCAACAAAAAGAGCGATTGCTCTGGGCAGTGTCTGGCGCGGTCGCAAACGTGTTCGCCCATTGCGCCAATGATCGGTTGCAATGATGTCCTGGATTCCGATGGCCGCATGGTGACCTATTGTCTCAACTGATCCGTATCGCGTTTTGCCTGTTGCTGCTGGTGGCTTGCGCCCCGAAAGCCATCGAGCCTGCGGCATTTCGGGATCCGAAGGCGCCGATATATTCCTCTGCCGTACTGGACCCGGCGCGTATGGCCGGTCACTGGACCCAGGTGGCGACGTTTGCGCGCGGCGGGCAAGCCGGGTGTGGGCCGGGGTCGATTGACATCGACAGGTCGCAAGCGTCGTGGGATCTGTGTCTGGCCAGCGGCGAAGTGCGCGGGGCAGGGCCGATGATTGCGGGCAAGCCGGGGCGGTTTGACCTGACGGGGATGTCGGTTTGGTGGGTGCTGTGGGCCGATGCCGATTACCGGACACTGGTGATTGGTACGCCGCCTGGCGGCATGGGGTTTGTGCTGAACCGGGATGCGAAACTGCCGCCCGACCGGCTGAAAGCGGCGCGGGATATCTTGCGCTTTAACGGATATGATATTGATAACATGTATATATTTTAGAGAATTGCGCGGCGCAGTTCGCGCAGGTGGTCAGCTGCGTCGCGTGCGCCAAGCGGGGCCTTTTTGACCAGCCAATCAAAATGCTGCGACACGGCTGCAATCTTGGCAGGATCGCGGAACACAAGGTAGTGCCGGCCCAGATAGATCACCGCCAGATGCGGGCCAAAGACGGTGACCGGCGCGGAAAACACCTGGTGCGCATCGTAAAGGTATAGCCGCAGCACGGGATAAAGCTCTTCGCACAGCCGGATCAGCATGTCGATCTGGGCTGCGCGGACGTCAGCGGCGATGCCGGACCAATAGCCGGTGGCGGTGGCGAAACTGGCCACTTCGTGCATCGGCACGGCGATTTCATAGTCGGACCGGGCACCGCGCAGCCAGTCGAGCTGAGTCTCGAAGCTTTGGATCGCTTGCGCCGCCTGCGCGCCAAGGGTTTCGCGGTATTCCCATTCGACAACGGCACGGGTTTTCAGCATGTCGGGCATGGTTGCTGGCACATGGCGAATTTTGTAGCCCGCGGCGTCGCGGTGCCAGCCAAAGATCGTCGCGTCAAACAGGGCGCGGGTGGCGGGGATCATCTGAACCGCGTCGGCCAGCAGACGGTCCGGTGGGTCGGGATGGTCGGTCAGACCCAGCAGCCAGTCGGTTGAAACCCGCAAAGCCTGCGCGCAATCGGCGGCAAGCTGGGCATTGGGCAGACGGGTGCCAGCGCCGAGCAAGGCCGAAATCGTGGAGCGATCCACGCCCGCAGCGCGCGCCAGACCGCTTTGGCTTTGCCCGTCGCGCAGCAATGCCTCTGCCAAACGAAGACGAAAAACTTCGGCGCGGTCGCGTTTGTCCATAAACTCGGGCATTCGGTGACTTTACAAACCACTGGTGACGTGATGTTGCGTATCCTCTGAATTACGCGACGGGTTTGCAAGTGCTAGTTTGGTGCGAACGGAGACGGAAATGCGCCCCACACGGGAACTACCTTTGGAATGGCCGACAATACTGCTGCTGATCCTGACCTATCTGGTCTGGGCTGTGGGCACGATGTTGTGGG
>JANYFE010000037.1 GCA_025362795.1 Rhodobacterales bacterium | reverse complement strand
TTCTTGCGACGGAAAGCAGCCGTGTTCGGGGTTGTAACGGTCGCAAAGATGCCAGAGCACGATCTTGGTCGTGCCCTTGATGCTGCGCTGGTCGAGCGCCCAGACGGTGGCCTTGTGGCTCATGGCGCAACCTTCCGCGCTGGTCGCACACGGCTGGTGAAGCCATTGTCCGCGAGAGCGCCCAGCGCATCGTCGACCGAGCGCACCAGCGCCCAGCCGAACTCCTGCGCGCAAACCGTGTCGCGGAAGACTTCCTGCGATTTGCGCAGACGGCCAGTTTCGCTTTTGACCTCAAGGAACAGCACGCGACCGCCGGAGATGACGATCAGGTCAGCAAAACCAGCATGAACGCCCATGCCGACGAGGATCGACTGGCGTTTCGCACCGTGGGGCCCGGCATCGGTCACCTCGTTGGCGCAGTGATGGACGATGGCGTCGCGGGGCAGCGCGATGCGCAAGGCGCTGACAATGGCGCGCTGGGCATCAGCCTCGGGTGTGCTGCGCCGGTTCATGCGGCACCGCCGTTCGGGAAGGCCGAATTCGCGATGGCGTGCAGAGGGCGCCGGTCCAGCTGACACAACAGGTCGATGGCGTCGGCACATTCGCTGGCGCTGTCGGTTTGGCCTGCGACGACGCGAGCGGCGAGGATGACCAGTGATGCCGGATGCCGGGTGGTATCGGCCAGGACGCCGCGCGCCTCGGTCAGGCGGTTGCGCATCCAGTCTGCGGTGTCGTCCGTTGCCAGAAGGGGGTGGGGCGAGGGAGTGGTCATCTGCGTCCCTTCCCGCTTGCACGCCTGGCGCCCTCTTGCTTTTCCAGCCAGTCGAGCACGACGGCGCGGCGGTAATAGATCGTGCGCCCGGCCCTTACGCAGGCGGGGCCGGTGCGGCGGTCGTCCCAGCGGCGCAGCGTGTCGACGCAAAGGCCAAGCTCGCGCGCCAGATCAAGGCGGCTTATCCAGCCCGCCATCAAGGGCGGGGGCGGCGCTGCAGTGTGTTGATGTACCTGTGTCATGGGTCTTCTCCCGATTGCGGCCCGAAGCGGGCATTTGTCGGTTTGAGAAGACGCAGATCGGCAGAAGCGGCGGGAAGGCAGTGACTGACACTGGCTGGCACTGGATTTGCACCCCCGCGCCGGTCCTTGTTTTATTGGGTTTTTGCGATTTCGGCCGAAATCATGCTGCGGTGCAGCGTGATCCAAGGTGCCGCGTTTTGACCCGACAACCAGCGCTGAAACTGGTCGCCACCACGCCAAGGCCAGCAAAACAAGGGATTCGCGCATAAGGACAGGGGCGGCGGGGCGGCACTGGCTGACACTGGCTTGGCACTGCCGCGCCGGTGATTGATTTCATTGAGTTTTTTCGGCCGTCGCTGCATTTGGCGACATTGCGCGGCATTGGCGTGCGGCTCGCGCGGCGATCAACCTGGGGTAAAACCGCCCTCCACACCCTTTTTAGCCCTCCTTCGCATCAAGCGCGGGCGGCGGCAGAGTGCCAAACCTGTGCCAGCCAGTGTCATTGACCGCCGGTCAGTGCCTCCCCGCCGCGAAGCTGGTCGTGAATACCTTGATAAGCCTGCGAATCTACGCGTGATGACAGGGGCTGCGAAAGGAAAGACATATGCCCAAGCGTATGAGATTGAATGATAAAACGGTGCGTGAACCCCTGCCGGTCAAGGGGCGGGACTTCCAGATTTTCGACACTGAGGTGCGGGGATTTGCGGTCTGCATCTACCGTTCGGGAAGCCGGGCCTTCACGCTGGATTACCGCTACGCCGGTCGCCAACGGCGGATGACCATCGGGCGCTGGCCAGAATGGACGGTGACAGCGGCGAGGGATCGCGCCAGGCAGCTTCGCCGCGAGATCGACGAGGGTGGCGATCCGCTGGCCGGGAAGGGCGAGTTGCGCACCGCGCCGCATTTCAGTGATATGATCGACCGCTATACGGCAGAGCATCTGGTGAAGCTGGCCCCGGCAAATGCAGCCGATCAGAAGGCGATGCTGGCCAAGCTGGTGGCACCGACATGGGGCAAGAAGCTGGTGAGCGACATCACCAAGACCGATGTGGCGAAACTGCTGGCAAAGGTCGCCGAGGGCAGGGCACGCCCTGCCAAGGAAAAGCCCAACAACCGCGCGCGTAAATTGCAGGGACCAAAACCCACCCCGGTGCGCGCCAACCGCACAGGCGAGGTGCTGCGCAAGATGTTCACGCTGGCCATCGAGTGGGGCTGGCGCGAGGACAACCCAGCCGCCGCCTTCCACCGCCGCATTGAAACTGCGCGCGAGCGGTTCCTGAGCCAGCAGGAGATTGTCCTGCTGGCAGCAGCACTCGATGGTGCCGACGACCAGCGCGCGGCTGGGATCATTCGGCTTTGCATGTTGACCGGGGCGCGGCTGGGGGAGGTGCGTCAGGCCCGGTTTGAACAATTCAACCTCGAACTTGGCATCTGGTCCAAGCCTGCCGCCACGACCAAGCAGCGCAAAGTCCACCGGGTTCCCGTCTCGGGCGATGT
>JANYFE010000094.1 GCA_025362795.1 Rhodobacterales bacterium | reverse complement strand
CGAACTGAACGACGTGGCGCGACTGATGAACCAGCGCCCCCGAAAAACGCTCGGATGGAGAACGCCCGAGGAAGCCATGGCCGAGGAACTCGCGGCCTTCAGATCAACCGTTGCACTTGAAATTTGAATCCAAGGTGCTCGGCATAGGCAGCGCAAGTTGAAACGCTCAACGCAAGCGCGACGCCCAGAATGCTCAGACCCTTGAGATAAACCATTCCGATTTCCCCCTCCTCAAATGCATGGCGGTCAGGCTATGGTAAAAAGGGAGATTTCTCCAACTTATTTCTAAACCCGGACTGGCGGGCAATCAACAGATTGCTGTGGGCCGCGACTTTGCGGCCCCGGTTCTAAACCACCCGCTCCACCATCATCGCCTTGATCTCGGCAATCGCCTTGGCCGGGTTCAGCCCCTTGGGGCAGGTTTTGGTGCAGTTCATGATGGTGTGGCAACGGTACAGCTTGAACGGGTCTTCCAGATCGTCCAGCCGCTCTCCAGTTGCCTCATCCCTTGAATCGACGATCCAGCGATAGGCGTGCAGCAAACTGGCTGGCCCCAGGTATTTGTCGCTGTTCCACCAGTAGCTGGGGCAAGACGTGCTGCAACAGGCGCACATCACGCATTCATAAACCCCGTCCAGCTTGGCCCGGTCGTCAATCGACTGCCGCCACTCTTTCGCCGGGGTGTTGGTCTTGGTCTCCAACCACGGCATGATACTGGCATGCTGGGCGTAAAAATGCGTGAGGTCGGGGATCAGATCCTTGACCACCGCCATATGCGGCAGCGGGTAAATCTTCACATCGCCCCGCACCTCGTCCAGCCCGTAAATGCAGGCCAGCGTGTTGATCCCGCCGATGTTCATCGCACACGACCCGCAAATCCCCTCGCGGCAACTGCGGCGAAAGGTCAGCGTCGGATCAATCTCGTTCTTGATCTTGACCAATGCGTCCAGAACCATCGGGCCACACTTGTCCATATCGACGAAATAGGTGTCCACCCGCGGGTTTTCGCCGTCATCCGGACTCCAGCGATAGATCAGGAACTTCCGCACGTTCTTGGCATCCGGTCTGGGCCAGGTCTTGCCCGTACGGATTTTGGAATTCTTGGGCAGGGTGAACTGGACCATCTGGTTTGTCCTTCAAAAGTTTGCGCGAAAGTCGGCATCGCGCCGTGTTAAGCCAAGTTTACGCATCCCACGCCCCAAGTCCAAGCCTGGTCAGCATCAGACGATATTCAACCATCCGTCGCGCATCCGGTCTTTGCCACGCGATCCATGCCCGGACATCGGCCATTGCCGCCCGAACATAAGCGGCCTCATCCCATTTTCCCGCCAGATCCAGCCCGATATCGCGCCAGGTCCGCAACAGACGTGCCACATCAAAGAACCGCAGCGCCGGATCGGGCCGCTCTGCCCCGTTTCGCCAATAGGTCATCAACGCATGCCGAGTGACATCATGATAGGCCAATGCGTCACATCGGGCAGTCAAGGCAGCCAGTGCGATTTTGCGGCCCGGCCGGCGGCGCAGCACCGTGATATCCTGCGGCAGATGCCCCAGCAACTGTCGGCCATGCAGCGCCGAGCCTTCTGCAAAAACAAGGTGCGCCGCCCCGGCATAAGCCGCCATCTGCTCTCGTATTGGCGCAGCCGCCGGATTGATCACCGCCACGCCAGCCGCCCGCAGCAGCCCCACCAGATAGCTTTCGCCAGCGTGGCACCCGCTGCCAGACGCCGACAGCCCCTCGCGCGAGACATACCGCAGCGGCGTGACATCGGGCACGATCGCCCTGGCCCACCCTGCCACCGCATCCAGATAGTCCGCAGACGGCGCGGCCTTTGGCAGCATCTCTGCCTGACCACCCGCGCGCAACTCCGCAACCATCAAAGGCTCCGTCACGATCTTTACCTGATCCGGCCGCAGCCCCACCCAATCGAATATCTGCCAGACCCAGGCACCAAGACCGTCCTGCGTAACACCCGGATCGGCGGTGAAAAGGTACAAATCCTCCGGCCGCTCTTGCAGAGCAAGGGGCAGACGCGGCAAATGCTCTGCCACAAAATGCCCGAACGCCTTGTCCAGAAACCCACCCCAGACCGCAGGCTGGTTCAGCATCTGTCCGCCTGCCACAGCCTTTGGCTCCGCATCCACCGGCAGCCCACCGCGACAGTGCCGCACCGCCGACTGACCCGCGAAATCAGGCCAGATCGGACCGCCAAGCGCCACGTGCTGATGAACCGATGTCACCGGAACAACCGGCACATTCCTGAATTGAGATAGCAGCGCGTGCGGGGCCATTCCACGCCTCAGCTCTGCGACTCGGGCAACGACGAGAACGGCCGTGTCGGCATCTGGCCGGAGCGTTGGCGGACGCAAGCACTGTAGACCGCATCCGGATCGCGTCCCATCAGGAAATCCGACGAAATCCCGATCTCCAGATTGGCGGCGGTGTGACCCTGGCTGTCGATGCCGAACCCCACAGTGCCACGCGGGTGCTGGGCCGCCCGCGCATCCGGGATGCAGATCCGTTCGGCCTGATCCACCGGGATCGGGCCGCAGCCCCACAGGGCCAGCAGCGCGACCATAGCCACAGCGCGGCTCACAGCTGCACCTGCGGCAGACCGGCAGCAGCCAGACAGGCCAGCGTCGCCGGTCGGGTGGCGATGGCCTTGATATTTGCGATGGTCGAGGTGCCGGCCTCAACCCCCACATCAACGGCCAAAGCCTGCAATTCGGCAGGCGATGCGTTGCTGACGATGCAGCTTGTGGCCTGCGGGCCAACCACGGGCGAGATCACGGTTTCGGCGGTGCGGGCGACGGCTTTGTCAGCCAAGATCTGCGGATCGCAGGCGCACAGCGACAGCGCGGCCAACAGCAACAGCGGTTTCATAGGCTCACCTTCGCGTTCAGATGGGCGGCACGGGCTTCGACCCGCACCACCAGTTTCAGACCCGACCATACCGCATCCACCGCGCATACCTTCACATCCACCAGAACATCCGCCAAAGCCCGGTTGCGGATCACGTCCTCAGTCACATCGGTCGGCACTTTGGCCGCCTTCTTGGGCCAGCTGACCCAGATCATCCCATCCGGCTCAATCAGGTCGCGCAGCACCGGCAGCGCCTGCACCACATCGGCCGCCGATTTGGTAAACCAGTGAATCACGTCCCGCGCCCCTTCCGGCAGCGCCCGCCAATCCGGCGTCGTCTCGATCCGCCGAAAGGCCCGCACCTCGGTCAAGTCGGCCAGACTGTCCGGCAAACCCACAAACGCCACCGCCTGCCCATCCTTCAACCCCAGTTTCCTGGCCAAAGGCGTGCCGGAATAGCCCGCGTCCGCCATCAATACACCCGGGCCTTTGGCGCGATCCGTTTCAAACTGATCCCACCCTCTGCCTCGTTCGTCAGCGGCTCCAGATGCACAGGCCGCGTCCCCAGCGTAACCTTGACCCCGTCCACCCAGGCCAGCGAATGCTTGCGCCAGTTCACATCATCCCGCGCCGGGTAATCCTCATGCGCATGCGCCCCGCGCGATTCTTTCCGCGCCTCTGCCGCCACGATCGTCGCCAAAGCGTTCGGCATCAGGTTGGTCAGCTCCAGCGTTTCCATCAGGTCGGAATTCCAGATCAACGAGCGGTCGCTGACTTTGATATCCGCCATCTTGCCGGCCACCGCCTCCATCTTGGCCACACCTTCTGCCAGCGTCTTGTCGGTGCGGAACACTGCCGCGTCCGCCTGCATCGCCTTTTGCATCTCCAGCCGCAACTCCGCTGTCGGAATAGCACCTGACGCCTGCCGCAGCCCGTCAAACCGGCTCAAAGCCCGGTCCACCTCGGCCTTGTTCACCGCCGCCGCGCGTTCCTTCGGGTTCACAATCTCTCCCGCCCGGATCGCCGCAGCCCGGCCAAACACCACGAGGTCGATCAGGCTGTTAGACCCCAGCCGGTTCGCGCCATGCACGCTTGCACAGCCCGCCTCGCCCACCGCCATCAGCCCCGGAAACACCGCATCCGGGTTTTCCGGCGTCGGGTTCAACACCTCGCCAAAATAGTTCGTCGGAATCCCACCCATGTTGTAATGCACCGTCGGTAACACCGGGATCGGCTCTTTCAGCAAATCCACCCCAGCAAAAATCCGCGCCGATTCCGTAATTCCCGGCAACCGCAGTTCCAGCGTTTCCTTCGGCAGATGGTTCAGGTTCAGGTGGATATGGTCTTTATGCGGCCCAACCCCGCGCCCTTCCCGTATCTCCATCGTCATGCAGCGCGACACCACATCCCGCGACGCCAGATCCTTATAAGTCGGCGCATAGCGTTCCATGAACCGCTCGCCCTCGGAGTTGGTCAGATAGCCGCCCTCGCCCCGCGCCCCTTCGGTGATCAGACAGCCCGACCCGTAAATCCCGGTCGGATGGAACTGCACGAACTCCATGTCCTGCAACGGCAATCCCGCGCGGGCCACCATGCCGCCGCCGTCGCCCGTGCAAGTATGGGCGCTGGTCGCAGAAAAATACGCCCGCCCATACCCGCCCGTTGCCAGCACTGTCATCTTGGCGTTGAACACATGGATCGTGCCGTCATCCAGCTTCCAGGCCACTACCCCGGTGCAGCGGCCACCCTCCATGATCAGATCAATCGCGAAGTATTCGATGAAAAACTCCGCGTTGTTCTTCAACGATTGCCCATACAAAGTATGCAAGATCGCGTGCCCCGTCCGGTCCGCCGCCGCACAGGTCCGCTGCACCGGCGGCCCCTCGCCATATTCCGTCGTATGCCCGCCAAACGGCCGCTGATAAATCTTGCCTTCCTCGGTCCGCGAGAATGGCACGCCGTAATGTTCCAGCTCGTAAACCGCCTTCGGCGCCTCGCGCACCAGATATTCCATAGCGTCCATGTCGCCCAGCCAGTCCGACCCTTTCACGGTGTCGTACATGTGCCACTGCCACGAATCCGGCCCCATATTCCCCAGACTGGCCGCAATCCCGCCCTGCGCCGCGACGGTATGGCTTCGGGTCGGGAATACTTTGGTCACGCAGGCGGTCCTTAATCCCTGCTCGGCCATCCCCAGTGTCGCGCGCAGGCCGGCCCCACCAGCCCCGACGACCACAACATCATAATCATGCACTTCATAGGGATAAGCGGTCATGCGGACACCTTAAACAGCGATGCGGATCAGGGCGTAAAGCCCCACAGCCGCGATCACCGCAGCCAGCGAAGTCACGAACATCACGGCAGCCTTGCGCGTGGAGCCGTGGGTATAGTCCTCGATCATCATGGTTGCCCCTTTGGCAAAATGCCGCATGGCCACCACCAGAACCAGTGCCGTCAGGATCGCCGGGAAGGGCCGGGCAAAAGTCGCCACCACCACCTCGCGCGACTGCCCTAGGGCGTGGCCAAAAACATAAACCCAGGTCGGCACCATGAAGGCCAGCGCCACGGCGCTGACCTGCATCGACCAATGATGCTCGGTCCCGGTGTGCGACGCCCCGCGCCCTTCGGCCCGTTTGCGATCTGTCAGATACCGCATCGCCATCTCCTCAAATCACATTCAGGGTGATGATGGTCAGGACGAACGACCCCACGACACAGACCCAACCCAGCAGTTCCGCGGTCTTGATGTCCAACCCGTGCCCGGCGTCGAAATACAGATGCCGCAGCCCGGCAAGGTAGTGATACCACACGCCCAGCAGCGACAGAAAAAACACCACATTGCCGAACCAGCCGGTCACAACTGCATTCGCCACCGCGAAATACCGGTCGGACGTGGCCGCCGCCAGCAGCCACCAGACCGCCAGCATCACCCCGATGATCAGCCCGTTCCCGGTGATCCGGGTCAGGATCGACGAAACACTGGTCATCTGGATGCGGTAAATCTGCAAATGCGGCGACAACGGGCGCTCTGCCCGCTTGCCCTCTGCCCCTGTCGTTTCAGCCATCTGATGTCCTTTCGCCCCCGCAACGCGCATCGCGCTGCCCGAAGCATCCTGTATCCTGCTGCAAGGATAGCGCGAAACTACGCACTTTCACAGGGTCACGGTCTGTCACATGCGCTGCGGCAGGCCAATCACCGGAAGTTTATCAAATTTGTGATCACGGGCCAGATTCCCGTGATCACAAGTGCGCTCACTGACCTTTCAGCGTGGTGTCCCAGGTCAGGTCCAGCCCGAAATAGCCCTTGTAGGTGTCGCCATCGTAATAGTGCAACTTGACGGCAGTTTCGTCACCCAACTGATAGGCTACGGCCAGTTGGTATTCCTTGGTGTCCGGCGCTCCGGCGTTTTGCACCACGCCGACTTTGCCAGACAGCGTCACCTTGTCGTTCAGCGCATATGACAGCTTAAGATGCGCGTCAGACAGCTTGTCCTCCGGGTAGTAATTCGCATCAAATGTCGTGGTGATCTTGTCGCCCAGCGGCACGCCGACGGAAAAGGCCACATCGCCGCAGCAGTCGCCGCCATCATTGGGGTAAAAGCTGCGGTCATAGGAAATGTCATAGCTGACGCCGCTCGCCGTCGAATTGCGATAGCCCAGATACAGGTCCACGACGTCAGAATTTGAATCGTTATAGATGTCACCCGACAGCCCGCCATAGACATGGGCAATTTCGCCTTCGACATAGGCATTAAAATCGTTTCGGGTGCCCTTGTTGCTGGAATTTTTGAAGAAAATCCCCGCGCCGGCATAGACTGACAGACCCTGGGCCGCAGCCGGAAGGGCGGGCAAAGTCGCCGCAAGTGCAAATGACAGAAGAACCAGACGCATGATGAACCCCGTTGTTGAAGTTGGCCGACGACTTAAGAGCAATGCCAGAATGTCGCCCTTATGGTAGCAGCAAAACGCAAATCCACAAGCAGAGGTGAGGCCGCGACACGCTCAACAGCGGGTTGCCGCAGCGGCCCCTATTGTTCGCCCAGTTTCAGATCCGGCACATAGCCGCCCGGCACCTCTTTCACCACGGCCTGACCGCAGCGCATGACACCCCGGCTGGCGTCATAGCCATAGGTCGCACCCCCGTGCAGCAGCCAGCCCTTGTTCAGCGCCGCCGTGACCTTGTGGCAAAAGTCCTGCGTGTCATCATCTGACAGAAAGCGGTAAAGTTTCATCTGGACCTCACATCACTGTACCGTCGCATCGGGCGGCCATCATGGCAGCGCACCGCCACATGATTCGACTTTGTGCAACATTATTGCGCCCAGAGGCACCATTCTGGCATTTTCAGCAAGCCCTCTTTTGCCGCACCGCAGCATTATCGCCCGCCGGGTTAACCCTTTCTTGGCAAAACCGGCGCAGCCTCATGCCATCGGGCCTGTGACTGCCTTGGAAAGGACCAAAATGGAAAAGCCGCTGTTTGCCCTGTCACTCGGCCTCGCCGGGCTGTTGATCGCCCCCGGCACCGGCCACACCCAACCGCAATGTGCCGCCCATCAGACCGTTGCGGATCAACTTGCCACCCAGTTCGGCGAAGCCAAACGCAGCATGGGCCTCGCCTCCAACGCCACCGTGATGGAACTTTACGCCAGCTCCGATACCGGCACCTGGACGATGACCATCACCCTGCCGGATGGCATGACCTGTCTGGTGGCGGCAGGCGACAACTTTGAAACCGTGCCGGTCCAGTTGCGCGCCAAGGGCGACCCGGCCTAGCCCCATAGCCCTTGCCTGATCAACTCGATCCCGATCAGCAAAAGTGACCATGTCACAATCTTGAAGAACAGCGCCTCAGGCAGTCGCTTGACCACCCAAACCCCGAAAAACACCGACACCGCCGCAATCGGCATCAGCTTGGCCGCAGTTTCAAGACTGGCGAGGTTGATCTGCCCCAAAAAATAATAGGGGATCAGTTTCAAGGCATTGATATAGGCGAACGCAATCGTCGACGTCCCCGCAAACACCGCTTTCTTCAACCCCAGCGGCAGCGTGTAGACCTGATACGGCGGCCCGCCGGTGTGGCTGACAAAACTGGTGAACCCGGCAATCGTCCCCCAGAACAGCCCCGGCGCAATCTCGGCCCGCTTTGGCTGCGCCACCACCGGCCGACGGAAAATCTGGTTCAGCGCAAAGGCGACCGAAATCACCCCGACCAGCACGGTGACATATGCCTCGGGGATCAGCTTGGCCGTCGCCCAGCCCACCCCGACGCCGACCGTCATTGCCGTACAGGTGATCGCCAGCACCCGCTTGTTGAATTCGCGCCGATAGGCGTACAGCCCGAACATGTCGGACACCACATAGACCGGCAGCATCAACCCCGCTGCCACGACAGGCGACATGATCAGCGATAGGAACGGCACCGTCAGCGCCCCCACGATGGGCAGCCCACCCTTGCCAAAACCCGTCAGCACAGCGGCAATCGCGGCAACAACCCAGAATTCCCAGCCGCTCATCCCGCCCCCAACACTTTCGCCCGCCTGTTATCGCAACCATCCGGAATAGACCATCCCAACCGCATTGCCGCGACGCAGCGGGCTTGCGCTGATGGGGGCTTTGGGCTTACCCATCTGCGCGAAACAACCCAGCACAACCCAAGCGGAGATTCCAAAATGGCCAGACCGAAGATCGCGCTGATCGGCGCCGGGCAGATCGGTGGCACGCTTGCCCACCTCGCCGCCATCAAGGAACTGGGCAATATCACCCTGTTCGACATCGCCGAAGGCACTCCGCAAGGCAAGGCGCTCGACATTGCGCAATCCGGCCCGACCGCCGGCTTTGATGCGGCGCTCAAAGGTGCCAACACTTATGCCGACATTGCCGGGGCCGACGTCTGCATCGTCACCGCCGGGGTTCCCCGCAAACCGGGGATGAGCCGCGATGACCTCTTGGGCATCAACCTGAAAGTGATGAAAGCCGTCGGTGAGGGGCTCAAGGCCCACGCCCCGGGCGCCTTCGTCATCTGCATCACCAACCCGCTGGATGCGATGGTCTGGGCCTTGCGCGAATTTTCCGGCCTGCCGCACCACATGGTCGTCGGTATGGCGGGGGTTCTGGACTCGGCCCGCTTCCGCCATTTCCTCAGCCTCGAATTCAACGTCTCGATGCGCGACGTCACCGCCTTTGTTCTGGGCGGCCACGGCGACACGATGGTGCCGCTTGCCCGCTATTCCACCGTCGGTGGCATTCCCCTGCCCGACCTCGTGGCGATGGGCTGGACCACCCAGGAAAAACTCGACGCCATCATCCAGCGCACCCGTGACGGCGGCGCCGAAATCGTTGGCCTGTTGAAAACCGGCAGCGCTTTCTACGCCCCGGCGACCAGCGCCATAGAGATGGCCGAGGCGTTCCTGAAAGATCAGAAACGCCTGCTGCCCTGCGCCGCCTATGTCGATGGCGCGCTCGGTCTCAAGGGCATGTATGTCGGCGTCCCCACTATTCTTGGCGCGGGCGGGGTTGAACGTATCGTCGACATCAGGATGACCGCCGACGAACAGGCGATGTTCACCAAATCGGTCGAGGCGGTAAACGGCCTTGTCGCCGCCTGCAAGGTCATCGACCCGTCGCTGGCCTGAACCCCCGGGCTTGCGGCGGCTCGTCGCCGCAAGCCACATTCAGCCCGTCGTTTTTCTGTTCCCCGGGGGTGATCCAAGTGTCCAGTTCCACCACCCTGCCGTCGTGGTCGGTGCATGCCACCGTAGCCGAACCCGTCGAACTGCTGGTGGCCTTTGCCGCCCATTACCTTGCGCTTGGCGCAACCGAGGTGAATCTTTTTCTTGATGACCCCACCGAAGAGGCCATCGACATTCTGGGCAAGATGGACGGTGTCCGCCTGATGATCTGCGACGCCGCCTATTGGGAGGCGATCAACGGCGAACGCCCGGCCAGCCATGTCCTGCGCCAGAAGATCAACGCCACCTATGCCTATCTGTCCAGCGACCACGACTGGTTCCTGTTTTGTGACGCCGATGAATTCCTGTGCCCGCCGCGCCCGCTGGCAGAATTCCTGGCCGATTGCCCGATGTGGCAAGACTTTCGCCGCTTCGAGGTGGCAGAGCGGTTTTTTCCCCTTGGCAAACCCGTCCCGACCATCTTCGACGGCCTGTTTCGCACGCAGATGACTGACGCGGCAGTCGTCGAATCGGTCTACGGCGACTACGCGTCAATGATGACCGAAGGCCTGACGGCCCATGTCTGGGGCAAGTCGATCATGCGCCGCGGCCGCTTTGACAAGGTCAACATCCACTTTCCCTTGGTCGCCGGCGAGACGATGACAAAGGCGATGAAAGACCGCAATCACATGCAGATGTTGCGCTATTCTGCCGTTCCAGGAACCTGGTTGGCGCATTTCGACGGGGTGACGCCCTTGCACTGGCTGCTCAAACTGTTGTTGAAAGTCACCAGCGTGACGTCCGACGTCGAATTATTGTCGAAACAGGATGCCCAGGCCGTCGCCGGTCGCAGCCTGCCGCGCAACCGGCTGATGCGCTATGTGGCCATGTCGCGCGATGCACCGGAACGCTATGCCGATATCCGCCCTCTGATCGAATTGTCGCAAGCCAGTATCGCCCTGCTGGCCGACGCCGATGGTCTGGCGGCACCGGACCTCAAAATTGCCGCCGTGGCGCAGGCCGCCCTGCCCGGTGTGCCGCTCGATTTTTCGCGCGCGACATTCGATGCCAAACTGATTGCCCGGCATGGCGAGTTGATCGAACGCTACGGGCTGATTAGCTAGAGCCATAGCCGCCGACCCGGGGCGATCATCGCCAATCAGGCAAGGGGGGCTGGCCCTCGCCGTAATTTGCCTATACCGGGCCACAAACACCCAACACAGCCTGCGCCCCTGATGGTGCGGCTTTCCTTTTGCCACGACGGAGACTGCAATGGACTATTCAAAATCCGGCAACGCCAAAAATCCCAAAGGCGAACCCCGCTTTGCCGCACAAAACCCGCGTGGTGCGCCAAAAGACAAACACGGCCAAACTGCCGACAAAGCCGCGCTGCTGGCCCGGCTCAAGGCAGCGGCAGAGTTGAAAAAACAACCGTGACACGCGGTGCGACGTCAGACTTGCGCCACGGCGGTTCAGGGTTGGCGCAAAACAAACGGGCGACAGAACCAAATCTGCCGCCCGTCGCTAAAAATCGTCGTGGTCAGACCTTGGTTTTGCGGTTGCGTTTCGCGCCAAAGCCCAACATGGCAAGCCCCGCCATCAGCATCGGCGCCCCGGCAGGGCTCTGTTGCACAAATCGTTTGA
The DNA here is from genome assembly GCA_025362795.1 of Rhodobacterales bacterium. Lineage (GTDB taxonomy): Bacteria > Pseudomonadota > Alphaproteobacteria > Rhodobacterales > Rhodobacteraceae > Stagnihabitans. The sequence goes on along the minus strand of JANYFE010000094.1, from coordinate 116 downwards.
TGACCGAGGTTACCCTTTCCCCGGACGGACTCATCCCACGGCTTCAGTGACGGGTATGCCGAGCGCGGTGAAGCCGTTCAGGACGGCCACACGAACTTGGAACTCGGCAACCTGAC
>JANYFE010000093.1 GCA_025362795.1 Rhodobacterales bacterium | reverse complement strand
GTCAGGTTGCCGAGTTCCAAGTTCGTGTGGCCGTCCTGAACGGCTTCACCGCGCTCGGCATACCCGTCACTGAAGCCGTGGGATGAGTCCGTCCGGGGAAAGGGTAACCTCGGTCATCAAACGATTTGTGCAACAGAGCCGGTGCTGTATGACACCTCGGCTGAAAACGTCGACACGGTCGAATTCACCAATTCGCAATTTACAGCGCGGCTGACAATTGACTCCACGGTCTTCGATGGCGTGCATTTCATGCCGGTCCAGCATGTTATCGGCAACAGTTTGGGCAATCAGTTTTTCGTCTTCGCATCAGCGTTCCACAGTAACCATCTGGACGCGTCATCGTGGACCTTCAGCGCATGGTCTGCGGATGATGTGATGTCATTCGGAGGTGGTGATTATGGCGATGGTATCATCGGATCCAGCATGGCGGATCAGATTGTGACAGGCGGTGGCAACGACACGGCGTCGGGCGCAGACGGCAACGACTACATGACCTCTGGCTCGGGCCATGACGTTCTGAACGGCGATGCCGGAGACGATTCGATTTCGGGTGGCTATGATGAGGACCTGCTGCGGGGCGGGGTGGGAAATGACAAGTTGTATGGCGAGGATCACAATGACCGCCTGTTTGGCGGTTTCGGGGCCGATGCGCTGTATGGCGGCCCGGGCGAGGATCGGTCGTATGGCGGTGCCGGAAACGACCAGATTTTCAGCGACGGGCTGGGCAGTTTCAACGACAGGCTGTTTGGCGGTGCCGGTGCGGACACGCTGTATGGTGGCGATGGCGGCACACGCTACGGAGGCCTGGGTCGGGATCAACTGCGGGCCGGGGATTCGGGGGATGTTTTTCTTTACGGCGGCGCACAGGATGACCAGCTTTTCGGGGCTTCCTCATTTGAAAGGCTGTACGGCGGTTCGGGCAATGACAGCATTTATGGTGGCGATGGCTTCGAAGGCGTGACCTTTTGTTATCAAAATGGCGGTGCGGGAACCGATCAGATGTTCGGGGGCGTGGGCGCCGATGTGTTCATCCTGAACAGCGCCCACGACAGCCCGTACGGTGCGGCGCGGGATCATGTTTCAAATTTTGTGTCCGGCGAAGACCAGATTGACCTGTCCCAGATCATGGCGGGGCAGACCTTCATTCATCGAACGTTGTTTGGCCATCATGCCGGCGAAATCCGGTTCGATGCAGGACTGAAGGCACTGGTCGGCGACATTGATGGCGACGGCGTGGGCGACTATGCAATTCAATTGGACGTGGCGGTCGTCTTGCGCGGCGATCTGATCTTCTGACGACAGCTGTGAACCTGTCGCCGTTATCGGCTCAATTGCGGCAGGCGACACGTTGAAGTGATCGAATATTCTCGCAGAGGGTCTGGAAATGGACCATTGCGGTTCCGATATTGGGATCGAAGGCAGGCCCGGAACGCCGCCTTCGGTTCACTGTCCCTCGTTCCGAACTGGCGCCCGGCCATCTTGGTTCGGGCGCTTTTTTGTGAGGTGAGATGATGACCACGGATCAGGACATTCGCCGGATTTTGACCGAGACCCGCGTGATCGCCGTGGTTGGTTGGTCGCCGCGGGTAGAGCGGGCCAGTCATGGCGTGGCGGCTTATCTGGCGCGGCGCGGCTACCGGGTCATTCCGGTCAATCCGGGGCAGGCGGGGGTTGTGACGGTCTGGGGTGAGGTAGTGCGTGGCACGCTGGCCGAGATTGGCGGCGGCGTCGACATGGTGGATGTGTTCCGCAATTCCGACGCTGTGGGTCCGGTGGTGGACGAGGCTTTGGCATTGCCGGGGGTCCGCGTAATCTGGATGCAACTGGGTGTCGTGAATGAGGCGGCCGCCGCGAAGGCAAGGGCGGCCGGGGTGGAGGTGGTGATGGACCGCTGCCCGGCGATCGAGATACCGCGGTTGGGGATGTGATGGGCGGTGTCCACATGTGGACACTTGAGGAAACCGTGCAGTATCAGCGGGTTGGTTTCGCACGTTAACCGGTTGTTCATGCGGGGTGCCATCGGCGAGCGTATTTTTGTCGGGATGAAATTGCAGAAGTGGGGGAGCGGGTCTGGTGGCGGCTGCGGGTTTGCGCTATGCGGCGGCAATCCCAACCAGACGTGAGGCCCCGATGAAAGCCGCTGTCGTTACCTTTCCCGGATCAAACTGCGACCGGGATCTTGCCGTGGCGTTCGAGCGGGCCGGGTTCAAAGTGGCGCGGGTCTGGCACAAGGACCACGCTTTGCCGCGTGGCGTGGATGTCGTGGGCATTCCGGGCGGGTTTTCGTTTGGCGACTATCTGCGCTGCGGGGCGATTGCGGCACAGTCGCCGATTGCCGCGGCGATACAAACCCATGCCGCGCGGGGCGGGTATGTCCTGGGGATCTGCAACGGCTTTCAGGTGCTGACCGAAATGAGGCTGCTGCCGGGGGCATTGATGCGCAACGCGGGGCTGAAATTCATCTGCAAGACCGTGTCGCTGCGGGTGGCCACGACGGACAGCGCCTTCAGCTGCGCCTATGGCCGCGGGCAGAGCATCAGGGTGCCGGTGGCGCATCACGACGGCAATTACACGATTGATGCCGCAGGGCTGGCGGCGTTGCAGGCCGAGGACCGGATCGCCTTTACCTACGAGGGCAATCCGAATGGGGCAGTGGCCGATATTGCCGGGGTTTTGTCGGCCAACCGGCGGGTCATGGGCATGATGCCGCATCCCGAGCGGGTGGTCGAGGCGGTGCAGGGCGGCACTGACGGTGCGCCGGTTTTCGCCAGCCTGATGGGCGGGATGGCGCTGGCCTGAACCCCTTGCAGGCGGCCCTTGCTTGAGGTGGGTCGGAGGCGGGCCTAGACTTTGGCGATGAAAGAACCAGCCTCCCCTTTCACCAGGTCAGACCGGGTGCCGCGCGTGTCACCCTGGCTGAAGCTGGCGGTGATGCTGCTGGTGATGGTGGCGGTGGGGGTGGTGCTGATCACCAACCGCTGGCTGTCGGAGCGGTTCACGGAGACGACGCGCAACAAGGCCGAACTGCGGTTGGCGCTGTATTCCGGCAACATGATTTCGGAATTGCAGCGCACCTCGGTGGTGCCCTTGCTGTTGTCGCGCGACCCGGTGATTTCGGAAGCCTTGCTGAAAAGCGATTTTTCGCGGACCACGCAGCGGCTTATCCAAGTGCAGGACGACATCGGCGTCGCCTCGATCCTGCTGTTGGACAATGCGGGGCGGACGGTGGGGGCGACAAATCGCAACCTGCTGGGCACGATTTACCGCAGCCAGAACTTCTTTTTCGATGCGCAGCGCGCGATGGACACGGTATTTTCCGCCTCTGCCCGGCCTGGGGGCGGTTATGATTTCACCTACAGTCAGGTGATCATGGCCGAGGGCAAGTCGATTGGCGTGATCGTGGTGGCCGTCGATCTGATGAAATACGAACGGGCCTGGGCCGGGTTGCAGGATGTGGTTCTGGTGACCAATTCCGAAGGCACCGTGGTTCTGGCGACCGAGCCCCGCTGGCGCGGGCTGCCGCTGGATCAGGCGATTGCGGCGCAGGATGATCCGTCATCGCTGGATGTGGCGTTGAACCGGGCGCTGAATGTCACGACGGACTGGGCCCGGCATGCGCCGGACACCTATCTGAAGGGCGTCGCCGTCTTGCGGACCGAGGCGCGGGTGCCGTTCCGCGGTTGGCGCATGGTGATTTTCACCGAATATGATTCGGTGCGCGAGCGGGTCAACGGCATTCTGGCGCTGGAGATCATGGGCTTCGCCATTCTGGCGGCGCTGACCTTCTATCTGCTGTCGCGCCGGGCGTGGTCGCAGACGCTGTTCTTTCGGCGCGAATCCATCGAATTGCGCCAGCTGAACGCGCGGTTGCAGCGCGAGATTGCCGAACGCGAGAAGGTGCAGAAAGATCTGGCGGTGGCGGAGCTGACGCTGGCGCAATCGTCGAAGCTGGCGGCGTTGGGCGAGATGTCGGCGGCGGTCAGCCACGAATTGAACCAGCCATTGGCCGCGATGAAAACCTATCTGGCCGGGGCGCGGCTGTTGGTGCAGCGCAAGCGCTATGACGAGGCATTGTCGTCCTTTCAGCGGATTGACGACCTGATTGACCGGATGGGGGCGATTACCCGGCAGTTGAAAAGCTATGCCCGCAAGGGCGGCGAGGCGTTCGAGCCGGTGGACATCCGGCTGTGCCTGTCGTCCGCGCTGGCGATGATGGAGCCGCAATTGAAGCTGCGGGTGATCAAGATCACCCGTGCCCTGCCGCGCCAGCCGGTGATGGTGATGGCGGACCGTCTGCGTCTTGAACAAGTGATCATCAACCTGTTGCGCAACGCGCTGGACGCGACCAAGGATGCGCAGCAGCCGCAAATTGACCTGATCCTGTCAGCCGGCGAAACTGCGACCTTGACCGTGCGCGACAATGGGCATGGGATCAGTGATCTGATCAATTTGTTTGAACCGTTTTACACCACCAAGACGCCGGGTGAGGGGATTGGCCTGGGGCTGGCAATCTCGTCCGGGATCGTGACCGATCTTGGCGGGCGACTGACCGCGCGAAACTCTGAACAGGGTGGTGCGGTGTTTGAAATGCAACTGCCGATCCTCGGCGAAGACATCAAAGCAGCAGAATGAGGGACCAATGGCCCGGGCAATGAAAGTGGCGATCGTCGATGACGAAGCCGATATGCGGCAGTCGATCAGCCAATGGCTGGCGCTGTCGGGGTTTGACACCGAGACCTATCCGAGTGCGGAGGATGCGCTGAAGGCGATCGGGCCGGAGTTTCCGGGGGTCGTGGTCAGCGACATCAAGATGCCGGGGATGGACGGGATGGCGTTTTTGAAGCGGCTGATGGGGATGGATTCGGGGCTGCCCGTGATCCTGATCACCGGACATGGCGATGTGCCGATGGCGGTGGAGGCGATGCGGGTCGGGGCCTATGACTTTCTGGAGAAGCCGTTCAACCCGGACCGGATGACCGAACTGGCCAAGCGGGCAACGCAGGCGCGGCGGATGACTTTGGACAACCGGGCCTTGCGCAAGGAATTGTCAGACGGGTCGGTGCTGATGAAAAAGCTGATCGGCGGCAGTCCGGTGATGGAGCGGCTGCGCGAGGATATCCTGGATCTGGGGCAGGCGGATTCGCATGTGCTGATTGATGGCGAGACCGGGACCGGCAAGACCTTGGTGGCGCATGCCTTGCACGCCGTGGGGCCGCGGGCGGGGCGGAAGTTCGTGACGATCTCTTGTGCAGCATGGTCGGAGGATCAGCTGGCGGCCAAGCTGTTCGGGCCGGGTGAGGATGGCGCGATCCCGCTGGTCGAGGAGGCGCGCGGCGGCACGGTGTGTCTGGAGGATATCGAGGCGCTGTCGGGCGGCTTGCAGGCGCGGTTGCTGACGGTGATCAACGAGCAGGGCACGCCACCCGAGACACGGATCATCGCGATCTGCAACGACCACGCCCCCGACAAGACGGTCGAGGATGCGCTGCGGCCGGATCTGTTCTACCGGCTGGGGGCGATGACGATCGTGCTGCCGCCCTTGCGGTTGCGCGGCGAGGATATTCTGACGCTGTTCAATCGGATGTCGGAGGGCTTTGCCGAGGAATACGGCTGCGAGGCACCGCAGGTCACGGCACAGGAGGCGGCCCAGTTGCTGCAGGCCCCGTGGCCGGGCAACGTGCGCCAGCTGGTCAACATCGCCGAGCGGGCGGTGTTGCAGAACCGGCGGGGGTCAGGGTCCATCGCGTCGCTGCTGATGGCGGACAACGAGGCGGCGGGCCCGACGCTGACCACCGAGGGCAAGCCGTTGAAGGATTATGTCGAGGCGTTCGAGCGGATGCTGATCGACAACACGATGCGGCGGCACAAGGGGTCCATCGCGGCGGTGATGGACGAGCTGTGTCTGCCCCGGCGCACGCTGAACGAGAAGATGGCGAAATATGCGCTGAGCCGGGGGGACTATGTTTAAGGCTTGGTGCGCGAAATCACGCACCCTGCGCGGGCGGATTGAAATTGCGCTTGTGGCTGACCCCGGGGGACGTCGCGTCCCCCGGACCCCCTGCGGAGTATTTTCGAAAAGGTAAGGCGAAATTTTAGATAAGTTTTAGGGGGTTAGCGTTTGGTGATCTTGAGCCAGATGCCGTCTTTGGCGCGCACAGTGAGGTGGGCGACCGGGATCGGGATGCGGTCTGGGATGGGCTCGAAGGTGAAGGCCTGGGTCAGGAGGGCGAGGAGCAGGGTGCCTTCCAGCATCGCAAAGCCGGCGCCGGTGCAGACGCGGGGGCCTGCCGAAAATGGCAGGTAGGCGTCGCGGGCGTGGCTGCGGTTTTCGGCTGTATGCCAGCGGTCGGGGTCGAAAGCGTCAGGGGCGGGCCAGAAGCGGTCGTGGCGGTGCAGGTGCCAGGGACTGAGCACGATTTGCGCACCGGGTTTGACGGGACGACCTCTGAAATCTTCGGGCGCGGTGTTCTGACGGACCATCATCGGGACCGGCGGATAGAGACGCAGGGTTTCGCGAAAACAGTCGCGGGTGAAGCGCAGTCTGGCCAGCATCGAGAAATCGGGGCGTTCGCAGAACTGGGCGGCTTCGGCGGCAACTTTGGCTTGCGCCTCGGGGTGGGTGGCCAAAAGATAGAGCGCCCAGGAGAGGGCGGAGGCCGAGGTTTCATGCCCGGCGAGAAAGAAGATGGCGACCTGATCGACCATTTCTTCGGTTTGAAAGCGCTGTCCGGTGAGCGGGTCGGCGGTGGTCATGATTTTGGTGGCAAGATCGTCAGGGGCATGGCCTGCCGCGATGTCAGCGGCGCGCACCTGGGTCAGGGTGGTGATCAGCTGCCGGATTTTGCCGGCGGCGCGTTTGGTGGCGGGGCGGTGAAAGCGCGGGACCCAGCGCGGCAGCGGCAGGAAGGCGGCGAGGTTCAGGATGGGTTGGGTGCGCTGGTAGGTCTTGAATTCGTGGAAAACCTGCCGGGCCGTGGCGTTTTCGATCGGGATAGAGAACAGCGTGCGGAAGATCACGTCCGCGGCGGTATGGCTGAGGGGCTCCTCGATTTCGGTGGGGCCGGTGGGCATTCTGGTGACGGCGGCCCGGGCTGCGGCAAGGATGGCGGGATAGGTGTCGCGCAGGCGGCCGCCCTCGAACGCCGGGTCGATGATGCGGCGCTGGCGTTTCCAGACCTCGCCATTGGTCACGAATACGGAATTGCCGAGGAGGGGGCGCAGGCCCTCGGCGATGCGCATGGATTTTGGGAAATCGTCGGGGCGTTCGGTGAGGATGCGGGCGATGAGCGCCGGGTCGTTGACGAGGTAGCTGCGGAAGAAGGGCGTGCGGAATTCGGCCATCCAGGCGTGGTAGAGCCGGGCGGGTTGGGCGGAGAGGATGTCGGCGCGGAACAGTCTGAGGTAGCGCCAGAGCGAGACTTTGTCAGGACGCGCGGTGGGTTTCGGCGGGATCATAGGCTGCGGTAGCCGGAGCGGGGGGTGGTGATGCGGGATTTGGACGGTTGGCGCGTGGCATAGCGGGTGGCCAGCGTCTCGGCTCCGGCGGTGATCCTGAAATAGTCGTAGTCGCCGGGCCTGTCGAAGGCGCAGAGGTATTGGAAATGCAGGCGGAAAAAGCGCCAGCGCAGGGTTTTCCAGCGTTCGGGCGAGAGGGTCCGGGTGAAGGCGGCAGAGATGATCAGGGGCCAGCGCTGGTCAGGGGGGGCGACACCGGTGACGGCCACGGGGTCGCACAGCGCAAAGGCGCAGCCGTCGCCGGGGGCGGTGACGTCGATCCATGTGAGGTCGGGGCTGGCAGAGAGGTAATGCAGGTCGGCGCGGAGGCGGCGGGCATTGGGCAGGAAGCTGATCATCGGGACGACCTGGCCGAGGGACAGGAGCGCCAGGGCGGGGCGTTGGGGGGGAAGGCCTAAGCGGATCAGGTCGGACAGGATCGAAACGGCGAGATGGGCACCGGAAGAATGGCCGACGATGAGGACTTCGTCGATGTCCTCGGTCAGGGCGGCGGCGATGGTTGCGCGGAATTGGGTCAGCCGGGATTCGAGTTCAGGCGGGTACGCGCCGAGGGCTTGAGCAGAATGGGCATAGTCGTGCATGAGGTAATAGGCATAAAGCCGGTTGTCGTGTTTGCGAAAGAACACGAGGGTTTGCCAGATCGTCGGCAAGGCGACGAACAGGCCGATCAGCGGGTGGATTTGTACGCCCATCCGGTAGACCGCCCAGCCAATCAGTCCGGCGACGGCCAGTTGCAGGATCAGCATGCCGATCGGGTAGAGCGCGGCGATCATCGGGCCTTTGCGCAGGCGCATCAGGCGGAACAGGGCACCGGTGAAGATATAGGCGGCGGCGGTGCGGAGGAGTTGCAGATAGGTGGCCGCGATGCCTTGCTGCATCGAGGTGCGGACGATGTCGGACCAGATGAGAACCTCGATATCGGTCTGGGCGGTCTGGCCGTCGATGAGGCCGGTGGCGTGCCAGCCATAGGGGCCGGCGGTTGTCTTGGGCGCAAGGGTGAGGTTGTAGCCGGAGATTTTGGCCTGATCGGCGCCCTCTTTGCGGTAAAGTTCGCGGTAGCGCCTTGGGTGGATCGGATCATAGCCGGGGATATAGAACACGCGGCGGCGGAAGGGTTTCGACTGCCCTTCGGTTCGTGCTGCGGTGATGGGGAGCGCCTTGGTCATGGGGCGCATAATGGCGCGGGAATGTGGCTTGTCTAGGGTAAGCCGGAGTTTGGGGTTCAGCCGAGTTGCGAGAGCAGGGGGGCGTGTTCCAAGAGCCAGTAGGAGAATTGCGAGAAGCCGCCGGTCAGCATCAGGAGGCCGATGGTCCAGAGGAGCAGGCCCATCAGGTGTTCAATACGCTCCATATGGCGTTTGAAGAACGACATGAGCGGGGTGAGGCGGGGGAAGAAGGCGGCGACAAGGAGGAAGGGAATGCCGAGGCCGAAGGCATAGGTCGCAAGCAGCGTGGTGCCACGGGCGATAGACGACTCGCGCGCGGCCAGCGTCAGGATGGTGCCAAGGATCGGGCCGATGCAGGGCGTCCAGCCGAAGGCGAAGGCGAGGCCGAGAACATAAGCACCAAACGCCGTGCCACCCCGGTCAGGCGCGTCAAAGCGCAGGTCGCGGTGCAGGAAGGGCAGGCGGATCAGGTGCAGGAAGTGCAAACCGAACAGCATGACGACGAGGGCAGAGATGGTGGTGAGTGCGGCGGAATAGCTGAGAAGCGCCATACCGAAGGCAGAGGCGGCGGCCCCGAGCAGCAGGAATACGGTGGACAGGCCAAGGACGAAGAAACAGGCGGCGGGCAAGGCAGAGCGACCTTGTTTCAGATCGCTGGCCGAGATCCCGGACATAAAGGCGAGGTAGGGCGGCACAATGGGCAGGACGCAGGGCGACAGGAAGGACAGGAGGCCGGCGAGGAGCGCTATGCTCATCGCGGGCAGCAGACTGGCGTCGAAGAGGTTTATGCCGAACATGGACAAGGGTCTAGCGGATTTGGGCAGCGGCGTCACCCCACGGGGTATCACGTTGGTGTGGGGCTATGGGGCCGCGAATTTTCTGCGAAAATTCGGAGGTCGGGCGGCTGCGAATTTTCTGCGAAAATTCAGGGTGGGTGGGGCTGGTGAAAAGGCCATCGGCGGGACTATCTGGCACAAGGTGAGGCGGGGGCGGGCATGTGGGATGAGATGGTGGATTGCGAGGGGTTGTTGTGCCCCTTGCCGGTATTGAAGGCACGCAAACGCCTGTTGGCGATGGCGCGGGGTGAGGTTTTGTGCGTGCGGGCGACGGATGCAATGGCACGGGTGGATTTGCCGCATTTCTGCGGGGAGGCGGGGCATGAGTATGTGGCGTGCCATGAGGAGGGCGCGGTGGCGCTGCATCTGATCCGGCGGGGATGAGTCACGGCAAAGGTTCGTGCGAAAGCCGGGAATTTGTGGCGAGAGCGGCGGTGCTGGGTGGAGCGGGCGAGACCCTTCGTGGGGTTATTTGGGGGCCGCGGATGGCGGGAGAATGGCTGGGTGCGGGGAATAGGAAAAGGGCGGCAGGATGATCCTGTCGCCCTTTTGGATTGTGAGGCCCGGCTAGCGGCCGAGCGACCACCAGCCTTTGCGTTTGGGCTTGTTGGGATCTTCGGCGGCCTCTGCCACAGGGGCCGGTTCCGGGACCAGGGTTGGTTGGGGCGCTGTCGGCGCGGCCACGGCTTCGGGTGCTGCGGGGGGCGCTGCCGCTGGTTTTGCTGCCGCTGGTTTTGCTGCCGCTGGCTTCGTTGCCGCTGGTTCCGCGGTAACGGCCGCCTCTGCCGCCTTGGCACTGGTGGCTTTGGCGCGGCTGGAACTGCTGCGCGAGCGCGGTGCCGGTTTGGCCTTGGGTTCGGCAGCAGGTTCGACCGGGGCCGCTGGCGCGGACTCGAGCGGTGCGGGCTCTGGCGTTGCCTGTGCGGCAGCGGCGGCCGCTTTGGCCTTGGTCGCGGCAGAAGTGCGCGACCGGGTGGTCGGCTTTTTCTTGACCGGGGCGTCCGTGGTTTCGGCGGTTTCAGCGATCACTTCGGCGACCGGGGCTGCGATGGCCACAGCGACTTGGACCGGGGCGTCGGTGTCATCGCCGTCGTCATCCCCTTCGTCGCCATCGGCATCCTGCGTTTCGGTCGTGGTGCCATTGTCTGACGCAGCACCTGAGCCCGTCTTTTTCTTGCGGCGGCGGCGACGTTTTTTCTTGCCCGGGCTGCCATCGCCTTCGGCGCGGGCGGCGGCGGGTTGGCCGTTGCCGTTGCTGGCGGGGGCTTTGACCTCGATGACCTCGGCCTCTTCGACTTCGTCGATGTCATCATCTTCGGGCAGATCGGGATCTTCGTATTCATCGACAGCAGCGCCCATCAGGCTGGCGTTGCCGGAGATGGCCGCACCGACGACGGGGACGACGCGGGTGGCAGTCTTAAATTTTTCGATGGCGTAGTCGGGGCTGACCAGCGAGGGATCAGCCTCGATCCGCACGGCCATGCCATAGCGCGCCTCGATCATCGCCAGATGTTCGCGTTTCTGGTTGAACAGGAAATTCACGATACCGATCGGAGCCTTGAGCAAGACCTCTTTGGTGCGGTTGCGGGTGCCTTCTTCTTCCAGCGCGCGCAGCACTTGCAGGCCAAGGTTGTCATCCGACCGGATCAGGCCGGTGCCATGGCAATGGGCGCAGGGCTGGGTGGTGGATTCGAGCATGCCGGGGCGCAGGCGCTGACGCGACATCTCCAACAGGCCAAAGCCCGAGATGCGGCCAATCTGGATGCGGGCGCGGTCGGTTTTCAGCTTGTCCTTGATCTTTTTCTCGACAGAGGCGTTGTTGCGCCGTTCTTCCATATCGATGAAGTCGATCACGATCAGACCGGCTAGGTCGCGCAGACGCAACTGGCGCGCGATTTCCTCGGCGGCTTCCATGTTGGTCTTGAGGGCGGTTTCCTCGATGGAACCCTCTTTGGTGGCGCGGCCCGAGTTGACGTCGATGGCGACGAGGGCTTCGGTGATGCCGATGACGATATAGCCGCCGGATTTCAGCTGCACCGTCGGGTTGAACATGCCACCGAGGTAGGATTCGACCTGAAAGCGGGCGAACAGCGGCATCTGATCGGCATAGGGCTGCACGACTTTGGCATGGGACGGCATGATCATGCGCATGAAGTCCTTGGCGGTGCGGAAGCCCGCCTCGCCCTCGACCAGAATTTCGTCGATCTCGCGGGAATACAGATCGCGGATCGAGCGTTTGATCAGATCGCCTTCTTCGTAGATCGCGGCGGGGGCGATGCTTTTCAGCGTCAGTTCGCGAATCTGTTCCCACAGGCGCATCAGATATTCGTAGTCGCGCTTGATTTCCGGCTTGGTGCGTTTGGCACCGGCGGTGCGGATGATCAGGCCAGCACCTTCCGGCACTTCGATTTCGGTCGCAATTTCCTTCAGCTTCTTGCGGTCGGCGGCGACGGTGATCTTGCGGCTGATGCCGCCACCGCGCGCCGTGTTGGGCATCAGGACGCAGTAGCGACCGGCGAGCGACAGGTAGGTGGTCAGCGCCGCGCCCTTGTTGCCGCGTTCCTCTTTAACAACCTGCACCAGCAGAATCTGGCGGACTTTCACCACTTCCTGAATTTTATAGCGGCGGGCGCGGGGTTTGCGGGCGTGGGAGATTTCTTCTGACACATCCTCATCAGCGATGGATTCGATTTCATCATCGGTGTCAGAGGCGTGGTCGATGGAGCGGAAGGGGGCGTCGTGGTCTTCGGCGTGATCGTGATCATGCTGGTCGTGGGAATGGTCGTCCTGATGCGGCTGATCAGGGGCGTTTGCCGGTTCGACCAGCGCGTCCGCTCCGGTTTCCTCGCCCAGGTCCACCACATCCATACCGCCGATATGCGCGTCGGCGGTTTGGACGGCATCATCGGACCTGACGGCCTCGGCGCGGGGGGGACGCGGGGTTCGCACCGGGCGGGACCGGCGGTTGTCCTCGTCGTCCTGAGCGCGGTTGTAGGCGCGTTCTTCGTCGAGGAGCGCTTTGCGGTCGGCCACCGGGATCTGGTAATAGTCCGGGTGAATCTCGGCAAAGGCCAGAAAGCCATGCCGGTTGCCGCCGTAATCGACAAAGGCGGCCTGCAGCGAGGGTTCGACCCGCGTGACTTTGGCCAGATAGATGTTTCCCGCAAGCTGGCGCTTGTTCAGGGTTTCAAAGTCGAACTCTTCGACTTTGTTGCCGTCGACCACAACGACGCGAGTTTCCTCGGCATGCGTGGCATCAATGAGCATTTTCTTGGACATTTGCTTTCACTGCGCCGGACCGACACCGTTCGGAACCCTGGTGGGGCGTGAAACGATGCAGCGGGGCGACTTGTTCGGGCGGTGGCGCACAATGACCAAAGCAGGGCGGTGCCCGGTGGGCAGCCCTCGCCGTTCGTCGATAGGTTCGCGCGCATCATCGCGGTTCACTTCCGGGCCAGGTGGCCCCTATAAAAACCCGTCAAATCAGGGACTTGACAGGCAAATCAGCGGTCTCGCGACCGATCCGGCTGCCCCCGATTTCGGCGCGGATTTGGCGCCAGAGCAGGAGGGCAGAGAATTCTTCCGCGGGAATTGCCCGCGTTGTGCGACCCTAGCGGGAAACGGCGGGCAAGGGCAATGGGGGATTTAGCGGGATTGTTTCAGTTCACTCAACACAAAGACCCGGATCGCAGAGGCGAGGCCCGCGCCCTGGCGGCTGTCGTCGATCTGTGTGGCGAGTTGGTTGAGCGTCTGGTCGCGGGATTGCGCGATGCGGCGAAACTCGGCCCAGAACTCAGGCTCCAGCGAGACGGAGGTGCGGTGGCCGAGGAGGGTGAGCGAGTGTTTTTCGGGGCGGGTCATGGGGCGGAGTCGCAACTGCGGCGCGGCGTGAGACCGGAATTTTCGAAAATTCCGGTGCGGAGTTTTGCAAAACTCCGGTTCGGAACCTTGGAAGGTTCCGTTCCGATTTCTTCGAAGAAATCGCGGTCAGGCCAGTCGGGAGATCGGTTCATGATTGCAGAAGATCACGAATTGCCCGGCATTTTCAACAACGGGAAAGCCGCGCCGCCGCATTTCTGCAAGAAACGCATCCCGGCCCACGTATCTGTCGATGTCGCGAATCTTGCGCCGGATCACTGCGCCCTCTCGGGCCGCCTGCGATGAGAACAAATGCAAGAGCCAGTTTTCGGGACTCATGGTCTGCGGCAAGTTGTCCATCCGGCACCTCTGCCGCCAGACTGCCTCACCAAGGTTAAGCGCGGGTTAATCCTGCCCATCGCGCTGATGCCCGTCGAGTTTGGCGCGGTCCTGATCGGCGCGGGCTTTTTCCAGCGCTTTCAGGGCCTTGGTGCGGCCGTGCATCGCGGCGCTGGCATCGGCCTTGACCTTTGCATCGGCCTTTTCGCGGGCCTTTCGCGCGGTGCGGAGGTTGATGATTTCCGCCACGACTTAACCCTTGGGGCCGATCATGTCTTCTGGCCGCACCACGCGGTCGAATACATCGCCCGTGACATAGCCCAAAGCGATGGCCTCTTCGCGCAGGGTGGTGCCGTTCTTGTGGGCGGTTTTGGCGACTTTGGTCGCGGCGTCATAGCCGATGGTCGGGGCCAGCGCCGTGACCAGCATCAGGCTGTCACGCATCAGTTGGTTGATGCGGGTGAGGTTGGCGCGGGTTCCCACCACCATATTGTCGGTGAAACTGCCGGCAGCGTCGCCCAGAAGTTGCATGCTTTGCAACACGTTATAGCTCATCACCGGGTTGAACACGTTAAGTTCGAAATGACCCTGGCTGCCTGCGAAACCGACGGTAGCGTCATTGCCCATGACTTGCGCACAGACCATCGTCAGCGCCTCGGCCTGGGTCGGGTTTACCTTGCCGGGCATGATGGAGGAGCCGGGTTCGTTTTCGGGGAGGCTGAGTTCGCCGAGGCCGGAGCGCGGGCCGGATCCCAGAAAGCGCATGTCGTTGGCGATCTTGAACAGCGACACGGCGACGGTTTTCAGGGCACCGGAGAACATCACCATCGCGTCATGGGCGGCCAATGCCTCAAATTTATTGGGGGCGGTGACGAAGGGCAGATTGGTGATCTGGGCAATCTTCGCGGCGACGCGAGAATCCCAACCGACGCGGGTGTTGAGGCCGGTGCCGACAGCGGTGCCGCCTTGCGCGAGTTCGTAGATTTCCGGCAGGATCTTGTTCACCCGCATGATGCCCTGGGCTACCTGATGGGCGTAACCCGAAAACTCCTGCCCCAGGGTCAGGGGGGTTGCGTCCTGGGTGTGGGTGCGGCCGATCTTGATGATATCCTTGAATTCTTCGGACTTCGCGACCAGTGCCAGATGCAGTTTTTCAAGACCGGGCAGCAATGTGTCGCGGGCCATGATGCCGATGGCGACATGCATGGCTGTGGGGAACGTGTCGTTGGACGATTGACCCATATTGACGTGATCATTGGGGTGGATCGGCTTTTTGCTGCCCATCACGCCGCCGAGCATTTCGATGCCCCGGTTCGAGATGACCTCGTTGGCGTTCATGTTGGACTGGGTACCGGAGCCGGTTTGCCAGACCACGAGGGGGAAGTTGTCGTCGAATTTACCGTCGATCACCTCTTGTGCGGCGCGGGCGATGGTCTGGCCGATCTGGCGATCAATATCGGACTGGTCGATGTTGACCAGTGCACAGGCTTTCTTGATCACGCCGAGGGCGCGGATGATGGCGACGGGCTGTTTCTCCCAGCCGATCGGGAAGTTCTGGATCGAGCGCTGGGTTTGCGCGCCCCAGTATTTGTCGGAGGGCACTTCCAAAGGGCCGAAGCTGTCGGTTTCGGTGCGGGTCATGGTGGCCTCCGGATTGGGTTGGGGGCGTGATAGCGTGATGGGAGGTGGATTTCTAGGGGCGGGCACGAGCAAAGGCCGGGGGATTTCACATCCCCCCGCGTTCATCGGTCCTCGGACCGATGAACGCGCTCCTGTGGGATATTTATGAACGGATGAAAGGGGGAAAGAAGACAGTTAGTCGGGGTCTTTGGTCAGTTTGGGAAGAGGCGTTGGCGGAGGGCGCTGCGTTCAGAGTCCGTGGTCATGTTGTTTTTGGAGAGATACCAGCTTGCACGGTTGCCTTTGGTGTCCTTCATTTTCGGGTCGGCCCGGCCGTCGAGCAGCATTGTGATGAGTTGGGCCGAGGCGTTTTCGGCGGCATACATCAGGGCGGTGCGGTGGTCGCGCTCGAGCGGGCGGCTGCAATCGGCTTGGCTGCTGTCGGTGGCGCGGTTCGGGTTGGCCCCGTGGTCAAGAAGGCTGCGGACGGCGGTTAAGTTGTTGGCCTGTGCGGCATACATCAGGGCAGTTTTGAGGAAGGCGGTGGTGGGGGTGTCGGGGTTTGCGATCCTGTCAAGGATCAGGGCAAGGGCGGTTGGGTTGGTAGTGGCGGCGGCGAGAACCGGGCCGAAGGGCGGGACGGGAAAGGGGGTGCCGTCGCGGAACATGTAGTCGTCGGATTGTGCGACGGCGGCGGTGAAGCGGGTCAGAACCGGGGTGAGGATGCGGTCGGGCTGGGCGGTGAAGACGGCCAGCGGCAGGGCGGATTGCCAGAAGCCGGCATCTTTTGAGGGCAGGGTGAGGGCGAGCGGCAGGAGTTGCGCTGCGATGTCGGTGGGTGCGCGGTCGGGGGGCAGGATCAGGCCGGCATATGGCCCAAGGGCGAATTTGGTCAGAGTGTAGCCGTCCTGCGCCCGCCCGTAGTTGGTTTCGTCGATCAGGAAGGCATAGGTTTGAGCCGCGCGCAACGTGGCTTCGGGGCGGGAATATTGCAGGGATTGGGCGTAGTATTCAGTCATCTCGGCCAGAAAGGCCGGGCGGTCGGCCTTTAACGCGAGGTAGCGGTGCCAATTGGTCGGGTCGGTGACGGCCCAAGTCAGCAGGCGCAGTTCGCGGGCGGTGTCAGCGGTGTGAACCGCCCCTTGTTTGCCGGAGACCTTCAACCTGACTAAGGATGAGGGCTATGGAAAAGAGTAAGACATCAAATCGTTATTCACCTGAGATGCGGGCGCGTGCTGTCCGCATGGTGCTGGAGCATCAAGGCTCCTAT
>JANYFE010000086.1 GCA_025362795.1 Rhodobacterales bacterium | reverse complement strand
GCAAATGCTGCCGGGCAAGACGGGATCGCACCGCCACTGGTTCACAAGATCTACGAGCCCTCGCATCATGGCGATGCCGCTTTTCTTGTTGCGGTGCGCAATGGAGCGCGCCAGCACCATTGGTCGTATGGTTCGATGTTATCCGCGCGGCGGCATTCCGATTGACGTGTTCTACCAGACCGGCCCTTTGCCCCAATGCGTCTGGGTCCCGGATCAAGGCGTCCCACCCTATCGCGGGCGCGGCTGATACTCCAAGACAAGAATATCATACAGTGGTTCTGGCGGGCAGACATCGGGCCAGTGTCATCAAGGTGAGGCGGGGATGAATTTTTTTCCGGCACAGGCCAACACCCTGAACGATATTTTGCGCTGGCGGCGCGATGTTCGGCACTTTCGCACAGATCTTGTGGCGGACTGCGCCATCGATCGGTTGCGTGCTGCGATGGACCTGGCGCCGTCGGTAGGCAACTCGCGGCCGTGGCGAGTCATGCAGGTCAAGGATCAAACTCTGCGTGATCAGGTACAGGACATCTTCGAAAGCTGCAATCGGGAGGCCGCGACGGCCTACGACGAGGCGACACGGGCGGAATACGTCCGCCTGAAACTGGCCGGCCTGCGTGCCGCCCCGGTGCATCTTGCGGTGTTCACCGACACCGCCCCCATCGAAGGGCGGGGGTTGGGGCGGCGGACCATGCCGGAAACCCTGCAATTTTCAACGGTCATGGCAATTCATACGCTTTGGCTGGCGGCCCGGGCCGAGAACATTGGTCTGGGCTGGGTGTCGATTCTGGCCCCTGCAGCCATCCACGCCCTGCTCGGTGCACCGGACAGCTGGATTTTCACCGGCTATCTTTGTCTGGGATACGCCGAGTTTGCGGACGACCGACCGCTTTTGCATCGGACCGGCTGGCAATGCGATATCCCGACGCAATGGACGGAGCGTTGAACCAGCCAGACTGCCTTTCGAGAAGAAATGCCGGTCCATAAGGTCCACTGCTTGGTCAATGGCACTTATAGACCTCGATGCTGAGATACTTGATGCGGGAGTCGCACATCAGCGTCACGATCGTCGCCTGCGGCCGAAGCCTTTCAGCCAGCCGCAGTGCCGCCACGACATTCGCGCCCGAAGACGCGCCGCCGAACAACCCCTCTTCGCGGGCCAGCCTGCGCGACAATGCCATCGCCTCGGCGGCAGGGACCGTGATGATTTCATCGGCCAAACCGGGTTTCCACAGCGGCACGACATAGCCCATGCCGATACCTTCGATCAGGTTGGCACCGGGTGTGCCGCCCGACAGCACCGGCGACTCTGCGGGTTCGACCGCAACGATCCTGATTGCCGCAACATGCAGGCGCAGCGCTTCAGCCGTGCCACGCAGCGATCCGCCGGTGCCCACGCCCTGCACATAGGCGTCGATGCGCCCGTCGGTCTGGGTCCAGATCTCATCGCCCAGAGCCGAATAGCCGGTCAACACGTCGGAGTTGTTGAACTGATCCGCAAAAAATGGCCGGGTTGCTGGCTGAGTTGCCGCGATGTCTCGATCAGGGCAGTCACCAATTCCACGGTAATCTTCTTGTTGTCGCTGCGCAGGATTTGCACGTCGGCCCCAAGTGCCCGCATATGCGACAGTTTTTCGGTGCTGAATGCATCGGAAGTCACCAGCAGGCATTTGTAGCCCAGCGCCACCGCGACGCTAGCCAGCGAAGTTCCAGTGCTGCCGCTGGTGCATTCGACAATGGTATCGCCGGGTTGCAACCGCGCAGCTTGCACCGCAAGGCTGACGTTCGCCAGCGCTGCGCGGTCTTTCATGCTGCCGGTGGGATTGGCCGATTCCAGCTCGATCAGCACCCGGGCGTGACCCTGCGGCACCACCCGGCGTAGGGGAACCAAAGGGGTATTGCCGATCAGGTCAATCAAGCTGGTCTGCATGTGCTGCCTCCAGAAATCCCGTTCAGGGCCAGAACCACTGTCGCAACTTAGCACAAAACCGGCGTTGACGGTGCCTATGCCGGGCTGCGGAACACATCGGTGCTGAGATAACGCAGGCCGGAATCGACGATCAGCGTCGCCACCGTCTTGCCTGGCCCCAGCCGCGCCGCAATCCGCAGCGCCGCCACGATATTGGCCCCGGTTGAGGTGCCTGCAAAGATCGCCTCTTCGCGCGCCAGACGCCGCGCCATCGCCTTGGCGTCATCGGTCGAGACGGTCAGAATTTCTGTCACCTCCTCGGGGTGCCAGAGCGGTGGCAGAAAGCCAAGGCCGATGCCCTCGATCTTGTGCGACCCCGGTGGCTGCCCCGACAGCACTGCCGACTCGGCAGGCTCGACCGCATAGACCGGCAGCATGGGGTTGTGCTGCCGCAGCGCCCGGCTCATGCCGTGCAGCGAATGCGCTGTGCTGACGGTATGGACCAGCGCATCGACCTGACCGGCGGTCTGTTGCCAGATCTCGTCGCCCAGGCCCGCGTAGCCGTCGGCCCCGTCGGTGTTGTTCAACTGATCGGCCCACCAATGGCCGGGCTGTTGGCTGATCTGACCCGCCTTGGCGATCATCGCCTGGATCAGATCCTTGGTGATCTTCTTGTTGTCGCTGGGCACGTCGGTGATCGCCGCACCATAAGCCAGCATCGCAAAGCGCTTCTCGTCGCTGAAGGCATCTGAGAACGCGAAGTGGGTCTTGTAGCCCAGCGCACTCGCCACCAGCGCCAAGGAAATCCCGGTGGTCCCGGCGGTGTATTCCACCACCGTGCCACCGGGCGGCAGGTGGCCCGCCGCCGCCGCCCGCTCGACAATTGTCCGTGCCAGCCGGTCCTTCATGCTGCCGGTCGGATTGGCCGATTCCAGCTTGGCCACGATCCGGGCGCTGCCGGGTGGAACGATCCGGCGCAGTTGGACCAGCGGCGTGTTGCCGATTGCATCCAAGATATGCTGTCCCTGGCCCATCGCCCGAGTTCCCCGCTGATATCACCCGATCAGAACGCGCTGATCCGCCGACTTCCCTGCGGCTCAAGGGGTCAGATCAAGGGCTGCAACGACGCTGTGGTAGGGCAGTCCGGCCGTGTCATTCAGCCGTCTGACATCGGTGTCCGAGGCCGCATCGAACAGGCACATGCAGCGTCCATCCTCGGGCGCGAAGGTCGAGCGGATGTAGCTGATCTTGGTTCCCAGCGCGGTCATCGCCTGCGCGGTCGTGATCGCGGCCTTCTGTGCGCCGCCCAGATCGGCCATGCTGATCCCCTTGAGATCACGCTCCACCATAAAGACTGTCATTTTCATTCTCCTTTCGGGTGCATCGTGGCCCCAATTTGGGGCATTGCGGACACAAGGGAACGACCGTTTGCTTATCAATTGATAGCCAGCGGTTATCGGAGGCTGTGCTAAGCTAGCCCATCACAAACCCGTGAAAAGGGGGACCCCGATGGAGATGTTCCAGGTAAAGTATGTGTTGGCGGCGGCAAAATCGTTGAATTTCACCAAGGCGGCGGCGCAGTGCAATGTGTCGCAACCCGCCCTGACCAAGGCGGTCAAAACGCTGGAGGCTGAACTTGGCGCACCGGTGTTTCACCGCGAAGGCAAGAAGATCCTCCTCAGTGACTTTGGCCGGTCACTGCTGCCCCATCTGCAGCACATCCTGCACGAGACCGAGGCAACCCGAAGCCTTGCCGATAATTTCCGGCTGCTGAACAAGGTGCCGATCCGGCTGGGGGTAATGTCAACCGTCGGGCCGGTGCGACTGTCGCGCTTTCTGGCCAAGTTCCAGACCGACCATCCCGGGGTCGAAGTCGCGGTCAGCGAATCCAGCGCTGCCGAGTTGAAAACCCGGCTTGAAAACGCCGATCTTGATTTGGCGGTGCTGAATGCGATGGATCAGGTTCGGGACACGTTCACGGTCCATGATCTTTACCGGGAGCGCTATGTCGTCATTTTTCCGCCCGAGCACCGGCTGGCCAATCTAAACGCAATCAAACTCGCTGATCTGACTGGTGAACCCTATGTCGACAGGCTGTCATGCGAACTGCGCGAGACGGTCATGGAGGTCTGCCGCAACCACAATGTCACGCTCTATGCGCGCTTTCGGTCCGAGCGCGAGGATTGGGTGCAGGCAATGGTGCTGGCGCGGATCGGCTTTGCCTTCATGCCGGAGTGTTCGGTCACACTTCCGGACCTGCTGCAGCGCCCCTTGATCGACCCCGAGGTCAGCCGCACGATTTCGCTGCTCAGCGTGCCGGGACGGCCCTATAGCCCAGCCACCGCCGCCATGGTCAGGTCGGCGCAGACATTCCGCTGGCCGGGATAGTGTGCCGCAATGGCTGAGGTTCGAAGTTTAGCTCCCCGATTCCAGATTGCCATGTCAGGGGAACAGCCGAGATGCCGATCGCGCGGTCCTGTGGCTGTCCGACAAGGCATTACGGGGGCCATCATTCATCTTTGTTCACGCGGTCCTGTCACGAGGCCCAATTCAAAAATCCATTGGTAAGAGGCGCGATCGGCACGAGCCAGACCGGGGCGACGCGTCAGCCTCGAAAGACAGGCGAAACCAGGATGATCATGGCGCCAAACAGGCTAAACCCAAACCAATGATGTCCCAACGATCTGGAGGCTGCCCTCCGATGATCCAAAGCCAGGTCACGGACGCGCTGATGTAGATCCCGCCATAGGCCGCATAAGCGGGGCAAGCCGTTGACCGAGCAAGCCCAGAAGAGCAACCGGACTGAACCGCCCCGGGTTTACCGGAGGGCAAAACTCTCGGAGAATTGCCCGTTATGGAACAGACATCAAAGAAGAAGACCTCGAAGCCGTATTCACCCGTTGCCTGACAGTGCATTGAAAATGCACGAGAAGGTGAGTTCCGCGAACGTGCGGTGCGGTTGGCGATGGAACACCGCGATGATTATCAAAGCGAAGCTGCGGCGCTGACGGCGATCGCGGGTAAATTGGGCTGCTCGCCAGACAGCCTTCGCGTTTGGATGCGACAGGTCCAGCGCGATGGCGGCGAGCGGCCAGGCCAGACGACCGCCGAGAGGGCGCGGGTCAAGGAGCTTGAACGCGAGGTGCGGGAGCTTCGTCAGGCCAATGAGATCCTGAAGAAGGCGTCTTCGTATTTTGCCCAGGCGGAGCTCGACCGGCCGTTTCGCAAATGACTGCTTTCATTGAAGAACACCGCGGGGAGTTCGGGGTCGAGCCGATGTGTAAAATTCTACAGATCGCCCCGTCGACCTATTATAACCGGCGGGCCATCGTGCGTGATCCTGACCGGGCGTCAGCCCGGGCCAAGTCCGATGCCGCCATGAGCCTCAAGATCGACGAGGCCTGGGAGGACAACCGCAAGCTCTATGGTGCACGGGGGTCGATTGGTATAACAACCGACGCCTTTTTGGCCCTATCGGATACATCCCACCCGCAGAAGCAGAGGAGGCGTTCTATGCAAACCTGAACTCCTTCGATATGGTCGCCTAGCCATTGAACAAACCACCCTCCGGTAAACCCGGGGCGGTTCAGGTCTTGATATTCTGGTTGACGCGGAACATGTTGCCGGGGTCGAACTTGGCCTTGACCGTTGCAAGCCGCGCATAGTTGCCGCCATAGGTGCTTGTCAGCCGGTCACCATCTTCGTCGGACAGAAAGTTCACATAGGCGGTCGTCGCCGCAAAAGGTTTTGTGGCAGCGAAGAACTCGCGCGCCCAGCCGATGCAGCGGGCGTCGTCGCGGGCGTCCTGCCACCGGGTATGAACATTCATCACGAAACGCGTGTCGCGCCCGGCAAAGGCCGTGGCATCTGCCGCCACGCGGCCCATGACGCCGCCAAGATTGGCCACGAAGATCTCGCATTCCTCGGTCGGCAGGCGCCCGGCAAAATCGGTCAACTGGGCCAGAACAGGGTCCGAAAGTTCAATGAAATCATGCGATTTCCAATAGTTGCGGGCGCCTGCCGCCAGCAGAGGGTCGAAAGCCTGCTGCCAACCGGCAAAGGGGTTGAGCCCGATCACATCGGCAATTGGCTTTCCGACGGCACGCAGAGGTGCAAGCGCCTTCGCCCCATCCTCTGGGTCGCCTGCATAACAGACAGCAAGGATCATCACCTCTTTGCCATGCCATTCCTCGGCCAAGAAAGGCAGCGGTGGCGCTTTGCGCAGGACGGTCCAGACAGTGAGCTCATCCGGCGCCTGTGCCACGAAGCTGCGATACTGCTTCAAGACCTGGGGTGCATCGGCAAAGGGATGCACGATCAGTCCGGCCAGGACCTGCGGCCCAAGGGGATGCAACTGGAATTCAAAACTGGTCACAACGCCGAAATTGCCACCGCCGCCCCGCAGCGCCCAGAACAGATCAGGGTTTTCGGAAGCGCTGGCGTGGTGCAGTTGGCCATCCGCCAGAACGATGTCCGCACCGGTCAGCGAGTCCACCGACATGCCAAAAGCGCGCGTGGTCCAGCCGAACCCACCGCCCAGCGTCAGACCCGCGACTCCGGTGGTGGAGTTGATGCCCATTGGGGCCGTCAGGCCAAACGCCTGCGTCTCACGGTCGAAATCGGCAAGCGTCGCACCGGGACTGACCCAAGCCTTCCGCCCTGCCTGATCAACCGTGACCGAGCGCATTTGCGACAGGTCAATCTGCAGGGCGCCATCGGCGACGGCCTTACCGGCAATATTGTGCCCGCCCGCCCGTACCGCGATCAACAGATCGTGCTGCTTGGCAAAGCGCACGGCCTGCATCACGTCAGAAACCCCCGCACAGCGCACCACCAGACCGGGATGCTTGTCGACAGTGGCATTCCAGACCGTTCTGGCCTCGTCGTAGACAGTGGATCCGGGCAAATGGACGCTGCCACCCAATGCAGACTGCAAGCTGGCAAGACTTTCTTGCGATATGGTCAGGGTACTCCCACTCAAAGTACGAATTTCAGCTGTATACATTTGATCTTCCCCCTGAATGTCATTGGCATCCGTTAGAATATTGGGACCTAATCAATCGGCCCCCACATGGCAGCTCGGCGCGATTGGTCGTGCGAATGAGGTGCAGTATGCGCTCTTGATTTGCTGCAAGGTTGGGTGAAAGGTTGATCATTCGTCCAATTGATTTGGCCGAAACCCCCAAGGGAGGTCTCGATGGACGTGCTGTCGGAAGTCCTGCGTGCCGTCCGGCTGACCGGCGCAATTTTCTTCGATTTGGAACAACGTGCGCCTTGGGCTTCGCACACGCCCACAGGTGCCGCCATTGCGACCAATGTAATGCCCGGGGCCGAACACGTGATCATGTTTCACGCAGTCACCGATGGCGGACTTTGGGCAGAAGTAACGGATGGATCGATTCCGCCGCTCCGGGTCGAGGCGGGCGACATTCTGGTCGTGCCAAATGCCGACGCGCATGTGTTGTCCTCATCCCCTGGAATGCGCGTGCCAGCGGATGTCAGTCAGTATTACCGGCCAACCGATCGGCAATTGCCCTTCCTTGTGGGGCCGCGTGACGGAGAAGGGGAGCGCACCCACATCATCTGTGGCTACCTTGGCTGCGATGTACGCCCCTTCAATCCGGTGCTGCATGGCCTTCCGCGCCTGCTGCATAGCCGGGCGGCAGAGAACTCTGGCACCATATCGCAGCTTTTCCGTCTTGCTGCAGATGAAACAGCGATGGCCCGTTCGGGCGGAGAATTGGTGCTGTCGAAGATCGCGGAGCTGATGTTCGTCGACGTGGTGCGACGCTACATGCAATCATTGCCGCCAGATTCCAGTGGCTGGCTTTCCGGCCTGCGGGATCCGCATGTAGGCGCTTCTCTGGCGCTTTTACACGGCCGCCCCGGCGAGGGGTGGACTGTCGAAACTTTGGCACGCGACGTCGGCCTGTCGCGTTCGGCCTTTGCAGAGCGGTTCAGCCATTTTGTGCAGGAAACGCCAATCCATTACCTTGCGCGATGGCGCATGCAGCTTGCCGCGCGGCTGCTGGAGCAGCATGGATTGGGCATCGCCCAAATCGCGGCCGAAGTCGGTTACGACTCCGACGCCGCCTTCAACCGTGCCTTCAAGAAATGCACGGGCATTACGCCGGGAGCTTGGCGGCAGAACCGGCTTGTAACAAATGGCGGCATTCGAGAGGTAGCCCAATCGTGATTCGGTGGCAGTTGATCGGCACGCAAGGGCCATCGAGGATCTGAGCAGGACGGCCTCGCTTCTTCTGCCGATCTGCCAGAATTTCTTCGGGATGGTCAGCACGTCAACGCCAGGTCAACCCGCACGCGCGTTTTTGGCGCGGTAGGTGACGGAAGAAGTGGGTGAATGTCGGTCAAAACGGAGATGCAAATTATGTTAGGCTAAAGGCTTATGGCCCAAGCGGTCGGCAGCGCTGTGGCTCAGCTGACACCCAAGAGGGCAGTTTACGATACTGGTCGCCCCATTTAGAAACCGTCAGGTCGGGATCGGGTCGTATTGCCCGCCACCGAGGCCGCAGCAGGTCCTCCTCACAGGCAAAGCCGAGGCCGAGGTCAGTGTTTGGATCAAGGTCTTTCTCATCCAAGCGAGACCCGGAGGTCAGCCAAAGCCTCAAGCTGATTGCGGACATGGGCATCCAACACCCGTTGCATCGTCGCGGCCTCGATCACTAACTGTTTGCCTGATGTCTTTTCCACCTCCGCCGCAATTTGGGCCGCCATCAGTGCCGCCACCCGTGCAGGCCAAGTGACCCAGACATCGCGTTCCTGCCGGGCCAGACGGAACACCAATGCCTCCGCGCGCGCCCGGTCGACCAACATACCCTTCTTCTTCTGGATCGCCAACTGGCGTTCCTGCGCCTGGTAGACCGTCAGCGCGGTCCGGGCTTTGAGGTAGCTGTCGGTACCGCCGCTGCCGCTGGTCGGCATGGCCGCATCGCCGCCAAGCCAGCGGCGCTGCTGATCGGGATCGGTCATCTCCGCCCGGCGCACATCGGATGCGGCCGCGTTGATCGAGCCATCGGCATAGAAAACCAGTCTGCCGCCGCGTTTGGCGTTCTGGACCGCACCCCGTGACAGGCCGGAATGGGTGGAATATTCGCGCTCGCTCATGCCGTTCATAACTGCTCCATTGTGTAATCAAAGCAATGATATTGCTTGTTATTTCGTTGATCAAGGTCGGTATCAGAGCGAACTTGGCTATAGGCGCGATACAGCCCGCACCCCGGAAATCCAGAAGGATAGAACCATGACCGCCAGAACCAGTCGCCGCGCTTCAGACAATTCCAAAGCCCTGATCGCCTTCCTGGCCACCAAGGTCGCGATCGACGGCATGCTGGAGCGGCTGAAAGCTCTCAGCGACGACCATTTTTACACTCTCCCCGACGAGATCCACTGGGGCCACGTCGGCAGCCTCAACCGTTACGCCAGCCTGCTGCGCCAGATCACCGACAGCGCCTTCAGCGAGGGTGAACACGCCAAGTGACTCAAACGGGCCTCGGCCAAGCCCCGCGATGGCGGGGCTTGCTTGCGTAGAAGGGCCCGCAAACCCGCGTGCCCGCCAAAGGAGATACCCATGCCCTACCAAACTCTGCTGCGCGAACTGGCGCCGAACCTGAACCCCGCTGGGGTCGAAGCCTCGATGCGCCTCCACTACGGCACCCTGAATCACCTGCCGCGCGAGACCTTCGTGGCGGAGGCCAAACTTGCCACCGATCTGGAGGGCCAATCGCCCGGTATCCTTCGCAAGATCGCGGAGAGCTTGGGCACGGCTGATGATTTTGCCAAGTGGGAGGCCTGAGCCATGCCGGTTGACCCGGCCCAGCGCCATCAGATCGAACAGGATGCCATCACCGCCGCGTGGGAGGCCGAACGCCTCGCCGCCTGCAACGATGCCATCGCCCTGCTGCGCGAGATCGCCGATCTGGAGCGCGACGACGATGGCGATGTGATCTTTGGGGCTGATGCCAATGGCCACATCGACCTGCTGCTGCGCATCACCGCCTTCCTTGCCGAACACGATCAGTAAGTGGAACCCGCCATGATGAAACTCACTGAAACTCAGACCACCATCCTGACGGCCGGGGCCCAGCGCCCCGACAACATCGCCATGCCGCTTCCGAAAGGACTGGCGGGTGCGGCGGCGAAGATGGCCGTCAACAAGATGATCGAACGCGGTTGGCTGCAGGAGGTCGATGCCTCCTCAAGCCGGGGCGAACCGCTCTGGCGCGAAACCGGTGATGGTCACGGCACCACACTGGTAGTCGCCGACGCAGGGCTGTTGGCCATCGGGATCGAGCCGGTGGAGGTCAAGACCATGACTGCGATCCACGAAAACGCCACCGAGGCACCCGCACCCAAGGTTCCGACGCCGCGCGCCGGTACGAAGCAGGCCGCGCTGATCGCACTGCTGCGTGCCCCGGAAGGTGCCACGATGGAGGCGATCATTGCCGCCACCGGCTGGCTGCCTCATACCGCGAGGGGCGTGATGTCCGGTGCTTTGGGCAAGAAATTGGGGTTGATTGTGACCTCGGGGAAGGAAGACGATGGGGCGCGGGTGTACCGGATCAACCCCGGGGTGCCATGATCCCGCGCCTGCTTATCAGCCGGTCAGTCCAAAAGCCGGTAGTGAACCTCGGTCGGCTGGCACGCGGCACCGTTGATCGGGATCATGTCCTGAGGGCAAGTTGACATGACTACGATGCAATCAATCACGGCGCGCAGCGTCACGTAATCCCCCGGCTTGCTGAGCGGCTCTCCCCATTCGATTTTGCCGTCGGGGCCCACGGGAATGTTCATCCACAGGTTCAGCGGGGCCGGACAGTCGGGGGCGCGCAGGTTCAATTGGCCGAGGGCCGCACGCAGGTTGTCGGTGCAATTGTCGTGATAGTCGCGGCAGCCCAGCGCTGCATAGCGGTGAACGTCGCAGGCCGCGATGATCGTGTCGTGGCGTCCGGGCGAGGTATCCTCCTCCAGCATCAGGATCGGACGACGCCGGTTTGTCGCAAGACCATCGCCTTTGGCTGGGAAAATCCCTTGCAGGCTGGCGTGCAGGTGTTCCATCGACATGAACTCTGACAGGTCATCGGCATTGAAGCACCAGGTGTCGACGACCTGCTGACCATGGGTGTTGATGATCTGGATCGCCTGTCCCTTGGCCAGACGGACGGCCCGGCCACGTCGCGCAGGAACGACCTGAAGTTCTGCCGTCATATCCGCATACCTCTGCTAATGGCGCATCTCGCTGATGAGATCAGTGTTGTTGGACAAGGCGCAAGGGTCAAGCCGCATCGAAGCCGTCGCACAGGTCCAAACGTTCTTCGGCTACCATCAGCGGCATTCCACTTTCTCGCCCATAGCCATCGGGCGCGGACGACGCCGCTGGTCCCCGGCGCGCGCCACACGCGGTGTGCGCAGCTGACGTGGCGTCGCAGCCAATGGACCAGTGAAGTCCCGAGCTGGCGACCTGCGAATGCCTCCTCCTCTCGGATCAAACCGCCGTTTTGAAGGTGCGAGGCAGGCTGGATTTGGCGAGGTGGATTTGACCAAGTGGATTTGGCAAACTGGATTTGGTGGATTTGGAAAAAGAATCCAGCATGCCCAAGTCGTGATTATGTAAGATTCTGATATTGCCGCATTTAATCGTCTGGCTTCCGCCAAGTGGCTTCCGCCTGGATTCCCCGGTGAAAGTGCCTGTCGCTAGCAAAATGCCGCGCTGCGCCCCCCCGCATACAAAAGGAGCTGGGGAGGAACCATGCCAGGGGGGAGGACGACGTGTTCGGCCCAAAGCGGCCGGTCAATCCGAGTCCGTGCTGCGTGGCCGCGTTCACCGAAGCCGCCATTCGACCAGTCCGTAAGATGCCCCGCGCAAATGCCATTATCTTGGCGTTGTTGCACAACTCTGACCACGGACGATTCACATTGTGAATCCATGCGGTTAGACAGACTGCATGACGAAGCCCTCACCCGCCCGCTACCGCGCGACGAACTGGCCCAGCTACAACGCGGCCCTGCGCAAGCGCGGGTCGCTATTGATCTGGCTGGACAAGGAGATGTCCTGGATCGCGCTTCATGACGGCAGCCCCGGTCGTCCTGCGGTATTCTCGAACGCGGCGATCCAGTTCTGTCTGACCATCAAGGTACTCTTCAAGCTGCCGCTCAGGCAAACGGTCGGGATGGTGGCCAGCCTTGTGAAGATGGCGGCCTTACACTGGGCGGTGCCCGACTACACCACTTTGTGCCGACGACAGAAGACGCTGGCCGTCCATATCCCGTTTCGCCATGCCGATGGCCCCATGAACCTGCTCGTCGACAGCACCGGTATCAAGTTTCTCGGTGATAGCGAATGGCAGGCCCGCAAGCACGGCATTCAGAGCAGACGCCAGTGGCGCAAGGTCCATCTGCCCATGGACACGGCCACTTCGGACATCCGGGCGGTGTAGTTCACCCCTAGCAGGCTGCTGAAAAAGTCTGCCCTCGACGCGGTTTGAGGAACATGATTCACCCTTGGCAGGACAACTGCGGGGATGATGATGCGCGGGACGGATGAGAAGAGCGGATCGCTGTTCAGCTATGTTGATCTTGAGGATCG
>JANYFE010000062.1 GCA_025362795.1 Rhodobacterales bacterium | reverse complement strand
CGGCATTGCGCTGTTTGGTCTGATTTTCTTCCTGGCATCGGTTGGTATCCGGCTTGCGATGCTCAATCTGTATCTTTGGGTCTTGCGCTGGGGCCACCGTCGCTGGCGGGTGCTGATCTACGGCGCGGGCACCACCGGAATTCAGCTGGCCGCTGCCCTGAAAAGCCACGAGTCCATCGCGGTTGTCGCGTTCCTCGATGACAACATTGCGTTGCAGTCGATGACGGTTGCCGGTTTGCGGGTGCTGTCACCCACCAAGATCGAAACCATCGTCCATGACCGCGAGATTGACCGTGTGCTGTTGGCAATGCCGTCAACCTCTGCCCCGAAACTGGCGCAAATTGCCCGGCGGCTGCAATCCTTGGGGCTGGATGTGCTGGCGCTGCCGTCCTTCGCCCAGCTGGTGGGGACAGAGGCGCTGATTGACAATCTGGCACCCGTGGTGCCCGGCCAGTTTCTGGGCCGCAAACCGATTGAGGAAGTGCCGCCTGACGCCATGGCGGCTTATGGCAACCGGACGATCCTGGTCACCGGTGCCGGCGGCACCATCGGATCAGAGCTGTGTCGTCAGCTTTTGTGCTATGGGCCGCGCAAGATCGTGCTGTTCGACCTGAGCGAGGTCGCACTTTACGACATAGACCGCGAATTGCGGGTGCGGCCGGACCTGGGTCCTACAGAGATTGTGCCGGTTCTGGGCACCGTCACCGATTCCCGTGCCGCGCGGTCCGTGATGTCGGATCACGGGATAGAGGTGGTTTTACACGCCGCCGCCTACAAACATGTCCCCTTGGTCGAGGCGAACCCGGTCGCCGGCATGTCCAACAACGTCCTTGGCACCCGTACTCTGGCCGATGCGGCGGACGAGGCCGGGGTTGAACGGTTCATCCTGATTTCGACAGACAAGGCCGTGCGCCCGACCAATGTGATGGGCGCGTCAAAGCGGCTGGCAGAACTGGTGATCCAGGATCTTGCCAAACGGTCGCGCAAGACCGTGTTCTCGACCGTACGGTTCGGCAATGTCCTGGGGTCATCGGGATCCGTCGTGCCGCTTTTCAAGGAACAGATCGCCAAGGGCGGTCCAATCACCCTGACCCATGAAGACGTGACCCGCTATTTCATGACGATATCAGAGGCGGTGCGTCTGGTGCTGCTGGCCGGCTCGTTTTCCCAGACCGGGTCGCCATCGGGCGGCGATGTGTTCGTGCTGGATATGGGCAAACCGATGCGCATTCGCGATCTGGCCGAACAGATGGTGCAGGCGGCAGGCTATACCGTGCGGGACGCCGCCAACCCGGAGGGTGATATCGAAATCACCATGATCGGCCTGCGCCCCGGCGAAAAATTGCATGAAGAACTGCTGATCGGTGAAGGCCTGCTGACCACGCCGCATTCCAAAATTCTTCGCGCCCGCGAAGTCAGCTTGACGGAACTCGACATGGCCAAGGCGTTGCAAAGCCTGCGCAATGCGATGGCCACCGGCGACGCTCTGGCCGCCCGCGCTGTCGCAGCCGCTTATGTTGAAGGCTATGGCCATACTTCCGATCCTTCCGAACGGCGCTTTGACCCCGAAGCTCTGCCGAAGGTCTAGCGCAACAGGTTTGAACCGAACCGCGCCGCCCTGTTGATTTTCATTTTTTCTGTTCCACCAAACTCCTAGAGTGTCGCTGAATATGCGAGGCTCCATGACAAAATCACCGATGTTCCGTCACCTTACCCGCGTGGGTCTTGCCTTAGCCTTGGCCGCGATATGTGCCGCGCCCGCAGCACAGGCCGAAATGCGTCCGACGATGAACCTGTCCGGCGCAACAGGCTTGATCGACATGCCGTCCGGCGAACAGCAACCGGATGGGTTTCTTGCGTTGAACCACGGCGAGTTCGGCCCGATCTTTCGCAACACGCTGACGTTTCAAATCTCGCCGCGGCTGTCCGGCAGCTTTCGCTATCTGGGAATCCATCGGTGGAACCGGCAGGTCTGCCCGCCCAATTGCGCGGATGCGAACGGCTTTACCACCTATTACGACCGCAGTTTTGATCTGCGCTATCAGCTGCTCAAAGAGCATAAATATCTACCTGCCGTCACGCTTGGCTTGCAGGATTTTATCGGAACCGGCCTGTCCGCGGCAGAGTATGTCGCCGCAACCAAATCCATCGGACCCCGGCTTAAGGTAACCGCCGGTCTGGGATTCGGCCGGCTTGGCACGTTCGGCTCGCTTGGTGCGCCGCTGGGCGACCGTCCCCGGGTGGATATCGGTCGCGGCGGCAAGGTCAATTACAAACAATGGTTTCGCGGCACTGCCGCCCTGTTTGGCGGGGTGGAATATCAGGTCAACGAAAAGCTGAGCCTGAAGGCCGAATACTCCTCCGACGCCTATCTGGACGAGTCCGCGCGGCGCGGAACCTTCGACCGGCACAGCCCGTTCAACTTTGGCGTGGAATATCAATACAGCCCGATGATCCGGCTGGGGGCCTATTCGCTGTATGGCAGCCAGTTTGGGTTCAACGTAAACATCTCGCTGAACGCGCCCCAACGCCCCCGCGGTGGCATCGGCGGCTCTGGGCCAGAGCCGGTCAAGACCCGGCCAGAGCGCGGCACCGATCCCGCCGCCTACTCGACCGGCTGGCTGGCCCAGACCGATGCCAAAGACATCCTGATCGGTAACCTGACCCGCAATCTGGAACGCAGCGGCATTCTTGTCGAATCGCTGGGTGTGACCGGCGACACCGCCCAGGTCCGCTTTCGCAACACAAAATACGATGCCGAAGCGCAGGCCGTCGGCCGCGTCGCCCGCGCACTGACCCAGACCATGCCAGCCTCGGTCGAAACCTTCGAACTGATCCCGGTGGTTAATGGCCTGCCGACCGCTAAAGTCACCGTCAAACGCACCGATGTCGAAGCGTTGGAATTTGCACCAAACGCCGGCGCTGCGCTGCGTCCGCGCATCACGATCACCGACGCCGATGCGCCAGCCTTCGATCTCGCCCGTAATCCCGATCTGTACCCAAAGTTCACCTGGTCGGTCGGCCCCTATGTGCAAACCATGCTGTTTGACCCCAGCGAGCCCTTCAAGGCGACCGCCGGTGTCCGGTTTGCGGCGAAATACGAAATTCGCCCCGGTCTGATTCTGGCAGGTGCGGTGACGAAACAGGTGATCGGCCATGCTGGTGCATTCGGCGGGGCCGATGCGTCACCTCTGCCGCCCGTGCGCAGAAACGCTGACACCTACAACGCCAAGGCCGATCCCGACATCGAAAGCCTGACCGCCGCCTGGTATGGCAATCTGGGCCGCAATCTTTATGGCCGGGTTACGGTCGGTTATCTGGAGCGGATGTTTGGCGGCATTTCCGCCGAGGTTCTGTGGAAACCGGCGACCCGGCATTGGGCGCTTGGCGCGGAACTGAACTATGTCGCCCAGCGCGATCCGACGGGCGGTCTGGGCTTCAGCGCCTATGACTACCGCGTGGCGACCGGCCATGTGTCGGGTTATTTTGATCTGGGCAAGGGCTACCATCTGCAGGTCGATGTCGGGCGCTATCTGGCGGGCGATGTCGGCGGCACCGTCACCCTGCTGCGAGAGTTTCAGAATGGCTGGAAAATCGGGGCCTTTGCCACGCTGACCAATGTGTCGGCCAAGGATTTTGGCGAAGGTTCGTTCGACAAGGGGATCCAGCTGGAAGTCCCGATTGCCTGGTTTTCCGGTCAGCCGACCCGGTCCCTCCGGCCCCTGGTTCTGCGACCGGTTGGCCGCGACGGTGGTGCGCGTCTCGACGTGACCGACCGGCTTTACACCACGCTGCATGGCTATGATAAGGCCGGACTCGACGCGCAATGGGGGCGGTTCTGGAGATGACACCTGCA
Organism: Rhodobacterales bacterium; assembly: GCA_025362795.1. Classification (GTDB taxonomy): domain Bacteria; phylum Pseudomonadota; class Alphaproteobacteria; order Rhodobacterales; family Rhodobacteraceae; genus Stagnihabitans. The sequence continues at coordinate 112,940 of JANYFE010000062.1, read as the reverse complement.
CGCAAACTGACTTGTCTGGCGCTGTTTGCAGTCCTCGCTTTGGCCGGCTGCGGCAATGATCCCGCGGCGGGCGATCTCAGCGATCCGGTAAAACTGGCCGCCGCAGCGGTCAAGGCCCGCATTGGCAAAGCGGCCGGGGCGTCAGATGCGCCTGACCCGGCGATGGTTGCGCAACTGCGCGCTGCGCTGGAAAAAGCCGGGCAACCCATTCTGATGGTCCTGAGCAAGACGCTGAATTACGCGGGGCTGATGGCACCCTATGGCGTCAATGGCGGGGTGCGCACCTGGGCGACCGAACAATATGTCACCCTGTCCACAAGGGATGACATCGTCGTCGCAACCCGGGGCTTTGGCCCGGACATGATGTCCGCGATCGCACCAAGCCTGGCGCAAATTGCTGCCGGCCATGGCACGGTTCAACGGCGTTATTACTATCTTGACGGCGCGGATCAGACCCAGGTCTTTGCCTTTGCCTGTACGATTGCGCCAGAAGGCAGTGAAACGATTGCGATTCTGGGAAAAGCATATGTTGCCAACCGGATCGGCGAATCATGCAGCGGGCCAAGCGGCAGCTTCAAGAATCAGTATTGGTTCGACAGCCGCCATATTTTGCGACAATCCACGCAGTTTTTGGTGCCCGGTGTGGACGATCTGCTACTACAAAGGGTTATTGACTAGTCTAATGAATTGTCGCTTACGCGATTTGACGATTCATGCTATTCGCTAACCCAATCGATCTACCTCTAGGAGCCTGACCATGAAAAAGATTATTGCCATTGCCCTAAGCCTTTCCGTCCTGTCGTCGGCTGCTTTTGCACAGGCCGCGCCGTCGGGTAGTCCGACTGGGGGTGCGTTTCTCGCCCCGTCTGCTGCGCCGACCGTTGTTGTCGCCGGTGGCCTTGCTGGCGGCGGGATTGCGCTGGCACTGGTGCCGCTGCTTCTGCTGGCACTGCTGTCCGGGTCTTCGACGCACACCACGCACTGATCTGCCGTCAGATCTAGGATTGAGTCACAAGTTGACTCGGGCGCACTCTGGTGCGCCCGTTGTCGTTTTTAATTTCAGAGGTCGGATTTTCTGGTGAAACGCCTTCCCTTTAACCCCAGATTTATCGCGGCGTCGCTCCATCTGTATCGGCGTACCGAACAGGCAGAGCTTGGGTTGATTGCGGCCGGTGTCGCATTTTTTGGCTTTCTGGCGATTTTCCCCGCCGTCGCCGCGATCATTGCGATCTGGGGCACCGCCTTTGACCCCACGGCCATCCGCACCCAGGTTGAATTGCTGAAAGGCTTCCTGCCGCCCGATGCCTTTGGTCTGGTGATTGCGCAGGTCGAAGGGCTGCTGGCCGTGCGTGGCCCGCAACTCGGCTGGACCACCGCGTTGTCCACCGTGCTGGCGCTGTGGTCCGCGCGCGCCGGGGTGGCGGCGCTGATCCGGGGTTTGAACGCCATCTACCAGTTGCCGAACCGGCCCGGCGGCCATCATCAGTTGCGGGCGTTGCTGCTGACGCTGATTTTGTTGGGGCTGGTGTTCGCCGCGATGGTTCTGGCAATCGTGGTGCCGCTGGCCATGGCGTTTCTGCCAATTGATCTGGATGATGTCATGCTGCTGCACCGCGCCAATCTGGCCCTTGGGCTGCTGATCATCGTTCTGGCCATTGGTATTGCCTACCGCTACGGCCCGAACCACACCACAACCCGCCCGCCGTTTTTCAGTTGGGGCCTGCTGGTTGCCGTCGTGCTTTGGGCGGGCGCGGCGCGGGGCTTCATGTTGTATCTGGTCAATTTCCCGTCCTACAATCAGGTCTATGGCTCGATCGGGGCGGTCGTCGTGCTGCTGATCTGGCTGTATGTCAGCGCCTATGCCGTTTTGCTGGGCGCTGCGGTGGACGCGGAACGGCGGCGCTGGCGTCAGTAGTCCTTTTGCAGATAGATCCCCAACCCGGTCTGGCCATCCGAACTCAAATGGCCCTTCACCGTGACATGCGAGGCGACATCCAGGTTCAGCGAGATTGAACTGGTGCCGGCCTGATCCACGGTCACTTCGGTATAGACCTTTTCCGACAGATATTTGCCTGCCGTCAGTTCGGCGTTTCCGGCCGCATCGGTTCTGACGTCCAGATTGTCCAGCCCGAACTTGCTGCGCAGGGTGCCGATGACACCCTCGCCGCCGCGCCCGGCCAGCGTGGCCACCGCAGTTGCAAGCTGAATCGCCTGAAACGCCGTCAACTTGTCCAGCCCATGGTCAAACAGCAGCCGCGCCAGAACTTCTTCCTGCGGCAGTTGGGGCGAGGAAGTGAATGTCACCTTCGGATTATCAGCCGGGCCTTCGATGACCACCGATGTTGTGATGCCGTCGCTGTCGACCGATGCCACCATCCGCAGGAACGGCACCAAGGCCCCCTGCAACTGCAACATCGCTTCTGACAGAACCAGCCGCTTGCCCAGAATATCCAACCGGCCCCGGATCAGGTTGAACGACCCCGACGGCACAATCGCGCGCGTGGTGCCGCGCAGGACCAGACTGCCCCCCAATTCGGCATCCAGTCCCCGACCCCGGATAAACACCTGATTCGGCGCCGAAATCCGCAGGTTCAACGCAAACCCGCCCGACCCACGGGCCCCGCCCGGCCCTGCAGTGTCCAGCAGCCCTGCCCGCAGCCGCGTTGCCCGGCTGGGCGGCGGCTCGTTGGCATGTTGCAGCCCCGGCAACCCGCCATCCGCGCCAAACCCGGTCGCCGGAATCCGCAGTTCGGTGCGGCCCAGGTTGACCGCCCCCGCCACCAGCGCCCCGCCCAGCACCGGGCCCGTCACCGTCACCGCCCCATTCACCACCGTCGAATACAGATCCGGGTCACGCAACACGACAGCGTGCAACATCGCATTCAGGTCGCCGGAATACGGCGCCGCCAGCCCCACCGCGCCCGCCAGATCAATCGTGCCCCCCGTTGATACCGCTGCCGTGGCGGTGACTCGCGCCCGGCCACCGGCCAGCACCGCCTGCCCGCTGATGCCCTGCAAGGAAAAGGTCTGATCCGGATCCACCAGACTGCCGCCCGAAATGCTGACCGGACCGCTTAAAGACGCCAACCGCAGCGGCCCGTTCAACCGCAGATCAAACCGCACCGGCCCGCTCAGGCTGCGCGGCGCGGCCAGAACATTGACCAAAGCCGCCGTCGCCGTTCCAGAAATCGCCAGAGCGCCGCTGCCGAAATCATTGGCCAAAGTGCCAGTCACCCGTGCGTCAATCTGCGCCGGTCCCTTGCCCGCAATGTCCAGCCGGTAGCCCGCGGCACTTTGCACCGCCAGACCGCTGATCGTCACCGCACCGGGAAACTGCGGATACAGCAGCGCCAGATTGCCGAGGTTCGCCTTCAACTCCAGCCGCCGTTCCGCCCCGGTTACAGTCCCGGTGGCCATCGCGTTAAACTGCGGATTGGCAAAGCTGGCCCGGTTGATCGCAAAACCCTTTTCCGTCAGCCCCGCATCCAGCTCCAGACTGCTTTGCCCGCGCAGCAGCGCATCCGCCCCGGTCAGGTTCACCGCCAGATTGCTGGCCTTGGCACCCACCACGATATGGCCATCGGCAGGCGTCCCGGTGAAATGCACCTGCCCGTCCAGCGTCCCACGATAGCCACCGCCCAACCCTGACAAATCGGTCGCAAGCGTGGCGGTAAGGTCGCTGCCCGCTGCGGCAACTGTGCCTGTCGCATCCAGCTTCAACTGTGGGTTTGCCAGCACCGCCCGGTCAATCAGCGCGACGCCGTCCGCAATCCGCAACCCGACCGAAACCTGACTGACCCCCCGCAACAGCTGATTCGCCTGCGCCTGCCCGACAGTCAAATCGATGCCAGAAAGGTCCAGATTGGCCACGGCCTGCGTCAGCGTGCCGGTTACTTTCGCCGTGCCATTGACCGAACCGCCAAACCCCGCGCCCAGCACATTCAGGTTCGGCACGGACAGGGTGGCCGTCACATCACTGCCCGCCACCGCCATCGTGCCCGTGGCCTCCAGCCTGACCTGCGGATTGCTGATCACCGCCCGGTCAATCACCGCCTCGCCCTTCGCCAGCTTCACGTCCAGCGTCAGCTGACTGGTCCCGCGTAACACCCGGTCGGCCAGCGCCTGTCCGACGCTCAAGTCCGTCCCGGTCAGATCCAACCCCACCACGCCAGCCGCCAAGGTTCCCGTCATCCGCGCCGTGCCCGCCACCGCGCCGCCAAAGCCGCTGCCCAAAACTGTCAGATCCGGCAGCGCCAGCTTGGCCGTCACATCGGCACCCGCCGGCGTCACCTTACCCGCCGCATCCAGCGTCAGTTGCGGGTTGCTGATTGTCACCCGGTCGATCACCGCCACGCCCTGATCCAGCGTCACCGCCACCGACAGCTTGCTTTGCCCCGCCAGCAGCCTGTCCGCCTGATCCTGCCCAAGCCCCAGATCGGTCCCGACAGCCTCCAACCCGAATGTTCCGGTCGCCAGACTGCCCACCAGCGTCGCCTTGCCGGCCACCGTGCCGTGATACCCCGCGCCCAGCACCGAAATATCGCGGAAATTCACATCGCCCGTCAGGTTCGCACCCTCTGACGTTAGCCGCCCCTGTGCCGACAGATCCAGCGTCGTCGCCGCAAGGTTCAGCGCCCGCAACGTGGTCCCGGTCTCGTCGCGCAAGACGGAAACGGCAATCTTGCTTTCGCCGCGCAACAACCCGTCCAGTTGCGAAATCCCGGTGCCCAGATCATGGCCGCTCACCGCGCCGGTCAAATCCAGCGTGCCCCCCAGCAGGCTGCCCGTGCCCTTCACCTGAAACTGCGCCTTGCCCGACAGCGGCTGCCCCGCCAACAACGCCAGACGCGACAGGTCGTCATATGACCCCTGCACAGCGCCGTTCAGCGTAATGCCCTCGGCCAGACCGCCAATCATCCCGGTGGTGGCAATCTGGTATCCAGTCCCGGCAATGGACAGGTTCTGCACCTGCAACCCGGCCCCGCTGGCCTGCCATACCAGATCGGTCTGGCCCTGAACCGTGTCGCCCAAAGCCTGCGCCAGCCCCGGACCGGTCATCGCCAGCCCGTCGGCGGCAAAGGTGATCTTGCCATCAAACGACGGTGCCGCGCCTGCCGCCCCGATATGGCCATCCCCGGTCAATGTCAGCTTCTGCGCCTTCAGTGCGGCATGGTCCAACCCCTGCACCACCGCACGGCCCTGCCAGCCATCCCCCTTGGCCCGGTCATAGTTCAGGCTCAGATCGGCATGGTCCAGCCGGGTTTCCCGCGCCCCCGCCATCGGCAGCACGACCGACCCGCTGGCCAGCCCCAATGTGCCGGTCAGCGCGAATGCCTCTGGCAGCCCCTGTGCATCCAGACTGACACTGCCGTCCAGCTTTAACGCCTGCGCCTGAACTGCCAGTTGCGACAACGCCATCCGCCCGTCGGCAAACCGGGTTCCCTTGGCTTGCAAATGCAGCGCGGGTCCGAAAAATGCGGCATAGCGCGGCAGGAAAACCGGGGTCGGATCACCGGCCAGATCCACCGCAAATGCCTGCCCCGCAGCATCGCCCGTCAGCGTGACATCGCCCGCCAGCCGCGTCACGCCATCGGTGCTCAGCACGACCTTGGCCTTGAAATCACTGACCGGTCCGGTGCCCGCGATGATCAGATCAGCCGAAGGCGCACCGGGCACGCCCAGCAACCCCACCGCAATCCCGCCCGCAGCTTCCTTGGCTGTCAGCGCCACCGACAGTATGCCGGTCGCCTGCGAATAGCCGGTGATCAGCGAAAACGCCCCCGCCGGCCCGTCGTCATTGCGCTTCAGTTGCACATTGGCCGAACCCTGCCCGCCTGCCAGGATCACAGAGGCGGTCACGGTGCCCTCAACCGCCTGCCCCAGCACGGCCGGACCCAGCTTGATGTGCCTGGCCTCAATCCCGTTCAGCAGCACTGACACCGGCAGATCGGGCAGCGCAAAGCCTTTGGCTTCAGCTGCGGGCGTGGCCGATTGACCCGAAGACGGAATTCGCTCCAGATCAATCTCGTCCACCGCAAACGTGTTCACAATGATCTGGCCGTTCAACAGCGCCGCCCGGTCCCAATCCAGCGTCACATCCTTCAGGGTCAGCCAGATGCCTGCATCGTCGGCAATTGTCATCTGGGCCATCGTGGCCTGCGACGACAGCGCCCCGGCAAAGCCCGTGATCGCCACATCCCGCCCGGCACCCGACAGGGTGTTTTGCAAATAGCTGGTCAGAAAATCCTTGTCCGATTGCTGGGCGAACCCGGCCACGGGCAGCAAGATCCACAGCAGCGCCAGCCAGAACCGCATCAAAACGCCTGCCCCAATCCCACATAAATCTGCACGCCTTGGCCGGTCCCGCCATGCACCGGCACCGCCAGATCCAGCCGCACCGGCCCAACCGCCGTGGCATAGCGCAGCCCCAGCCCCGCCCCCGCCTGCCAATCGCTTTTCGCCGCTGACGCGCCATCCACCCCGATCAGCCCAAAATCGGCAAAGGCCACGATGCCGATCTTGTCGCTTACCTTCACCCGCGCCTCCAGCGAACTGCCGAGGAATACGTTGCCGCCCAGATCAACCGGCGTGCCGTGGTCGTCCACCGTCGCCCCCAGCGACTGGTAGGGCTGGCCGCGCACCGTGCCGCCGCCGCCCGAATAGAACAAATCCTCGCGCGGCGTGCCCAACACGGATGCGCCCAACACCGCACCGCCCTGCAACCGCGCCGCCAGCACCACTCCGCGACCCACGCCCAGCGCCTTGTAGCCTCTCGCGTCAAACGCCAGTCTGATGCCATTCTCGGTATTGCCAAACCCAAAGAACGGCTTGGCATCCGCGTCGATGTAGAAAAATTTGGTGGCATCGGTCTTGCTGTCACGCCGGTCCCAGGTCACGCCCAGCGGCAGCGTCAGGGCGCGGTAGGCAAACTCTCCCGCCGCATCATGCCCCCTTGAATAATCAAACCCCACCGCCGCCCGCGCCGTCAGCTGGTCCGAGAAGTAATGCGTAAACCCAACTGTGGTGCCAAAGATATTGGCGCGGTAATCCACGTCGTCCTTGTGCTCCAGCGTTAGTCCCAGGTTCAGCGTGGTATCCGGCCCCGGCGTCGCGGGACGGTCCAGCGTGACCCCCAGCGCATAGTCGATCCCGCCCCCGCCCTGCGTCAGAATGTTGGCGACGTCGCCGGTGATCTCCAGCCGCTCGCCGCCGCCCAACAGGTTGCGATGCAGCCAGCTGCCGGTCAGCAGCAGCCCGTCATAACTGGCAATCTCGGCGCCAAACGTATAGCGCCGCGTCTTGGCCTCGACCACATCTGCGGTAATCCCCAGCAGGTCGGGCGGTGTCACCCTGTCATCTTCGGTCAGCGTCACCGAACTGAAAACGCCGGTGCGCCGCAGCCGTTCCGTGGCCCGTGCCTCCTCGGCCGGATCGAACCGCGTGCCAACCGGCAGGCCCGCTATCTTGCGCACCCGGTCCTCGCGCATCCGCACCGCGCCGTGCACCACCAGCGGCCCGAACCGCAGCCGGGGCCCCGGCGCCAACTGAACCCGCGCGCTCAATCTGTCCTTGGCGTGATCCGCTAGCAATTCCTGCCCGCTGACCGCGACCTTGGCATAGCCTTGCCCACGCCAGCCATCGACGCCCGCCTGCACCGCCGCCTTGATCACGCCGCTGCCCGCAACCTTGCCCAGCGCAAATCCCTCTGGCAATTCGGTCTTGGCGGCCAATGGCGCAACCGACGCCTGCGAAAACGCGAACACCGGCCCCGGTTCCACCGTCACCTCGATCCGGTGAATGACCGTCGGCGCGTCCAGTGGCGCGATATCCGCCGCCTCGCGGCCGTCGATCCGAACATGGATCACCGGCCCATAATAGCCCCGCGCATACAGCGCCCCGATCAGCCGCCCGTATTCCGCCCGCGCATCGGCAAACAGGTCCAGCGCCGTGATATCCTTGGCCTTCTTCGTGGTCAGCAGCACCGATGCCGCCCGCAGGTCCGCCGCCAGCCCGGCATCTGCGCCCGCGACACTGAAATCAAGCTGCTCCACCGCCCGGCCACTTGCCCCGATCAGGGTCAAAGCCAGCGATGTCGTCAAAAGCAGCGTGTGTTGAAAGAATGCGGGCATAAAGTTCCTGTTCCTGCACCTGATAAAACTATCGCCCAGCCCGCGCCCAAGGGCAATGTGTTGAACGCGCCAAAGGCGGATTGGTTCCACATCGTGATTGGGCTGGAATTCCCCTTGGGTAAGTGGAAAAGCTGGCGCATCGCAAAAGCCGGAGCAAGCCGCCATGACCTATCACCCATCTGACACCCGCTATGACCGCATGACCTACAACCGCTGCGGCAAATCGGGCCTGCAACTGCCCGCCATCTCTTTGGGTCTCTGGCACAATTTCGGCGAGGATACCCCCCATCAGACCAAACGCGCCATCCTGCAAACCGCCTTCGACGCCGGCATCACCCATTTCGACATCGCCAACAATTACGGCCCGCCGCCGGGTTCCGCCGAAACTGCATTCGGCGAGATCATGCGCGCCGACTTCCGCGACTTTCGGGACGAGCTGATCATCTCGTCCAAGGCTGGTTATCTGATGTGGAATGGCCCTTACGGCGAATGGGGCACCCGCAAGTATTTGGTCGCCTCCTGTGATCAAAGCCTGAAACGCACAGGCCTCGACTATTTCGACATTTTCTATTCGCACCGTTTCGACCCGGATACGCCATTGGAAGAAACGATGGGCGCGTTGGATTACATCGTGCGGTCGGGCCGCGCCCAATATGCCGGCGTCTCCTCCTACAACTCAGACCAGACCCGCCGCGCCAATGCCATCCTGAAACAGCTTGGCACGCCGATGGTGATCCATCAGCCCAGCTACAACATGTTTGACCGCTGGGTTGAACGCGACGGGCTCAAGGACACGCTGCACGAACTTGGCATCGGCTCCATCGCCTTTCTGCCATTGGCGCAGGGGCTTTTGACCAACAAATACCTCAAGGGCATCCCCGAGGGCAGCCGCGCCAGCCAGGGCAAAAGCCTGAACCCCGACGCAATCTCGGACGCGAATATTGCCAAGGTGCGGGCCCTGAACGACATGGCCGCGGGCCGAGGTCAGACACTGGCGCAAATGGCGCTGGCCTGGGTTTTGCGCAACGGCGGCATCACCACCGCCCTGATCGGCGCGTCAAAGCCGGAACAGGTCACGGATTGCGTCGGTGCCCTTGCTAACCTTGGCTTCAGCACCGAAGAACTGGCGCAGATCGACCGGATCAGTCTGGCCTGATCGGTCTGGCCTGATGAACGCCGGGGGCGGTAACGCTAATTCTGAAATGCCGCTGCGAATGGCTCTGGCAAGTTAAACTCTGCCAGGGCCCGCGCCCGCCCGACAGCCGACATTTTTCGGGCGGTTTTGCTGACGATTTTCAGCAACGCCTCTGGCGTATGCTTTTGCGAAAAAGGCTGGAAATACCACCGCAGAAAGGTAAAGCAGGCCACGTCCTCCAACTGTTGCACCTCGGGGTCACGCTTGATCCCCTCTTTGCGCAACATCGCCGCCACCCGGTCCTGATCGGCTTGCGGAAATCCGGCCCCGGCCATGAAACCTGCAACCCGTGCCCCATGCCGCCGCCCCTGTTCGATGCGCCAGGCGAGATAGCCTTCTTTGCCCGCCGGATAATCCTCGCGCGGCAACAGCCACCGCTCGACATGCTGGCCCCGCGCGGCGATTTGCAAAACCGCAGGCGCATCAGGCGCCAGCCGCGCCAATTCTTCCGTCATCCTCTGGCCGTAAAGCCCGGCTTCCTGTGCCGGGTCAGCGGCATTGGCGGCATCAATCGCGGCCAAAACCTGCCCCAGACCGGCCCGCGCGTTCTCATCTGCTGCCATGACTGCCGCTCCTTCCGATGACCGGAAACCTCTGACGCAGCTTTGCCGATGACGGCGGCTTGCGCAACCGGCACGGCGGCGATTCGGGGCCAATGGTTAACGCCGTGGCGCCGCAAAAATCGCCCATAAAGCGTGGGGACGCGTTCAAGACGCGGGCAAGACGCAAAGAAGACAAACGGCCCTCTGCCGAAACGCCAGATTATCCAATGATTTTCAATGGTTAATCCAGCGCACTCAGGCCGCGCGCACCGAGGTGGTCACATAGTTGCAAGACAAATCCCGCGCCGAAAGCGACCAGGTCCAGCTGACCGGGTTGAACACCATTCCCTTGCGGTCCAACGGGCTTAAACCCGCCTTTTCAATCAACCCATAGAGTTCGTCAGGCGTGATGAACTTGGCCCAGTCATGCGTCCCCTTCGGCAGCCACCGCATCACCCATTCCGCGCCAATAATCGCCATGAGGAAGCTTTTGGCGTTCCGATTTAGTGTTGAGCAAATCATAACTCCTTGCGGCTTTAGCAGATTCCGGCAGGCGGTCAGATAGGCCAGCGGGTCCGAAACATGCTCCACCACCTCCATATTCAACACCACATCGAACTGCTCCCCCGCCGCCGCCAAATCCTCCGCCGTGGTGTGGCGATAGTCGATCACCAGCCCGGAACTCTCGGCATGCAACTTGGCCACCGGAATGTTCCGCGCCGCCGCATCCGCCCCCAAAACCTCCGCCCCCAGCCGCGCCATCGGTTCGCTCAGCAGCCCGCCCCCGCAGCCAATGTCCAGAATTCGCAAACCTTTGAACGGGTTAGCCTGCTTCAGATCGCGATTGTATTCCGCCGCAATCTGGCTGTTGATGTAGTCCAGACGGCATGGATTCATCAGATGCAGCGGCTTGAACTTGCCATTCACATCCCACCACTCCGCCGCCATAGCCTCGAACTTCGCCACTTCGGCGGGGTCAATCGTGGTTTGCATGGCCAGCGTCCTTCTATTTCAGTGTCAGATAACCTCTGGCACGGTATATAAGCCGAATGGATCATAGATCAGGTCAAAAACGCGCAGTTGAATACCTTTACCCAGCGGTCGACCCATTCGACCAGCGCATGATTGACGTGGACCACGGCCATCGCATTTACGTCGAGCAATGTGGCAATCCCAACGGAATTCCCGTTCTTGTGTTGCACGGCGGCCCCGGCGGCGGCTGCTCTCCCGCGATGCGCCGCTATTTTGATCCCGCTGTTTACCGCATCATCCTGTTCGATCAGCGCGGCTGTGGCCGTTCTCGCCCGCACGCTTCGGTCGAGGCGAATACGACGTGGGACTTGGTTGCCGACATCGAGACGATCCGAAAAGCTTTGGAAATCAATGCGTTTATCCTGTTCGGTGGATCATGGGGTGCCACGCTTGCTCTGGTTTATGCGATCACCCACCCGACCCGCGCCCGGCATTTGGTGTTGCGGGGGGTTTTCCTGATGACTCAGGCCGAGTTGAAATGGTTTTACGGAGGTGGGGCAGGCGCGTTCTTTCCCGATCTATGGGCGCGGTTTGTGGCACCGATTCCGGAAGAAGAGCGGGGCGACCTGATCGTGGCATATCATCGGCGGCTGTTTTGCGGAAACCTGATGGAAGAATCCCGGCTGGGGCGGATATGGGCGAACTGGGAGAATGCGCTGGCTTCGGTGTCTTTTGAGGGGATTCTGGGAGAAAGTCCCTCAGACTATGCCCGGGCATTTTCCAAGCTGGAGAATCACTACTTCCAAAACGCCGGGTTTCTGGAATGCGATGGCTGGATCCTGCGCGAAAAACACCGCCTCGCCCATATCCCGGCCACGATCGTTCAAGGTCGCTACGACATGATCTGCCCCCCGGTCTCGGCCTGGACACTGGCGCAGGGCTGGACCAAAGCCGACCTGCGGCTTATCCCGCTGGCGGGACATGCCCTATCGGAGCCCGGAATTTCAGAAGCGCTGGTGGAGGTTATGGACGGGCTTGGCAATGATCCGGGTTCTGATTATTGATATAAGTTAATTAAATCAATAACTTACCTGAAGTTTATCACTTCTCCCGCGGCCTCGGGATGCACGAATCCCATCCGCTTGACATGCAAACAGCAGTTTCGCTTGACGTTCACTCTCTGCCAACGAATCCCGCAAAGTCCACGACCGAAATAGCGCTGCGCCAACCGCCGGGCGAAGTCTTGTGTCGCCCGCCGTTCCGGCCTATACCGCTTTCAACAGCTGCTTCGGGGTCCACACTCGAAGCTACCGAAAGTCGCGGCGGGCCTGTTGGCTCGCTTTTTCGTTTTTGAGGGTCCATGTCCGATCTTATCGCCAAATCCGCTATGGACCGCCGCTTGGCGGATATTGTTATCCCAGTCATCGAAGGCATGGGTTTCGAATTGGTCCGCATACGGCTGATGGGCGGCAACACCCGCACTTTGCAGATCATGGCCGACCGCCCTGATGGCGGCATCGAAGTTGATGATTGCGGCGAGATTTCCATCGCCGTCTCTGCTATTCTTGACGTCGAAGACCCGATTGAGGAAAACTTCATCCTTGAAGTCTCTTCCCCCGGCATCGACCGTCCGCTGACCCGGCTCAAGGATTTTGAGATGTGGAAGGGATGGGAGTCGCGGATCGAGACGACAGAGCTGGTCGATGGACGCCGTCGGTTCAAGGGCACATTGAGCGGGGTCGAGGGCGAGGAAGTCCTGATCACCATCGAAGAAGCAGGTGAACCTGTGACGATCGGCTTGCAGTTTGACTGGCTGGCTGATGCCAAGCTGATCCTGACCGACGAACTCATTGCCGAAATGCTGAAACAGAAAAAAGCCAGCGGCGTCTTTGACGAAACGCAGTTTGATGAAGTCGAAACTTCTGAGGCGGACGAAGAAGACGCCGCTGACGCAACCAAACACTAAGCCGGGAGACGAACATGGCGATCACCTCTGCCAACCAGCTTGAACTTTTGCAGACCGCCGAGGCGGTTGCGCGGGAAAAAATGATCGACCCGGATCTGGTGATCCAGGCGATGGAGGACAGCCTGGCGCGGGCTGCTAAGTCGCGGTACGGCGCGGAAATGGACATCCGGGTGAACATCGACCGCAAGACCGGACGGGCCACCTTTGCCCGCATCCGCACCGTGGTGGAAGATGATCTGGTCGAGAATCACCACGCCCAGATCACTGTGAAAGAAGCGAAGTCGTTTCTGGCAGAGCCGAAGGTTGGCGACGAGATCATCGACGAGGTGCCGCCGGTTGATCTGGGTCGCATCGCTGCGCAATCGGCCAAGCAAGTGATCCTGCAAAAGGTCCGCGAGGCGGAACGCGACCGTCAGTACGAAGAATTCAAGGACCGCAAAGGCACGATCATCAACGGTCAGGTCAAGCGCGAGGAATATGGCAACATCATCGTCGATATCGGTCGCGGCGAAGCCATCCTGCGCCGCAACGAAAAGATCGGGCGGGAATCGTATCGCCCGAACGACCGCATCCGCGCCTATATCAAGGATGTGCGGCGTGAAGCGCGGGGGCCTCAGGTGTTCCTGAGCCGGACAGATCCGCAGTTCATGGCTGAACTGTTCAAGATGGAAGTGCCTGAAATTTATGATGGTATCATCGAGATCAAGGCAGTTGCCCGTGATCCGGGCTCGCGCGCGAAGATTGCCGTGATCAGCTATGACAACTCCATTGACCCGGTGGGTGCCTGCGTCGGTATGCGCGGCTCCCGTGTGCAGGCCGTGGTGAACGAGTTGCAAGGCGAAAAGATTGACATCATTCCGTGGAATCAGGATCAGGCGACGTTCCTGGTGAACGCCTTGCAACCTGCGGAAGTCAGCAAGGTCGTGATCGACGAAGAAGTCGGCAAGATCGTGGTCGTGGTGCCGGATGAGCAGTTGTCGCTGGCGATTGGCCGCCGTGGCCAGAACGTGCGGCTTGCGAGCCAGTTGACGGGCCTCGACATCGACATCATGACCGAATCCGACGAATCGGCGCGGCGCCAGGCAGAGTTTGCAGAGCGCACCAAGTTGTTCATGGACACGCTTGATATCGATGAGATGATGGCGCAGTTGCTGGTTTCGGAAGGCTTCACGAATCTGGAAGAAGTGGCCTATGTCGATGCAGAAGAACTGTTGTCGATTGATGGGTTCGACGAAGGCACGGCGGGCGAATTGCAGGCGCGGGCCAAGGATTACCTCGAAGCGGCCAATATAAAGGCGATGGAAAACGCCAAAGCTTTGGGTGTCGAGGACAGTCTGATTGAGTTCGAGGGCCTGACGCCGCAAATGCTGGAGGCTCTGGCGCAGGACGGTATCAAGACACTGGAAGACTTTGCGACCTGTGCCGACTGGGAGCTGGCGGGCGGCTGGACGACCGTGAATGGCGCACGTCACAAGGATGAAGGCGTGCTGGAAAAATTCGATATGTCGCTGGAGGAAGCGCAAACGCTAGTGATGACCGCCCGGGTGATGCTGGGTTGGGTTGATCCGACCGAGATAGAGCCCAAAGAAGAACAGGAGGCCGAGGCCTGATCTCAGGCTTCGGGTATCCGTGACACGCGGGGGCCGTATCAACCAAGCAGAAGATCCCGAACGCAAGTGCATTGTGTCCGGTGAAGTTCGGCCGCAGGCGGGACTGATCCGCTTTTGCGTAGGTCCAAATGGTGAGGTCGTCGCCGACGTCATGAACAAATTGTCGGGCCGAGGGTTTTACGTGACCGCCGACCGGGCGATGATCGACAAGGCGGCCAAGAAAGGCTTGTTTGCCCGCGCCGCCAAGCAGTCCGTCACGGTGCCGCCTGATCTGACAGAACAGGTCGAGGCGTTCGTGCTGCGCCGTGTGCTGGAATTCATCTCGCTGACCCGCAAGGCAAACGCGGCGGTGATGGGTTATGAGAAGGTCAAGGATTGGTTGCAAAACGGCAAAGCCGTGGTGCTGTTGCAATCGTCGGATGGGTCGGAACGTGGTAAGACTAAACTGCGGATGCCCGTGGAAAATGGCCGTTATATCGGTTGTTTGACCGCTGCGGAATTGGGTTTGGCATTCGGGCGCGAACGTGCGATACACGCCGCGCTTGCGGCTGGTGGACTCACGACGCGTGTTGTAGAGGAAGCGGCAAGGCTTGAAGGATTGCGGGTGCAATCCACCAAGCAGGATGGCGACGAGATCGCCTTGAAGGATACGTAGGACGCATGACTGATACTGACGGCAAGAAACCCCTCGGCTTGGGTGGCAGCGCACCCCGTTCTGGTCAGGTGAAGCAAAGCTTCAGCCACGGTCGGACGAAAAGCGTGCTGGTCGAGACCAAGCGAAAGCGTGTGGTGGTTCCGGGCAAGCCCGGCGCCCCTGGCTCTGTTGCCGGTGTGACCAGTGCGCCACATCTGGGCGATCCGTCCAAACGTCCCGCAGGTATTTCCGACGCCGAGATGGAGCGTCGCTTGTCAGCGCTACGTGCGGCAAAGTCGCGTGAAGTCGAAGACAATGCCCGCCGCGCCGAGGAAGATCGGTCGCGCGAAGAAGAACGTGCTCGCAAGCGTGAAGAGATCGACGCAAAAGAGCGTGAAGAAAAGGCCCGTGAAGCTGCTGCCAAGCTGAAGGCCGATGAAGAGGCGCGCGCAGCAAAGGAAGCCGAGATCAAGACGCAGCGAGCTGAAGACGCCAAGAGGGCGACTGCCGCACCTGCCTCGACATCACGTTCCGCCGCCGCAAAACCTGTGTCTTCCTCGACCGAAGCCGATCCGCGTGGCCCAGCCGGCGCCAAACCCGGTTTGGCTCCGCGCAAGACCGACCGCGAACGCGAAGACCGTGAGCGCGCCGCCAAGGCCAAGCCTGACGACGCGCGCCGCGCCGGCAAACTGACACTCAACGAGGCACTAGCTGGCGAAGGCGGGAGGACCCGTTCTTTGGCCGCGATGAAGCGCAAGCAGGAAAAGGCGCGTCAAAAGGCACTTGGCTTCGGCAGCAAGCCGGAAAAGCAGGTGCGCGATGTGCAGCTGCCGGAAACCATCGTGGTGTCCGAACTTGCCAACCGGATGGCCGAACGCGCGGCCGACGTGGTCAAAAGTCTCATGAAAATGGGCATGATGGTAACGATGAATCAGGCCATCGATGCTGACACCGCGGAATTGGTGATCGAAGAATTTGGCCACCGCGCCGTACGCGTGTCCGACGCCGATGTGGAACAGGTCATCGACACGGTTGTTGATACTGACGAAAGTCGCATCATCCGGCCGCCAATTGTGACGATCATGGGCCACGTCGACCACGGCAAAACCTCGCTGCTGGATGCCATCCGTCATGCCAACGTCGTTTCGGGCGAAGCAGGCGGCATCACCCAACATATAGGCGCCTATCAGGTCAAGACGGACACTGGCGCCGTGCTGACTTTCCTTGATACGCCCGGTCACGCGGCGTTTACGTCGATGCGCGCCCGTGGTGCCAATG
This sequence comes from Rhodobacterales bacterium, assembly GCA_025362795.1. GTDB lineage: Bacteria > Pseudomonadota > Alphaproteobacteria > Rhodobacterales > Rhodobacteraceae > Stagnihabitans. The sequence continues at coordinate 96,614 of JANYFE010000062.1, read as the reverse complement.
TCACCGATATTGTCGTGTTGGTTGTGGCAGCGGATGACGCTGTGATGCCACAGACGATCGAGGCGATTGCCCACGCGAAAGCGGCGAAAGTTCCGATGATTGTGGCTATCAACAAGATCGACAAGTACGAAGCCAATCCGCAAAAAGTGCGGACGGACCTGCTGCAACATGATGTCGTGGTCGAAGCGATGTCCGGCGAAGTGCAGGACGTCGAGGTGTCGGCCAAAACGGGCCTGGGTTTGGACAAGCTGCTTGAAGCCATCGCATTGCAGGCGGAAATTCTGGAACTGCGTGCCAACCCGAATCGTGCGGCGCAAGGGGCAGTGATTGAAGCCAAGCTCGACGTGGGCCGTGGACCAATTGCGACCGTGCTGGTCCGCAATGGCACCCTGCGAAAAGGCGATATCTTTGTCGTCGGCGAACAATGGGGCAAAGTTCGCGCTCTGATCAACGACAAGGGTGAGACGGTGGCGGAAGCCGGCCCCTCGGTTCCAGTCGAAGTTTTGGGTCTTTCTGGCACACCGCAAGCTGGTGACGTGTTGAATGTGGTTGAAACCGAGGCGCAAGCCAAGGAAATCGCCGAATATCGCGAAAAAACCACCAAAGACAAACGCGCAGCTTTGGGTGCCGCGACCACGCTGGAGCAGCTTATGGCGAAAGCCAAGGCGGATCAGTCGGTTGCCGAATTGCCCGTCTTGGTCAAGGCCGACGTGCAGGGTTCCGCCGAAGCGATCGTGCAAGCCTTGGAAAAGGTGGGCAACGACGAGGTGCGTGTCCGCGTCCTTAGTTATGGTGTTGGCGCAATCACCGATACCGATGTGGGCCTGGCGGAAGCGTCGGGGGCACCGATCATCGGCTTCAACGTGCGGGCCAATGCCAGTGCGCGGCAATCGGCACATCAAAAGGGTGTGGAGATTCGCTATTATTCGGTGATCTACGACTTGGTTGATGACATCAAGGCTGCGGCTTCGGGCCTGCTGAAGGCGGAAATCCGCGAGACTTTCATTGGTTATGCGACGATCAAGGAAGTATTCAAAGTTTCCGGGATCGGTATGGTTGCGGGTTGCCTTGTCACCGAAGGCGTAGCGCGGCGGTCGGCTGGTGTGCGCTTGCTGCGGGATAACGTTGTGATCCATGAAGGGACGTTGAAGACACTGAAACGCTTCAAGGATGAAGTGAAGGAAGTGATCTCGGGTCAGGAATGCGGCATGGCGTTCGAGCGGTATGAAGACATTCGCGCTGGCGATGTCATCGAGATTTTCGAGCGGGAAGAGATTCAGCGCCGCTTGGCGTGATCTTTACGGCATGAATTGGGAAGGCTCGAGTGATGCTCGGGCCTTTTTGCGTTGAGCCATCGCTCTTCGCCAGCGAGGAAACCTGACACGGTTGAGGAGTGGTTTGGTCAGAGCCAGTCCCGCAGAATCGGGATCAGCGGCAAATCGGCAGGCGGCATGGAGTAATCGCGCAAATTTTGCGGACGAACCCAGGCGAGTGTCTGGCCCTCTTGCGGTGTCGGGATTCCTTCCCAGCGGCGGCAGGCAAATAGCGGCATAAGCAGGTGAAAGTCGTCGTAGCTATGGCTGGCGAAGGTAAGCGGAGCGAGGCACGACTGCCAAGTGTCGATGGCGAGTTCCTCTTTCAACTCGCGGATCAGGGCAGCTTCGGGGGTCTCGCCGGGTTCAACTTTGCCGCCGGGAAACTCCCACAGGCCCGCGAGGGATTTGCCGGGCGGGCGTTGAGCCAGTAGCACTCGACCATCTTTGTCTATCAGGGCTACGGCTGAGACGAGCAGGACTTTCATGGGAAGCCTTTGGCCGGTCGCCGGGGCATTTCACATCCCCCGGACCCCCTGCGGAGCGTTTGGACCAATGTGAACGGGATCAAGAGCGATAGTCGGCGTTGATTTCGATGTAGCGAGCGGTGAGATCGCAGGTCCAGACTGACCGTGCGCCTTTGCCAAGGCCCATGTCGACGGCAATTACCAGTTCTGGATTCAGCATGTAAATGGCCCCGGCTTCCTCGCGGTAGTCGGGGTCGCGCCAGCCATTTTTGGCCACGGTAATGTCGCCGAATTTGATTGTCAGCTTGTCACGGTCCGCCTCGGCCCCGGATTTGCCGACCGCGGCTACGATGCGGCCCCAGTTGGGATCTTGTCCGGCGATGGCGGTTTTGACTAATGGCGAGTTTGCAATTGCAAGGGCTACTTTATGGGCGTCGGTGTTAGAGGCGGCCCCAGTCACGCGAACCTCGACGAACTTGGTGGCACCTTCGCCATCGCGAACCACCTGGTGGGCGAGGTCAAGCATGACGGTTTGCAACGCAACCTCGAAGGCCTTGAGGAAGGCTCCCTTTAACGGGGCCGCCTCGGTTTGGCCGGTGGCTGCCAGCAGAAGCGTGTCAGACGTAGAGGTGTCACTGTCGACGGTGATCGAATTGAAGGTGGCGTCAATATTGCGGGACAGCAGCTTTTGCAATGTGGTGGCGGGAATTTTGGCGTCGGTGAATATGTAAACCAGCATCGTCGCCATGTCGGGGGCGATCATGCCAGACCCTTTGGCTATGCCGGCGATATGGATAGGGCCGCCTTCGCCTTCGATGGTCGCAGACGCACCCTTGGGGAATGTGTCGGTCGTCATCATGGCCATAGCGGCCATCGCAATTGCATCCTCTTGCAACGAAGAAGTCAGTGCCGGGATAACTGCGGTGATGCGGTGGTGTGCGAGTGGTTCTCCGATCACGCCAGTGGAGGAGGAAAAGACGCGGGACGCGGGAATGTTCACGGCTGCGGCCACAGCCTGCGTGATTTCTTCAACAGAAATGTCGCCGACCTTGCCGGTGAAAGCATTGGAATTTCCCGAATTGACAATGATTGCCGCCCCCGCCCCATCAACCACTTTCAACGCCAGCTTGGCCTGACAATCGCGCACGCAAGCAGAGCGGGTGCTGGACCGGGTGAACGCCCCGGCCATTGCGGTTCCGGGGGCAAGGCGCACCAGCATCACATCGCGGCGGTTTTGATAGCGCACGCCAGCTTCGACCGCCGCAAACTCCACCCCGGCGATGCGGGGCATGTCTGGGAAACGACGGGGTGCTAGGGGCGAGAGAGATTTTGGCTTTTTCGCAGGTCTGGCTGGTATGGCAGCAGTGCGCAGCAGTTTCAGCTGTTTCTTCATCGCCTTTGCTTCGGCTTTCCAATCAGTCTTTGCCATGGTCCCGCCCCCATTGTCGCCTATTTGTCCAGCAATCCGACGTTTTTGATCAGCGCCGGGTCAACGACCGTATCGGTGCGGGTGATCGTAGCTTTCTCGGTCGTCGTTTTGATGAAAGCGGCGACGGCGTCTTTCTGAATTTGTGCTGCCAGTTCGTCGTGGACAACTGCCAACGCTGGAGCGGCGGCATTGCGGGTTTCAGAGACCAGGATAAGATGCCAACCAAAGTCGGTCTTGATCGGCCCGACAACCTTGCCTACCGGAGCGGAGACCACCGCATCCTCGAACGGTTTTACCATCGCCCCGGTACCGAACCACCCAAGATCCCCGCCCGCGGCGGCCGATCCATCGCTGGAGTTCGCCTTTGCGACATCCGCGAACGCGGCGCCCCCCTCAATCTGCTTCAGCAGTTCTTTTGCCCTGTCCTCGCTGTCGACCAAAATGTGTGAAGCATGGTATTCCAGCTTGGGCGCTGCGTCTTTGTATTTCGCGTCATAAGCCTTTTGCACGGCCTCATCGGTCACGGCGCTGGCAATGCCTGCCATCAATGCGACGTTGGACAGGTAGTTGCGGCGCTGATCCGCCAAGGCCATCGTGTCTTTCTTGGTGAGGGTTGCGCCAAGCGATTGCATCAGCGCTTCTTGCTGCACCAACTGGTCCAAAATGCCTTTGAACAACTGTTCATCCGGCAGCGCCTTGTATTGATCCGGCAATCCGTCGCGGGTGATGATGACGTCGCCAAGAGTGATGTTCACGCCATTGACGGTGGCAAGAACCGCGTCGGCGGTCGGATCATTTGCGAATGCGGGTAGCGCTAACGACACCGATAGCGTCAGACCTGCGAAAAACCCGGAAAACTTCGTCATCTCACACGCTCCTGATCGTGCCACGACCCTGCGTGGCGTTGACTATGGCTGGTCCGTCCCTTAAATCGCACAGGTCGCGTGCAATGGTTCGGCCAGCCTGCTGCGCCCTTCTAAGGAAGGCTGCGGGATCGGGCAAGACCGGGCTTCACACGATCCTGTCAGGACGTCCTGTCAGTTGGATTTTGGCCAAGCGGAGAAAATATGCTGGGTCTGGGTACGCTTGCACGCAAGGTCTTTGGTACGCCGAACGACCGTATGGTCAAAACGATACGGCCACTGGTCGCGCAGATTAATGCGCTGGAGCCGGAATATGCCGCGCTGAGCGACGAGGGCATCATTGCCAAGACTGCCGAGCTGAAAAAGCGCGTGCAGGAGGGTGGCGAAAGTCTGGACGCGGTGCTTTGCGAGGCCTTTGCCAACTGCCGCGAGGCGGCCAAGCGCGCCTTGGGGCTGCGCGCGTTTGATGTGCAGTTGATGGGTGGGATTTTCCTGCATCAGGGCAACATCGCCGAAATGCGCACGGGCGAAGGCAAGACGCTGGTTGCAACCTTTCCGGCCTATCTGAATGCATTGAGCGGCAGGGGTGTGCATGTCGTGACCGTCAACGACTATCTTGTGAGGCGCGACGCGCTCTGGATGGGCAAGGTCTATGGTGCCTTGGGGCTTACCACCGGCGTGGTAGTGCCGTTTCAGGCGGACGATGAGAAACGTGCGTCCTATCGGGCCGACATCACCTATGCGACGAATAACGAACTGGGCTTCGACTACCTTCGTGACAATATGAAGGGTTCGATTGAGGAGATGTCGCAGCGCGGGCATAACTTTGCCATTGTAGACGAGGTCGACTCCATCCTGGTGGACGAGGCGCGGACGCCGCTAATCATATCTGGCCCATCAACCGACCGCAGTGATCTGTATCAGAAGGTGGATGCCCTGATCCCGGACGTGACGGACGCACATTACAAGCTGGACGAAAAGACCCGCAATGTCACTTACACCGACGAGGGCAACGAGTTTATCGAACAACGGCTGTCGGCGGCGGGTCTGTTGCCGGATGGCCAATCTTTGTACGACCCGGAAAGCACGACGCTGGTGCATCACGTCACCCAAGCGTTGAAGGCGCACAAGTTGTTCCACCGCGACCAACAATATATCGTCAAGGATGACGAGGTGATGCTGATCGACGAGTTTACGGGACGCATGATGCGTGGTCGGCGCCTGTCGGAGGGCTTGCATCAGGCGATCGAGGCCAAGGAACATGTTAAGGTCCAGCCGGAAAACGTCACGCTGGCGTCTGTCACATTTCAGAACTATTTCCGGCTGTATGGCAAATTGGCAGGAATGACTGGCACAGCCGCGACCGAAGCTGATGAATTCATGGAGATTTACAAGCTGGGGGTCGTCGAGGTTCCAACCAACCGTCCGGTTTCGCGTGTCGACAACCATGATGCGGTCTATCGGACCGCACGGGAGAAAATTGACGGAATAGTCAAGACGATCAAAGAAGCCCATGCTAAGGGTCAGCCCATGCTGGTTGGCACGACGTCGATCGAAAAGTCGGAATTCCTGTCAGAGCGGTTGAAGCAGGAAGGCGTCACGCATTCGGTTTTGAACGCACGCCAGCACGAATTGGAGGCGAAGATTGTCGCCGATGCGGGCAAGCTCAACTCTGTGACCATCGCCACCAACATGGCCGGTCGCGGGACGGACATTCAACTGGGTGGCAACGTTGAAATGCTGGTGATGGAGGCGATTGCCGCAGATCCCACGGTGCATCCGGATGAAGTCCGTGCCCGGATCGAGGCCGAACATGCCGACGAAAAGGCAGCGGTGATTGCCGCCGGCGGCCTGTTCGTTCTGGGCACCGAACGCCATGAAAGCCGCCGGATCGACAATCAGCTGCGCGGTCGTTCTGGCCGTCAGGGCGACCCTGGGCGGTCAGCGTTTTTCCTGAGCCTTGAAGACGACCTTATGCGGATTTTCGGATCAGAGCGGCTGGATAAGATGCTGTCGACCTTGGGTTTGAAAGAAGGAGAGTCGATCGTTCACCCCTGGGTTAACAAATCGCTGGAACGGGCACAGGCAAAGGTCGAAGGCCGGAACTTTGATATCCGCAAGCAACTGCTGAAGTTCGACGACGTGATGAATGATCAGCGCAAGGCGATCTTTGGTCAGCGGCTGGATATCATGGAGGCCGAAGACTTAGGCGAAATCGTCCAGGACATGCGTCATCAGGTTGCCGAGGATCTTGTGGACTTCTATCTGCCGCCAAAAACCTATGCCGATAAATGGGATGCACACGGTCTGTATGCCGGGGTGATCGAGAAGATGAACATGGACCTGCCCATCATCAAATGGGCGGCGGAAGAAGGTGTCGATCAAGGCGTGATGCGCGATAGGCTGGTTGCCGAGAGCGACAAGTTGATGGCGCAAAAGCTGGAGGCATTTGGACCGGACACCATGCGGTCGATCGAAAAGCAGTTGTTGTTGCAAACCATCGACGCCAAATGGCGGGAACATTTGGTGACGCTGGAGCATCTGCGCACGGTGGTTGGCTTTCGGGGCTATGCCCAGCGTGACCCCTTGAACGAATACAAAACCGAGTCCTTCGCGCTTTTTGAGAGCATGCTTAATTCATTGCGTCAGGAAGTGACGCAAAAACTCTCGATGGTTCGTCCGTTGAGCCAGGAAGAACAGCAAAATATGATTGCTCAAATGGCCGCATCGCAAGTGGAGGCGAGGGCTGCTGAACCGCTTCCCGACGCACCGGTGGCAGCGCCTGCGACGGCTGGCATCGCTTCAGCGAATGTGGCGAAAGCCGGTTTTGTCGAATCGGACCAGACTACTTGGGGCAGTCCGTCGCGCAACGACCTGTGTCCCTGTGGTTCGGGTGAAAAGTTCAAGCATTGCCACGGCAAACTGGTGTGAAACAGCGCTGAATGTGGCCAAAAGGCGGCGGAGTATCGACTGCCTTGACACTTCAGCGCCGTTCATGTGGTTAACATTCCTTATTGGGGTCACGTCTATGCCCGCATTGCGGCGCAAGCTTCGTCAGATTCGTTCTGGTGGAGCTTCCGATGACACCCAGTGGAAAATTGCCGTCATTACCGTTGCGCCGGATAGCCCGGGTGCTCGCCGTTCTGGCGATTGCCCTTGCAGCTGGACATTTGGTGCAGACGCTGGCAGCCCGAAAACCGGTGCATCAGGTGCAGGCGGCAGCGAAGACGCCGGTCAAGATCGTCCAACTTTCCGCTGGTTCGGACGACGCGGGTTTGGCTGCGGCGCGGCCGGTGCAACCTCCCGCCCGGCCCTTGGCTGCGCGACCTACCGCCGCCCCGGCAGCGCCAATTTGTACGACAACACTAGACCTGCTGCAAAAGCCGGGGGCATTGATTGGCGTGACGTTGAAGGCGCCCTGCCATGACGGAGAGCGCGTCGTTTTGCGCCATGCGGGGTTGGCCGTGACGGCAAAGACCGACGTCGACGGTAAATTGACTACCGCCGTTCCGGCGCTTTCGATCGATGGCACCGTCGATGTCTTATTTGCGGATGGCAGCATAGCAAGTGGCAACATCGCGGTGCCAGAAGTGCAGCTTTTGCACCGCTTTGGCGTTCAGTGGCAGGGACCTGATGCTTTTGTCCTGCACAGCTTCCAGAATGGGGCAGATTATGGCCAGCCGGGCGACATCTCACCAGAAAACCTAGGGGAGGCTCTGACCACGGCGGGGGGGTTCCTTAGCCTTGTGGGGGACGCCAGTGTCGCCAACCCCTTGATGGCGCAGGTCTATACTTACCCGACGGACCTTACGGCCTCGGCCGATGTGGTCGTAGAAGCTGCGGTCACAGGCGCGACCTGCGGCCACGACCTTTTGGGAGAGACGCTGATGAGCCTGCGCGGCGTGGCCTCTGCCAACGACTTGACGCTGGCAATGCCCGATTGTGGCGGGATCGGTGACTTTCTGGTGTTGAAGAATCTTGCCACAGATATGAAGATCGCCGCCAACTAAGGGGCGGTTTACATGCAACTGACGGCGTGGCGCGCGGCGGTTTTCGCCGCGTTGATGTTTTCACAGATGGCAGCGGCGCAAGATGTCACGCTGACTTCGCGCGATGGCTCACTTTCTTTGATGGGCACGCTGCAAGGCTATGACGGCGAATACTTTCGGATCAGCACAAACTATGGGCCTTTGACGGTCGATGGGCAGGGCGTAATCTGTGAAGGCCCGGCTTGCCCCGATCTGACGGCACCCAAGGCCGTGATCCGATTTGTGGGCGCCGCGGATGCTGGCTTGGCGCTGTTGCCGAAACTTCTTGCAGTATTTTCAAGGTCCAGGGGGTTGGACTATGCCCCGTCGACCGTTGGACCTTCAGTGATTTCAGATCCGGCCTCGGGTGAAATTCTGGCCGAAGTGTCGTTTGCGGCGGCCGGTCCCGAGGCGGCGCGGGCGGCGGTTTTGTCGGGGGCGGCGCTGATGATGGTCGCATCGGCGACGGAGCCCGATCTTGGGTCACGGGCGGTGGCGCTGGATGCTTTGGTGCCGATCATGGCGCCGGACAACCCATTGCCGAGAATCTCCACCACTGATCTGGCCAAGGCGTTGGCGGGCGAGGCTACCAACTGGAACCAGATTGGCGGACCGGATATGCCGTTGGTTTTGCATAGTCTTTCGTCAGACAGCGATTTGCAAAAGGCGCTGGCGGCGCGGTTGGGGCATGATATTGCGGCGACGGTGACGCATGACACGCTGGTCGATCTGGCGGCGGCGGTGGCGAAAGACCCGTGGGCGCTGGCGGTGACCGAGCGGGCGGCGGTGGGGGTGGCGAAGATTTTACCGCTGACGGACAGTTGCGGCTTTCCGCTGCTGCCGACCCGGTTGGCGGTCAAGGCTCAGGACTACCCTTTGACACTGCCGGTGTTTTTCCTGACGCCGCGCCATCGCTTGCCGTTGTTTGCGCGGGAATTTTTGGAGTTTTTGTCCAGTCCGGAGGCGCAAATGGCGGTGGCCGCGGCGGGGTACGTGGACCGCAGCGCGGAGCGGCAGCCGATGACAGCGGACGGGCTGCGGTTGATCAACGCGATCAAAGGGGCAGGGTCGGAGACGACTTTGGACGATCTGAAACGGTTGGTGGCGGCGATGGATGGCGCGGATCGGTTGTCACTGACGTTCAGGTTCGAGGGCGGAACGACGACACTGGATGCCGCATCGCAGGGTAATCTGAGTGATCTGGCACAGATGCTGGAAGCAGGGTTGTTCAAGGGCCAGACGCTGTTTTTGGCAGGTTTTTCAGATGGTTCCGGGGCGGCGAAGGCCAATCTTGACCTGTCGCAAAGCCGGGCGGAGGCTGTTCTTCTCGCCTTGCAGGCCCTGGTGCCGGGCCTGCCACAGGATCAGTTGCCTGTGGTCGAGGCGTTTGGGGAGGCGCTGCCTATGGCCTGTGACGAGACGGGGGCGGGACGGCGGTTGAATCGGCGTGTGGAGTTGTGGACCAAGCCTGCGTTTGTCGTGCAGAAGTAAAATCCTTCGAAGGATTTTGCAAATGTCTTCGAAGAAATTTGGCTACAAATACCCCTGTGCGCGAAAGCTGAGTTCGCGGGATTTTCCGATGATCAGGTGGTCGTGCAGGGTGATGCCGAGGACTTGTGCGGCATCCTGCACCTGCGTGGTCATTGCGATGTCGGCATCGGACGGTGTGGGGTCGCCGGAGGGATGATTGTGCACCAGAATCAACGCGCTGGCGTTCAGTTCCAAGGCGCGTTTCACGACTTCGCGCGGGTAGACCGGGACGTGGTCTACGGTGCCTTTGGCCTGTTCTTCATCGGCGATCAGGACGTTTTTGCGGTCGAGAAACAGGATGCGGAATTGTTCGGTTTCGCGGTGGGCCATCGCGGTGTGACAGTAGTCGACCAGCGCGTCCCAGGAGGTCAGGATCGGCCGGTGCAGCACCTTGGCTCGCATCAGGCGTTGGGCCGAAGCCTCGATAATTTTCAGTTCCAGAACAACGGCTTCGCCGACGCCCTTGACCATCAGCAACCTGGCAGGGACGGCAGAAATCACGCGGTTGAAATCGCCGAATGTGTCGAGCAAGAGACGCGCCAGAGGTTTGACGTCCTGGCGCGGAATCGCCCGAAACAGGACCAGTTCAAGGAGTTCGTAGTCGGGCATCGCGGTTGCGCCGCCTTCGGTGAAACGCGATCGCAGGCGTTTGCGGTGGTCTGCGATATAGGACGGCAGTTTTTCGGGCAGGAGCGCAAAGGCAGCCTCGTCCTCGTCCTGGTCGGGGGCGAAAAGCGGCAGGGAAGATTCGTGGAAACCGGGCTTTGCCATGCGGGCAGGCTTGCATGACTGTGGTGAAGGAATGGTTAACCGCTTTGTGAAACCCGCAGCGAATCAGCGGGAAAATCATGGTTAACGGCAGCAAATGTTGGGTTTTTTACTGTCTTGACGGCGTCTTGAAAGCGTCTTGCCCGCGTCTCTACACGGGGAAGGCGGGCCGGGATTAACAGGGCGTGCGGTGGGACGGCAGGCAAAGGCGCCGCGCTCGCTTGCGGGCCCTTGTTGCCGGGGGAGCGAGGAGGTCTGTCAGGGCGGAGGAACGGGTATCAGCCCTTCATGCCGTCCCAGAAGCCTTTGACCTTGGCGAAAAAGCTGGTGCCTTCGGGATTGTTTTCGGCACTGAGCGCCTCGAATTCGTGCAGCAGTTCTTTTTGCCGCGCGGTCAGGTTTACCGGCGTTTCCACCGCCAGTTCAATCAGCATGTCGCCGGTGCCACCGCCGCGCAGGGCGGGCATGCCTTTGGCGCGAAGCCGCATCTGTTTGCCGGTCTGGGCGCCTTGCGGCACTTTGACACGGGACTTGCCGCCGTCGATCGTCGGCACCTCGACCTCGCCCCCGAGGGCGGCGGTGGTGATTGACACCGGGACGCGGCAAAACAGATTGATGCCGTCGCGTTGAAAGATCGGGTGCTCTTTAAGCTCGATGAAGATGTAAAGATCGCCCGAGGGGCCGCCGCGCATGCCAGCCTCGCCCTCGCCCGCCAGACGGATGCGGGTGCCGGTTTCAACGCCCGCCGGGATGTTGACGGACAGCGCACGGTCGCGTTCGATGCGGCCCGCACCGCCGCAGGATTTGCACGGGTTCTTGACGATCTGACCCGCGCCAGAACAGGTCGGGCAGGTGCGTTCGACGGTGAAAAAGCCCTGTTGGGCGCGGACCTTGCCCATGCCGGAACAGGTCGGGCAGGTGACAGGTTCAGAGCCGCCTTCGGCCCCGGAGCCGCGGCAGGTGTCGCAGGTGATGGAGGACGGCACGTTGATGGTTTTCTGGACGCCCTTGAAGCTTTCCTCCAGCGAGACACGCAAGTTGTAGCGCAGGTCAGAGCCGCGCTGGGCCCGGTTGCGGCCGCCACCATTGCCGCCACGCCCCATGAAGTCGCCGAACAGGTCTTCGAACACGTCGGAAAAGGCGCTGCCGAAATCACCGTTGCCGCCACCGCCGCCGCCCCGCGCACCGCCCATGCCACCTTCAAACGCGGCATGGCCATAGCGGTCATAAGCGGCCTTTTTGTCGGCGTCCTTCAGAACGTCATAGGCCTCATTCACCTCTTTGAACTGGTTTTCGGCGTTGGGATTGTCGGAATTGCGGTCGGGGTGCAGTTCTTTGGCCTTTGCCCGGTAAGCCTTTTTCAGGTCTTCCGCAGAGGTGCCTTTCGGAACCCCCAGAACATCATAAAAATCGCGTTTCGCCATCTTTGGACCCTTGATCTGGAACGTATCAGGGCGACCCCATCCCGGGGTCGCCCAATTGCCGTTCCGGGACGGTTACTTGCGCTTGTTGTTGCCCAAGTCTTCGAAGTCGGCGTCGACGATGTCTTCATCGACATCGCGCGGGCCATCGGGGTCTTTGCCTTCGTCGGCAGAAGCCTGAGCCTTGTAGATCGCCTCGCCCAGTTTCATCGCGGCGTCGGTCAGGTTCTGGATGCCGCCCTTGATCTTGCCGGCGTCTTCGGACTTGACGGTATCTTCCAGCGCGGACATCGCCAGTTCGATCATCTCGACCGTGGAGGGGTCCACCTTGTCGGAATGTTCTGCCAGGGACTTCTTGGTGGAATGCAGCAGGCTTTCGGCCTGATTCTTGGTTTCCACCAGTTCGCGGCGGGCCTTGTCGGCGTCGGCGTTGGCCTCTGCGTCCTTGACCATTTTTTCGATATCCTCATCAGACAGGCCGCCAGAGGCCTGAATGGTGATTGCCTGTTCCTTGGACGTGCCTTTGTCCTTGGCTTTGACGGTGACGATGCCGTTGGCGTCGATGTCAAAGGTGACTTCGATCTGCGGCATGCCACGCGGTGACGGCGGGATATGTTCAAGGTTGAACTGGCCCAGCATCTTGTTGTCGGCGGCCATCTCACGCTCGCCCTGGAACACGCGCAGGGTCACGGCGTTCTGGTTGTCTTCGGCGGTCGAGAAGATTTGCGACTTTTTGGTCGGGATCGTGGTGTTGCGGTCGATCAGGCGGGTGAACACGCCGCCAAGGGTTTCGATGCCCAAGGACAGCGGAGTCACGTCCAGAAGGACCACATCCTTGACGTCGCCTTGCAGAACGCCGGCCTGAATGGCGGCACCGGCGGCCACGACTTCATCGGGGTTGACGCCTTTGTGGGGGTCTTTGCCGAACAGTTTGGTCACTTCTTCGATGACGCGGGGCATGCGGGTCATGCCGCCGACAAGCACGACTTCGTCGATGTCGGTGATGGACAGGCCCGCATCTTTCAGCGCAGCGGTGCAGGGTTTGATCGAGCGTTTGATCAGGTCTTCGACCAAGCTCTCCAGCTTTGCTCGGGTCAGTTTCACGACCAAGTGCAGCGGTTGGCCGGTGTTGCGGTCCATCGAGATGAACGGCTGGTTGATTTCGGTCTGGGTCGAGTTCGACAGTTCGATCTTGGCCTTTTCCGCCGCTTCCTTGAGGCGTTGCAGCGCCATCTTGTCCAGCGTCAGGTCGACGCCGTGTTCCTTTTTGAACTCGTCGGCCAGATAGGTGACGATGCGCATATCGAAGTCTTCCCCACCGAGGAAGGTGTCGCCGTTGGTGGATTTGACTTCAAACAGGCCGTCGTCGATTTCCAGAATGGTGATGTCGAACGTGCCGCCGCCAAGGTCATAGACGGCGATGGTGCGGGCTTCTTTCTTGTCCAGACCATAGGCCAAAGCCGCAGCGGTCGGTTCGTTGATGATCCGCAGCACTTCCAGACCGGCGATCTTGCCCGCATCCTTGGTGGCCTGACGCTGAGCGTCGTTGAAATAGGCGGGGACCGTGATGACGGCCTGGGTGACGGTTTCACCCAGATAGCTCTCGGCGGTTTCCTTCATCTTTTGCAGGACGATGGCCGAAACCTGAGCGGGGGAATATTTGTCGTTGCGGGCTTCGACCCAGGCGTCGCCGTTGCCGCCGTTGACGACTTTGTAGGACAGGTGTTTCTGATCCTTTACGATCATCGGATCGTCATATCGACGGCCGATCAGACGCTTTACCGCGAAGATGGTGTTCGACGCGTTGGTGACGGCCTGCCGTTTGGCGGCTTGTCCAACCAGACGTTCATTTTCCGTGAAAGCCACGATCGAGGGCGTCGTACGTGCGCCTTCGGAGTTTTCAATGATGCGCGGGGCTGCGCCATCCATGATGGCGACGCAGGAGTTGGTGGTCCCCAGGTCAATCCCGATGATTTTAGCCATGCTGTGCTACCTCTTCTTAGGCGATGTTATGGAGCGGACCCAAGCGCGGCATCCGACCCCGATCCCAGTGAGAACCGCGTAGGATGCCGCCAAATGGGACACCCGTATTCGGCTTCCGGGCGTATATAGGGGGGGGTGCGAGGTGCTGCAAGCGTCAGAGGCAGCGGAATGGCGGGGGAAGTTGATGAAAAGTGGCGGGGATCCGCAAATGACGGCAATAAGCCGCGATATCCGCGGGTTTCGGCTGTTTGCAGGCCTGATTAACCGTGATGCGCAGGTTGCTATGGTTGCTGCCTTGCGGGGCGTCGTGGCCTCTGCTCCGCTGTACCAGCCTGTTACCCCCGGCGGGCGGCAGATGTCGGTGCGGATGACCGCTGCGGGGCGGCTCGGGTGGGTCACCGACCGGCGGGGGTATCGGTACGAGCCGCTGCATCCATCGGGGGTGGCTTGGCCCGCGATCCCGGAGGAGGTGATGGCGGTGTGGCGCAGCGTGTCGGGCACCGAGCGGGGCCCGGATTGCTGTCTGGTCAACTTCTATGGCGCGGACGCGCGGATGGGTCTGCATCAGGACCGCGACGAAGGCGATTTCAGTTTTCCGGTGGTGTCGATTTCACTGGGGGACGAAGCGCTGTTTCGGATGGGTGGGGTGGAAAAGGCGGAGGGGACGGAATCGGTTTGGCTGAAGTCGGGCGATGTGGTGGTGATGGGTGGGGCGGCACGGCTGGCGTTTCACGGGATCGACCGGGTGCGGCATGGGTCATCAACGCTGCTGCCGCAGGGCGGGCGGATCAACCTGACGCTGCGGGTGGTGGAGGGGATTTGACCGGCGTAGCGGACGGGCTGAAGTGCGGCTATTTCCCCGCGCTCCAGCTGGCGGAAGCGTAGTGGCGGGTGAAAGTGTCGCCCATCAGGCCGATGATGATCAGCACGAAGGTGGCGACAATCGGGTAAGTCAGGTTGGAATAATGCGGATGGTAGTTCAGAAAGACGTAGCCGCGCGACTGGTCGATGATGTGGAACAGCGGGTTCCAGGTGAACCAGGCGAGCAGTGACGTGCGCATGCCATTGGCCAGAAACATCTTGCCGGATGCGATCATGTTGGCGCGGGTGTAGACAGAGGTCAGGATGCCGAAGAAGTCAGGGGCCCAGGGCGTTGCAGCCTTGAACACCATGCCGACACCGACCCCCGACCCCCAGGCCAGCAGCAGCATGCCAAAGGCCGGGATCGGCTGTTCGATCACCACACGGTTGAACATCGTGTTGTAGAAAAACAGGATCACCACGATTGCCAGCACTTGTTGATACAACGCCGCCAGAGCCTGCCCGGCGATGGCGACGATGGTATTCATCGGCGCGTGTTTCATCATGGAGGAGGTCGGCCCTTCGGCCTTGGACACGGCTTTGATGGTGCGGATATGGGTCATGTACATGAAGATGCCGGACATCGTGTACAGCATGAAATCGCCGCGCACTGCCGACCCGCGCATTTTCAGGACGGTAAACATGAACCAGAACACCAGCACCATAATCAGCGATTGCACGATGCTGATCAGCAGGCCGATGATCGCATTGCCATGCGATTTGCGGATGTCGCGCACGGCGACGTGGAAGATGAGTTCCAGCGTCGATAGCAGGCTGCCAACGTTGGAACGGGGGCTGGTGGACTGAAACATCTGCAACGCCTCTGGGGGACTGGCCCCGTTCTACGCGGGAAATCTTGCCGTTCCCTTAGTGGCGATGATAAGGCCAAAGCGAAATGATTTCAATGATCGCGACTGGCCCAAGCGCAAGCCGTCCGCGTCAAGGAGTGAACATGGATTTTGACCGATTGATCCCGATCATCCGCCGGCTGGCCTTGCAGGCGGGCGACCGTATCATGGAGGTCTATGACGGCCCCGATTTTGCGGTGAAGTCGAAAAGTGACGCGAGCCCGGTGACGGAAGCGGACGAGGCCGCGGATGCGCTGATCTCGGCCGGGTTGCGGGCGGCGTTCCCGGATCTGGTGCTGATCACCGAGGAGCAGGCGGCGAGCCATGCGCTGACGGCCTCGACATTTCTGATCGTGGATCCGCTGGATGGCACCAAGGAATTCGTGCAGCGGCGCGGCGATTTCACGGTGAACATCGCCTATGTCGAGAATGGCGTGCCAGTGCGGGGGGTGGTCTATGCCCCGGCGCAGCGGCGGCTGTTTTACACGCGGCCGGATGGGGTGGCGGTGGAGGAAACCGGCGCGTTTGACAAGGATGTGGCGGGGCCGTTGGCCGTGATGGCAGTCGCCACGCCGGACAATGCCGCGCTGATGGTGGTGGCGAGCAAGAGCCACCGCGATGCGGCGACGGACGACTACATTGCCAAATACGCGGTGAAGGACATGAAAAGCGCCGGGTCGAGCCTGAAATTCTGTCTGGTGGCCACCGGCGAGGCGGATCTTTATCCGCGCCTTGGCCGCACGATGGAATGGGATACGGCGGCGGGCGATGCGGTTTTGCGCGGGGCGGGGGGGCAGGTGGTGCGGTTTGATGACCACACGCCCTTGGCCTATGGCAAGCCGGGCTGGGACAACCCGTTCTTCATCGCCTTTGCGCCGGGCGTCGTGTTGCAGACATGAGCGTCCTGATCGCCATACCGGCGCGGTATGCCAGCACGCGGTATCCGGGCAAGCCGTTGGTGGTGCTGAACGGAAAAGACGGGGCCAAGACGCTGATCCAGCGCAGTTGGGAAGCGGCGATGGCGGTCAAGGGGGTCGACCGGGTGGTGGTGGCCACCGACGATGACCGCATCCGCAGCCATGCCGAGGGGTTTGGTGCCGAAGTTGTGATGACATCCTCTGATGCGCGGAACGGAACCGAGCGCTGTGCCGAGGTGGCGCGGCATTTGCCGGGCTATGACGTGGTGGTGAACCTGCAGGGCGATGCGCCGCTGACGCCTGCGTGGTTTGTTGAGGACCTGATGGCGGGGCTCTTGGCCGATGCTGCGGCGGATATTGCAACGCCGGTTTTGCGCTGTGATGGCAGGATGTTGGCGGGCCTGCTGGCGGACCGGCGGGCCGGGCGGGTTGGCGGCACGACGGCGGTGTTTGGTGCCGGAATGCGGGGGCTGTATTTCAGCAAGGAAGTTATTCCTTTCACCGCGCAGACTTACGGCGAGGACGACCCGAGCCCGGTCTTTCACCATGTCGGGGTCTATGCCTATCGTCCGGCGGCGTTGCTGGCCTATCCGGGGTGGCCGATCGGGCCGCTGGAGGGGCTGGAAGGGTTGGAGCAGCTGCGATTTCTGGAAAATGGCCGACAGGTGCTGTGCGTCGAAGTTGCGGCGCAGGGTCGACAGTTCTGGGAACTAAACAACCCCTCGGACGTTGCAATCATCGAAGCCATGTTGGCGGCGGTGGGGTAGGTCGCTTGGTCCCCCGGTCGCGAATTTTCTTGACCGAGGCCGCAAAGGGGGGAAATACCTGACCATGGGGAGGAAAAAATGAGCAGTTGCATCCCTGTGCAACACGGGAAGTCACGATGTAGTCAGATTTAAGTGTCAAACTTTTAAGCGTCCGGGTATAAGTTTTTCAAAAAACCGAGTGGTGCGAATGCCGAATATTCTGAAAACCAAGATCAAGCGTGTCACCAAGGCGGTCTTTCCGGTCGCCGGCATGGGAACGCGGTTTCTGCCGGCGACCAAGTCGATTCCCAAGGAAATCATGACCTTGGTCGACCGACCGCTGATCCAGTATGCGATTGACGAGGCGCGGGCCGCGGGGATCAAAGAGTTCATCTTTGTCACCGCGCGCGGCAAATCGGCGCTGGAGGATTACTTTGACCATTCGCCAGAGCTGGAGTCAGCGCTGCGGCGATCCGGCAAGGAAGACCTTTTGGAAATCCTGCGCGATACCAATATGGACTCGGGGGCCATCGCCTATGTCCGGCAGAACCGGGCGCTGGGCCTGGGCCATGCGGTCTGGTGTGCCAAGCGACTGATCGGCAACGAACCTTTTGCGGTTCTGCTGCCCGATGACGTGATTGCCGCCGAAAAGCCCTGTCTGCAACAGATGATCGAAGCCTATGAGCAGACCGGCGGCTGTATGGTTGCCGCGATGGAGGTGCCTCCGAACAAAACCTCGAGTTACGGGGTTCTGGACGTGGCTGACGATATGGGGTCGATCCTGCAGGTCAGAGGCATGGTCGAAAAACCCAAGGTAGAGGATGCGCCATCAAATCTGGCGGTGATCGGGCGCTATATCCTGACGCCCAAGGTCATGATGAACCTGAACCGGATGAAGCAGGGTGCAGGCGGCGAAATTCAGCTGACCGACGCCATTGCCGAGGAATGCAAGACGCCGGGCAATGTGTTCGGATTCCGGTTCCGGGGCCAGCGTTATGATTGTGGCAGCAAAGCCGGGTTCCTGCAGGCAACGGTGGCGTTCGGTTTGTCGCGCCCTGACTTGCGCGAAGAATTCTCGGCCTATCTGAACGACATGGTGGCGTTGCAGAAGGCGGCGCAGTAATTCCGTGGCAGCAGGATTTTGACAGGATCCTGGTCGCGCCTGCATGATCTGATGCGGCGCGTACTGGGGCCGCGTGGCGGGTCTGACCCGGTGGCGCCATCACTGAGCGCGACGCTGAGCGAGGCTTGGCGGGCCTACCGTTTGCGTTGGAAGCGGCGGAAGTTGCTGCTGCGGGCATATCGCAAGCGGCGGCAGTTGCGGGCGGTCGCGGACCGGACTTCGACAATCGGCAAGGGTGCCATTCTGGCTTTTGTCACAGTGCGCAATGAAGGCCTGCGGCTGCCGTATTTTATGGACCATCACCGCAAGCTGGGTGTCGATCATTTTCTGGTGGTGGACAACCAGTCTTCTGACGGCTCGCGCGAGTGGCTGAGGGCGCAGCCGGATGTGTCGCTTTGGGTTACGAAAGCGGGCTACAAACAATCGCGCTTTGGGCTGGATTGGATGACCTGGTTGCAACGGCGGCATGGCGACGGCCATTGGTGCCTGAGCTTGGATGCGGACGAAATCCTGATTTATCCCTATTGGGAGACGCGCAACCTGCAGGCGCTGACCGGGCGGCTGGAGGCAGAGCGGCGGCGCAGCTTTGGCGCGATGATGCTGGACATGTATCCCAAGGGGCCGCTGGCGGGTCAGGACTATGCGGCGGGGCAAGATCCGATGCAGGTACTGCCGTGGTTTGATGGCGGGAACTACGTGGTTCAGGTCCAGCCCCTGATGCGCAACCTGTGGATTCAGGGTGGTGTGCGGGCGCGGGCATTCTTTGCGGGTGAACCAAGGCGGGCGCCGACGTTGAACAAAGTGCCGCTGGTGCGCTGGGATCGCAGCTATGCCTATGTCAACTCGACCCACGCGCTGCTGCCACGGCGGTTGAATGCGGTGTTTGACGCACAGGGCGGCGAATGGCTGTCGGGCGTGCTGCTGCACACCAAATTCCTGCCGGTGGTGGTTGAAAAATCGCGCGAGGAGCAGAAGCGCCGGCAGCATTTTGCCAATTCGACGTTGTATGACGGCTATTACGACGCTGTCAGCGCCAGTCCGGACCTGTGGTGTGCCGGGTCCAGCTGCTATACCGGCTGGCGTCAGCTGGAGGCGATGGGGCTGATGTCGCGCGGAGGTTGGGTGTAGATGTGAAGGTGCTACCTGTAGGTATAGTCACCTGATTGTTTACTTAACCTGATGTAATCACTAGAATTGCCGGTATGTTAGGGGGTAATTTGTAAACATTGGCCGCCGATCCGAGGGTTTTCGCAGCTTAGGGCTGGAACGCATCAAGGCTTCGTCAATGTCTAGGCCGTATTTTAGGGGAATGCGGAGCTTGCAGGGCAGGACGGGGGGCAGAGGGTGAGCGTGACGGGGGCCATCAGACTGCGTGCCAAGCGACGGCGCGGGCATCTGCGAGCCTATGTGCATGGCAAAGAGATGGCAGTGGTGGCCGACCGCAGTGCAGCCATCAAGCCGGGGGCGATTTTGCTGTTGTCGACCGTGCGCAACGAACGGGTCCGCCTGCCGTATTTCATGCGCTATTACCGCGATCTGGGGGTCGATCACTTTCTGTTTGTCGACAATGCCTCGGATGACGGCACCCGCGAATATCTGGCGGAACAGCCGGATGTGTCGATCTGGACGACGCCGGCCAGTTACAAGGCGGCGCATTTCGGGGTGGATTGGCTGAGCCATCTGCAGCGGCGCTTTGCCCACGGCCACTGGTGCCTGACCGTCGATGTGGACGAGTTTCTGGTCTATCCGTTTTGCGAAACCCGGCCGCTGCGGGCGCTGACCGATTGGCTGGACGCCTCTGCGGTGCGATCCTTTTCTGCGATGCTGCTGGACATGTATCCCAAAGGCCCGGTGCAGGCGCGACCCTATCACGAGGGGCAGAACCCGTTCGAAATTGCGCAGTGGTTCGACAGCGGCAATTACACGATCCACCGCAACCCCGGCAGCGGCAACCTGTGGATTCAGGGGGGGCCGCGGGCCCGGATGTTTTTCCACAATCAACCGCTCAATGCCCCGGCCCTGAACAAGATTCCGCTGGTGAACTGGCATCGCAGCTATGCCTATGTCAGCTCGACCCATATGCTGCTGCCGCGCGGGCTGAACCTGGTGTTTGACGAATGGGGTGGTGAAAAAACCTCGGGTTGCCTTCTCCACGCCAAATTTCTGGACACATTCGCGGTCAAGGCTGCAGAAGAGATGACACGGGGCCAGCACTATGCCGAAAGTCAGGAATACATTGCGTATCAGGCGGCGCTGTCTACTCAACCGGATATGTGGTGCAAGTTCAGTGAAAAGTATATCAATTGGCGCCAGTTGGAGATTTTGGGGCTGATGTCGAAGGGCAACTGGGCATGAGGGGGCGGCGGTGAGCATCGGGTTCGTCATGCTGTGCCACACCGCACTGGACCGGGCCGCCGAAGTGGCGCGGCATTGGGCGGAACGGGATTGTCCGGTGGTCATTCATGTCGACAAACGGGTGACGCGACCGGCCTGTGACAGCTTGGTTGCGACGCTGGCCGATTTGGGGAATGTCCGGTTTTCAGGGCGATATGCCTGCGAATGGGGCACTTGGGGGATTGTGGCGGCGACGCAGACCGCCGCGACGGTCATGCTGCGGGATTTCCCGAAGGTGCGGCATGTCTATCTGGCGTCAGGGTCATGCCTGCCGCTGCGGCCCCTGGCTGAGTTGAAGGCCTATCTTGATAGCCGCCCGCGCGTCGATTTCATCGAAAGTGTGACGACGGAAGATGTCGGCTGGACGATTGGCGGGCTGGATGTCGAGCGGTTCACGCTGCGGTTTCCGTTCAGCTGGCGCAAACAGCGGGGATTGTTCGACGCCTATGTGAAGTTGCAGCGCCGTTTCGGGTTTCGCCGCAAGGTGCCGCCGGGGCTGGCACCGCATCTGGGCAGCCAATGGTGGTGCCTGACGCGCCAGACCTTGTCAGCGATCCTGGAAGATCCCGACCGCGCCGCTACGGACCGTTACTTTCGCCGGGTGTGGATCCCGGACGAAAGCTATTTCCAGACGATGGTGCGGCGGTTTTCCACCAATGTCGAAAGCCGGTCGCTGACCCTGTCGAAGTTCGACTTTCAGGGCAAACCGCATATTTTCTATGACGATCACCTGCAACTGTTGCGGCGGTCGGATTGTTTTGTGGCGCGCAAGATCTGGCCGCAGGCGGGTAAGCTGTATCAGACTTTCCTGCATGGCGAGGCCGCGGGGCAGGCGGCGGCAGAACCGAACCCCGGCAAGATTGACCGGCTGTTCGCCAAAGCGGTGGAGCGGCGGGTGAAGGGGCGGCCGGGGCTGTATATGCAAAGCCGGATGCCCAATGAAAATTGGGAAAATGGCCGGACGGCGGCGGCTTATTCGGTGTTTGAAGGGTTTTCGGAACTGTTCGAGAATTTCGAGGCCTGGCTGGGCAAGGTTGCGGGCACGCGGGCGCATGGCCATCTGTTCGCACCGGACCGGGTCGAGTTTGCCGGGGGCGAGGTGGTGTTCAGCGGGGCTTTGTCGGATTCGGCGGCGATGCGGGATTATGCGCCGAAAAGTTTCCTGTCCAGCCTGATCTGGAACACCCGGGGGGAACGTCAGTGTTTCCAATTCGGGCCGGGCGATCAGCAAGAGATCAGCTGGTTCATCTCTGGCGACCCCAACGCCCAAGTTTCAGTGATCTCGGGGGCTTGGGCGATTCCGCTGTTCCATTCCAACCAGAACTTCTCTGACATCCGGCGTGAGGCGGCGCGGTTGCAGAAGATCGAAGCAGAGCATTTGGCGGTGTTGCGCACGCCCTGGACCAAGGCGCGGGTCAGAATCTGGACATTGGCGGAATTTGTCGAGAACCCGATGGAGCCGTTGCAGAGCATCATCGACGAGATCAGCCCGCGTGCGATGCGGCGGTTGACCGAGGCGCCGCGGCTCGCCGATCTGAAAGGCTTTGGCCAGTTCCTGCAAAACCTGCGCAATCAGGGCATGCAACCGGTGCTGATGGGCGATTTTCCAACCGGGGAAGATCCGACGCCCGCGGCCTCGCGCCGTGGTCGGCCTTATCTGGTGAAATGACGAATGGCCAAGGCACGGTTTCACTCTTTCGTCATTTTTGCCGAAATGCGCACGGGGTCGAATTTCCTGGAATCGAACCTGAATGCGATTGCGGGCGTGACCTGTCATGGCGAGGCGTTCAATCCGTTCTTCATGGGTGGCGAGAACAAGACCGAGTTGCTGGGTGTTGGCATTTTGCAACGCAATGCCGACCCAGCGAGTTTCCTGAAGGCCATGCGGCAAAAGACTGAGGGGTTGTCTGGATTTCGCTATTTCCACGACCATGACCCTCGGGTGTTTGATCTGGTGGTCGATGATCCGGGGGTGGCCAAGATCATTCTGACGCGCAACCAGCTGGAAAGTTATATCAGCTGGAAGATCGCAAAAGAGTCGGATCAGTGGTGGCTGGCCAATACCAAGCATCTGAAAACCGTGCACCCCCGCTTTGAACTGGACGAGTTTCAGGCGCGGCTGGATGCATTGCAGGCGTTTCAGAAGGCGCTGGTCAATCGGTTGCAGGTGACGGGGCAGGCCGCTTATTACATCGACTATGATGACGTGCTGGACCTGAAGGTGATCAACGGGTTGGCGGCGTTTCTGGGCGTCGAGGCGCGGTTGGAGGATCTGGTCTTCCGGTTCAAGAAGCAGAACCCGGAGCCGATCGTCAGCAAAGTGTCGAACCCGCGCGAGATGGAGCAGGGGCTGGCCAAGATCGACTGGTTCAACCTGACGCATACGCCGAATTTCGAACCGCGACGGCAGGGGGCGATCGGGACGTATGTGGCGTCGGAGATGGTGGGTCTGCTGTTTCAGCCGATCAAATCGGCACCGGATCAGCGGATTCGCAAATGGTTGCAGGGGTATGGCGGGGTATTGACCAGCTTTGACCGGCCGGGCCTGCGCAAATGGCGCGAGGGACATCCGGGGCAGCGCAGTTTCACGGTGCTGCGCCATCCGGTTGCGCGGGCCTATGCCGGGTATTGCGACTTTCTGGACCGGGAATGGATGCCGGAACTGCGGCCTTATCTGAAGCGGGTCCACAAGTTCGAACTGCCGCCCAAGGCCAAGCCGGGGTTTGCGACGGTGGCGGAACACCGCGCCGGGTTCCTGGTATTTCTGGAGCTGATCAAGCATATCCTCGCCGGGCGGACCGAGTTGAAAACGCCGGCGCAGTTTGCCACGCAGTTCGCCACATTGGCTGGGTTCGGCCAGTTGCAAGCGCCGGATCTGCTGTTGCGCGAGGATCGGCTGGCGGAGGGACTGGGGTTTGTGTGCGCCGAAGCGGGGGTTGCGATGAAGCCGTTGCCCGCAGGGGATGAGGTCTATCCGTTTGAATTGGCCGCGATTTATGGGGCGGATATCGAAGCTGCCGCGCGGGAGACCTATGCGCGGGACTATGTGGCGTATGGGTTTGGCGACTGGCGGGCGTGAGTCCAAAATCCTTTGAAGGATTTTGCAAATTTCTATGAAGAAATTTGGGTCAGGCGGCCTGAATGGCGCGCGACTCGGTCAGGATGGCGTGCAGTTTGGCCGGGTCGGTGTTGGCGCGCAGTTTGGCGCAGATGCCGGGATCGCGCATGGTTCGGGACACCAGCGCCAGCGCCTTGAGATGGTCGACGCCGGATTCCTTGGGTGCGAACAGGCCGAACACCAGATCGACCGGCTGCCGATCGACGGAATCGTAATCCAGCGAGCGTTCCATGCGCAGGAAAACCGCGACGATCTGATCTAGATCATCCAGCCGGGCGTGCGGCAAAGCGATGCCGTGGCCGACGCCGGTCGGCCCCAGGCTTTCGCGTTCCTGCAAGCCATCGGTCGCGACAGAGGCGTTCATGCCATAGACTTGGGCAGCCATCTCTCCCAGTTCCTGGAAGAGACGCTTTTTGCCGGTCAATTGCCCCACAACCCGAACAGCCCCGGGACTTAGCAGTTTTGAAAGTTCCATGCGTCGCTTACGTCCTGCTCGCCCGGTTTTCCGGGATGATTAATTGCTGTTGCGGGGGTCGATCCAGCCAATATTCCCATCGTCCCGGACATATACCACATTGACCCCGCCATGTCCTTGATTGCGAAACACCAAAAACCGCTGTGCTGCCAGTTCCAGTTGCATCACAGCCTCGCCCACTGTGACCAGCGGAATCTTGGATTCCATTTCGGCCACGACGACGGGTTGCAACGTGTCAGTGTCGCTGTCTTCGGCCCCTTCACTTGGTGCGAGGATATAGCCAGCACTGCTTTCGAATTCAACCGGTTGCGGACGGTCGCGGTGGTGGTTGCGCAGACGACGCTTGTAGCGGCGCATCTGCTTGTCCATCTTTTCGCGGCAGGATTCAAAGGCGGCATAGATATCCGTGGCGTGACCCTTGGCCTGCGCGGTCAGGCCGGTGGACAGATGGATGATGGCTTCGCAATTGTGTTCATGCGCGACCTTGGAAAAGACGATCACGGCATCGGTCGGGCGCTGGGCGTATTTTTCAACCACCTCGCCCAGTTCAGCCTTTACATGGGTCTGAAGCGCCTCGCCGATGTCGATGTGTTTGCCGCTGATCTGGTAACGCATGATGCCTCCTTTGTGCAGAGTGTTATGGCCTGCCACTAATGGGTGACAGGGTAGGATCGTACAGGTTTCCAAAGGGTTACGGCGCACAACTTCGTCATGTCGCGGGGCCGGGGTCGGGCCGCATCGGACGGAAAGGACAAGGCGGTTTGCGCACGCATCCCCTTCATTTGGGGATGGTGGGGACCACTTGTCAACAAGCCTGTCACATCATTGTTGCAAAGCGTCAGATGATGCGAAAATTCTCGCCCAGATAGACGCGGCGCACGGTTTCATCGCGCACGATTTCATCGGTAGTGCCGGTCATCAGAACCTTGCCGTCGTGCAGGATATAGGCGCGATCGACGATTTCCAGCGTTTCGCGGACGTTGTGGTCGGTGATCAGCACGCCGATACCACGGGATTTCAGGTCATGGACCAGATGCCGGATTTCGCCGACGGCAATCGGGTCCACCCCGGCGAAGGGTTCATCCAGCAGCAGGTATTTCGGATTGGCGGCCAGACAGCGGGCGATTTCGGCGCGGCGGCGTTCACCACCGGACAGGGCCATCGCGGGGGCGCGGCGGATATGGGTGATGGAGAATTCGGAGAGCAGCTCCTCCAGGCGGTCGCGGCGCTTGAAACGGTCGCGTTCGGCGATTTCGAGGACGGCGAGGATGTTGTCTTCCACGGTCAGACCGCGAAAGATCGACACTTCCTGCGGCAGATAACCGATGCCAAGGCGCGCCCGACGATACATCGGCAGGGCGGTCACATCGCGGCCGTCGATGATGACCTGGCCGGCCTCGGGGTTCACGAGGCCTGCGATGGCGTAAAAGCAGGTGGTTTTGCCGCTGCCGTTGGGGCCAAGCAGGGCAACAACCTCGCCCCGGGCAAGGTCCAGGGACACGTCGCGGATGACGAGGCGTTTCTTGTAGCTTTTGCGCAGGTTGCGGACGTGCAGCCCGGCGGAGCCCTCGGTGACGGTCAGGTCTGGCATCAGTTGCCGCCCGGGGTAAAGGTGGTGGTGACGCGGCCATCCATCGTGCCGGTGCCGGATTTCAGGTCAAGCGTCAGCTGCTGGCCAGAGATTGCGGCGGCGCCCTGGGTCAGGACAACATCACCGGTCATCACCAGATCGCCGGTGTCGGGTTTATAGTCGGCCTCGGCAGCTTTGGCGGCATCGGTGCCTGCAGCCAGCGTGACGCCACCCGAGGCATGCAGAGTCTGGATTGCCTTTTTGTCGGCGGAATATTCAACGCGCACTTCGGCGGCTTGCAGCTTCATGTCGCCCTGGGTGACGATGACATTGCCGGTGAACAGCGCGGTGCCATCGGCCTGATTGACAGCAAGCTGGTCTGCTTGCACCTGAACCGGCGCCTTGGGGTCGGTTTTCAGGCCGGCAAAGGCGACATTGGTGCCCGCGGCCCCGGACGCCAAAGGGATCAGGGCCAGAATTGCCGTGAGAAGAATGCGCATCAAAACCATCGTCAGACCCCTAATTCACCGGCTGGTATAGCAGCCGCACGTTGCCTTTGAAAACCAGAAGATAGGCGGGCTTGTTTGCACTGGCATCCGGGTCGGCGCGACCAAGGTGCATCGCGTCCGCGGTGATCTGGCCAACCGGTCCGGTCGCCGTGACGGCACCGGTGCTATCCAGCCCGGTGTCATCCAGTTGGACGGCCATGCCCGGCATCGCGATCCGGTAGCCTGCCGAGTTGGTGACGACCACGCCGCCTGACAGGTTCATCACCCGGGCCGCCTGATCCAACTGTGCGGCTTCGGCGGCAAGGTCGGTGCGGGCACCGTCCGGGGTCTCCAGCAGGCCGCTGAGATCGCTGGCGTGGCCGGCATCGGCGGTGCCGGACACGCCGGGTTTCGCCTGTGCGGCCTTGATGGTCAGGGCGGCACCATCGGCGGTCATCCCGGCAAACACCGCAGCGGTCACGCGGGGTTCCCTGACCCGGTCGGCAATATCGACATTGGCATAGGGGATCGCGTCTTCGGGGTTTAAGCTGCGCGACACCATGAACAGGGTGGACAGGATGGCGAGGGCGGACAGCGGCAACAGGATTTTCAGCCAGAACACCAACCGCGAGTGAAAGTTGTCGCGGCGAGTCCAGTCCATCACACCACCCCGGCGCGCAAGAGGTCGTGGATGTGCAGGATGCCAAGCGCGTGCGGCCCGGTCGCGGGGTCCAGCACGAACAGGGTGGTGATCTTGCGGTCATTCATCAGGGCCAGGGCCTTTTCCGCCAACGCCTCTGGCAGGATGGTGCGCGGGTTGCTTGTCATCACCTGACCCGCCGTCAGGGTCAGCAGCCCGTCCATATGGCGGCGCAGGTCGCCGTCGGTGATGATGCCGGTCAGGGCACCAGAGTGGTCCGTGACACCGGTGACACCAAAGCCGGAGCGGCTGATCGAAAGGAGCGCCTCGCTCATCGGGCTGGTGGCAGCGGTCAGCGGCAGGTCGCTGTGCATCAGGTCGCGGACCTTGAGCAGTTTCGCCCCCAGACGGCCACCGGGGTGGAAGATGCGGAAATGGTCGGGGGTAAACTGGCGGTGTTCCATCAGGGCGATGGCAATCGCGTCGCCAAGGGCAAGGGTCATGGTGGTGGAGGTGGTGGGAACAATGCCGGTGTCGCACGCCTCGGACGCGGGGGGCAGGATCAGGGTCACATCGGACTGGCGGGCAAGGGTGCTGTCGGCCTTGGCGGTGATGCCGATCAAGGGAATATCAAAGCGGCGGGTGTGGGCGACGATGTCGGACAGTTCCGGGGTTTCACCGGATTTCGACAACGCCAGCACCACATCGCCCGACATGACCATGCCAAGGTCGCCGTGGCTGGCCTCTGCCGGGTGAATGAACATTGCGGGGGTGCCGGTCGAGGCGAAGGTCGCGGCGATTTTGCGGCCGATATGGCCCGATTTGCCCATGCCAGATACGATAACGCGGCCTTTGCAGGCGATGATCAGGTCGATGGCCTGGGTAAAGTCGCCGTTCAGCGTACCGGCGAGGATGGTCAGCGCCTCGGCCTCGCGGGTGATGACGCGGCGGGCTGTGGCCAGAAAATCAGTGGTGGAAGATGTCATTCGGATCGTCCCAACCTTTCAGGTCCAGTTCGCAGCGGGTCGGCAGAAACGCGAAACAGCGCAAGGCGAGGTCGAGCCGGTCTTCGCGGATCAGGCAGGCTTCGAGCGCGTCTTTCAGCTTGTGCAGGTAAAGCACGTCAGAGGCGGCATATTCTTTTTGGGCGTCGGTCAGGGTCGTTGCCCCCCAGTCCGAAGTTTGCTGCTGTTTGGAGACATCGACGCCGACCATTTCCTGCAGCAGGTATTTCAACCCGTGGCGGTCGGTGAAGGTGCGCACCAGTTTGGCGGCGATCTTGGTGCACCAGACCGGGGCGGTGACGACACCGAAGGCCTGCTGCATCATCGCAATGTCGAACCGGCCGAAGTGGAACAGTTTCAGCGTTTTGGGATCGGTCAGCATCCGGGTCAAGTTGGGGGCAGCAGTCTGACCCTTGGCAATTTGCACCAAATGCGCGTTGCCATCGCCGGATGACAATTGCACCAGACACAGCCGGTCGCGGCGCGGGTCAAGGCCCATCGTCTCGGTATCAATGGCGACGATGGTGCCAAGGTTCAGGCCGGCGGGCAGGTCGTTCTGGTAGAGATGGATGGTCAAGATGTGGTCCGATCTGGATATGGATGCCCCGGAATTAGCGGTGAGATGGCCCCCGGTCAACGCGGCACTTTTGCGATGGACCTTGGGCGGCGGTTTGGGTCTTGTGGGGCAAGGAAAAAGGGGGTCGTCATGTTTCGCGCTTTGGTGCTGGATAAAGTCGAGGAAGGTCTGGCGCAGGCGACGGTGCAGGACCTGGAGGATGACCGGTTGCCTGCGGGCGAGGTCACGGTGGCGGTCGAATATTCGACGGTGAACTACAAGGACGGGCTGTGTCTGTCGCCCAGCGGCGGTGGGTTGGTCCGGGTTTGGCCGCATGTGGCGGGGATCGACTTTGCCGGGGTGGTCGAGCATTCCAGCGACGCGCGCTATTTTCCCGGCGATACTGTGGTGCTGACCGGATGGCGGGTGGGCGAGCTGCATTGGGGCGGCTATGCGACCCGCGCCCGCGCCCGCGCGGATTGGCTGGTCCCGCTGCCCGAGGGGATCAGGACGCGGGCGGCGATGGCGATCGGAACGGCGGGGCTGACGGCAATGCTGGCGGTCATGGCGCTGGAGGAACATGGGCTGCGGCCTGAGGGCGGCGAGGTACTGGTGACGGGCGCGGCGGGGGGTGTCGGGTCGGTCGCGGTGGCGATACTTGCACAGCTTGGCTATGCCGTGGCCGCCGTTACCGGAAGGCCGGAGACCGAGGACTATCTGCGCGGGCTGGGTGCGGAGCGGATCATTCCGCGGGCAGAGCTGGCGGAAACAGTGAAGCGGCCGCTGGAGGTGGAGACCTGGAGCGGGTGCATTGACGCGGTCGGTGGCGCGATGCTTGCGCGGGTGCTGGGGCAGATGAAATATGGTGCGTCGGTTGCTGCGGTCGGCCTGGCAGGGGGAGCGGGGCTGCCCGGATCGGTCATTCCGTTCCTGCTGCGCGGCGTGAATTTGTTGGGGATCGATTCGGTTCTGATGCCATTCGCGCGGCGCGAGCAGGCGTGGCACCGTCTGGCGCGGGATTTGCCGATGGACAAGCTGGAGGCGATGATCCGCCCCGCGACATTGGCCGAGGTGCCCGGACTCGGGGCGGCGATCTTGCGGGGCGCGGTGCAGGGGCGGGTGGTGGTGGATGTGCGGGCCTGACTAAGAGCCGGCTGCAGGGGGATGTTCTGTAGCGTGGTGCGATGACGCCGTCCTGCGTTGGGCCATTCCAGCGGCGGGCCCCGATTTTCGCTACTGATGCGGTTCGGCCGCAACGGCCAGAACATGGGCCAGCACCGACACCGCCAGCGTTCGCGGATCGCGGCAGGACGGCAGCAGGCCGAAGGTCGGGCTTAAACGGGCGATATGCGCGGCTGTGACGCCGGCGATGCTCAGTTCCTCCAACAGCCGGTGTCTGGCGTGCAGGCTGCCTTGTGCGCCGATGAAGAAGGCGTCGGTGGGCAAAAACTGCTGCAAGATCCGCGCCTCGTTTTCATGGTCATGAAAGAACAGGGTCACCGCGGTCCGTCGGTCCGGGGTCGGGCAGATGTGACTGCGAAAGCTGGTGACGGTTTCAATCGGCAGCGGACCGATGCGGGACAGGTCGGATTGTAGGCTCTGTTGGCCGAATAGGGTCACATCATACCCCGCAGCCTGTGCCATCAATGCGAAGGCCATGGCCTCGATCCCGTGACCATAAACCCAGAACCGCAGTTCGGGTTGCAACGTGATTTGCAGATGGCCGGGGTCAAGGCATTCAGACAGCGACAGCTCGCCCGTGACCAACCCGAGACTTATCACGGCATCCTGCCGCGCGTCGCCCCGCGCGAGGATCGCCGCCAAAATTGATCGGTCCGGGTTGGGCACCAGCAGCACCTGCAACCCGCCCCCGCAGGGCAGTTTCAGATCGAAAAACGGCGACCCGGCCCCATAGCGCAACGACACAGTCTTGCCGCTGATCAGGGCCGCCCTGGCGTGATCGGCAATGTCATCCTCGATGCAGCCGGACGACAACGACCCGACCCGCTGCCCGTCCGGCCCGAAGGCCATCATGGTGCCGAGGTTGCGATAGGACGTGCCTTCGATTGCGACGATGGCCGCCAGACAGCCGCCCCGTTCGGCCAGCAGCTTCAAGGGCACCCGATTGCTGGCATATTCGATCATCTGGGCCCCCTGGTTGCCGCCCCTTCTATCTAGGGGCATTCCGCCGCATTTGCCATTGCCGCTGCTTGACGGCGGAGGGTCGCGTGCTAACACTGAACCAGACAGTTACTTGCGGGGATGATTTGGCCGGGTTTGACTATATCATCGTCGGCGGCGGCTCTTGTGGGTGCGTTCTTGCGGCGCGGTTAAGCGAAGACCCTGCTGCCCGCGTTCTGCTGCTGGAGGCAGGCGGTCGGGACGGCAGAATTTTGTACCACTGGCCCGCCGGTTTTGCGCGGATGACCAAAGGGATCGGGTCTTGGGGCTGGTCTACGGTGCCGCAACGTCACATGCAGGGGCGCAGCCTGTGGTATACGCAGGCCAAGGTGATTGGCGGCGGTTCCACCATCAACGCGCAGATCTATACCCGCGGCAACCGGCGGGACTATGATGGCTGGGCCGCAGCGGGATGTGACGGCTGGGCCTACCGTGACGTCCTGCCGTATTTCAAACGCGCAGAGGGAAATGAGCGGTTTAGTGACGATTTTCACGGCGCAGACGGTCCGTTGGGCGTGTCAATGCCGCGTGCCACCCTGCCGATCTGCGATGCGTTCATTCGGGCCGGGCAGGAATATGGTCTGCCCTATAACGCCGACTTCAACGGGGTGCGGCAGGCCGGGGTTGGGTATTATCAACTAACGCAACGCGATGTCCGACGGTCGTCCACCGCCGTGGCCTATCTGCGCGAGGCGGAACTTCGACCCAATCTGATCGTCCGCACGGGCATCGCGGTGCGGCGTATCCTCACGGCCAAGGGTCGCGCGACAGGGGTCGAGTTGAACACTGGGGAAGTTATGGCGGCGGATCAGGAGGTGATCCTGACCTCTGGTGCCATCGGCTCGCCGCGACTGCTGCTGCTGTCGGGCATTGGGCCGGCGGAGCATCTGCGACAGGTGGGGGTGCCGATCGTGCACGATCTGCCGGGCGTTGGCCAGAATTTGCAGGACCATGTCGATCTGTGCGTGCTGGCAGAATGCACCGGGCCGCATTCCTATGACGGCGTCAAGCGGCTGGACCGGACCCTTTTGGCGGGGTTGCAGTATATGCTGTTCAAGTCAGGCCCGGTCGCCGCTTCGTTGTTTGAGACAGGCGGGTTCTGGTATGCGGACCCACGGGCGCAATCGCCGGACATCCAGTTTCATTTCGGACAGGGCTCGGGGATAGAGAAAGGGATTGCCACGATCAACGGATCGGGAATCACGCTCAATTCGGCTTTGTTGCGGCCCAAATCGCGTGGCACGGTACAGTTGGCGACCAGCGATCCGACCGCCGCGCCGTTGATTGACCCGAACTACTGGGCGGAGTCCTACGATCTGGAGATGTCGCTGAAAGGGTTGGAGATGGCGCGGGAAATTCTGCGCCAACCCGCCCTGAAGCCGTGGCTGCGGGCAGAGGTGCTGCCGGGCCCGGATGTGACCAGCCGCGCGGCGTTGTTCGAATATGCCTGCCGCATGGCCAAAACTGATCATCATCCGGTTGGCACCTGTCGGATGGGTTATGATGATTTGGCTGTCGTAGAGCCTGATTTGCGGGTGCGGGGACTGGCGGGGCTGCGGATTGCCGATGCTTCGGTAATGCCGAACGTGCCGTCATCCAACACCAATGCGCCGGCGATCATGGTGGGTGAAAAGGCGTCGGATATGATCCGCGGACTGCCGCCGCTGCCGGCCACGGTTTTTGCCGAAGACCGCAACGACCGGCGGCGTGACCTGGCCTGACCACAGATTGGGCGCAGGGTTTTTAAGAGCACGTTATACCGCGCATCATGTGGCAGCCCGGGCTTCACCGCACATGCCGATTCTTGTCTTTTTGTTTTGCCACAACGCC
Source organism: Rhodobacterales bacterium (assembly GCA_025362795.1). GTDB lineage: Bacteria > Pseudomonadota > Alphaproteobacteria > Rhodobacterales > Rhodobacteraceae > Stagnihabitans. The sequence continues at coordinate 64,061 of JANYFE010000062.1, read as the reverse complement.
ATTCGCCGCTAAACTGGCCATCTGCACGAAATGATAAAGGCGTTTGGGGCATGGCCGAAAAATGGGGCAACCACGAGGCGGGTTATAAGGAGCTGGAATCTGCCATCTCGAAATATTCCGCCAAGGCCGTGAAAGCGCAGGTCGATGCGTTTTTGAAGGAATACCAAGGTATTGAAGCTATTCAGGAAAAATTGCCCGCCGCATTGGTCAAGGCCCGCGCGGACGGGGTTGTGGGCGAAAGTCTTGCGGATTTTCGCAAGAACAAGCCATTCAACGACGCTTACAAGGCGCTGGACAAGGCCGTTGATGCGCTTTGGAAAGAGCAGGTCAAATGCCGCCAGATGACGAACGAAGCCAAGCAGACGATCAACGATCTAAAAATCCTGTTGGAACATATAGATACCGATCTGAAACTGCATGAAACCGAACTGAAAGACGCGCAGGACGCGTTGAAAAAGGATCAGGCCAAGGCCAAAGCGGGAAAGGGCACGCTGACGCCTTCGGTCGTCAAAGCGGTTGATACGCTGGAAAAAGACTTCAAAAGGCAGGGCGCGGCCTTGGATAAGCTTAAAAAGCAGATCGCTGCCGACAGCAAGAATCTGGCAGAAGCGGGCAACGCCTATAAATCCGAGGTGGACACCAAGATGGACACCTATGCCGCCAAGTTTGCAAAGATCATTGAAAAGATCCTTGATTTCGCGCCAAAATCGGGTGCGACCGAGGCCGGTCTGCCGACGATCCTGCAAGAAAGCGTGCTGGTGGTTGCCGCCAAAAAGGCCGTTGCGGAAGGCAAGCTGATCGAGAAGCATTGCAAATATGCTTTGGAAAAAGCGCAGACGGACAAAAGTCTGGCGCAGCCGGAACTGAAAGCCGCCAGCACCAAACTGGCTGCGCTGAAGCGGGTGCTTTCGGTGCAGGCCGGAGCGCGCAAAAAGTATGCGGCCATTATCAAGAAAGCCAAGAACGCCAAGGAAATCTATAAGCAATTCAAGTTCATAGATGAAGCTTTCGCGAGCGCGGAAAAGACGCTTGTGGCCGCGATGAAGGCGATTGCCGCGATCAAGTGAAGCACCCTTGAAACCGGTCACGTCGAGGCTTGAATTAACTATATGGTTACTTGTAGATTGCCCCCACCTGTAGTTGGCGGCCGCAGGCGGGGGAGTGGATGAAACAGGGTTTTGACTATGTCATCGTCGGTGGGGGATCGGCGGGATGCGTGCTGGCAGCGCGGCTGTCGGAGAACGCCGACCTGCGGGTGTGTCTGATCGAGGCGGGGGGGCGCGACACCAATCCGTTGATTCATGTGCCGGTTGGTTTTGCCAAGATGACCACCGGACCGCTGACCTGGGGGTTGACCACCGCGCCGCAACGCCATGTCAACAATCGAGAAATTCCTTACGCGCAGGCGCGGGTGCTGGGGGGCGGGTCTTCGATCAACGCGCAGGTTTTCACGCGCGGCCATCCCAGCGACTATGACCGCTGGGTGACAGAGGGTGCCGAGGGCTGGGGCTTTGCCGACATTCAGAAGTATTTCCTGCGATCAGAGGGCAACACGATTCTGTCGGGCGGCTGGCATGGCACAGACGGGCCCTTGGGCGTGTCGAACCTGCCCGATCCGCAACCGGTCACGCGGGCGTTCGTGCAAAGCTGCCAGGAATTTGGCATTCCCTACAACCCGGATTTCAATGGTGAAACCCAAGCCGGGGCCGGAGTTTACCAAACCACGACCAAGAACAGCCGGCGCTGTTCCGCAGCGGTCGGCTATCTGCGGCCTGCGTTGAAGCGGCCCAACCTGACGCTGATCACCGATGCGCTGGTGCTGCGGGTGGTCATCGAAAAAGGCCGCGCGACGGGCGTTGAATATGCGCTGTCCGGTGCTGTGCAGATCGTGCGGGCGGGCAGCGAGGTGATCGTAACCTCGGGTGCCGTGGGGTCGCCCAAGCTGATGCTGCTTTCGGGAATTGGGCCAGCGGCGCATCTGAACAGCATGGGGATCAAAGTTGCACAGGATCTGCCGGGGGTCGGGCAGAACCTTACGGACCATTTCGGCATCGACATTGTGGCGGAGTTGAAGGCGCATGCGTCGCTGGACAAATACAACAAACCGCATTGGGCGCTGTGGGCGGGCATCGAATATGCGCTGTTCAAAACCGGTCCGATCGCCTCGAATGTCGTGGAGGGCGGGGCGTTCTGGTACGCCGACAAGGCCGCGCCCAGCCCGGATTTGCAGTTTCATTTTCTGGCGGGGGCGGGCGCCGAGGCGGGGGTGCCTTCGGCGCCGAAAGGGAAATCGGGGGTAACGCTGAATTCCTATACGCTGCGGCCGAAAAGCCGGGGGACGGTGACGTTACGGTCGGCCGATCCACGGGATTTGCCCGTGGTAGACCCGAATTTTCTGGCAGAACCGGACGATCTGCGGATCGGGGTGGAAGGTGTCCGGATCAGCCGGGACATGTTCAGCCAGCCGTCCTTGCAAAAATACATCCGGGCCATCTGCTTTCCAGATGCCGCTGTCAAAACCCAAAGTGACTATGAGGCCTATGCCCGGCAACATGGCCGCACGTCTTATCATCCGGTCGGCACCTGTCGCATGGGGCGTGATGAAATGGCCGTCATAGACCCACAATTGCGGGTGCGCGGCGTTGACGGCCTGCGGATTTGCGACAGTTCGATCATGCCAAGTCTGATCGGATCAAACACCAATGCACCCACAATCATGATCGGCGAAAAGGCCGCCGATCTGATTCGAGGCAATTCCTGAGGATGCGATGAGCAAGGTCAAAACCGCTGCAGAAGCCGCCGCGCTTATCAAGGATGGCGCAACGATGGCCGTGTCGTCGTCGTCCGGGCTGTGTTGCCCGGACGCAGTGCTGCAGGCCATCGGCGAAAGGTTTGCCGCAGAGGGTCATCCGCGCCGCCTGACCTCGGTGCATCCGATCGCCGCAGGGGACATGTTCGGCACCAAGGGCGTGGATCATATCGCGGTGCCGGGGTTGCTGAGCCGGATCATCGGCGGGTCTTATCCCTCTGGACCGACCCATGCCGAACCGCCGAAAATCTGGGCAATGATCCTGACCGAACAGGTTGCCGCGTGGAACGTGCCGTCAGGTATCCTGTTTGACATGCTGCGCGAAGGTGCGGGGCGGCGGCCGGGGGTTCTGACCAAGGTCGGGATGGAGACATTTGTGGACCCCAATCAAGAGGGTTGCGCGATGAACGCCACGGCCCGCGCCCAGCCGTTTGTGCGCCGGGTCAATTTTGACGGCGACGAATGGCTGCACTTTCCGCCGATCAGACCCGATGCTGCGGTGATCCGGGCGACGACGGCGGATGAGAATGGCAACCTGACCTACGAACACGAAGGCGCGACGCTGGGCGCGATGGAGATGGCGCTGGCGGCGCGAAACTCTGGTGGTGTCGTGATCGCGCAGGTCAAGCGGGTGGTGCAGAACGGCAGTCTGAAACCACATGATGTGCGGGTGCCGGGGATATTGGTTGATGTGGTTGTCGAAGCGCCGGATCAGTTGCAAACCACCGCAACCCCCTATGATCCGGCGATTTCGGGCGAGGTTTTCCGGCCGCTGCACACGTTCGAGGTGCCGGAGTTCGGTGTGTCCAAAGTCATCGCGCGGCGGGTGGCGCAAGAGTTGCGTCCCGGCTGGGCGGTGAACATCGGGTTCGGCATTTCGGCCAATGTGCCGCGGATCTTGCTGGAGGAAGGTCTGCACGGCGCGGTCACCTGGGTGATCGAGCAGGGTGCGGTGGGCGGCATTCCGTTGCTGGATTTCAAATTCGGCTGTGCGGCCAATGCCGAAGCTTTCGTCGCCTCGCCGCATCAGTTCAGCTATTTTCAGGGTGGTGGATTCGATTGCGCGTTGCTGTCGTTTCTGGAGATTGATGCGGAAGGATCGGTCAACGTCTCTCGGCTGTCGGCCACACCCCATCGCACGGCGGGGGCCGGCGGCTTTGTCGATATCACCGCAAGGGCACGCAAGATCGTGTTTTCCGGCAATTTCAATGCCGGGGCCAAGATGAGCCTGCGGGACGGGCAGTTGGTGATCGACAAGGAAGGCAAGATCGCGAAATTCGTGCCGAAAGTCGATCAGATCAGCTTTTCGGGGCGGCGGGCGCGGGCGCAGGGACAGGACATCACCTATGTCACCGAGCGTTGCGTGATCCGGCTGGAACCGCCGGGTCTGGTGGTGACGGAGATCGCACCGGGGGTGGATCTGGAGCGGGACATTCTGGCGCAGGCAACCACGAAACTGGGGGTGTCGCCGCGGCTGCGGTTGATGGATGCGGCTCTGTTTCAGCCGGGACTGATCGGATTGACGCTATGAGCGATGCGCGGCTTGATCTGGTGATTGACGGCGGGATTGCGCGGCTGACCTTGCGGCGGGCAGACAAGTTGAACGCACTGGACGCCGAGATGGTCGATGCGCTGGTACCACTTTGCCGCCAGATTGAGCGGTCGCAGGCGCAAGTTGTCATCCTGACCGGCGAGGGGCGGGCTTTTTCAGCCGGCGGGGACATCGCCGCGTGGAGCGGGTGGTCGGCGGAAGATTTTGGCCGCCACTGGGTGCGTGATGGCCATGCCGCGTTCGATGCGCTGGCGCGGCTGTCGCAGCCGGTGATAGCGGTTCTGAATGGTCATGCGCTGGGCGGGGGGTTGGAACTGGCCGCTTGCGCCGATCTGCGGATTGCAGAGGCGCATGTCAGGATCGGCCAACCGGAAGCCGGGCTGGGCATAATTCCGGGTTGGTCGGGGACGCAGCGGGCGGTGCGGCGGTTCGGGGCGCAACTGGTCCGGCGGATGGCGCTGTTTGGTGAGGTTTTCACGGCAGAACAGGCTCTGACACTGGGGATTGTGGATCAGGTTGTGGCCGCAGGTGGCGGTTTGGCGGCGGCTGAGACCGTGGCGGAGCGTGTGATGGAGCGCGGTGCGCGGGCCAGTGAGTTGACCAAAATGCTGATCAACGCTGCGGACGGGGAGGACCGGGAACGGGTGCTGGAATCCTTGGCCGGGGCGTTGGTGGCGGGCAGTCCTGATCTGGCAGAGGGCTTGGCGGCGTTCCGTGAAAAGCGTAAACCCCGGTTTTCAGAAAAGGACTAACCATGATCCGCCACATCGTTGCTGTCAGGTTCAAGGATGACATCACAGAGGACAACAAGGCCGAGTTTTACGCCGCGCTTACGGCGTTGTCGGGCCATTTGACCGGGATGAAAGAATTTCGCAGCTTTGTGAATGTTTCGCCCGAAGAGCAGGTTGTGCACGGCATGTGCGACCTGTTCTGGGTCGATTTTACCGATGCCGAAGCGCGGGATGCTTATCTGGCCGATGCAGAGCACCAGTTGATCGGCGGGCAACTGGCCGCTGCTGCCGTTGGTGGCGCGGCGGGCATTCAGGTGCTTGACGTGGAGCTTTGATGATCCCAGACGACCGGGCCTTTCTGACACAGTTGTTTCAGGCTGCGGTGGCGGCCGCGGACCCGGTGGCGGCGTTGCGCGGCAATTTGCCGACCAAGCCCAAAGGGCGGACCGTTGTGATCGGCGCGGGCAAAGGTGCGGCACAACTGGCGGCGGCGTTTGAGGATCTGTGGGACGGGCCGCTGACCGGGGTTGTGGTGACACGCTATGGTTACGGCAGCCCGTATCGGCAAATTCGGGTCATGGAGGCGGCGCATCCGGTGCCGGATTTGGCAGGACTGGCGGCCTCTGCCGCGTTGTTTCAGGCGGTGCGCGGGCTTTCGGCGGAAGATCTGGTGGTGGCGTTGATCTGCGGTGGCGGGTCGGCTTTGCTGCCCTGCCCGCCGGCAGGGCTGACGCTGGCGGATGAGGCGGGGCTGAACCGGGCGCTGCTGGCATCTGGCGCACCGATTTCGGTGATGAACGCGATCCGCAAACAGGTCAGCGGGATCAAGGGCGGCCGGCTGGCGGCGGCGTGTTTTCCGGCAAAAGTTGTCAGTCTGGTGGTGTCGGATGTGCCGGGCGATGATCCGGCGCAGGTGGCTTCGGGACCAACGGTGCCGGATGCTGTCAGTCGGGAGGCGGCGCGGGCGATGGTGGCGGCCTGGCGGATCGAACTGCCGTCCGTGGTGGCCGATTGGCTGGCGCGAGATCGGGGACTGGCCCCATTGCCGACCGATCGGGTGTTTGCGGGGCACGAGGTGCGGGTCATCGCGTCGGCCCGCTTGTCTTTGGAGGCGGCGGCTGCGCGGGCGGTTGCGATGGGGGTTCCGGCGGTGATCCTGTCGGACGCGATGGAGGGTGAAGCGCGCGAGGTGGGCCGAGTGCATGCGGCGCTGGCCCGGGAGGTCGCGGCGCGGGGGCGACCGTTTCCGCGGCCCGTGGTGATGCTGTCGGGCGGGGAGACGACGGTGACATTGCGCGGGCGTGGCAAGGGTGGGCGGAATTCGGAGTTTCTGCTGGCACTGGCTTTGGCCGCCGAGGGGGTTGGTTTCGCGGGTTTGGCGGCGGATACCGACGGGATCGACGGGTCGCAGGACAATGCGGGGGCCTTTGCCGATGGTGGGTCGATGGCGCGGCTGCGGGCGCAGGGGGTGGATCCGGCGGCCCTGCTGTCGGGCAATGATGCCTGGACGGCGTTTGACCTTTTGGGCGATCTGTTCGTGACCGGTCCGACCGGGACAAATGTGAATGATTTTCGGGCGATTCTGGTCAGGTGAGGCTGTCCGGTTCTGGACGCTTTACAAATTTGTTTTAAATCAATGGGTTGGTTTGCGAGGATCAGCTTGGCGTTAAAGTGCCACGATACGCCATTAACTGGTTGCGGCCCTTCTGCACCACGTTGCCCTTTTGATTTCTTACCTCGAACCCGATGGTCAGCACGCCACGCGCCGGATTGGATGTGGGGCGTTTGCCTTCGACCACCAAGACGGCGCTGATCGTGTCGCCCGCGAAAACCGGCTTGCGAAACGACCATTCCCAGCCGAGCGAGGCCAGCGCATGGAACCGCGCGGCACTTTGATTTTTCAGCCCGTCAACCAGTGCCAGCACCAAAAGGCCATGCGCGACCTGATGCGGAAAGCCGTGCCGCTGGGCACCGGCGTCTGACAGGTGAATTTCGAACTGGTCGCCGGTCAGCGTTGCAAAGGCGGCAATCGCGTCGGCCGTCACCATGATGCTGCCGGTGGCAATGCGGTCGCCGATCTGGAGCTGATCGAAATCGTGCAGACCGGGGGGGAGGACAGCGGGGGTCATGGGAGGCTTTTGGTGGCTAGGCGGCGTGTGCGGCGGTGGCACAGGTGGAGAGCACCTGCCAATCGGCGTTCAGCACCAGAACATCCTGCAACCGCCGCCCGGTGATCTGGGCCAGATGTGGCATGCCGATCACCCGGGCGGGAATTGTGACCGCCATGCGCAGGGCTGCATCGGGGGCAATGCCCACCAGATTGATCAGCCGCGCCATGCTTTCGGCCATCGTCACATGCGCACCGGCCAATGAGCCTTCACTATTGACCAGCCGACCATCTTGCAGCCGGATTTGATCACCATACAGGTTGAAATGATCGGAACCGCCAACGGTGGGCATGGCATCCGAGACGAGGAACGTGGTGTCGGGCAGCGGTCTGGCGCGGATGGCAAGGGCGACCATTTCATCCGCGACATGAATGCCGTCGCAAATGATCCCGGCATGGGCGGTCGAGTTGATGCAAGACCCAGTCACACCCGGCGCACGGTTCAGCATCGGCGACATGGCGTTGAACAGATGGGTGAAGCAATTGGCCCCTTCGGCCAGTGCGCGGCGGACCTGTTCGGCGGTGGTATCGCTGTGGCCAATGGAAACGACAGCACCAGTAGCGGCAAGTTCGGCAATCTGACCGGGGCGGGCTGCCTCGGGGGCGACGGTGATCATCACCGCGATTCCGGCCGTACGGAGCCGTTTGACCACCGCAATCGTCCGGTCATCCAGGGGGCGGATGAAGCGGGTGGCGTGGGTGCCTCGCCGGGCGACGCTGATATGGGGGCCTTCAATATGCAGGCCGAGGATGCCCTGCTGATCCCGCGCTGCAAGGACCGCATCCGCCGCATGATCCAACAGTTCGGCCGCATCAGTGATCAGGGTGGGCATGATGCCAACCGTGCCAAAGCGGCGATGGGCGGCGGCCATGATTGCCATGGCGGCAGGCGTGGGCATGGTGTTCAGAAAGGCATCGCCGCCGCCATTGACCTGCAGATCCAGAAAGCCGGGGCTGAGAGTGCCATGGATCCGGCGGGGATTGGCACCCGGCGGCAAGTCCGACAGGTGACGCAGTTCGGTGACATGGTCGGCAGTGATGCCAATCGCATGGTCCCGCAACAGCGACTGACCGTCAAAGATCTGGTCGGGCTGCAACCAGCCGGAGATGCGGGCGGTCATGCCGTGGGGCTCCTGTGGCTGGTGGAGAGCGGGGTATCGGCGAAAATCGGGCGTTGCGCCAGCGGTTTTGGGTCAGACATGGCCAGCCCCGGCGCTATAGGCAGCATAGGCGGCACCGCGTGCGCCGGTGGTGTCACCACCTTCCGCCAGTTTGATCAGCGGAGTGCCATAACCGGGCAATTGGGCGCGTTGCAGAGCGGCGGTCAGGTCGGCGATCAGTCCGGGTGCCCGTGACAGGCCCCCCGCGAGGACGACACATTCAGGATCGACGGTCAAGCGCAGGGTATGGATCATCTCTGCGGTCAAATCGCACCAGACTTGCCAGGCACTGGCGATGGCGTGATCAGTCAGGCGCAGGGCAACAATGGTCTCTGGTGTGTGGGTCCGGCCGGTCAGATGCGTCACGATGCGGGTCAGACCGGGACCGGCAATAAGCGTCTCTGTGCAGCCTAAACGACCACAACCGCAGCGCAGGATCGGCAAGTTGTGTGCAGTGATGACATGGGCGGCAAGCGCAAAATGGCCAAACTCGCCGCCAAGTCCTGTGGGGCCGGGCAGCAGGTGGCCACCGACCACGATACCGCCCGCAAGGCCAGTGCCCAGATTGATCGACAGGGCGGATTTGTAACCACAGGCCGCCCCGAACATCGCCTCTGACAGGGCTTGGGCGCGGCAGTCGTTGACATAGGTGATCGGACGACCGGCGCGGGCGGCGATATCGGCGGGAAAGGCTTTGCCGGTGGCCGGCAAATTGGCGGTCAGTGTCAATCCGGTGGCGGGGTTGACCAGACCTGCGGCGGCGATGCCGATCGGCAGGTCGGGTGCCCGCGCGGCAACCCAGGCGATTTGATCCGCAACGGCGGCAACCAGATCGGGATAGGTTTTCGGGGTGGCGATGCGGTGATAATCGACCCTGTTCCAGCCCGAATCGAAGACTTGCGCCTCGATCTTCGTGCCGCCAAGGTCGATGCCAGCCGCGATCATGTTGTTTGTGTCACCTTGGACAGGGTTGCCGGGCGGTCCGGGTCAAGGCCAAGCGCCAGCGCGGTATTCAGCACCAGCGGATAGGCCAGATACAACAGCAGGGCGGCGGCAGCGGCGGGGGTCAGGTCTTTCGCACCGACATCGGCGGGACGCAAACGGTGAACGGTGGCCCCGTTGGCGCGGAAGCGGGACTCGGCGGTATCCAGAGAAGCCTGCAAATCGGCCTGACCGGTGTCAAGGATCAGGATCAGCAGGGGGTTGGTGGCCAGTTGCAACGGGCCGTGCAGCACTTCGCTGCTGGAATAAGCCTCGGCATGCAGGGCGCAGGTTTCCTTCAGCTTCAGCGCCAGTTCCTGCGCCGCGCCAAAGCCGGTATCACGACCGATGATGTAGACATGATCGGCGCGCAGCAGGGCGGAGGTGATGGCTTTGGCGTCAGGATGCGGGGTGCCGTCCAGTTCGGAAAGCTCGCGGGCAGAGGTGGCGGCGCGGGTGGCGTAGGCCGGGCGCAGTTCAGACAGAAGCGCCATTCCGGCAGCAATAGAGCCGATAACTGACTTTGTGGCAGGCACGGCGAGTTCCGGGCCGGCGCCGATCGGCAGGGTCAGATGGGCGGTGACAGCGATGGGTGATCCGGGTTGGTTGATCAGGCCGATGACAGTGCCGCCGCTGGCGCGAGCTCCCTTGGCAGAGCGCACCAGATCCTCGCTTGCACCGGATTGCGAGACGACAATCGAGATTGAGCCGGACATGTCGACGCCCTGACCCAGCGAAAAGATGGAGGGCGGCAGGCTGGTCATCGGTTTGCCCAGTTCGCGCATGAATTCATAGGACAGGATGTTGGCGGCTGCATCGGAGGAGCCGCGGGCGATGGTGTAAAAGGCGCGGGTCTGTCCGGGGAGAAGGCTGGCGAGGATTTTGCGGGCCGCGGGAGACACGCCATTTGCCACAGTCCGGGCGAAAACACCCAGCGCTTCGGCAATCTCTGTCCGCATGAGCGCGCCGGGTTCGGTCATGTGCGCAATCCGAAGCTGTCGAGTTTGGCCCAGATGTCGGTGAGATCAACCACCTGCCCGGCAGCGCGGGCCTGATCCAGAGCGATGGCGGCAATGCCAGCCTCCATCGCGTCGAGAATCGACACGGGCAGGCTGGTTGACTGACCGCGCAGGTATTTGGCGATGTCGGCGCACATCATGTCGTCTGCCCCGTAATGCGCCCCTTTGGCCGCCGCGCCGCTGGTGTAGTCGTGATCGACAAGCCGCGTGCCGTCACGGGCGGTGACGCGCAGATAGCCGCGCACGAAGTCGCCCTCGGCCATGCCATGGGTGCCCATGATGCAAAAGCGGCGGTGTTCGTCGGGGGTGTTCAGGTTGGTGTGAAAGGCGAGGCTGGCGCCGGTCTCGTAATGCAGGATCGCGGTCTGGTAGTCGATGATGTCGCCATCGGAATGAAACGGGTCATCGACAGAGTTCCAGACTGATTTCTTGACATGGAAAATCTCGGCTTCGGCATTGGAGGCAGGGGCGTTGACCGGGATGAACGACTTGCGCCCGCCAAAGCTGGCGACACGGTTGGGCCGCGACCCGGTGACCATATTGTAAATGTCGATGTCGTGGCAGCATTTTTCCAGCATGAAGCCGCCCGACAGATCGGTCATCCGCCGCCAGTCGCGCATGAAGAAGGCACCGTGGTAGGGGGCGATGTGCTCGTTGGCTTCTAACGAGACTATCTGGCCTAATAGACCCGCATTCAGTGCGGTGCGCAGGTCCACCATGTGCTGCGAATAGCGCAAGACCAGCCCGACCATGCAGCGGTTGACACCACCATGCAGGGACAGCAGACGGGCGAGTTCCAGGGTTTCCTCGATGCTGACGACAACCGGCTTTTCGGTGAACACCTGAACGCCCGCCTGCAGCCCCAGACGGATGTGGTTCAGGTGGAACAGGTTGGGCGAAAAGACGCAGTAGAGGTCCGGTTTGGCCTGCGCCAGCATGTCCTCGACCGTGTCATAGCGTGGTGTATCCAGACCGATCATCTCCAGATAGGTGGGCTGGGGATCATAGAAGCCGACGATTTCGGCCTCTGGCATGGCGTGTTTCAGCGAGGTCAGGACGTGACCAGCCCGCAGGCCGATGCCCGCCGTAACGATGCGCATTCGTCAGCTCCTTCAGGCGGCCAAAGCGGGGGCCATGCGGCGGCGCATGACGTTCCCTTTGGCGTCAAAAACATGGCAATCGGCTGCGTTGATTGTCAGGCCGATGGTCCCGCTCTCGGTCACGGCAGCGTCACCGGGCAGGGCGGCACAGAACCGCTGACCGCTTGGCAACTCGCCATAGGTGATCGAAACGCCACCCAGCCGTTCCAGCACGCGGACTTTCATCGACAGTCCAGTGCCCAAAGCGATGTTTTCCGGGCGCATTCCAACTTCGACACGGTCGCCCTTGCGGGCGGTACCGGCGTCTACAGGCAAGGTCATCTGGCCGCCGCCCTCCAGTGCCACGGTCAAGCCATTGGCGTCGGAGCCCTGTACGGTGCCGGGGACCAGGTTCATGTTCGGCTGGCCAATGAAGGTGGCGACAAAGCGGGTGGCGGGATGGTGATAAAGTTCCATAGGTGTGCCGAATTGTTCGACACGACCGGCGCTCAGCACGACGATGCGGTGGGCCATCGTCATCGCTTCGATCTGATCATGGGTGACATAGACCATCGTAGCGTCGAGATTTCGGTGCAACTGGCTGAGTTCGACCCGCATATCACCGCGCAACGCGGCGTCTAGGTTGGACAAAGGTTCGTCGAACAGGAATACTTTGGGATTGCGCACGATGGAGCGGCCAATAGCGACACGCTGGCGCTGCCCACCGGAAAGTTGACCCGGCTTGAGATCCATCTTGTCGGTCAGCTTCAGAATCTCGGCGGCTTTTCCAACGCGGGAGTTCAGTTCGGTGTCGGCCATTTTCTGCACGCGCAGCGGAAAGGCGATGTTTTCGAACACGGTCAGATGCGGATAAAGCGCATAGGACTGGAACACCATCGAGATGCCGCGATGAACAGGGGCAAGCGCCGAAACGTCGGAGCCGTCGATGATGATCTGCCCGGAGGTGGCCAGTTCCAGCCCGGCGACAATGCGCAGCAGGGTGGATTTACCGCAGCCGGACGGGCCGACGAAGACGACGAATTCTTTGTCCTTGATTGCCAGGTCGATGCCATGCAGGACCGCGGCCGAACCGAAGGATTTGGTGATGTTTTGCAGGTTGAGCGTGGCCATGTGTGTCCTCGAAAGCGCGGCGGGGAAGGCGTGGGCGGCCCGAAAGCCGCCCATGCAGAGACTTATTTCACTTCGGCCAGATCGGCGGCCGCCTGCTTGACCAGATCGTCGATCGAGCCGCCTTCGCCCAGCATGACGCCCTGAATCATCGTGGTGAACACGCCTTGCAGTGACTTGAAGTCGGTGACGAGCGGTTCCGGTCCGCCGGTCGAAATGCCGTTCACAAAGATCGACCAGAACGCATCGTCTTTGTAGAACGGCTTTTCGACACCGATCTTGTCGTATTGGAAGATCGGCGTCAGACCCCAGCTGCTGTCGAGGTCATATTGCGCTGCACCGGAGGTCAGGGCCGCGGCAAATTTCTGCGCTGCAGCTTCGATCGCCGGATCCTTCTGTTTAAACACCGCAATCGAGTCGGTGATCAGGATGGTGCCAGAGACGCCGGAGGGACCATGCGGAATCGGCGCAACCAGCAGTTCGATTTCCTTCTTGGTCTGACCCTTGGCCCATGGGCCAGAGACATACATGCCCAGCTTGCCGTCGTTGAACAGATCCTTCATCTGGTCACGTTCCCAGGCGGTCGGACCCTCTTCCATGTAGGGCAGCAGATCTTTGTAGAGCTGCAAGGTTTCGCGGGTTTGCGGGCTGTCCAGCGTGACGGCGCCGGTGGCTGCGTCCAGAACGGTGCCGCCATTGGAATACAGGAAGTCGAGGAACATGTGCATCGTGTTGTCAAAGTCTTTGCCAGCGATGCCGATGCCCGCGACATTGTCTTTTTCCTTGATCGCCTTGGCCATGGCAACCATGTCAGCCCAGGTTTCGGGCGCCTTGCATTCCAGACCAGCGGCCTTGACCAGATCGCAGTTGATGTACAAAGCCTTGGTCGAGAAGGCATGGGGGAAGCCCCAGTATTTGCCGCCCGAGGATACCGTTTTCAGAACGCCGGGCTGGTAGTTGTCCACCATGTCAGGTGCGATTTCGGCCGGAACGATCAAGCCTTCGGAGGAAAGTTTCAGCAGGGTGCGCGAGCCCATATAGGCGACGGACACCGGGCTGCCAGCGGCGGCAAGGGTCATCGATTTGTCCTGGCAAGTGCCCCATGGAACAACTTCCATGTTGATCTTGACGCCGGGATTGTCGACCTGGAACTTGTCGATCACTGCCTGGTCGGCCGGACGCAGATCGCCGCACATGATGAACGACAGATCCTGCGCGCTGGCCGAGAGGGCCGAGCCGCCAAGCAGGGCAGCCGCGACCATCAGGGTTTTGGTATGCTTCATTGTAGTCTCCCTTGTTTGGTTCGTTTCTTTGGTTCGGGGGTGGGTCACTCTTTGATCGCGCCGGCGGTCAGGCCAGCCACGAGGTATTTCTGTAAGAACAGGAACACGACCATGACGGGCAGGATACCGGTCAGGGCAGCGGCCATCATCTGGTTCCATTCCACCGACTGATAGCCGATGAACTGGTTCAGCCCGGCCGGCAGCGGTTGCAGTTCCGGGATCTGGTTGAAGGTGATGGCGAACAGATATTGCTGGGCATAGGCGCCGATGAACACCGACACCCCGACCACGATCAGCCCCGGCACGGCCAGCGGCAACACGACCCGGCGCAGGGTATACATGCGGCTGGCACCATCGACGAACGCGGCCTCTTCCAGCTCTTTCGGGATTTTCTCCAGATAGCCGCGCAGCAGCCAGATGCCGGTGGGGATCAGGAACGCCACGCCAGGGATGATCATCGCCCAATACGTGTTCAACAGGCCCAAAGTCCGCATGATGCGGTAGAGCGGGATCAGCAGCACCGCGCCGGTGAACATGTTGACGGCCAGAAAGGTGCCGAGTGACAGCGCCTTGAACGGAAAATCAAGCCGGGCGTACGCATAGGCGGCGGGAACCACGAAAACCATCGTGATCGTCGTCACCATCGTGGCGATGTAGATCGAGTTCCAGATATAGCGGCCGAGCAGCGGCACCTTTTCCCACATCTTGGAATAGGCCTCGAACGAAAACTCGGTCGTCCAGATTTCGTAGGGCGAATGGAACAGGTGACTCATCGGAGACAGGCTGGTGCGGAACATTTCGGCAAAGGGCAGCAAGATGAACGACAGGAACAGGAAGATGGCAGCGTAGATCCCGATCTTTTGCAGCAGGGTATAGCGGTCCATCAGCATCTTACTTCACCCCATAATGTTTATTCACACGGTTAAGCAGCCCCATGTACAACAGAGAGAACAGGCCCAGGATCACCACGATCGCCACGGCACGGGCAGCGCCATCGCCGAATTTGAAATTGCCGATGGCGGTTTTGTAGGTGTCGATGATCATGGTGGTGGTGCCACCGCGCGGGCCGCCTTGGGTCAAGATCCAGATGATTTCAAAGCTGTTGAAGGTCCAGATCGCGGACAGCAGTGCCATGGACACGATCACCGGCATGATTTGCGGAATGGTGATGCGGCGGAAGCGGTACCAGCGGCTGGCGCCATCGACCCAGGCCGCCTCGTACAGATCGCGGCTGACGCCCTGCATGGCGGCGAGGAAGAACAGGCTGACCATCGGGGTTCCGACCCAGACATCGGTGACGATGGCGGAATAGAAGGCTGAATTGCGGTAGGCCAGGAATTCGAACGGTCCGTTAAGGATGCCGATGCGTTGGGACATGCCGGCCAAAAAGCCGAATTGGCCGTTATAGAGCCACAACCAGCCGATACAGCCAATCGCGATCGGGATGATCCACGGTGGCATGATCAGCATGCGGAACAAGGCCCGGCCCGGCACGGCAGCGTTCAGCAATGTCGCGCCAATCAGGCCCATGATCATCTTGAAGCTAACCGACAGGACCATCCAGAAGAATGTGCGCCCGACGATTTCGTAGAATTTGGGGGTGGACAGCAGCTTTTGGTAATTTGCCAACCCAACCCAGCTTTCGCCGCCAAGATCGGCATTGGTGAACGACAGGCGGATGGTTTCCAGCAGCGGCCAGGCGACGATGACACCGATGAAGGCCAGGGCGGGCAGGATCAGAAGCCAGGCAAACCATGCTTCGGAAAGACCACGCCGCTTGGCCATTGTGACGGCATTCGGCTGTCGTTCGGCAATATCAACCATGCAACCCCCAGCGGTATCGTCCGGTCTTCTGGTGGGACCGAATCTGTATCGCTTTAGGTTAGCAAGTTCAAAAAATTTTACTACCTACATAATACCAATATTTGAAAATTCGCATAGACCCTTCATTTTTCGCTTGTTTTTGGGACTGATCCGGTGCCTTCTGGGCGAAGTGGTCTGGTTTGACTGCGAAAAACAATACCAATCGGCGAGCCCATGACACAGGCAAAGACAGCGCAAATCTATGCCCCCGACCATTGGTATCGCGCCGGTCGCGGGCCGCGTTATGTGCAGTTGTACCGTCATATCGCCGCTGCCATCGGGTCGGGCGTGCTGGAAAACGATGCGCAATTGCCGCCCGAGCGCGACCTTGCCGAACTCGCCGATGTCAGCCGGGTGACAGTGCGCAAGGCCGTGGCGCAGCTGGTGGCGGAGGGGCAGCTGGAGCAACGGCGCGGTGCGGGCACGTTCGTGCGGCCGCAGCCGCCAAAACTGGTGCACTCGCTGTCGGCGTTGTTGTCGTTTACCGAGTACATGCGCCAGCGCGGCAAAACCTCGACCTCGCAAATCCTGCGACGCGGGCTGTTCCTGCCCAGCCCGGACGAGCAGATGGCACTGGGGCTGGCAGGATCTGACCGGGTGGCTCGGGTTGATCGCTTGCGCAGCGCCGATGGTGTGCCAATGGCGCTGGAATGGTCATCGCTGCCGCAAGACATTCTGGACGATCCCGAACGGGTCGAAACCTCACTGTATGACGTGCTGCGGGCACGGGGCAATGCGCCGACGCGGGCTGTCCAGCGGATAACGGCGCTGAATGTGACCGCGGCAGATGGCCAGCTGCTGCATCTGCCGGATGGTGTGGCGGTGCTACGGATCGACCGCACCGCCTATCTGCCCTCTGGCCGCCCAATCGAGTTCACGCGGGGCCTGTACCGGTCCGACATCTACGATTTCGTTGCCGAATTGCGATTGGAGTAAAACCATGGCCCTGACCTTTAGCGTCCGGATCGACGGCGCCGAGATACACTGCGAAATTGGCTCTGATATTGCGATTCCAGCGCCCGTTTTCTGTTGCTCGCTGATGGCTGTATCAAAAGTGGTCCGTGGCGGGACGCTGGTGCGCCGGGTTGCAGGTTATCTGGAAGTGGCGCTGCCGAACATTCCGGCGCAGGGCTGCGTGACCTTTGTTTTGGCGCATGAGGAAACCAACTATATGCCCCGCAATCGCGCGTGGTTGCCATTGGGGGCGTATCTGCGGACCAAAACCGGGCCGGTTGCCCTGCCGTTTTTGGAAAATGGGGTGCGGGTCGACAGTGCGCCGCCCAAGGTGGTGCCGCAGTTTGCCGGCCTGAAGCTGATCCCGCAGCCGACCAAATGGCAACCTGCGGCGGGGCGCGTCGAAGTCGGTGGTCTTGCCTGTGACGATGCCAATTTTCTGGCGGTGACGGTGTTGGCAACGCGGCTGGGTTTGACCGCGCTGACCGCGGCCGGTGGTTTGCCGGTGAAAGCGACGCGGGATACAAGCCTTGTCCCGGGGGCATATGTTCTGACCCTTGCGACCAGCGGTGTCACGGTGGCCGCCGTGGATGATTTCGGGCTGTTCAGTGCCGCAATCACCCTGTTGAATCTGCGGGAGACCTATGCCGGAAGCCTGCCCTGCGGCACAATCACCGATGCACCGCGCTTTGGCTGGCGGGGTCAGCATCTGGATTGCGCCCGGCACTTCTACAGTGTCGCCACCATTCTGCGCCTGCTGGACCTAATGGCACTGCTGAAACTCAACCGATTTCACTGGCATTTTTCGGACGACGAGGCGTTCCGGCTGGAGGTTGATTGCGCGCCGAATATCTGGAAGCAGACGGCGTTCCGCGGTGAAGGCCAGGTGGTGCCGGGGGTGTTTGGCGGTGGTATCAAGGCGGGGGGCAGTTATTCGCGGGCCGATGTCGCCAGGGTTCTGGCGCGGGCAAAGGAGCTGAACATCGAGGTCATGCCAGAGATCGAGTTGCCCGCCCATGCCTTCGCGCTGAACATAGCGCATCAGGGTATGCGCGATCCGGGTGACAATGGCGGCGAATTGAGCGTTCAGGGCTATGGCCAGAACATCCTGAACCCGGCGATGCCTGCAACTTGGGCATTGATAGAGCCACTTTCACTGGAAGTGGCGGGGCTGTTCCCGTTCGGCATCCTGCATATCGGCTGCGACGAACTGCCGCCCAACGCTTGGTCCGGTTCCCCCGGTGTGGCCGCGCTCAAGGCCGAACATGGGTTGGCGGACCGCGACGATGTGCAGGGCTGGTTGATGGCGCGGCTGGCCGGGTATTTGCAGGCGCACGGCATCCGTTCGGCTGCGTGGGAAGAAGCGACCAAGGGCAGTAACGGCGGTTTGGGCCACGATGCGCTGCTGTTTTCGTGGACCGGGCAAGGCGCGGGTGTCGAGGCGGCCCGGCGCGGCTATGAAGTGGTGATGTGCCCGGCGCAGCAGGTGTATTTCGACATGGCGCACAGCCGGGATTTGGGCGACTGGGGGGCGACTTGGGCCGCTACAATCGCATTGGAAGAGGTGGTGAACTGGAAACCGGTGCCGAAAGGGGCCGAAGATGTGGCGCATAAGATCATCGGCGTGCAGGGATGTTTCTGGTCAGAATTCACCACGATAGATGGCGAAATGGAACCGATGCTGGCGCCTCGTATTCTGGGGATGGCAAACAAGGCCTGGGATATGAACGACGCGGTGGACGGGCCGGCTTTGCGGGCATTGGCGCAAGACTATGGTCCCGTGTTCGACCGGATTGGCTGGCAACGGCACAAGGGCGCTTAAGATTTTCCGAACAAAATACGGCTCTGTTCGGCGCTATAGCGCCCGAGCCGCAGGTCTTCGGCAATCAGATCCGGATCACGCTTGGCCGGATCGCCATAACCGCCCCCGCCCGGCGTGCGTACCCTGACCCGGTCGCCGGGCTGCAGTACGATGTCCTGCGCCTTGGACAGATGTTCCGGCACCATGACCTGCCCGTCGCGCGTGACTTCGACCCGGTTCAGCGCACCGTCGTGACCGCCCAAAGCGCCCAACGGCCCCGTGCGCCCGTGATCCATGACGAAACTGGCACGCGCACTGCCGCGCAACAGCTCGATTTCGTAATCCAGCCCAAAGCCGCCGCGATGCCGGCCCGCGCCGCCAGAGCCTTCGTGCAGGGCATAGCGGCGATACAGGATCGGAAAATTCTGTTCCATGATCTCGACCGGGGGGGCTTTGGAAATGCCGATGGTGGAACAGCCGTTCGACAGCCCGTCTTGGTAGGCATTGCCGCCGTAGCCGCCGCCTGAGATCTGATACATCACGAAGTCCTGCTGCTTTTCGGGATCGAAACCGCCCAGACCAAAGTTGCCGCTGGTGCCGGCGGGAGCAGCTGTCACCCGGTCGGGCAGGGCCTGCACCAATGCGGCAAAAACTGCCTCGGCAATACGCTGGCTGACCTCGGCCGCACACCCCGACACCGGTCGCGGATAGTGGGCATCCAGAAAGGTGCCAGCGATCCCCTTGACCAAAAGCGGCTCGAACGCGCCCGCAGAAATGGGGACGTCCGGAAAGATGTGGCGCATGGCAAGGTAAACCGACGACAGGGTTGTCGCGCGGACCGAATTCATCGGACCAGCACAGGGCAACGACGAACCGGTGAAGTCAAAGTGCAGGGCGTCATCGCGGCGCTCGACCGTCAAGGCGATTGTCAGCGGCGTGTTCACAACACCGTCGCTGTCCACATAAGCGCGGGCGTGGAACGGACCTGGCGGGATCAGCGCAATCATTGCCCGCATCTGCCGCGCGGCAAGCCTGCGCATCTCGCCAATCACCGCCTGTACCGTCACGTCGCCGTAGCGGTCTAGCAGCGCCCCCAACCGTTCCGCACCGACCAGCAGCGCCGAAGCCTGCGCTTTGACGTCACCAATGCGCTGTTCAGAGACACGAATGTTGGACCGGATGATGTCCCAGATCTCGCGGTCCATCACGCCTTTCTTGAACAGTTTCACCGGCGGCAAGCGCAGGCCTTCCTGCTCTGCACTGGTTGCACTGGCCGAGAAACCGCCCGGAACCGCGCCACCGATATCTGGCCAATGGCCGGTGTTGGACAGCCAGCAAAAAATCCGGCCATCGCGCCAGAAAGGCATGGCAAAGCGCACATCCATCAGATGGGTGCCGCCCAGATAGGGGTCATTGACGATATAGATGTCGCCCGGCTCCGGGGCAGCGGTTTCGCCAGAGGTAATGCGCGCGATGATGGTTCGCGTCGAAAACTGCATGATGCCGACGAACACCGGCAGACCCTGCGAGCCTTGGGCGATAAGTGCACCATCCTCGGCAGCGTAGATGCCATCCGAGCGGTCATTCGCCTCGGCAATCACCGGGGAAAAGGCGGCGCGGGAAAAGGTCAGATCCATCTCGTCGCAGACCTGCTGCAATCCGGCCTGAACAACGGCAAGGGTGACGGGGTCGATTTCAGGTATTGTGGGCATAAGGCACCGTAATAATCAGGTTGCCATCGGCATCCGAAGTGACAGTGCAGCCGGGTTCAACCAGCGTCGTCGTATCCATTTGCTCGATGACAGCGGGTCCGGTCAGCGACAGGTGCAGCGGCAGTTGATCCCGCCAGTACACCGGAGTTTTTAGCCACTCCCCAAACCACACATCGCGAGTTTCCCGCACAGAAAAATTCTCTAATCGGCCCAAAGGCGCGATCAACCGCGCCAAATCCAGTTCCGGCCGCCGCCCGATCACCGAGCAGTTGAGATTGACCAGGTTGGCGCGGACCTCTGGCAGATCGACCTTGAACCGGGCGTGATAGGCGGCCTCGAACAGGGATTGCAGCTGTTCGCGGGTCGGTGTGGCATGCGGCAGCGCGATGCGCAGCAGATGGGTCTGGCCGATGAACTGCATATCGGCGGAAAACTCTGCCTCGATCCCGGTCAGCGTGATCTTTTCGGCCCCGATCAACGCGCGACCTTCGGTGTTCTGACCGGCGAGAATGGCGTGAACCTGCGCAATGTCAGCCGTGTCGAGGGGCCGGTTCAGGGTACGCACGAAATCGTGCCGCAAATCGGCGACGACACAGCCAAGCGCATTGGTGATACCGGGGCGGGCGGGCAGCAGCACCCGCGGCACCGCCAGTTCGCGTGCCAAGGCGACTGCATGCAACGGCCCGGCACCGCCAAAAGCGAACAGCGCGAAATCCCGCGGATCGGCGCCCATAGAGATGGAGACCATGCGCACGGCGCCGGCCATCTGGGTGTTGGCGATGCGGATCACCGCCTCTGCCGCCCGTTCAAGCGACAGGCCCAAGGGGTGAGCAATCTGCGTCGCCATCGCGTCCCGCGCCGCCTGCGCCGCCACGCCAAACCGGCTGGCAGGCAAGCGGCCCAAAATCAGGTTCGCGTCAGAAATCGTCACAAACAGGCCGCCACGGCCGTAGCAGACTGGGCCGGGGTAAGACCCTGCGCTTTCCGGCCCGACCCGCAACATACCCCCCGCGTCGACCCGGGCAATCGACCCGCCCCCGGCGCCAACGGTTCGCACATCGACCATCGGCACGTGGATCGGCATGGCATACTCGATTTCGATCTCATTCGAAACCGGGGCACGGCCATCGCGGATCATGGCCACATCCGTTGACGTGCCACCCATGTCATAGGTCAAAAGGTTGTTCATCCCTGCGCGCCGCCCAACTGCGACCGCTGCCATGACGCCGGAGGCCGGGCCAGACATCACCGATTTGACCGCCTCTCGGGCGACTTTGTCGGCAGCGACCATACCGCCATTGCCGTTCATCACCAGCAGCCCGTTTTTATAGCCGCGGCTGCGCAATTCGGTCGCCAGCCGGGTCACGTAGCGTTCCAGCAGCGGTTGGACGGAGGCGTTGACGGCAGCCGTCACCCCGCGTTCAAACTCGCGGCTTTCAGACAGCAGGGCATGGCCCATTGTGATGTAGGGATTGGGCCAAATCTCTGCGGCGATCCGCGCGGCGCGGAGTTCGTGGGCGGGATTGGCATAGGCATGCAGAAAATGGATCACCAGGCTTTCGCAGCCAGCGTCAACCAGGCGTTTCACCGCGATGCGAAGGGCCGCTTCATTCAATTCAGTTACTACACGGCCCAAAGCATCCATACGTTCGGGCACCTCCAACCGCAGATCGCGGGGAATTACCGGGCGAAAGCGCCCCGTCATGCCATAGGCCTGCGGGCGGGTGCGGCGGCCAAGTTCCAGAACGTCGCGGAAACCAGCCGTGGTGATCAGGCCGGTGCGGCACAGGGCGCGTTCCAGCACAGCATTGGTCGTGGTGGTTGTGCCGTGGATGATCAGGTCGATATCGCCAAGGTCGGCGCCGGCTGTCTCGAAAGCCGCTATGACGCCAGCAGCCTGATTTGGCAGGGTGGTCGGCACCTTGGCAATGCGCACGTCACCGCTGGCCGGGTCCAGAATCATCAAGTCGGTGAATGTGCCGCCGACATCGACGCCTGCCACCAGCCCTGCCATCAGCGCAACCCATCCTCACCCTTCACCTGCCACACCTCCAGCCCGCCCATCCGGCTGTGGATGCGGCCGCCTTTCGACATGGCCAGCGCAAAGACGATCTCATCGCTGCGCGGGGCATCAGGAATCGTCACGGTTATCGCGTCAAAGTGACTGCGGACATAAGCGGCGTTGATGTGACCCAGCGGTATGTCCAGGCTGGCCCCCATCGCGGCAACTTTCATGGCTGAGGGCACAACGGCGCGACTTTCACCCAGCCGTTCGCGCATCGCGTAGCCGCCGGGGACATGCCACAAGGCACCATGTTCCGCCTCGCCACCAGCGCCGACCATTGCGCCTTTGCCATAGCCGTCGATCCCGTCACGCCCACCCAGTGCCGCAATCAGACGATCGGTCAGCATTAGGCCGAGTGGCTTCAGATCCTCCATCGCGGGTTGCAAATCAGGCTCAAATCGGCCTGAAAATGGGTTTCTGACCACGGCGAGAATTGCGCCGCGCAGCCGAGCGGTGCCGGTCGCGCCACCGTCGTGCAGCGTTTCCTCGATTTGCAGAGTGATGCGACGCAGGGCGAATTCAGGCATGTTCAGGCTCCATGAGGGACAGCGCACCAAGTATGCGGTGGTCGGAATTGAGGAAAAGTGCGGCACTTTCGATCAGGCCGCGCGCGCGAAACGCGGCGGCGGCGGCGGCACCGCGGTCAAGGGCGCGTGCGGTATCCAAAGCGGTCAACGGACCAACGCCGATGGTTACTCGCCTGGGGCCGAGGTCGCTATCGGCCTGCAGGCTGCGGGCAGCGGCGCGGCGGATGGCGGGATGGCCGGGCAGGGTGACTTCATTGGCGATCATTGTCGCGGCGGCGTCGGCCATACTGGCAGTTTTGGCCAGAACAGTCACTGAATCAGCGATGCCAAGCGAGAAACTTCGACCGCGCCACCCAGAGGTGGCAATGCCGCGCACCGGGTCTTGGGCGCGGATGGTAAACCGGTGCGGGCTGGTGGCAATTGCGGCGGTCAGGATTTGGCCGGGGTCAAGGTGCAACGCGATGTCGCCGCCGTTGTTAACATAGGCGCGGGGAATATCGGGGGCGACCAAAGCGTCCAGAACCGCCTCTGCGACCGCACCAGCAACGGCCGCCATCGGGGTGATGAACGTCGGCCGGAACGGAGCAACGGCGCGGGCCATGACTGCGGTGATCGGGCCGGTCAGAGCCGCATTTCGGGAGCGTAGCGCGGGGAGTTCAGCGACCAGCTCTGCCAAAAGTCCGTCGAACCGAAGGCAGGCGCGGCGATAAGCGGCGCGAATGGAGGGTTCGGCCCCCCAAGCCTGACAAATCAGGTCAATCGGGCCGTGATGCAGGTGCAACCGACCGTCTGGCGGCAAGTGGATTTGCGGACCGTTCACGCCTGACCCTCGGGCCAGGGTTGCACATGCGCTGTGGTTGGATATTCACCGCCTTGTTGCAGGACCGTCGCGAGCGGTGTTACGCGGTCAGCATGGCCACCCAGTGCCAGATAATCGGCGCGGGGTAGGGTAAATTCCAACGGCGCAACCAGCGCTGGGGTCGGGACATAGCCAAACGCGCCCTGCGGCAAGCGCAAAACATCGACCATGAAAGTGATGCCGCCACCCGGCCAGACATAACATTCTGCCCCGCCAGAGGTCAGCCGTGTCTTGCCATTCTGCACCGAACGGGTCAGCCGCACCGGGTTTTGGGTGACACCAGCCCGTAACGAACCACCCGCACCGCCCACGAACAGCACGGTGCAAAGCGAAGGTTCGCAATTTTCGGCAATCATCCCAACCGTGGCTTTCAGCGCATCGGGCAAGGGCTGTTTCTGGGGGATCAGAGCCGTATCCAGCACGAAATAGGCGTGATCCTCACCCGTGGTGGACACCATCAAAAGCGTCAGGCCGGCGTGCGCACCTTTGGCTGAATTCCACGGGCCAAGAATATCCAGAGGGTCGGTCAGACGGGTGCCGCCCCAGCCAAGCCCCGGTTCGGACACTTTGAAATAGCGACCGGGGGTGGAGCGGTGGCCCCTGACCTTGATGCCGGTCGGCGGCCAGCCCAGCACCTTGCCGGCCCGATGTTCCGATACGACGCCGGTGATGTGGTCATCGACCACCACCACCTCGTCCACCAGACCCCGCCACTGTACTGCAAACATGCCGATGGTGGCGGACCCACAGCCGACCCGCATCCTCTTTTCCATGATGCCATCGACAATCGGGGCCCGCCCGGCCTGAACAGTGACGTTCGCACCGGTGTTGATGGTCAAATCCACCGCCTCACCGTTGCACAAAGCCAGCATGGCGGCGCAGGTTTCGCGGCCTTCGGATTTGGAGCCGCCTGTGAGGTGATGGACGCCGCCGATTGACAGCATCTGGCTGCCGTATTCAGCGGTTGTCACATGACCAATCACCTCGCCTTTGCTACGGATAATGGCACCTTCAGGGCCGAGAAACCGGTCGGTGTCGATCTTTACCTTGATGCCGCAATAGGAAAAAATCGCTTCGGTTACGACCGTCACCATATCGGCGCCTGCCACGGTGGACGAGACGATGAAGGGTGCGGGTTTGTAATCGGGATAAGTGGTGCCTGCGCCGATGCCGGTCACGAATGTATCTGACGGCAGTGGATCGCCGTCCCATTCACGCGCCGCAAACGGCACCAAACGGCCCCCAGAGCCGATGGTATGGCTGAGCATGACAACCGGGTCAGTGCGCACGATACGACCGTTGGCATTGGCGTAGCGGTCACAGGCACCGGTTTGGCCTGGCGCGATGTAGCACATGACCGGACAGGCATCGCAGCGGATCTTTTCGTCGCTCATGGTCGGGCCTTTTGCATGGCTTCCAGCACGCGGTGCGGCAAGGCGGGCAGACGGGTGATCCGTGCGCCGGTGGCGTGGCTGATGGCGTTCAGGATGGCCGGGGCGGTTGGAATCAGGACGTGTTCCCCCAGCCCCTTGGCGCCAAACGGGCCTTCGGGATCGGGCACCTCGATCAGCAGGCTTTCGATGGGCGGCACGTCGCCAAAGGTCGGGATGAGGTAATCGTGCAGATTGTCGGTGCGGCCCGGAATGTATTCCTCTATCAATGCCATCCCGATGCCCTGGGCGATGCCGCCTTCGATCTGGCCTTCGGCCAGCATCGGGTTGATAACGCGGCCGAGGTCGTGGGCTGCGGTGATTTTCAGCAACTTGACGGTGCCCAACGCGGGATTGACCAGCAATTCTACCATTTGCGCGCCATAGCCATAGACGGCGTAAGGGCTGCCTTGACCATTGGCGTCGAGCGGTCGGGTGGGTGGGTCGTAGGTTTCTTGGGCATAAAGCGCATAGCCACAGGTGCCGTCAGGCATGTCAGACAGGTTGATTTTTCGCTGAATAGAGCCGTTTTCAATCAGGATCATGCCGTCTTGCAGACTTATCCGGGAGTCTTGCCCCGCGTTGGCCAATCGCAAGATTGCGTTACGCAAGGCGGTGCCGGCGGCATGGGCGGCGCGACCGGTCACAAAAGTCTGGCGGCTGGCAGAGGTCTTGCCGGCATCGGGCGATAGAGCAGTGTCAGGGCCGATCAGGTTTAGTGCCGACAGCGGCAGGCCGAGCGCGTCGGCGGCAATCTGGGGGATCACGGTGTTGGAGCCCTGACCGATGTCAGTGGCGCCCTGATGCAACACGACCTGGCCTGACCGCGTGATGCCGATGCGGATGGTCGACGGGTTGGGCAGGCCAGTGTTGCCGCAACCGTACCAACACGACGCAATGCCAACGCCGCGATGGGGGCCAGCCTCGGCCAGTGCACGCTGCCAATGCGGGCGCAGGGCGGTCAGGCATTCGGCGATTCCGGTCGACCGCATGACCTGGCCGGTGGCAGAGGCGTCGCCATCGCGCAGCGCGTTCAGCAACCGAAATTCCAGCCGATCCAGACCCGCTTTTTCGGCGAGTTCGTCATACAGTGTCTCTTGCCAGACGGCAGCTTGCGGGACACCAAAGCCGCGGAAGGCACCGGAGACCGGGCCGTGGGTATGCACGGCGCGGGCCTTGGCAGTGATATGCGGCGTCAGGTAGGGACCGGAGGCGTGGACCGGCACACGATTGGCGACGGTCGGCCCCCAGGAGGCATAGGGACCGGTGTCAAAACGACCCTCAAACTCCATGCCGGTGATACGGCCCTTGGCGTCGCAGCCGATGCGGCCGTGGATTTCGGCGGGGTGACGTTTGGTGGTCGAGGCCATGCTTTCGGCGCGGGAATAGGTCATGCGGCAGGGGCGGCCGGTTTTCAGCGTCACAAGACCAATCAGCGGCTGCAGGCTGACATCCAGTTTGGAGCCAAAGCCGCCGCCAACGGCAGAAGGGATGATGCGAACCCGGGTCGGCGGCAGGCCAAGCACGGCGGCAGTGTCTTCGCGGTCCATGTAGGGGGCCTGGGTACAGGCGCGGAGGACAAGCGTGTCACCCTCCATCCAGGCAGCGCCGGCTTCGGGTTCGATATAGGCGTGTTCAACAAAAGCGGTGGTGATGGCACCCGTTGCGACATGGGCCGAATGGGCGAGGGCAAAAGCGGCATTGCCCTTTTGCACGCGCCCCTCGATCAGGCAATTCAGCGGCCGTTCGGGGTGAATCAGAGCCGCATTTTCTGCTTCGGCAGCGGCGGGCGAGGTGTGAGGCGGGAGGGGAGTCCAGAGGATAGGGAAGTCGGAGATGTCGGGGTCGGCATCAGGTTCAAAAGCGACCAAGGCCACGCATTCGCCGCGAAACCGGGCGGGGCTGGCGGCGATAGCGGGTTGGTCGGCGAAGGCGGGGATGACGCCAAAGGCATTGCGGCCGGGGATGTCTGGAGCGGTAAAGATGGCGGCGATGCCGGCTCGCGCTTTGAAGTCAGCCAGGTTGCCAATGACAAAGGTGGCATGGGGGTGGGGCGAGCGGATGGCTTTGACGATAAGGGCACCGACGGGGGCGTAATCGGCCCCAAAACAGTCGCCCGCGACCTTGGCAGCACCATCAAGGCGCGGGATGGGCTGGCCGACGGAGTTTCCGATGAAAACAGGCTCTATTCCGGCTGTGTTGGCCGCAGCAACGGCGGTGATGATCTTGCGATAGCCGGTGCAACGGCAAAGGACGCCGCCAAGGGCCGTCTCTACCTGAGCCGGGGTCGGATGGGGGGTGCGGTTCAACAGATCGGCGGCAGTCATCACCATCCCGGGGGTGCATATGCCACATTGCGCCGCGCCGTGGCGCAGGAAACTGGCGCGAAGGCGGGTCAGCAGCGGGGTCTGAGACTCTATGGTTTCAATGTTTGCGCCCTCGATGCGGGCGGCGGGGATCAGGCAGGCGCATTGCGCCATGCCGTCAACCAAAACGGTGCAAGCGCCGCAATCTCCGGCATCGCAGCCGACTTTGGTGCCTTTCAGGCCAAGGGTTTCGCGCAAAACGTCAGACAGCCGGGCGGTGGCTGCGGCATCGCATGTCGCAGGCTGGCCGTTGAGCGTGAAGATCATCCCCAACCCTCCGCCAGTGCCATGCGCAACAGTTCAAATGCGGCTGTGCGACGGTATTCTGCGGTGGCGCGGATGTCGTCGATGGGTGACAGGGCGGCGAGGTGGTCGGAGCGGATCCGGCTTGCGGCATCCGTCAGGGTAGCACCGTGCAGCGCGGCCTCGACCAGTGGCAGGCGTTGGGGTGTCGCAGAACAGGCGCCAATGGCAACGTGGGCTTCGGTGATGCGGTCCACCACTGTCACCAGCCGAATGGCCACCATTGCGATCGAAATCACCAGATGTCTGCGTGCGCCGAGTTTGGCGAAAGCGGATTTTCCTTGCAGTGCCGGGACCGGGATATGGATGGCGGTCAGCAGTTCATTGGGGTGTAAATCGACCCTGCGCGGCGCTTTGATATAGTCCAGCAAGGATACGCGGCGGGTGTGAGTGGTGGACGCAAGCTCTACTTCTGCGTCCAGCACCAGCAGCGGTGGGATGCCATCGGCGGCGGGTGAAGCGTTGCACAGATTGCCGCCGATGGTTCCGGCGTTCTGGATCTGTCTGCCACCGACCATGCGCGCCGCCTGTTGCAACGCAATCAGAGCGGGCGGCAAACTGGCCTCGGCAATCGTGGTCCAGCGGGTCGCCGCGCCAATGCGAAGGCCTTCGCGCAGATCAAGGCCGTCCAGATCCGCAAGCGCGGTGATATCAAGAATGTCGCCCGCCAAACGAGCACCGGCGGCGGGATAAAGATCGGTGCCCCCCGCCAATACCCGATATCCCGCGGCCCGCAGCGCCAGCGCATCACCAAGGTCGGTCGGGCGGGCATAGGCGGGCATAGGGCGGCCTAATTTGTTTGTATGCAAATTATAGTGTTCCCGATGGCGGAGTCTGTCAACTGCCTTGCGTCATGCAGAATGCGGGTCTATTTCAATGGAATGACAGTGAAGATTGCCGAATATATGCTGGATGACCAGATTGGTTATGTGCTGCGACGGGTCACGCAGCGGCATCTGGCGATATTTTCCGAGGCGATCCCGGATGTGACCACGACCCAGTTCGCGGTTCTGGCGCGGCTGGCAGAAGCCGGGCCGCAAAGCCAGAATCACCTTGGGCGGGCCGCGGCGATGGATGCCGCGACCATCAAGGGTGTGGTGGACCGGTTGGTGCGGCAAGGGCTGGTCGACACCGCCGCCGATCCGGATGATCGGCGTCGATTGACGGTACGGCTGACCGACGCGGGGGTCGTGCTGTTCAACCACTCTGTCGCCGCCGCGCTGAAAGTGTCGCGCAAAACGCTGGAGCCGCTGTCGCCCGCCGAAGCCAGGCAATTGTTGCAGCTGCTGATCCGGCTGACCTAGGCCAGGTCGGGCTGAATCGGGACATTCCGCG
The DNA here is from genome assembly GCA_025362795.1 of Rhodobacterales bacterium. Taxonomy (GTDB): domain Bacteria; phylum Pseudomonadota; class Alphaproteobacteria; order Rhodobacterales; family Rhodobacteraceae; genus Stagnihabitans. The sequence continues at coordinate 34,937 of JANYFE010000062.1, read as the reverse complement.
TCGCAATCCGGCACCTTTGGGCGCGCAGGCTGGCCTAGTCTCGATCCAAATGGAGGCCCGCATGTCGACCGATCCGCTGATGCAACCCTACCAGTTGAAACATCTGACCCTGCGCAACCGGATTATGACGACAAGTCACGAACCGGCCTATCCAGAGGATGGCATGCCGAAGGATCGCTACCGGCTGTACCATCTGGAGCGGGCCCGTGCCGGTGTTGCGCTGACCATGACGGCCGGGTCGGCGGCGGTGTCCAAAGACAGCCCGCCGGTGTTCAACAACATTCTGGCCTATAAGGACGAAGTGGTGCCGTGGATGCGCCGGCTGGCGGACGATTGTCACGAGGCAGGGGCGGCGGTGATGATCCAGCTGACCCATCTGGGGCGGCGGACGCGGTGGGACAAGGGCGACTGGCTGCCGGTGGTGGCGGCAGGGCCGTCGCGTGAGCCCAGCCACCGGGCGTTTCCGAAGGTAATCGAAGACTGGGATATTGCGCGGATCATCCAGGACTATGCCGATGCGGCAGAGCGGATGAAGGAAGCGGGCCTCGATGGGGTCGAATTCGAATGCTACGGCCATTTGATGGACCAGTTCATGTCGCCCTTCACCAACGCCCTGCCTGCGCCCTATGGCGGAAGCCTGGAAAACCGGGCGCGGTTCGCGCTTGAGGTGCTGGCGGCTTGCCGCAAACGGGTGGGCGAGCGGTTCCTGCTGGGGGTGCGCTATACCGCGGATGAGGTCGAAAAGGGCGGGATCAGTGACGAAGATGGCATCGCGATCGGCGCAATGTTTCGGGATTCCGGCAATGTCGACTTTCTGAACATCATTAAGGGGCGGATTTTTACCGATGCCGCGATGACCGATGTCATCCCGATTCACGGCATGAAATCGGCGCCGCATCTGGAATTTGCCGCACGGGTTCGGGCTGAGGTGGGGATGCCAACATTTCATGCCGCGCGGATTCCCGATGTGGCGACAGCGCGCTATGCGATCAAGTCGGGGCAATTGGACATGGTTGGCATGACCCGTGCGCATATGGCCGATCCGCATATCGTGCAAAAGATCATCGAGGGGCGGGAACAGGATATCCGGCCCTGTGTCGGGGCGACCTATTGTCTGGACCGCATCTATCAGGGCGGCATGGCCTTGTGCATTCACAACCCGGCCACGGGGCGCGAGGAAGTGCTGTCGCATACGGTGAAACCCGCCGCGACCCGGCGGCAGGTTGTGGTGGTGGGTGCGGGTCCAGCGGGGCTGGAGGCGGCGCGGGTTGCGGCAGAGAGGGGTCACAAGGTGACGGTGTTCGAGGCGGCGGCGGATGCAGGCGGGCAGGTGCGGCTGATTGTGCAAACCAAGCGGCGGGCGGAGTTTATCGGGATCGTGGACTGGCGCATGGCGCAATGCGCGGCGCGTGGGGTCGAGTTTCGATTCAACAGCTGGGCCGAGGCGGAGGATGTGCTGTCGGAAAACCCCGATGTGGTGATCATCGCCACCGGGGGGCTGCCGGAAAAGGACATTCTGGCGTCCGGCAACGCGTTGACCGTGTCAGCGTGGGACATTCTGTCTGGCGATGTCAAACCCGGCAGCAACGTGTTGCTATATGACGATGCGGGCGACCACACCGCGTTGCAGGCGGCGCAACTTTTGGCTGAGGCGGGGGCAAAGGTCGAGGTGATGACTCCGGACCGCAGTTTTGCCCCGGAAGTGATGGCGATGAACCTGGTGCCCTATATGCGGGCGCTGCAAGACAAGGATGTGACCTTTACCGTAACCTATCGGCTGACGTCCGTGGCGAAAGACGGCAACCAGATCAAGGCGGTGATTGACAGCGACTATATGCCGCTTGGCAAGGTGGCGCATTACGATCAGGTCGTGGTCAACCACGGCACCCAGCCGATCAGCGATCTGTATTTCGCGCTTAAACCCCTGTCGGTGAACCTGGGCGCAATGGATCAGGACGCGTTTATCGCGTTGCAACCGCAGGCTCTGGGTGGTGGTCCTGCCGGTTTCCAATTGTTCCGCATCGGCGACGCAGTCGAGGCGCGCAATATCCACGCGGCGATTTATGACGCGTTGCGTCTTGTTTCAGGGATCTGACAAACCCGTGTCATTTCAGTGATCTGACAGGCTTGTGTAATGCAAGGGCAAGGGCTGCGTGGCACAAAACCTCATGATTCCCCAGCCCGCGAGACAGATGATGAAAGCCACCTGGATCCTGCCCGACGGTCGACAGATCTCTGCCGAGGTCAAGCAAGGCCATACGCTGATGGAGGCGGCGGTGGCCAACAGGGTGCCCCATGTCATCGGTGAATGCGGTGGGGCGATGGCCTGTGCGACTTGTCATGTCATGGTCGCTGCCGACTGGTTCGCGGCGACGGGCAAGCCCGACAAGTTCGAGGATGTCATGTTGGACGAAACCGAGGCCGACCGTGGCCCGCATTCGCGGCTGTCCTGCCAGTTGAAAATGAGTGCCGCGCTGGATGGAATCACCCTGCATGTCCCGCAGCCCTGACGGCTTTTTTTGCGACAGCGACCCATGATTGCCGTTACGGCACCCTTTCGCCCCGCAAATGCCGCAGAATTGCATCAAATTTATTCACATCATGGTGCTGTAATCGTGATCCAGAGGTCTTACGTCACGAATTGACGCTTCCTTAACGGGGAGGTCACGCAATGATCACACGCCGCAGTCCAATGTCTGGGGGCAGTTAGTAAGGGAGGCTTCCAGATGAATGCGCCGCAACTTGCCGAAGATACCGTCCAAGTGACTTTGCTTGCGGTGTCCGGCCCCTCTGCCCTCGCGGTTCAGACTTTGTCGCAGCATTTTGGTCTGTCAGTCAAACGCGCCGAAAGCGTGTTGAGCCAGGGTCACGGCATGATCGCCACCAACATGGCGATGGCCGCCGCACGGGCCGTTTTGCCCCTGCTGGCATCTCTTGGCCTGCAAGTGGCGATCCTGCCCACCGGTGCCGAGCCGGAGGCAGAGCGGCACGACCTGTCGATCCGCCTGACCAACAGCTTTCATGCCGCCCGGTTGATCCGCACCCTGCACCGCCTTGTCGGGCCGGGAAATATGAATTCCCATTGGTTCGACGGCCCATCCGGCATGGTGCTGGAGGGGCTGACGGCGGCCAAGATCGAGTGGATCACGGCCGCACTGCGCCCAATTTCCGGTGTGCAGCTGACTGTCACGATGCAGCGGGTGGCGTTGTACGACCTGTTCTGCACCATCGAAACCGATACTACCGACATGATGCAGTTGCGGCGGCACCTGAGGCTGCTGGGCTGCCCGACCAGTGGGTTCGGCGATACGCTGGCCAGCGGGCTGGACCGCCGATCGCTGGATCACGTGATGGCCCGGTTTGGCCAGAGCGGGGTTTTTGGCATCAACCAGGATTTCGCCCGCTTTGACCTGCTGGTCAGTGGCAAGGGCAGTCTGACGGATCAGGAATTTGCTGATTTCCTGATCACCCGTACCGGTTGCACGCCCAAGATGGTGCGCGCGATCACGCCCACCGCGCCGATGCGGATTGAAAGCTGCCTGACCCGGACGGCGGCCAGCCAATTCCTGGGCGATTACGGTGCGATTGGCATACCGGCTTTTGCCCGACTGATCCGTCACTAAGCGGTTTTTCGGAAAAACCCCTAAAATCCCGCAGGTTAAGCCCAGATTAACGGCGATGCTGTAGCCTTGCTGTTGGGTGAATATGTGGGTGTGTGGATGGTTGGGCAGTCAAATGCCGCGCCAGTCATCATCAAGCGGAAGAAGATCATACAGGGCGGCGGGCACCACGGTGGGGCGTGGAAAGTGGCCTATGCCGATTTTGTGACGGCTATGATGGCCTTCTTCATGCTGATGTGGCTGCTGGGGGCGACGACGGAAAAGCAACGAAAGGGCATTGCGGATTACTTCAATCCGACGATCCCGATCAACCGGGTCTCGGGTGGCGGCAACGGTGCCTTTGGCGGGGATTCGATCTTTACCGACGAAACCCTTGCGCACAACGGCACCGGCATGTCCGCCACCTCTCCGGGCGCTGAGCAAAAGTCGGGCGGCAGCGCCGGTTCGACGGAGGGTGCGGATGTCGCACAGCTCAAGAAACTGCAAAGCGCCCTGGAAGGGATGGGCGGCGAAAGCATGACCATGAAAAGCTTGCTGGCCCATGTCGTCACCAAGGTCACGGACGAGGGGCTGGTGGTGGAAGTCTTTGATCTAGATGGCAATCCGCTGTTTGCCGAAGGCAAGGCAGAGCCGACCCAGACGCTGAAAGACATTGCCGCCCTGCTGGCAGATGTTTTTGCGATCACGGAAAATCAGATCGCGGTTGATGGGTTCGTGCGGTCCTATCCGGTCGTTCTGATCGACAATCCGACCTGGGATCTGTCGTCGTCGCGGGCGCAGGAGATGCGCGGCCTGCTCGAATCGGCGGGCACCCCAACCGAACGAATCGCGCGGATCAGCGGCCATGCCGACCGCAAACCCGTGACCGCAGACCCTGCCGCCGTGCGAAACAACCGCATCGAGGTGATTTTGCTGCGGAAAGACCGGTAGGAAACGTGCGGTATTTTAGATGTTAGGCCAATCTTAAGGCGCATCGCCCAACTTGACCGAACATAGGTCGAGTTGCAGAAAGGCGCTTCGATGACAATTTCCTCCTCGATGAATGCGGGGGTGGCTGGGCTGAATGCCAATGCCAACCGCTTGGCGACGATTTCCGATAACATCGCGAACTCGTCGACCTATGGCTATAAACGGGCGCAGGCCGATTTCTATTCGGTCGTGATCCACGGTGACGCCACCACGACCTATTCGGCGGGGGGGGTCCGGTCCACCTCGATGCGGCTGATTGACGAACGTGGGCCGCTGATTGGCACCGCAAATTCGACCGATCTTGCGGTGGATGGGCGCGGCTTCATGGCCGTGACGACGATTGACGCAGTGCACCGTAACGATGGCAACCTGCCGATTTCGCTCGCCACCACCGGATCATTCCGCGCCGATGCCGACGGCGTGTTGCGCAATGCCACCGGGCAGGTTCTGATGGGCTGGCCCGCCAACCCGGATGGCACGCTTGGCAACTTTCCGCGCGACAGCATGTCGTCTCTGGAACCGGTAAGGCTGGATCAGAACCAGTTTGTCGCCAATCCGACGACGGCGATGCAGCTTGGCGCCAACCTGCCGGCGACCGCAACCCGGGCCGGCGCGATCAGCGGCCCCCAGGAAATGTCGGTGCAGTATACCGGCAACCTCGGCACCCAGGAAACGCTGCACTACACTTTTACGCCAAACGTGCCGACCGCCGGCGCAAGCAACGAATGGAACATGGTCATTTCTGACAGTGCGTCGGACGGCGCGAACATTGCAGAATATACCGTTACCTTCGACGACAGCCAAACCGCAGCGGGCACGCTGGCGACCGTGACCACTGTTACCGGTGCGGACTATGACCCGGCGACCGGTACCATTCCGCTTACGGTGGGTGGTGGCACAATCTCGCTGAGCATTGGCAAGATCGGTGCTGCGGGCGGCATGACCCAACTGTCGAAAACCTTCGCCCCGATCGGCAAAAGCACCAACGGCACACCTGTCGCCCGGCTCGTCTCGGTCGAGATTGACGACAACGGGCTCCTGCATGCAAATTACGATCAGGGATTTGCCAAAGTCATCTATCAGATTCCCGTGGTGGATGTGCCCAACCCCAATGGCCTGACTGCTCTCAGCAACCAGACCTATAGGGTGTCGGCCGATTCCGGCCCTTTCTATCTGTGGGATTCGGGCGACGGGCCGACGGGCAAGCTGGTGGGTTACAGCCAGGAACAGTCGACCACCGATGTGACCAGCGAACTGACCAATCTGATCACCACCCAGCGCGCCTATTCGTCCAACGTCAAGGTGATCCAGACGGTGGACGAAATGCTGCAGGAAACCACGAATATCAAACGCTGACGGTGGTTTGAATGAGCATCAGCGGCACCCTGTCCAGCGCATTGTCCGGCCTGTCGGCCGCGGCGAAAGCTGCCGAGCTGGTGTCGTCCAACCTCGCCAATGCCACGACTCCGGGCTATGCCCGCCGCGAATTGCAGACCACCGCCCGCACCGTCGGCTCGACCGGTCAGGGCGTGCAGATTGTCGGGGTCAGCCGCGCGGTCAACCTGCCGCTGCTCAGTGATCGGCGGTTGGCGCAATCCTCGGCGGGCGATGCCGACGCCCGCGCTGCGTTTTATCAGCGGCTGGAAATCTCGCTTGGCACCCCGGATCAGGCGTTTTCGATCAACGGGCGCGTCGCGGCCTTTGACGCCGCGCTGACAGAGGCGGTGTCACACCCCGAATCAGAGCCCCGACTGTCCAATGTGCTAAGCTCTGCCCGCAGCCTGGCCAGCCAGATCACTGCCGCGTCAAAAGATGTCCAAGCCGCCCGCACCGCCGCCGATCACGACATCGCCGGTCAAGTGAGCGCGCTCAACACCGCTTTGGACCGCGCCGCCAAGCTGAACACCCAGATCCGCAAGAACACTGGCGTCGGGCAGGATGTGTCGGCCCTGCTGGACCAACGCCAGCAGGTGATCGACAGCATTGCCAAAATCATCCCGTTGCGCGAAATTCAAGACGACGGCGGCACTGTGTCGCTTTACACCCCCACCGGCGCGGTTCTGCTGAACGGATCCCCTGCGGTTTTTGGTTTTGCGCCGACGACCACTATCGAACCCGGCATGGCGCTGGGCGCGGGCTTGTCTGGCCTGACGCTGAATGGCAGCCCGATTGCCACCGCGGGTGAAAACGCCCTGATCGCCGGTGGCAGCCTGGCCGCGGGGTTTGCCGTTCGCGATGAACTTGGCGTCAAGGCGCAGGGCCAGTTGGATGCCATAGCACGCGATCTTGTCGAACGTTTTGCCGACCCTGCGCTTGATCCGACCCGAGCGCCCGGCGATGCTGGTTTTTTCACCGATGCGGGCGCCGCTTTTGACCCTTTGAACGAGGTTGGCCTGTCACAGCGCCTGTTGGTGAACGCCGCGGCGGACCCCGATCAGGGCGGCGCCCTGTGGCGGCTGCGCGATGGTCTGGGCGCGCTGGTGCCGGGCGCCGCCGGCAATTCCGCCTTGCTGACTGACCTTCGCGGTGCCCTGACCCGACAGCGCCAGCCTGCGTCTGGCGGATTCATGGCGGGGGCCCGCAGCCTGTCCACCCTTGCGGGCGATCTGTTGTCATCTGCCGCGTCCAATCGGCTGACGGCCGAGGGCGAGGCCACCTATACCAGGACCAAGCTTGAAACCTTCACTGCGATGGAGGCGGAGGGTGGCGTCGACAGCGATCAGGAAATGCAATCTTTGCTGCAGATTGAACAAGCCTATGCCGCGAATGCCAAAGTGATCAAATCAGTGGATGAGATGATCCAGATACTGCTGGAGATTTGAAAATGCCAAACCTTTCGGTCGGCGATATGGCGCAAACCATGATCCTCAGCCGCCACAGCCTCACCTTGAAAGCCAGTCTGCAAACCCTGTCAACCGAGGTGACAACCGGTATCGTGGTCGACAAGACCCATGCCGTTCACGGCGATTATGCCCCGCTGGCCGGGATCGAGGCGTCGCTGACCCAGTTGCAGGCCTTTCACGCCGTCACCTCGGAAACCACAATCCTGACCAGTGTGATGCAGACCGCGCTGAACGCCATGTCCGACCATGCCAAGGCGCTTGGCCCCGCTCTTTTGGCCGCCGCGACCAGCAATTCGCCGGCCCGCATCGACACGCTGGGCGTCGATGCTGGGCAGCGCCTGCAAAGCGTCATGTCCTCGCTTAACACACGGTTGGGCGAGCGCAGCGTGTTTGCAGGGACCGCGACCGATCGGGCCGCCGTAGCAGATACCGAAACCATGATGGCGGCGCTGGATACGGCGGTGTCAGGCGCACTGTCCTCGGCGGATGTTGAAACCGCGGTGAATGCCTGGTTTGCTGATCCGTCCGGCTTTGCCGCAACCGTCTATCAGGGCGGCAACCCGCTGGCGCCGGTGCCAGTCAGCGCCGACGAGCTTGCCCGCGTTGATGTCACAGCGCTGGACCCCGGCATCGTGGCCACACTGAAAGGTCTGGCGATGGCAACCTTGTTGCAGCGCGGTGTGCTGGCCGGCAGTGACGTGGCGCGGGCTGATCTGGCGAAGCGGGCGGGGGAAAGTCTGGCCAGTTCGGCAACCGATCGGGCGCTGCTGACCGCTCGGCTGGGCACGGTGCAGGCCGGAATTGCCAATGCTGCCACCCGCAATGAAGCCGAGAAATCCGCGCTGGAAACCGCGCGGCTCGACCTGATTTCGGTCGACCCCTATGAGACCGCAACCAAACTGGAGCAGACCCAGACGCAGCTGCAAACCCTGTACACAATCACCGCGCGCCTGTCGCGCCTCAGCCTAGTGGATTTCCTCTGATGACGCGGTTTTTAGCGGTATTGGTCTCGATTTTGATGTGCGGCACTGCGGTTGCAGGCCCGATCCGCATCAAGGATCTGGTGGAATTCGACGGGGTGCGCGGCAACGATCTGGTCGGCTATGGGCTGGTGGTTGGCCTTAACGGCACCGGTGACGGTCTGCGAAATTCACCCTTCACCGAAGAGATCATGTCAAACCTTTTGGAACGGCTGGGCGTCAATGTGACTGGCGAACAGTTTCAGCCCAAAAATGTCGCCGCTGTTTTTGTCACCGCGTCCTTGCCGCCCTTCTCGCGGGCGGGGGCGCGGATTGACGTCACGGTGTCTGCGATCGGCGATGCCAAAAGCCTGTTGGGCGGCACGCTGATCATGACACCGCTGAACGGCGCGGATGGTCAGATCTATGCCGTGGCGCAGGGGGCGATCATTGCTGGCGGCGTGTCTGCGGAAGGGCAGGCTGCCAAAGTCGTGCAAGGCGTGCCGACGGCCGGGGTGATCCCGTCCGGCGCCCATGTCGAGCGCGAGGTGGCGTTCGACTTTTCCCAGATGCATGCGGTCCGTCTGGCCCTGCACACCCCGGACTTCACCACGGCCTCGCGGATCGAATCCGTCATCAATGCCGCCTTCGGCCGCCGTGTCGCCACAATGGAAGATTCGGGCACTGTCACGCTGAATGTTGATGCCACCCAGATGGATTCGCCCGCCCATGTCATTGCCAAGCTGGAAAACCTGACGGTCGAACCCGAAACCCGGGCGAGGGTTGTCGTCGATCAGCGCTCTGGCACCATCGTGATGGATGAAGATGTTCGGATCAGTCGGGTGGCGATAGCCCAGGGCAATCTGACGCTGCGGATCGACGAAACCCCAATGGTCGTGCAGCCCAATCCGTTTGCCGAAGGCCAGACAGTGACAGTCCCGCGCACTTCTGCCGCGATCGACAACGCACCCGGGACCGGTCTGGCAGAGGTCAAGGGTGGTGCCAACTTGTCGGAAGTGGTGGCGGGTCTGAACGCGCTGGGTGTCGCACCGCATGACATGATCGACATTCTGAAAAGCATCAACGCCGCCGGGGCGCTGCACGCCGAGTTCATCGTAAACTGAAGGGCCGCACGCCGCCTTAAGCCGAGGGGCTTTCCGCGCGACTGTGTTGGAAACCCCCGCCCGCGCTCCGGACCGCGCGCATCTTGGTTAGCGAGAAATGAAGGCGAAAAGGCAAAGCGTTGATTTTGCTGTATTTCACCGAGTGTCCACATGTGGACAGCGGGTGAACCGCTTAGGAGTAGCTGCGGACGAGGGCGCCAGATATCAAGGTCCAGCCATCGGCGACCACGAAGAACGCAAGCTTGAACGGCAATGACACCACGGCGGGCGGCACCATCATCATGCCCATCGACATCAGGATCGCTGCGGTAACGAGGTCGATGATCAGGAAGGGCAGATAGATGAGAAAGCCGATCTCGAACGCGCGTGAAATCTCTGACAGCATGAAGGACGGTACCAGCAACGACAGCGGCGCATCCACCGCAGCGCCGACAGCCCCTGGACGCAGAGCTTGCAGCGCGTCAAAGGTCGCCGGGTTGGTTCGCGCCGTCATGAAAGCGCGGAATGGGGCAGCGACCAGCGGGATCGCCTGCTGCACGTCAATCTTGCCATCCGTCAGCGGTTGGATACCATTGAGCCAGGCTGCGGTGAACACGGGGTCCATCACGAACCAGGTCAGGAACAGTGCCAGGCTGACGATCACCATGTTGGGCGGCGACTGTTGCAGGCCTAGCGCCTGCCGCAGGATTGACAGGACGGTGACGACGAACGGAAAACAGGTCACCATCACCGCCAGCCCCGGCACGATGCTCAGCACCGTGACCAGCAGCATGATCTCGACCGACCGTGTGGCCAACGAGCTGTCGTTGCCGAAGTCGATCGACAGGCCCTGCCCCGCAACTGGTCCGGCAACGGCCGTCAGGATCAGCGCCAGCCACAGGCTGCGCGTCACAGCCCGCCTCGCAGATTGGCCACCTCAGTCAGCCGCACCGCCAGTTGCCCGGCCTGATCGCCCTCAAGCTCCTGCAATTCGCCGCGCGCGATCAGCCGGTCGCCGACATACAGCTCGACCGGGTCGTCAACACGGCGGTCCAGCGTTAGCACGGCATCGCGTCCCAGGCGCAACAGGTCGCGCACCATTGGCCGGGCCTTGCCGACCGAAATTGTCACCTCGATCGGCACCTGCGCGAAGGGGTTGTTGTCTGACGGGTTATCCATTGGGTCGATCCTTTCCGGGAAGTTCAAAGAAGCCGCGCACGGCGGCGGCGATATCGGCAGTGGCGCGGTCAAGGTCGATCTGCGTCTCGACCAGACCGAGCTTCAGGTAAACCTGCCCTTCGCTGAGCGTCGGTTCCTCGGTGATGAGCAAGGGCAGGCCAGTCGCCTGTTCCAGCAGGGCCTCCACCGCGGCGCGGGCCGCGGGGTTGATAACCATCGTGATTGGCGCATCCGCCAGCCCTTCGGCCAGCGGCATCAGGGTTTCCAGCACGAAGGGCGCCAGAGTTTCGCGGGCGATTTCTGGTAGCAGCGTGCCGACGATCTGCAACATCAGCGGTTCGACCGCCTTCAGGATATGGCTGCGCGCCTCGTGATAGGTGAAGCCCAGACTTTGCAGGTTGCGGGCCAGATCGGCACGCATCCTGGTCTGGTCGCCGGCCTGAGCCTCGACCGCGTCTTCCCAGCCCGCTGAATAGCCCTTGTCGTAGGAGGCGAGCTTTTCATCCTCCAACGCGACCCGGTCCAGAATGACCGTTTGGTTTTTGGTCGGCTTTTCGTCGCTGTCAAAGATTTCGAGCTTTAGTGGCATCACGCAGGCTCCTCGTCATGTTCCATCCAGCTGCGCAGAATCTCGATCGATTCGGATTGACGCTCTTCGATAAGGCGGCGCAGGCGGGCCACCGGATCGGCATCAGGTCCGGCGAGGGAAGCGGGATTGTCAGAGAATTCTCCGCCGATCGGCTGGCCATCGTCAATTTCGCCGGTGAGCGCGACGCCGATTGTCGTTTCGGCACCTGGCAGCGCCAGCGGTGGGAAAGGGGCCGTTATTTGCCGCGCGGTTCGTGCGGAGGAGGTCAGGATCGGTCGGATCACGAACAGGCCGAGGATCAGCGTGACCAGTGCCAGCACCGCAAGCTGAATGATCGACATCAGGTCAAGATGGCCAAGCCCGGCCAGGATGCCAGCCTCTGCCAGTGTACCTTCCACCGGAGCCTGCTGAAACGGCAGGGATTTCAGCGTCAGAGCATCGCCACGACTTTCATCCAGACCGACTGCGGAGGCGACAAGTTCACGCAGGGTCGCCAGTTCGGCATCGCTGCGGGGTTGGAAAGTGACCGAACCATCCGCCGCCGTGACCGCCTCTTGATCGACCAGGACCGCGACCGAAACTTTCCGAATCGCGCCGGGTGCTTTGATCAGCTGGCGGTTGGTTTCGGAGACTTCATAATTCACCCGCTCTTGCTTGTCGGTGGTCTGGCTGGTGCTGGAGCCGCCCGAGCCGGCGTTGCCGCTGGGCAGATTCGAGGCGACAGTCACATTTCCGTCGTTGCCATTGGTCGATCCGGTCTTGTCCTGAGTCTCGCTGGAAATCGCGACGCGGCCCTGCGGATCAAAGGTGTGTTCGTTGACCTCTTCGCGGTCAGTCACGACATCGACGTTAACCTCCACCACCGCTTTGCCAGCGCCAACCCGTGCCGCAAGCAGGCGTTCGACATTCTGCCGGATCTCTGCCGCCTTGGTGTCGCCGCTGGCATTCGGAGCCGCCACATCGGTTTCAGACGGGATCAGGCCGCCCAACGAGTCAATCACCGCCACATCATCGGGCCGCATGCCGGACACTGCCGCAGCAATCAGGTGGCGCAACGCCTTGGCCTGTTCGCGGGTCAGCATCCCTGTCGTTGAAACCACCGTCACGCTGGCGGTTGGCTTGCCCTGATCTTGAAACATTTGGGCCGGCGCGAGCGCGATATGGACGCGGGCCGATTTGATTTCGGGCATGGCGAGGATGGTGCGGGCCAACTCGCCCTCTTTGGCGCGCAAGTAGGCGGCGTCGAACATCTGCGAGGTCGTGCCGAAGCCCGACAACTGATCCAGCAGCTCGTAGCCCTGGCCGCCAACGGCCGGCAGGCCCTGGGCTGCCAAAGTCATGCGCAGGTTGTCGCGTTTGGCGGTGTCCACGTAGATCGCGTCGCCGCGAATTTCATACGCCACCGCGCGGCTATCAAGGGCGGTGACAACATCGCCCGCTGCCGCGTTGTCCAATCCGGAATACAACAGGGCCATGTTCGGTGAGCCAGCCATGCGGGCAAGGCCCAGAATCGCCAGAAACATCGCCAGCGTTGCGCCAATCACAATGACGCGGCGCCGCTGACCGAGATTGTTCCATAGGGTAAGCAGATTCTGCACCGTCGTCTCCGTCAGGCTGTGGGGCTTCTGCCCGCCCGGTCAGCATTGGCGGAACTGCCTTAACAATCGGTTAGGAAGAATGGGTCTATCTTCGATCGTGCAGCAAGGACGGAGGAACCGGTGGCCGAAGCTGAAACGCCGCAAGACGTGGGTCCGAAAAAGAAGTCAAAACTGCCGCTTATTCTGGGCTTGGCCCTGTTTCTGGTCTTGGGCGGTGGTGGGTTTTACGCGGTTTACTCCGGCATGATTCTTGCCCATCCGACGGCGGAAGCAACGACCGCAAAAGGCAGCGCCGCGGCAGACATCGCCTTTGTGCCGATCGAGCCTGTGGTAATTTCGCTGGGGCAGGTGGCGGACAATCATCATCTGAAATTCGCCGCCCAGCTCGAGGTTGAAAAGGCCGCTGAAAGTGATGTGACGCATCTTTTGCCGCGGATTGCAGATGTTCTGAACGGCTACTTGCGCGCGGTCGAAGTAGCCGAGCTGGAGGATCCCGATGCCTTGGTGCGGCTGCGGTCGCAAATGCTGCGCCGCATCCAGATCGTAACCGGCGATGGTCAGGTGCGCGACTTGCTTGTCACCGAATTTGTTTTGAACTGAAGGGTCGTGCCATGAACATCATTTCGGACATTCTGATGTCAGCGGGGGCCTTTGCGGCGGCAATTTATTGCTTTGTCCTTTCAGCGCGGCTCAAGAAATTCACCGCGCTGGAAAGCGGGATGGGCGGGGCGATTGCGGTTCTGTCCGTTCAGGTCGATGACATGACCAAGGCGCTGGACCGGGCGCGGGGCGCCGCGACGGGGTCCGCCTCCAGTCTGGAAAACATGACCACGCGGGCCGAGGTGGTTGCGGCGCGAATCGAGTTGCTGCTGGCGGCAATGCACGACCTGCCCGAAGCGGGGCCTGCGCCCACCACGGTCGCCGACCCGGACGAGGATGGCGCTGGCCGTCTTCGTTTTGTCAGACGGCGGACATTGCGCGGTGATCTGGAGGCAGCGGAATGAAGGCTGGGCGCGTCAGATCGGGGCGAGGGGCGCTGGTCATCCTGTCGTTGATCCTCGCATCGGCGGGGGCTTTGCGGCTGGGGTCGGGCATCGGGGTGGCTTTGGCTAACTCTTCGACCGAATCGGCCGCTCCGCTGAACTGTCCGGTGCCACCAGCCGCGCTTGCCGCTGCCTTGACCGGTCGCGAGGCCGAGGTCCGCACGAAAGAGGTGGCCGTCGCGGACCGCATGGCGGCGCTGGCTTTGGCCGATGCGGCGATCGACAAGCGGATGATGGAGCTGCAAACCGCCGAGGCAGATCTGAAAAAGACGCTGACCATCGCGGATGGGGCCGCTGAAAAGGACATAATCCGGTTGGTAGCGGTCTATGAGGCGATGCGCCCGGCGGATGCAGCAACGCTGTTTCAGACGATGGCACCGGAATTTGCAGCGGGTTTTCTGGGTCGGATGCGGCCGGACTCTGCCGCGGCGGTGCTATCGGGCATGAAGCCAGACAAGGCCTATTCGATTTCGGTGCTGATCGCGGGGCGAAATGCGCTCGCACCCAAGGGTTAACAGGTTCGGGGTCAACCTTTCTTAACTCTGACGTGGAAGGGTGGGTGGCGACAGGTCAATTCAGGAAATTCCCATGCTCGGCGCAATCGGTATCGTAATGATCTTCGTGATGGTCTTCGGCGGCTATGTCTTTGCCGGCGGCAAGATGGGGATCATTCTTGAGGCACTGCCGCACGAGATGATCGTGATTGCCGGCGCTGCAATAGGCTCGTTTTTGCTGGGTAACAGCATGAGTACCGTCAAACAATCTTGCAAGGATATCGGCAAGGTGTTCAAGGGTGCCAAATGGCAGCCTGCCGACTATCGCGACCTTCTGGCGCTGCTGTTCGATCTGGTGCGCATTGCACGCTCCAATCCGGTCGCGCTGGAGGAACACATTGAAAATCCCAGCGAATCGGCGATTTTTGGACGCTATCCAAAGATCCAGCATGACCATGATGCGATTGACCTGATCTGCGATACGATGCGCGTCGCTTCGATGAACTACGACGACCCGCATCAGGTGGAAGAGGTGTTGGACAAGCGGATGGAAGCGGCGCATCACCACGCGCTGCATGGCAGCCACGCCTTGCAAAGCATGGCCGACGCCCTGCCCGCCATTGGCATCGTTGCCGCCGTGCTGGGCGTGATCAAGACGATGGGATCGATTGATCAGCCGCCCGAGATTCTGGGCGGCATGATTGGCGGCGCTTTGGTCGGGACATTCATGGGTGTGTTCATGGCTTATGGATTCGTTGGCCCGATGGCGTCACGAGTGAAGGCCATCGTGGATGAGGATGGTCACTTTTTTCAACTGATCCGCGAAGTATTGATCGCCAATCTGCACCGCCACCCGCCGAACATATGTATCGAGGTCGGGCGGCAAAATACGCCCCATCATGTGCGCCCCAGCTTCGCAGACGTCGAAGAGGTGTTGCGTGGCTTGAAGCAGGAAACCGCCGCATGATGCGCTGGTTTGCCCTGATGCTGCTGTTTTGGGCCGGGCCGATGCCATTGTTGGCGGCGGCGGTGCAGGTTTCTGCAGGCGAACATGCGGGTTTCACGCGACTTGTTTTGCAATTCGACGCGCCGGTATCCTGGACGATGGGCCGCACGCCGGATGGCTACGAATTGCGGCTGCCGGAAGGATCTGAGCAATACAACTTGTCCAAGGCGTTTGACCAGATCGGCACATCTCGCCTTGCTGCAATCTGGGCCGACCCCAACAGCGGGGCGCTGCATGTGGGCGTTGCCTGCGCCTGTTACGCGATGCCATTCGAGTTTCGCCCTGGCATTGTCGTCATCGACCTGCATGACGGTGCGCCACCGAAAGGTTCGTCGTTTGAACACCCGCTGGACGGAGGCGCTGCTGCGGACCTGGCGGCACCTCCGGTCATTCGGCCAAGGACGCGTCCGGACAAAGCGACCGGCCCGGTTTACAACTGGGCCAATACGACGCTGGTCCCGCCACTGCAACCCGTTGAATCTAAACCTTCCTTGGTACCAAGATTGGCAAATCTGGACCCTCAGTTAGAGCCACTGCGCCAATCGCTGATCGTCGAACTTAGCCGCGGCGCTTCGGACGGTATTGTTGATATGGCCAAACCGCAGGCGGGTAATGGTGCAATCGTAGACGCGGCGACGCCGGCACCCAACACCGCGACGCAGTTTCGCCTGAGCGCGGCCCCGGATCTGGTCATTCGTCAAAAGGGACAGTCGAATGCACCGATGACGGCGCAAGGTGCGGACTGCATTTCGGATGATCGGCTTGACCTGGTTGCGTGGGCGGAGAATTCGCCGGTCGCAGACCAAATGGGCCCGGCCCAGAGCGGTTTGATCGGCGAGTTCGATCGCCCGGATCCCGCAGCTATCAAACGCGCGATCCGCTTCGATCTGTATCTCGGCTTTGGGGCCGAAGCGCGGGCGCTGATGCGCAGCTTTCCGACAGCGGATCCTGATAGCGCCCTTTGGCAAAGCATGGCGCATATCCTGGATGACGAGCCTGATCCGCATCCCGCCTTTGCCGGGATGGCAGCATGCAACACAGCCGCCGCCCTGTGGGCCTTGCTTGCGGATCCCGCAATTCAGTCCGTCGATACGATCGCGAGATCTGCGATATTGCGGGCCTTCTCTGCACTTCCCATCCATCTGCGTCGGCATCTTGGCCCGGCGCTGATCGACCGGTTTCTGACCATGAAGGAAATCTCGACCGCCACAGCCCTGCATGACGCCATTCTGCGTGCGCCCGGCGAATCTGGTCCGGTGGTTGCAATGATGCAAGCCAATCTGGATGCAGCCATGGGCCATCCCGCCGTCGCTGAGGCGCGCCTTGAACCATTGGCGAATGGGTCCGGCCCTGCGACAGCAACAGCACTGGTGGCATTGGTTGAACAGCGCGCAATCCTAGGGCAAACGGTTGATTTTTCACAGGTCAAGCTTTTGGAAGGGTATCTGAAGGAACGCCGCGGCGGTGCAGATGAGGCGGATTTTCAACACGCGGTGATTGTTGCACAGGGGGCGTCCGGAGATTTTGACACCGCGTTCTCCGGCCTGCCAAACGCGCCGGACGCGGCCGCACTCCTGTGGCAAACCCTCGCGCAGACCGGTTCTGATTCTGCTGTGTTGGCCCATGCGACCGTGCCGGATTCCGATGCGCTGCCACAGGCGGCAAAGCCCGTCGCCAGCTTGATTGCGGATCGCCTGATAAACTTGGGCCTTGCGGCGCAGGCCGGACGGTGGCTGCGCCTTGTTGACAAGCCGCCTCCTATCCTGCTGGCGCGAGTGGCATTGGCACAGGGCGACCCACAGACCACACTGACCCTGCTGGAAGGGCTTGAAGAACCCCTTGCCCTGCCGCTGCGGGCAGAGGCGTTGCGGCAGTCGGGGGCAGACATGGCGGCGGCCGAAGTTTACGCCGCGCTGGACATGCCGGACAAGCGTTGGAATGCCGTTGCCCGCGCCCGTGACTGGCAGGCACTGGCGGTTCAAGGCTCTCGCGCATGGAAATCGGCTGCGGAAATGCTATTGGCCCCACAAGCGGCTTCCCAGTCTCCGCTCGGCCCACTTGCAAGAGACGAAGCGCTACTATCGCAGAGCGCCGCAACGCGGGCCGCTCTTGCCGTTCTGCTCGATTCGGTCAAATCGCCGACAGCGGCAACGCAATGACGCCGGCGCTTACGGTTGGGTAAGGAATGGCCGCTAGAGTAGGGGCAACGGGAAGAATCCCGGTCAGGCCAAGGGCAACGCATGAAAACCTTCTGCTTATACTCATGCGTGCTGTTTGTCCTCCTTGCCCGCAGTCCGGTCTGTGCGGCGGAAAACCCCGCGCAGCTGTGTGACCGGGCGGCACAGGCTGCAGCTCTAAGTACCGGGGTGCCCGTCGATATACTGTTGGCGATAACACGGGTCGAAACTGGTCGTTCGGCGAATGGTCAGCTGCAACCCTGGCCTTGGGCGATCAATGCGGATGGCAAGGGTACTTGGTTTGACACGCAGGCGCAGGCGGTTGATGCCGCTACGGCGCATCTGGTCGATGGCACCGGCACTTTTGATGTCGGTTGCTTTCAGCTTAACATGCGCTGGCACGGGAATGGGTTCCCGACTTTGAGCGACATGTTTGATCCCGCCAAGAACGCCAGTTATGCCGCGCATTTCCTGCAGCAGTTGTATCAAGAAAGTGGCGATTGGGCACAGGCCGTGGCGGCCTACCATTCGCGCACAGGCGACCTCGCATCTGCCTATGTCGAAAAGGTCAAAGCCGTGCTGGATGGACCGTCAGTGGCGGATGTTGCGTCCGTGCAACCTCAGCCTCGCGAAAACAACTTTCCCTTGTTGCAAGCTGGTGATCGGGGCAGCGCAGGTTCAATCGTCCCGTTGCAGGTGGCGCGTGGCCCTTTGATCGGGGGAGGAGCCTAAAATGCCCGATTTCAAACTGACCGCCGCCACCCTGTTCCGCCCCACGATTTTGCTGGCACTCGCATTGATGGGTGTCATCTTGATGATGGTGCTGCCGGTTCCGGCATGGATGCTTGATATCGGCCTCGCTTTGTCTTTCGCGCTTGCCATACTGATGCTGACTGTAACGCTGTTCATCGAACGACCGCTGGAGTTTTCGGCCTTTCCAACGATCCTGCTGGCCAGCCTTATGCTGCGACTGTCGCTGAACGTGTCGTCCACAAAGCTGATCATCGGCAATGGTCACACCGGCCCCGGGGCCGCAGGTCATGTCATTGAGGGTTTTGCCAATTTCGTCATGGGTGGCAACCTGTTGGTCGGACTTGTCGTGTTCCTGGTTCTGCTTATCGTCAATTTCGTTGTCATCACCAAGGGTGCTGGTCGCATGGCGGAAGTTGGGGCGCGTTTCGCCTTGGACGGCATGCCCGGCAAACAGCTGGCGATCGATGCCGATATGGCAGCCGGCGCGATCACGCACGCCGAGGCCAAGTCGCGGCGCGAACGCGAATTGGCGGAGACAAATTTTTTCGGATCGCTGGACGGCGCGTCGAAGTTTGTCAAAGGTGATGCGGTGGCGGGGCTGATGATCACCGGACTGAACATCGTCATGGGGTTGGTCATGGGGGTCTTTGTTCATGGCATGCCGATCGGAAAGGCATTTGAAAGTTATGCAATGCTGACGGTTGGTGACGGGCTGGTCAGCCAGATCCCCGCCGTGATCATCTCTGTCGGGGCGGCATTGCTGTTGGCGCGGGGCGGTCAGACCGGGGCCACCGATATCTCTTTCTTCGCGCAACTCGGGCGCTTCCCGGGCGCCCTTGGCACGGTCGCCCTGCTTATGGCGCTGATTTCCCTCGTGCCTGGGATGCCCTTCGTGCCTTTCATGTTTGGCGCGGTGGCCCTTGCCGCTGCTGCTTGGATGGGGCATCGGCGCAATTCAGTTGCTCCGCCGCAAGCCGCCCCGACTGCCGCCGCGCCGGGCCGCAAGCCGATTGGAGACGTGCTGGATTTTGACGAGATTCACATCGAATTCGCGCCAAATCTGGTGGCGATGGTTCTGGATCCCGCCACGGGCCTCGATTCCCGTATTGCCAACATGCGCAATCATGTCGCCGGCAGCTTTGGCTTGATCCTGCCCGAGATTCGCCTGACCGACGAAGCGACCCTGCCTCCCGGCACCTATGCCATCCGTCTGCAAGGGGTCGAAAAAGTGAGGGATCGGTTGGTGCCGGACCGGGCATTGGTCCTGTTGGCCGATGGCATTTCCGCCCCGGATGGCGTCGATGTGCGCGAGCCGGTCTATGGGGCGCCCGCACGTTGGATCAGACCCGATACCCAGGAGGACGCCGTGCTTGCCGGGCTGACCGTGGTCTCGCCGCCCGAAGTTCTGGCGACCCATCTGCTGGAGGTGATCAAGGGCAATCTGTCACGCCTGCTGTCGTTGCGCGGACTGCGGCGCTTGCTCGATGAATTCACCAAGACAAGTGACCCGGCACGGGCCGAACAAAACAAGCGTCTCTTGGACGAGTTGGTGCCCGACAAGGTGCCGGTCGACACGCTGCTGACGGTTCTGCGCCTGCTGCTGGAGGAGCGGGTGTCGATCCGCAACCTTCCTTTGATCCTGGAGGCGGCGGCGGAGGGGCGCAGTCTGGGGTCACCAGAGGCAATTTGCGAACATGTCCGTCAGCGCTTGGGCTTCCAACTGGTGGCGGAATTGAAGCGCGGAGATGGCACCATCCCGCTGATCCAACTGGCGCCGGAATGGGAAAAGACGTTCGCCGCCCATCAGATTGATGGCGAACGCGGGTTGCGCGACGTTGCGCTGCCGCCTGAGAAATTCAGCAAACTTGCCAATGCTTTGGCCGAAAGATTGAACAAGACGGCCGAAGCGGGGGTGTTTCCGGCCCTTGTTACATCGACCTTGCGGCGGCGCTTTCTGCGCACGGTAATGGGGGCAAAGGGACTGACCGCGCCGGTATTGTCATACGAGGAGATCGGGATGGAGGCGCGGCCAGCTTTGGTTGGCGTGGTTGCCGCGTGAATGCCATTCTGACCCAGCTTACGCAGCTGAGCGGGTTAGGACAAGACTGGCTTTGGACAGCCACTTTGGTGTTTCTCCGGGTTGGCGCGGCTGTTTTCCTGATGCCAGCCTTCGGTGAACAGGTCGTACCCCAACGGGTGCGTCTGATCCTCGCGCTGGCTTTCACCGCGATTGTTGCCCCAGCTGTAGCCCCGGGGATAATGACGCAAGGCTATGGCTTTCCCGCCGCAGTCGAAGTGGCGGTCGGCCTAGCGCTTGGCCTTGGCATGCGCCTTTTCATCATGGCGTTGCAAATCGCAGGCGCAATAATCGCTCAGACCACCTCGCTGTCGCAGCTGTTTGGTGGGGCGACGCCAGATCCGCAGCCTGCCATCGGCAACTTGCTAACGGTGGCCGGTCTGGCGCTTGTGGTGCTGAGCGGGTTGCATGTTCGCGCTGCCAGCCTGCTGATCCAGTCCTATCATGTTCTGCCCGCCGGTCGGATGCCTGGGTCCGGCGATATGGCAGACTGGGGCTTGATCCAGATTGCCCGCGCCTTTGCGTTGGCATTTTCGCTAGCCGCGCCCTTTGTAATCGCGTCGGTTCTGTACAACGTGGCACTTGGCGTCATCTCGAAAGCCATGCCGCAACTGTCGGTCTCATTGGTCGGCGCCCCAGTTCTGACAGCGGGCGGGCTGGTGCTGATGGCGATTGTGGTGCCACTGATCCTCATGTTCTGGCTCGGCGGGTTTGAAGCGTTCCTCATCCAACCATTCCGGCCTGGCCCATGAGCGGAGGCGATGATGATGGCGAAAAAACCCATGACCCGTCGCAACGCCGTCTGGACGAGGCGCGAAAAAAAGGTGACGTGCCGCGCTCGGCGGATCTGGCCACCGCTGCGGTTTATGGCGGTTTTCTGTCGGCGATGCTGGTAACGGGTGCCGGGGCGCTGCAACAGGTGGGGAGCGCGGCGATGGTGCTGATCGGGCAAGCCGACCAGTTGGCCCCCGCGATTCTACGCGCCGGACGTGCGCCGACTGCGGGTATCTTTGCCGCGTTTTTCATGCCGCTGTTGCCAATGCTGGTGTTGCCAATGGTTGGTGCGATGCTGGCGCTGGTTGGCCAGCGCGGCTTGATCTTTTCGTCGGACAAGGTGTTACCAAAATGGTCACGCATCTCGCCACTCGCCAGTTTTGGTCAAAAGTTTGGGCGCGAGGGACTGTTCGCCTTTGGAAAAAGCGTCGTCAAACTGGGGGTCGTTTGTGTTTTGTTCTGGATTGTTCTGCCGCGCCACAGGGATGAATTGTTGTTCAGCCTGCAAATGGCACCGAGTCAGTCGTTGCTGCTCTTGTTGCGAATTCTGGTCGAGTTCATGGGTCTGGCTCTGATCAGCACCGGTTTTTTCGGCGGGCTGGACTATGGCTGGCAGTGGCTTCAACATCGCCGCCGAAACATGATGTCGCGCCAGGACATGGTGGAAGAAAATCGCGACTCGGAAGGTGATCCCCACATGAAGGGCCACCGTCGTCAACGTGGGCGCGAGATTGCGCTGAGCCGGATGTTGCAGGATGTGGCGGGAGCCGATGTCGTTCTGGTCAATCCAACCCACTACGCGGTTGCCCTGAAATGGAAGCGCGGCGACCGGACAGCGCCAATCTGTGTGGCCAAAGGCGTAGACGATGTCGCAGCCCGCATTCGCGAAAAAGCGGCGGTGGCGGGTGTGCCTATTCACAACGATCCGCCCACCGCAAGAGGGATCTTTGGCAGCGTTGACGTGGGTTACCCGATCAATCCCGAACATTTCAAGGCGGTCGCGGCCGCTATCCGTTTTGCCGAGGCAATGCAGAAACGGGCGCGGGCAAAACGGGGATGAGTGAACGGGAAAAAATGGCGCGCATCACAACGCTCAGCCAGTTGGTGCTGGACGGTCGGCTTGCGGCGCTGGACCGGGCATCACGTGCGCGTCAAGCCAGCCTTGATCACCTGACCGAACTCAACCGACCTTTGCGGCCAACCGATCTGTCACCAATCGTCGAGGGTGAAGTTGCGATGCGCTATCAGCTGTGGGCCGATCAGCGGCGGTCGGAGATAAATCTGATGCTTGCCCGGCAAACGGCGGCATGGGTGGAGGCGCGGCAAGAAGCGGCGACGGCCTTTGGCCGGAATCAAGCACTGCGCACGTTGATAGCTGGCAAGGGCTGATCAGCTGTCCTGCCGGACGATGTCGATGATTAAGACATCGCTGACCTCGCCGCCCAAGACCTGCTTGGCCGCTTCCAGCAAGGCAGAGCGCAATAGCACTAGGTTGGCACCATCCGTGTAAGCCCCGTTGAACCCGCCTGCATTGGCATGATCG
This sequence comes from Rhodobacterales bacterium, assembly GCA_025362795.1. Classification (GTDB taxonomy): domain Bacteria; phylum Pseudomonadota; class Alphaproteobacteria; order Rhodobacterales; family Rhodobacteraceae; genus Stagnihabitans. Next base: position 12,210 of record JANYFE010000062.1, on the reverse strand, counting down.
AACATCACCTGCAGGAAAGCATCGCGTAATTTGGGTTCGACATCGTAGACTTTTGCGGTCCCGCCCTTTGCCACCTCAAGGCTGAGCGACAGGATCACCATCGACACCACCTTGCCTTTGTCCAGAACCGGCACGATGAACTGATTGCTTAGTTTGACATATTCCGGCTCTAAAAGCGGATCAGGCTCTGCCGGCGCCGCTGCCTCTGTTGCCGTCGGTTCTGCAATCGGGCGCATAAAATAACCGGCGCCGGCTCCGATCAACAGACCGACAATTCCCATCAAGAGCGGTAAAATCTTGCGGATCATGTCAGAAGGGCACGATTTGATCGATGACCTGCTGACCGTAGCGCGGCTGCTGAAAATCGGTCAGCTGCCCGCGTCCGCCATAGGAAATTTGGGCATCGGCGATCTTGTCATAGGTGATCTCGTTTTGCCGCGAGATGTCGTCCGGCCTGACATAGCCGCTGACCAGAAGATTGCGCAATTCGTTGTTCACCCGCACCTCCTGTTGGCCCTCGATCCGCAAAACGCCATTCGGCAACTCTTCAACAACCGTCGCTGCCAGCCGCAACGTCACCTTCTCTTTGCGGGCAACCGAGCCGTTGCCCGTGAATGTCGATGAAGAACTGGTCGACACAAGATCGGCCGAACTGGCCCCGGTCGGCAGCACGGCATCCAGGCGTTGGGGGATTCCGAACAAAGAGGGCATACCCATCCTTTCGCTGCCGGACCGGTTGCGGCCCGTCGAATCCGATATCTGCGCCTGATCGTCGATTTCCACCACCACGGTCAGAATATCGCCGCGCTTGCCTGCCCGGTGATCACCCAAAAGCGACGAGCGCTGCGAAGTCCACAGCGAACTTTGTTCGGTCGGCCCGCGATTGTCGGTGGATTCGGGAAGAGTCGAATACATCGCATTATGTTCGTAACTGCCCTGCATCGGCGAAAAAGCGGGTGCGCGGCCAACCTGGTTCAAGTCGCCGCACGCGGCCAGCAGCAAAGGCACCATCATCGTGCGCATCTTCGTCATCCTTTGCCATTTGCTGTTACCGAAACCGAGCCGTTTGGCCCGACAGTTCCGGAAACCGTGGCTTTTGAGGTTAAGTTCATCACTTTGATCACGTCACCCACGCTGCCGCGTGACAGCGCCCGGCCCTCGGTAAGGATCGACACCCCACCCATCTGATAGACCAGCGAAACGACCTGATTGCGCGCGACCAACGTGGCGGCACCCAGATCGGCGGCGTGAATTGGGCGGCCGGCATACAAAGTCACCCGCGCCTCCTGCCCGACCGCCGATGCGGGGTCTGTCAGTGCGTCGGGAATATCGGCTTCGACCATCGCAAGATCTTCCGGTGCCAGCACGGTCTGGGCGCGGATGGTTCGGGTCGCTACCATGCTATCGGCAAAAGCCGGCAACGGCAGCATGACGAGTAGCCACAATAGCCGCATCATTTCACCTGCGTCGTGGTCGACATCATTTCGTCCACTGCCGTGATCACCTTGGCGTTCAGTTCGTAGCCGCGCTGCGCCTTGATCAGTTCAGTCACTTCGCGCACCGCGTCGACCGAACTTTCTTCCAGATAGCCCTGCCGCAAACTGCCCAGACCATCCAGCCCCGGTGCGCCAACAATTGCGGGGCCTGAGGCCGGGCTTTCGACAAACAGGTTCGATCCCGTGGCCTCCAGCCCTTTTTCGTTTGTGAAACTGGCCAAAGTGAACTGCCCCAGCAGAGTCGGGTTCACCTGATCGTTGAAATAAGCGTAAACTTCACCATTCGCATTGATTGAAATGCTGCGGGCATCGGCGGGGATCGTGATCCCAGGGGCAATCGCATTGCCTTCCGCCGTCACGATCAACCCGTCCGCCGTGCGCTTCAATGCGCCGTCGCGGGTGTAGGCGGCGCCACCGGAAGGCAAAGTCACTTCCAGATAGCCCTTGCCCTCAATCGCCACATCCAGATCGCCGCTGGTCTGGCTGAGCGTACCTTGTTCCAGCACCACCGAAACCGAAGACGGCCGCACCCCGAGACCCAATTGCACACCCGTCGGAAGCATTGTGCCATCCTGAGCCGAGATTGTGCCAGGCCGTTGTACCTGTTGATACATCAGATCAGCAAAATCGGCGCGGCGGGCATTGTAGCCGGTGGTCGACATGTTGGCGAGGTTGTTGGACACAACATCGACTTTCATCTGTTGGGCGCTCATCCCGGAAGCGGCGATTTGCAGGGCATTCATGGTTTACCTTCCCAAAGTCGAGATGACATTGCGGGCGCGGTCATCCTCGCGATCCAAAAAGCTTTGGCCCAGCTCATAGGCACGTTGGACTGAGATCATGCTGGCCACTTCGGTCAGTGGATCCACATTGCTGTCTTCTAGCGCGCCTTGCAAAATCTGCGACCCGGTCGCCGGTTCGACACCGTTTGCAGTAAACATGGTGCCGGACTGGTGTTTCAGGGTCAGGGGGTCGGTAGGTTTCCACAGCCCGATCTGCGCCAGCGGTTTGCCATCGGCCGATAAAGTGCCGTCGTGTGCAACCGCAATCGCATGGGCATCGGATGGGATAAAGATTGCCGAGCTGCCGCCGTCCAACACCGCATAGCCATCGGCGGTGCGCAAAGTTCCGTCGGGGCCGGGAGTGAAGCTGCCGGAACGGGTCAATTGCTGGCCCTGTGGCGTGTCGACCAGAAAGAAGCCGTCGCCCTGGATGGCGAAATCAAAACTGCCGCCGGTCTGGCTGATCCCGGCCTGCGACAGGTCCACGACCCGGCCATTGCCAAAACCGATTGACAGCGACGGCGCATCGCCAGCGCCGCTGATGAATTCTGAAAACACCACACCTTCGCGACGAAAACCGCTGGTAGATATGTTGGCAATGTTGTTGGCAATCGCATCCATCTGATGCAACAGCCCGCTTTGCCGCGACAGAGTGACATAGCCCGCGGCGTCCATCTCAGCTTCCCGCGATCATGGGCACGATGGTGCCCGTAAAAAAGCTGACGATGGTCGAGGTCATGAACGACATCGACACCCAGAACACCATCATCATCGCCGCGACTTTTGGCACGAAGGTCAGCGTGTTTTCCTGCACAGAAGTAAGAGCCTGAAACAGACCAACTGCCAAGCCTACCACAAGGCCAACTGTCAGCAGGGGCGTCGAGATCAGGACAGCGATCCACAAGGCTTGCCGCAACGTATCAAACAGGACCGTATCGATCATACTGGCATCCTCAGGATTTCCTGATAGGCCTCGACCACACGGTCGCGCACGGTCGACACGGTTTCGACCGCCAGCTGCGAATTGGCCAGGGCCTCGACCAGCGCGTGGGGGTCGGCGTTGCCAGTCATCGCCGCCTTGGCAGTCTGCTCGCCCGTGGCCAAAGTATCAGCAAAACTTTGCGCGAATTTGGCGAAGCCGCTTTCGGCACCGCCCGGTTGCGGATTGGGAGCTGCAGCCGAGCGGGCCTTTGCATAGTTTTGTGCGGCAAACGCCGTTCTGATATCCATTCTGGATCCTATCTCCGCAAGAGATCAAACAGGCTTTGCGTCATTTGGCGCGCCTGATCAAAGATTTTGAGGTTTGCCTCATAGCTGCGCTGCGCTTCGCGCGCGTCAGCAACTTCCACCACCAGATCAACATTCGAGCCGTCGTAATGACCGGTAGCATCCGCCAGCGGGTTGCCGGGGTCGTAAACGGTGTTCAAATGGCTTCGGTCCAGAATAACCGGGCCTGGCGTCACCTCGCCTGTGTCCATGTCTTCGTGAAATGACACCAGTTTGCGGTGATAACCCGGCGTGTCGGCGTTGGAGATGTTTTCGGCGACATGGCGCAACCGAGCCGCCTGTGCCTCCATCCCCGAGGCGGAATAACTCAACGATTGGATCAGATCCGCCATGATCAGCGTCGCCCGAGGCTGGCGCGGATGATGTCCGCGGTACTTCGATAGACGGCCAGCGCCATATCATGCTGCTGGCGCACATCGACCGATTTCACCATTTCGTATGCCAGCGAGACGGTGTTGCCATCAGGCGAAGCCTCGCCTCCCGAAGCCTGCGCCACTGGTTGCATCATCTGCGTGGCGCTGGAGTAATGCCCGGGCCGCGTGCTACGCATTGCCGCCATATCTTGATAGGTCGCGGCGAAATCAGGCAGATCCATCGCTTTGTAACCAGGCGTGTCCGCCTGTGCGACATTGCGGGCAATCAAGCCAAGACGTGACCCGGCATGACTGGCCAAAGCCTCTGCCATTCGCGTTATACTCAAGGTTTCGAACATCGGGGCTTCTCCCACGCGCGGTATCGCAACTGCTTCACCAAGGCTTAACGGTGATTCCTTTACAAAGGGTGAGCGTGAACAAAAGGAGAATCCCATGGCGGGTGTTTTTGACGCTCTGGTTTCCGAAATCGCCACGGTGCCGCAGGCGGTGCGGCTGGGTCGGGTCACAGAGGTGGCGCGTGGCACTGTGGTGGTGACTGGGTTGGCGGGCATTGCAACCCTTGGCGACCGGGTGCAAATTGGTACCCACTTGGGCGGCGAAATTGTCGCGCTTCGGCCTGACACCGTCACTGTTCTGACCGACAGCCTGTCTGAAGGCCTCGCGATTGGCGAGGTGGTTCGTCTGCGCGGGCAATCTGGTATCGCGCCTGACAACAGCTGGATTGGCCGCGTCATTGACCCTTTTGGCGTCGCTTTGGATGGTCGTCCGCTGTTTCGCGGCCCGGTGCCGCGCCCGCTGCTGGCAGCGGCACCTGCGGCGGCGACAAGACGGCGCTTTGGTGAAAGGTTGGAAACAGGGGTGGCGGTGTTCGACACTTTGCTACCCTTGGTGCGTGGCCAGCGCATCGGGCTGTTCGCGGGCTCGGGTGTCGGAAAATCGACGCTGCTGGGCAAATTCGCCCGCGGCGTTTCTTCGGACGTTGTCGTCATCGCACTTATCGGCGAACGGGGGCGTGAGTTACGCGAATTTGTCGAGCGGGTGCTTGGCCCTGAGGGCATGAAGCGCGCCGTCGTCGTCACCGCAACCTCAGATCAATCGCCACTGGTCCGCAGACGTTGTGCCTGGGCTGCGATGGCTGTCGCCGAGCATTTCCGCGATCAAGGCCTGCATGTGTTGCTTTTGGCTGACTCGGTCACACGTTTTGCCGAGGCACACCGAGAGGTTGCCTTGGCGGGGGGCGAAGAAGCGAGCTTGCGCGGATATCCCCCCTCGGTCGCGCCCGCCATCATGGCCTGGGCCGAACGGGCGGGGCCGGGAGCTGAAGGGTCTGGCGACATTACCGCAGTCTTTTCGGTCCTGGTCGCCGGATCAGACATGGAGGAAACCGTGGCTGATATCTTGCGGGGCGTGCTTGACGGTCATGTTGTGTTGGACCGCAAGATCGCCGAACGCGGGCGATTTCCGGCGATAGATCTGTTGCGATCAGTTTCGCGCAGTTTGCCGGACGCCGCCAGTGTCGAAGAAAACGAAGATATCACGCAGGCGCGGCGGCTTTTGGGGGCTTATGATCGGGCAGAGTTGATGATTCAGGCCGGGCTTTACAACAAGGGCACTGATCCGCTGATCGATCAGGCAGTCAGGGTTTGGCCGGCGCTGGACGGATTTCTGGCCGAAGATGCGCCATTTGACGGCTGCGTCGGAAGTTTCCGCCGGTTGCACGCCGCGCTCAATACGCGCTGATCAGCGCAGCCGTGCATTGGCGGCGGTCTGCTGCAGCATGGTCAGCGCCGCGGCACCAGGCCCGAACTGGGTAGCCGTTGCGTCGGCCTGCGACCGCACCAGAAACCGCCGGATCAGCGTCTCGATCTTGGAAGGATCACTGAACTGGCTTACCGAACTGTCACCAAACATCGCCTCGGTCTTGTCCTGAAAGGCAGTGAGTTGCTGGTCCAGATCAACCGCACTGATATTGCCGGGCAGACCTAGGGCCTTGGTAAACACCTGTTTTAGCGGCGAATTGCCCAGAACGCCCAGCCATTTCAACGTTTCGCTGCCAGTTTTTGCTGCCAGAACGGCCAATTCACTCTGCGCGTTCAGGGCAAGCCGCAAGTCGCCATCCTGATCGCCAACCGCCGCCGCAAATTGCCGAGCTTTGTAGGCAGTGACGATCTTGTCCGCGAAATCAGAAATCTGGGTAGACGCCACGGGGTAGTCGCCAAACCCAAAGGCCGCCGATAATTTGAGATACTGCTTGTCCGCCAGTTTGTTGGCGAGTGCACCTGTCGATAGTGTTCCATCCTGCAAGACCTTCTGGATAAAGGCCTTGTTGTCGATGTCGCCGTCCAGCCCGAAGGCACCCAAGGCCACAGTCAGGAGCCTGCGATCTGCCACCAGTTGATCCGCCGTTCTGATCTTGCCGATATTTGTCCGGAAGTAGTCTTCATCCCTGACAATTTCGGGCGATTTGTTGAATGCGGCAGTCTGGTTGGTCATTGTCCGGTTCAGAAAGGTCCAGCCGGAATAGCCGCTGAATGGCAGGACCGGATTGAACGTCATGTGTACGGCGCGGCGGCAAACAGCCGCTCCTCCCGAGGCAGTAGGGCACGCAAGGCCTTGAGCGCTTGATAATGCTGATCCTCCAGCACCGATTTGGTGGCGATGTTCAACTGGGTGCGGCTGTCATGATCGGTCAGCACCTGGCTTAGCTGCTCAATGCCGCGCAGCAGTTGCTGTCGTGTATCACCCGCCGTTGCATCGCCCGTCAGAACCAGTTGCGCAATATAGCATACCCGCTTGACCGGTGTATTTGCCTCTTGCGGGTGGATTGCATCGCGCAGCCGCAGGATGTTGGCGTTGGGCGTCATGATGGCCAGCCGCGAGCGCTTGTCGCCGTTTTCGACAACTGCGCCGTTGATCAGCACCCGTTCATGCGGCCCAAGCTTCAGGACAAGTCCACTCATGTCCCACCGCCTTCCCCGCGCAGGCCCCGCATGACTGCGGTGTTGATATCGACCAGCACCTCGACTGAGCCGCGGTTGTCCAACACGGCAGACGTGTGTCCTGCGGTGAATTCATAAAGATAGAACAACTGGGCGCGTAACGAGGCGGGCAGGCCGTTGCCTGCTTCGGCCACGTCGGCGGCAAGCGCCGACCACAGCTGCAGGTTTTCGGTCAAGGCGGTGGCAAGGCCGGAAAAATCCTCTTTCCGGCGTGTCCAGGCGGTCGACAGACCTTGGGTACAACGGGCCAGAAGGTCGTATTCCAGGGTGCGATTGGTGCGAACTGGTGCCACGCTGCGGCCATAGGCGGCGCGGGCATTTGTGGTAGCGACGGTCAAAACTTATCCTTCCGGGACTTTGCCTTAGGTTCATCGGCGAACCGGGGGACTTTGCCCCCGGTCGGTTTTTTTACCGGAACAATGCCAGCAGCGACTGCGGCTGCTGGTTGGCGATCGACAGCGCCTGGGTCGACAGTTGTTGCTGCACCTGCAATGCCTGCAACCTCGCGGAAGCCTCTTCCATATCAGCGTCCACAAGCGATCCGATCCCCGCCTTCATCGAATCGGTCAGCTTACTTACAAAGTCTTTCTGGATATCGACCCGCTTTTGCACCGAACCGAAGGAAGACGCCGCGTCGATGGAGGTTTGCATCATAGCCTCGATATTGCCCAAAGCTGCGGTCGCACCCGCAGAGGTCGACACGTCAATCGCAGACAACGCACCCAAGCCGCCTGACCCGGCATTCTTGAACTGCGCGGCAACGCTCAGATCTTTGGTCCCGGCATTGGTGAAGGCCAAAGTGCCGGGGGTGGCCGAATTGTAATTGACCGACAGGCCGGATATCCTCAGCGATTCCACCGATTTCTTCAGGCCCACTGCAACAAGGTCCGACGCTGTGCTCGAGGCCACATCGGCGGCCGTCACGGTATAGCTCGCCGTCTTGCCTCCGATGTTGATCGACACCGAATCGCCCGCCGCAAAGGCGGTGACGCTGTCATCAATCACCACGTTGCCGGTGCCGCCTGCGGCATTTATCGCAAAACCTGCCGTATCGGCACCGGTGGAAACCCCACTGGACCCGGCAAGCACGCCCTTGGCGGCATAGGCGCCAATCGACAGATCCTGTGCCGTCACAGTGATGGACGAGGCTGACACCGTCGTGCCGCTGCGGTCAAGGGAGGCCAGCACGTCCACCGTGGTCTGCGACCCGTCAACGAGGTTGAGCCCGTTGAATTGTGCTGCCCCCACGACCGACGAGATCTGGTTGCGCAGTGCGACGATATCGGTCTGGATCTTGGTGCGGTCAACGTTGGCTTCCTGCGCAGCCACAATCTTGCCTTTGACCTGCGTCAACAGGCTGGTGACGGTTTCCGCCGCCTGCCGCCCGACCGCAATGGTCGAAGAGCCAAGCGCCAGACTGTCCGAAATGCCCTTGAACCCTTCAACATCCGATTCCATCACTTTGGAAATTGCCCAGACGGCGGCGTTGTCCTTGGCGTTGGCGACGGATTTTCCGGTTGAGATCTCCGACGTTGTCTTGGCAAGGTTCATGCTGATCGACTTCATGGTCTGAAGTGCAACCATTGCACTGGTGTTAGTCAGAATGGACGACATTTCCGTTTCCTTTGCGGTCAGCCTGTGCTTTGCGCGCGGCCTGTTGCACCATCGGGAGTGATGGCAGACTGGGCTTTCTTTCCAATGCGACCGGAAGGGCCGGGACGCGCCACCCCACCTGGGATGCAAGGTCCATCAAGCGGTCAAAACTCTAAAAGATCTATAACTGGGCACGGTCAAATGTGGCGTATTTGATTGAAAAACCTAAAGTCTTTGCGCCAGATTCCGGCTCTCGCTGAACTCGGCCCGTTTGCCCGAGCGATCATAAGTTACGAGCCGACTGGCCGCGCTGCGAATGTCCGACAAGCGCTGTCGCGCCGCTTTGATGCCCCGCCCTGCCGCCTTCAGGCAGGCCGCGTTGCGAAGGGCCTTCTGTTGGATCATTTTCAGTTCCGCAGCTGTCAACCTGAAATCCGACCGGCCCATTTCGCGTACGAGGTCGCCTTCCAGCTCGGCCAATGAGGGATAGTCTGCCGCCAACACCGCCAAGTGCACCAGATCCAAAAGCACCGCAGCCCTGACTTCACCCATGATCGCGACTCAATAGAGATTGGAACAAATGCTCGGCCAGCCCGATTCCGCCGTGTTGGACCACCGCCTTGGCCTGCTCGTCGCGCAGAAAGGACGCGAACTGCGCTTCGCCTACGCCGCCCGAAAATGTACCGTCCTTGGCGTCAAGCCCGGCATGCGACAGCATTTCTGCTAAAAAGCTCGCTTCCAATGCACGAGCCTTTTCCATCAAGGCAGCCCGCTGAACGGAACTCGCGGCCTTGGGCGGGCGAGTGGCGGCCTGTGAGTCTGCGGCAATTTCCACGGGATTCTCCAGATGCAGCGGATTTTCCTCACTATCACCTGAGCAGGTAAACAGATGGTAAGGACTTAGCGGAATAGTCAGTTTTGAACGGCAGAAGTCGGGAAAGATGATCACAGCCACACCACCACAGTCCTTTAAGCTTCCGGTCAAAGCAAAGTCACTTGGAGCGTCATTGGATTGGCAGCCGGCGGGAGATGCGTTTTCAGCGCTGTGCGATGCAACCCCCGCGGCGCAGACCGCATCGCCATTGGTTGTGCCCGACCTAGCCGAAACTGGACGTGAGAGCCAAGTCACACCCGCGAAAGATGCCGCCGGTGGCCGTGCTGCGGCAAGGCTGTCTGCAATCCACCGGCATTCCGCGCAAAGTATCCTTGTCTTCGCTTTGCCCGAAGCAACCCAGCTTCCGACGGTTCAGGTAGAGGCCGAGCCCAACATGACACAGCCGGACTTACAGTCAGTTGAGATGTCGGATGAGCCGACTCTCGCTGTGATACCGACGGTTTCCCTTTCGCTAGATCCACTTGCGCCCAAACCCGCTGGCGATGCTGCTGTCGCTATCGCCATTTTGTGGGCTTTTGCACCAGGTTCCGTTAGCGGGCAAACCCGCAGTGCGATGCCGTTTGATGGCGATACCTGCCGACCTGTCGTGTCACCCGCCACTTTGTCCCCTGCCGATGCATCGCGCACAGCTGACGCGCACCAGGGGCTCGTGGCTGCGATGGTCAGAATTGCGCCGCGCAGTGATCCTGCCATGCCAACCACACTGTCTCAGCCCGGAATGGCTGAACAACCACTGGGCATCGAGGCACGGGAACAGATTTATGCAGAGTCGCTTCCCGGTGTAGTTCCAGATGCAGGTGCCGCGCTTGATGCCAATCAGGTGGCAGCAGTCCCAAGCCATCCGACACCGCTCAATCCAGCGGGGGTCGCCGCAGAATCCCCGGTCCCCGTCCAATTCAAAGCACCGTTTGCCGCCTTGCCGCAATCTCAAGCACCCGCTTTGTATGTCGGCCAAGTCCAGTCCGCTAATAACCCCAAGCGGCCCTTAGACGAGAGCGGAGCGATGACAAGCGTTTCCCTCTTGCCGGCGATGCGCAATTCCGGCCAGCCATTTTCGGCAAACATTCCGCCAGTTGTCGCGTGGCGCGACGCAGGTTCAGCGGTGTCAAACCCGCTGATCGTGCCGCCGCTCAGCCATCCCGAAATCCTTTCGACGTTTCTTATTCCTGCTGCACTGCGGTCTCATCTGGAATGGCGAGCGGGCGGTAAGGCCACGGACACCGCCCTTCCGCACGTTTTGTCGCCTGCTTCGACGCTGGCGGCATCCGATGCGCCGCCAGCCTTGTCCACATTTGCAGTGCCAAACGACGTTCGCACCCTGACAAATCCATCGCAACCTGAAGACGAAATCGCCGCTGCAGCGGCCCTGCCGCGCCCGCAGAATATGGACGAACTACATAGCGTCAGCCCGACCCGATCTGTCATAGACGATGAGGCTGACTATGAATCCGATCCCGCCCCAGTTCTGGCAACCCTGTCGTCGCAACTGCCGACTGCCACGTACGTCTCGCGCCAAAGTCTGGCCACAGGCGATATTCCGGCGCAAATCGCACCACCAATGCCTGCCAGCAGGCCAGCGGTCGTTACACATGTCGGCAACCTGAAAAGTCTGGCCGGTGGCATCGTCCGGGCGGCCGCCAGACCCAGCGAGTCGGATCGCACTGAACTGAACTTGGATCCGACCGAACTTGGGCGCCTGCGCTTTACCGTCGTCGCCAAAGGCGATCAGGTGCAGGTTTCTCTCGCAGTCGAGCGTCCCGAAACGCTTGATCTGTTGCGCCGTCACGTGGGCGAACTGCGTGCCGAATTGCAGGAACAAGGCTTTGCCAACCCGGCACTCAGTTTTGGTCAATGGGGCCAGGACCAACCCAACGACCCGCCCCAAACGGCCGCAGAGTTCTCTGGAAGCCTACTGCAAGCTGATCCAGAAACCACAGTCATCCTCGGTCTTCCTGCCGCCGGACTAGACCTTCGCCTCTGAAAGGACACTTAAATGGACGTCACATCCGCTACCCTGACCAGCGCCCAGAACGCTCCTGTAAAACCCAAGGCCACCGACTATGATACTTTTCTCAAGATGATGACGACCCAGATCAAGAATCAGGATCCGCTGAACCCGATGAGCGCGGATAATTTCGCTGTGCAGTTGGCAACCTTTTCGGGTGTCGAACAGCAAACCAGAACCAACGATCTGCTGTCGCAGCAATTGACGCAAAACGCATTGAGCTCGATGGCCCAGATGGTCGGTTGGGTCGGCAAGGAGGCGCGCATTGCCGCGCCGGTACATTTTGACGGGACGAACCCAGTCACACTTTCACCCAACCCAGGATTAGATGCCGACAGAGCGGTTCTTGTCGCAAAAGACAGCACCGGGGCAGAGGTGTCGCGCACTGAAATCCCAGTCAGTTCCGCTGACTATGAATGGCAAGGGCTTGATACCGATGGCAATCCGCTTCCGGAAGGGGTGTACGACCTGTCTTTGGAAAGTTACCAGGACGACAAACTGCTTGGCACAACCTCAGTCGAGTTTTACGGACGCATCACAGAGATCCGCAACAGCGCCAGCGGGATAACCGCCATGTTTGCTGGCGGGGTTGAAGTCTCAACCGCCCTTGTCACCGCCCTGAGAGAGCCTGCGTCGGCCTAGAGCCGGATGGGTTTAGGTAGAACCATATCCTGAGTTTCGGAGGTAGTTTTCGCATTCTTGTGGTGAGAACTGGTCGAGGAGGGAGCCGATCCTGCGCCAGACGGTTTCCTTACTACGCTCGGCGGCTTTGCGCAGGA
>JANYFE010000031.1 GCA_025362795.1 Rhodobacterales bacterium | reverse complement strand
TCAACAAAGGCGATCACACGACTGCGTAACTCGATAGGATGTGGTTTGCCCATCACGACCCCCAATAGCTGGCAGGGTCAGAGAATCACAAACCTCTCAACCTGGGAATCCTGAATCAGACGAATGACGACACGCTCTAAACGAAAACCCTTATTTTTCAAAATTTTGCCAAAGCCTACCCATCTGAACGCCCCGACTTCACTCCAGCACATCGTCCATCGCATCCGCGACAGCCTTCTTGCCCGCCACTTTCTTCGCCGCCACTTTCTTCACCACCGCCTTCTTGACCGCCGCCTCTTTCTCCCCCGCCGCAGCCACTTTCTTCACCGGAGCCTTCTTCACCACAGCCTTCTTCGCCGCAGGCTTCTTGCCCGACTTGCCCGCTTTCTCGGCGACCAAAGCCACCGCCTCCTCCAGCGTCACAGCCTCCGGCGTCACCTCTTTCGGCAGGGTCGCATTGACCTTGCCCCATTTCACATACGGCCCGTATTTCCCCGGCATGACCTGCACCACGCCGCCGTCCGGATGCTCGCCCAACTCGCGCAGCGGCCCGACCGCAACAGCGCCGCGCCGCCCCGCCGCCTTCTGCGCCAGAACCTCCACCGCGCGGTTCATCCCGATGATGAACACTTCCTCCACATCGGGGATATTGGCATAAACCGACCCGTGCTTCACATAAGGCCCGAACCGCCCGATTGCCGCCTCTACCACCGCCCCATCCGCCGGATGCATCCCGACCACGCGCGGCAAGGACAGCAGTTCCACCGCCCGCTCCAGCGTCAGATTGTCCGCCGCCCACCCTTTCGGCAAGCTGGCGCGCGGCGGCTTCGGCACCTCCTCCGACGCCTCGCCCCGCTGCACATAGGGGCCAAACCGCCCGGTCCGCAGCGAAATCTCGACGCCCTCATCCAGCCCCAAAACCCGCTCGCCTCCCGAGCCACCCTCTTCACCGCCCGAAATCGGTCGGGTAAACCGGCACTCCGGGTAATTGCCGCAGCCAATAAACGCCGACCCCGACCGCGCGGTTTTCAGATGCAGCTTGCCCGTCCCGCAAGTCGGGCAAATCCGCGGGTCCGACCCATCCGCCCGCGCCGGATACAGATGCGGCCCCAGAAACTCGTCAATCTTGTCCAGCACTTCCGAGATTCGCAAATCCGCCGTCTCGGCCACCGCCGCCGAAAAGTCGCGCCAGAACCGGGTCAGAACATCCTTGTAGGCCCGCTCACCGGCAGAGACATCATCCAGTTCGGTCTCGAGATCGGCGGTGAAATCATACTCGACATATTTCTTGAAATAATTTGACAGGAACGCGGTGACAAGACGCCCCTTATCCTCCGGGATCAGCCGGTTCTTGTCCTTGCGCACATATTCGCGGTCCACAATCGTGGTCAGCACACTGGCATAGGTCGATGGCCGCCCGATCCCCAATTCTTCCATCCGCTTGACCAGCGTGGCTTCGGAATACCTTGGCGGCGGCTGGGTGAAATGCTGCTCCGGTGTGATCGTCTTCTTTGCCGCTGGTTCACCCTGCATGATCACCGGCAGACGACCCTCTTCATCATCCTCGTCGTCGCGGCCCTCGTCATAAACCTTCAGGAACCCGTCGAACAACACGACCTGCCCGTTGGCGCGCAAACCCACCTGCCCGTCGGGTGAGGTCACATCCACCACCGTCCGCTCCAGCCGCGCCGCCGCCATCTGGCTGGCAATCGTCCGCTTCCAGATCAGGTCGTACAATTTCCGCTGATCCGCCTCGACCAGCCGCAACTTTTCCGGTGCCGCTGCCATATCGGTCGGCCGGATGCACTCATGCGCCTCCTGCGCGTTCTTGGCCTTGTTCTTGTACATGCGCGGGCTTGGCGGCACATAAGCCTCGCCAAACCGCCGCTTGATCTCGTCCCGCGCCGCCATCACCGCCTCGGGCGCCATGTCGATGCCGTCCGTCCGCATATAGGTGATGTGCCCCGCCTCGTACAAACGCTGCGCCGACGACATGCAGGCCTTGGCACCCATGCCATATTTGCGGCTCGCTTCCTGTTGCAGGGTCGATGTCATGAACGGCGCATAGGGGTTGCGCGACGCAGGCTTCGATTCCACCCCCGTCACGCTGAATGTTCTGGAAGTGACAGCATGCACCGCCAGTTCCGCCGCCTCCGCAGTCGGAATGTCGAATTTGTCCAAGCGCGCGCCACCCAGCACCACCAGCCGCGCGGCATATTCCTGCCCCCTCGGCGTGGTCAGCACCGCATCCACCGACCAGAATTCCCGCGCCCGGAACGCCTCGATCTCCATCTCGCGTTCCACGATCAGCCGCAGACACACCGATTGCACCCGCCCCGCCGATTTCGCCCCCGGCAGCTTGCGCCACAAAACCGGCGACAGCGTGAACCCGACAAGGTAATCCAAAGCCCGCCGCGCGAGGTATGCCTCGACCAGCGGCACATCGACCTGCCGCGGATGCGCCATCGCTTCCGTGACCGCCGCCTTGGTGATCGCGTTGAACGTGACGCGGCTGACCTTCTTGCCCTTCTTCAAAGACCCCGCCAGCGCCTCTTGCAAATGCCAGGAAATCGCCTCGCCCTCACGGTCAGGGTCGGTCGCGAGGATCAGTTCGTCATCGGTCTTCAGCGCCTCGGTAATCGCCTTGATGTGCTTGCGGCTGTCGGCAGCCACCTCCCATTTCATCGCGAATCCGTCATCCGGATCGACTGAGCCATCCTTGGGCGGCAGGTCGCGGACGTGGCCATAGGATGCCAGAACGGTATAGCCCGGCCCCAGATATTTGTTGATTGTCTTGGCCTTGGCTGGTGATTCGACAACGACAACTGCCATGAATATCCCTTTTCACCGACCAAAATGCGAAGCCCCGCAATGGCGCGGCAAGATGTGGGGCAATGGCGCGCAATGTCAACCGGGCGGTTCCACGCCAAAGCGTCGCCCCATATCATCTGTCCCCAAATATCCCCGCCGGAGGCTCTGACTGTGCCGCAAACCCGCCCCCAAAGGTGATTTCCCCTGCGCAAATATCCGCACCCGAAATTCCGGAGCCGGTTGGCCGCAGGCCAGAGGCGACTGACAACAGCGCGGCTGCAAGCCGCTCCGCCAGATCCCGCCGCTCAGGACACGCGCGACAGCAGGCCGCCCGATTGCCGCTGGATCAGGCCTTCCAGTTCCAGCACCACCAGTTCCGGGGCCACGATCGCCGCCGCAATCGCCAGATCGCGGATCAGCTGATCCTCTGCCAGGGGGCTTGGCCCCAGCCGCGCCAGAATCTGACTGTGCAGCAGCGCTACATCGGCCAAGGGCCGCCGTGCGGGCACCGGCCCCGGCAGCACCGGCCTTGCAACCTCCTCCGCGACCGGACCGCCGCTCAGTCCGATCGCCTCCAGAATGTCGCCGGCATGGCGCACCAGCATCGCACCGTCGCGGATCAGCATGTTGCAGCCCGCCGCCCGCGCATCAAACGGATGACCCGGCACGGCAAAGACCTCGCGCCCCTGATCCAGCGCCGCCTCTGCGGTGATCAGACTGCCCGACCGCGCTGCAGCCTCCACCACCACCACCGCCCGCGCCAGACCGGATATGATGCGGTTGCGCTGCGGAAAATGCCTTGTCTGCGGCTCCATCCCCATCGGCTGTTCCGAAACGCGGCAGCCCTGCGCCAGAATATC
This sequence comes from Rhodobacterales bacterium, assembly GCA_025362795.1. Taxonomy (GTDB): domain Bacteria; phylum Pseudomonadota; class Alphaproteobacteria; order Rhodobacterales; family Rhodobacteraceae; genus Stagnihabitans. The sequence goes on along the minus strand of JANYFE010000031.1, from coordinate 20,172 downwards.
CGCCGCCAGGCCGGCATTCTCGATCGGATAGATCACGTCGACCCCGCCCGCCTGCACCGCCACCGTGCCAGTCGCCAGCGCGGCCGCATGCGCCTCGGCATCAATCCCCCGCGCCAGACCAGAAACCACAACCTGCCCCGCAGCCCCCAACGCCTCCGCCAGCCGCCGCGCCATCCGCAAGCCCAGCGACGACGCATTCCGCGCCCCGACCAACGCCACCATCGGCCGGTTCAACAAGTCGATATTGCCCTGGGCCCACAACACCGGCGGTGCATCGACCAGATCGCGCAGCGCTTGCGGATAGTCGATCTCGCCCCAGCGCAACAGCCGCGCCCCCGCCGCGCGCCCCTGCATCATCTCGTGCCGCACCACTTCCACCGGGCACAGCCGGTAATCCTCCACCCCCGCCGCCGCCGCGATCCCCGGCAAAACCGCCAGCACCGCCGCAGCCGAGCCATGCTCTGCCATCAGCCGGTGAAACGTCGCGGGCCCGATCCGCCGCGACCGCACCAGCCGCAGCCAAGCCTCCGGCTCCTCGTCCAGCGAGGCCAGATAGTCCGGTGCGGGTTTTCGTGCTGTGGCAGCCATGCGAACCTCATCTTTCGCCCCACTCTGGCCCGGACAAGGTTAACGAAGCCTAAACGTTGTTGCAGAAATCAGATCGCCATTGAAGCTGGCCGCAAAGTTTGATCAAATGACACCAACCCCGATAGGAGCATGCCCATGTTGAACGCAGAAGTAGCCCGCCGTCGTGACGATGCCATCTCGCGCGGCATCGGCGTGCAGACCCAGATCTATGTCGACCGCGCCCTGAATTCCGAGGTCTGGGATATCGAGGGCAACCGCTATATCGACTTCGCCGCAGGCATCGCGGTCGTGAACACCGGCCATTGCCACCCCAAGGTCATGGCGGCGGTCGCAGCCCAACTCGCCAAGTTCACCCACACCTGCCATCAGGTGCTGCCTTACGAAAACTACGTGCGCCTCGCCGAACGGCTGAACGCCGCCGTCCCGGGTGACTGGCCCAAAAAGACCGTCTTCGTGACCACCGGTGCCGAGGCTGTCGAAAACGCCATCAAAGTCGCCCGCATCGCCACCGGACGCTCCGCCATCATCGCCTTCGGCGGTGCCTTCCACGGCCGCACCTTCCTGGGGATGAGCCTGACCGGCAAGGTCGATCCCTACAAAAAAGGCTTCGGCGCCATGATGCCCGATGTCTGGCACGTCCCCTTCCCGCAGGAAGTGCACGGTATCACCACCGCCGATGCGATGGCCGGCCTGACCAAGCTGTTCAAGGCCGATCTCGACCCGGCCCGCGTCGCCGCCATCATCTTTGAACCGGTGCAGGGCGAAGGCGGCTTCTACCCCGCCCCTGCCGATCTGGTGCGCGGCATCCGCAAGCTGTGTGACGACCATGGCATCGTGATGATCGCGGACGAGGTCCAGACCGGTTTCGCCCGCACCGGCCATCTGTTCGCGATGGAAGGCTACGGCGTCGCAGCCGACCTGACCACGATGGCCAAGGGTCTGGCCGGTGGCCTGCCGCTCGCTGCCCTGACCGGCCGCGCCAGCCTGATGGACGCCGCCAACCCCGGCGGTCTGGGCGGCACCTATGGCGGCAATCCGTTGGGGATAGCCGCCGCCAATGCCGTCCTCGACGTGATCGCGGAAGAAGACCTGTGCAGCCGCGCCAATGAACTCGGCTCCCGCCTGCGCCAGAAACTGGAATCGATCCGCGCCACCACCCCGGAAATCACCGACATCCGCGGCCCCGGCTTCATGATCGGCGTCGAATTCGCCAACCCCACATCGAAGGAACCCGACGCCGGCTTCACCCAGCGGGTGCGGATCGAGGCGCAGAAACGCGGCCTGATCCTGCTCACCTGCGGCGTCTACGGCAACGTCGTCCGCTTCCTGGCCCCCATCACCATCCCCGACGCGCATTTCTCGGAAGCGATGGGTATACTGGAAGAGGCGGTGGCGGCAGCTCGGGTCTGACCACAAGCCACCAAAGGCAAGGTGCGCCAGCTGACGCACCTTGCGGCTGCCAAACGGCCTGTCACCCGCAGGGTGCTGGCCAACGCGGGGCACCTCCCCCTTCCCAACCCCGCCCCGCCCCGCTATCACGCGCCATGCCCTTACCCCTCACCCTCACCAATGCCGCCTACGCCGTTACCGGCAAGTCCATCCTCCACGACCTCACCCTGACCCTGACCGAGCCGCGCATCGGCATCATCGGGCGCAACGGCTCCGGCAAGACCACCCTCCTGCGCCTACTGGCCGGTCTGATCGCCCCCACCTCTGGCACCGTCCGCCTTGGCACGATCGATCCCGCCCGCGACCGCAAGGCGATGCTGACCCAGATCGGCATCCTGTTCCAGAACCCCGACCACCAGATCCTGTTCCCCACGGTCGAGGAAGAGCTGGCCTTCGGTCTGGTACAGCAAGGCTATCCTGCGCCCCAGGCCGCCGCCAAAGTCTTGGCCCTGCTGACCGCCGAACGCCGCAGTCACTGGGCCCGCGCACCCACCCATACCCTGTCCCAGGGCCAGCGCCATTACCTCTGCCTGATGGCGGTTATCCTGATGAACCCCGCCATTTTGCTACTGGACGAACCGTTCGCCGGACTTGACCTGCCGACCCAAACCCGCCAGCAACGCCGCCTCGCCGGCCTGCCTCAGCAGGTCATAACCATCTCGCACGATCCGCAGGCTGTCGCGACCTGCGACCGTGTGCTGTGGCTCGATCAAGGCCGCATCCGCGCCGACGGCCCTGCCAGCACCGTTCTGGACCAGTTCAGCGCCACAATGGCCCGGATCGGCGCCGAAGATGCCGACACCGACCTGCCCGGCTGACACGATGAAACCAGATCCCTGCCCCGCGTTTGTTCCGTCACCCGGTCTCGGCACCACAGGCCGCGTCTCGCGAACCAGCCCCCGGACCCGCCCATGCTGACCCTGACCTCCCCCGTCCAGACCTGGGCGCACCGCGTTGCCGCCCCTTGGAAACTGGTCGCACTTTGCCTCGCCACCCTGCTGCTATTTCGCCTGACCGGCCCCGCCGCACTTGCCCTTGCGGCCGCTGCCACCGCCGCGCTGACCCTGTCGTTCGGGGCGACCTTCGCCGTCACAGCGCTTAAACTGCTGCGGCCGCTTTGGCCCTTCGTGTTGTTCGTCGCGTTCTGGCATGGCTGGACTGCGGAATATGCCCAGGGTGCCGCGATCGTTCTGCGGCTGCTGACCGCCGTGACTTTGGCCAATCTTGTCACCATGACCACCCGGCTCAGCGACATGCTCGCCACCCTCACCGCCCTCGCCAGCCCGCTCAAACGTATAGGTCTGCAACCACGTGCGCTTGCCCTGGCCGTGGCTCTCACCATCCGATTCATCCCGATCATGCTGTTGAAACTCAACGACATCCGCGAAAGCTGGCGCGCCCGGTCCGCCCGCCGCCCCGGCTGGCGCGTGCTGGTCCCGGCGCTGATGGCCGCCATCGACGACGCCGACCGCGTGGCAGAAGCCTTGCGGGCCCGCGGCGGAGCGGGCTAAGTGCCGCCGCAACAGGAGAGAGCAATGGAAAAAAACATCACCTACATCGCCCTATTTGCCGCGCTGATCGCGGCGCTGGGGCTGATCCCCAAGATTGACCTGATCTCGGGCGTGCCCATCACCGCGCAGTCGCTCGGCATCATGCTGTGCGGCACCGTTCTGGGGTCCAAGCGTGGCGCGCTGGCCGTCTTGCTGTTCCTCGCGCTGGTCGCGATCGGCCTGCCGCTCTTGTCCGGCGGTCGCGGCGGCTACGGCGTCTTTCTCGGCCCGTCCGCCGGCTTTCTGATCGGCTTCCCGATTGCCGCCTTCGTCACCGGCTGGATCGTCGAGACATGGCGCGGCAACCTGTTCGTCTCCGCCTTCGCAGCCGCCTTCCTCGGCGGGGTGGTCGTGCTCTATGCGTTCGGCATTCCGGGCATGGCCACCGTGCTGGGCAAAACCCTGCCCGAGGCGACGCTGCTCGCCACGCCCTATTTGGCCGGCGATCTGATCAAATGCGCCTTGGCGGCGCTGATCACCCGCGCCATCGCCCAGATGCGCCCCGGTGCGTTGCTGTCGCGCGCCTGATCCAGACTTCAATCGGGCGCTGCACGGCGCCCGATTCGTCCAGAATGGTTAATGCCCCAGCGCCTGCCACCGGTCCCGACCGCGCAGAGACGCCGGCAAGACACAAGAAAGACGCGGGCAAGACCGCCACAATGCGCCGATACCGGGCCTTAACACAGCGCTCTGCCCCGGCGCAGATCAGCAACAGTCAAGTCCTCCATTTAGGCGGGTGTGCCCCCCCCCTGCAGGGTTCACCGCAACGGCAACGGTGGCAGCCATTCCCTAACGCGCCACCAGCAACGCCGTCCCAATCCCGCCCGCCGCCGCAATAGCAGCCAGACCAACACCTTGTTTTAGTTCGTAAAATAACCGAACTGCCAGAATGGCCCCCGAGGCTCCAATCGGATGGCCTCGCGCCAACGCCCCACCTGACAGGTTGACCCGCCCCGCGTCCAACCCCGCGCCCTGCACACAGGCAATCGCCTGCGCTGCATAGGCCTCCATCACTTCAATAACCTGCAAGTCCTTGGCCGAAATACCCCTTTTTGCCAGAACCGCCGCAATCGCCGCCACCGGCGCCAGCCCCGGCTCGGCCGGATCGCCGCCCAAAGTCACCCCGCCAACAATGCGCAAGCCTCTCCCGCGCGCCACCCGGTCCGACACCACCAGCACAAACGCCGCCCCATCCGCCGCCACCGCCGCATTTGCGACTGTAACACTCCCCGCCAACCCTTTGACACGCCTCATCAATTCCGGTGAAAGCACCCGCGAAAATTCATCCCTATCCACCCCGCCAATCGTGACAATCTCCCCTGTCACCGGCGCAGCCAAGGCTTTCCTGTGGCTCGCCTCGGCCCACAAATCCTGAACGTCCCGCGTAATCCCAAGCCGTTGTGCCAAACCGGCCGCCGCCGCCAACATACCAGGATCACGCTCCGGCCAAGGCGTAAAAGGCGGCTGGTCATACGCAACCCGGCTCCCATCCGCATCAACCCGAAACCGCAAAGGCCGCCGCGAATAACTCTCCACCCCCCCCGCAATCACCATCTCCGCCTCACCCGAATCCACCAAGGCCCGCGCCAAAAGCACAGCATCTAGTCCCCCGGCGCATTGCCGATCAACCGATAGCCCCGCCACCCGTTCAGGCAACCCAGCAGCCAGTGCCACCACCCGCGCCGGATTCCCCCCCGCCCCCAACGCATTTGCGCAAATCACCTCGTCAACCGCACCAGCTTCAATCCCGCCAGCCACAAGCAAAGCCCCAATCACCGGCACCGCCAAATCCTGCAACGACAGCAACGCAAACGCCCCGCCCCTCGGCACCACGGCAGACCGTTTCGCGGCCAGTATCACCGCCACGAAGCCACCTCTTGCGCCAAAGCCACCAGATCGGTCTTACCCGAAGCCAGCACCGGCCAATCCCCCAGCCAGATCAATCGCTTAGGTGCCTTCAGCGCCCCCAATCTGCCCCGTGCCACAGCCAGTATCGCCGCCTCCTGCAAAGGGTCTCCCATCACAAAAGCCACCAGATGATACCCGCGCAGCGCATCCGCCACCGGCAAAACCGCCACCCGCGAAACCCCCGCAAGCCCTTGTAAATACGCCTCAATCTCCTCGGGGAACACGTTCTGATCCGCCACCGTCACCATCCGCCCGGCGCGTCCCGACAGGTACAGATACCCGTCCCGCATCTCTCCCATCTCCCCCACCGACAACCACCCGCCATCCCACCGGGCACTCCCCACATCATCCCCCGCATACCCCTCAAACAAATACGGCGACCTGACCCAAATCTCACCATCCACCACCCGCAACTCCCCCCCCGGATAGGCGCGCCCCACCGAAGCCTCCGGCGTGTAACCATCTGAAATCGTGATGAAACTCGCCTCCGCCGCCCCGTAAAACTCTCGCACCACCGCCCCCGGTGCCAGTGCCGCCAGTGCCCGCCGCAGCCCCGGATCCAGCTTCGATCCGCCAATCACCACCAGCCGCAGCGCAGGCAGTTCCCCCCCCGCCTCGACCACCATCCGCATCTGCGCAGGCGTCGCATAGACCATCTCCATCGCCGCGCGCTGCAAAGCCATGCCCTGCCGGTCCGGCCTCAGATCATCCAGCAAAAACAGCGACGCCCCCAGATGCACCGCCTCCAGCGCCCCATACAGCGCCAGCGACTGCGACAGCCGCCCCAAAACCGCCACCCGCACCCCCGGCCCGATGCCAAATAACCCTGCATTTACAACGAAGCTGCCGGTCCAGGACGCCTGACTGCGCGCGATCCTGCGGGGCGCACCTGAACTGCCAGAGGTCAGCGTTTCAAACCCCGCAACCGGACCCGCCCCGCCGCCACCGATCCGAAACGACCCCACCGCAATCGCCTCGGCAACTGCTACCCCCGCAGGCCGCTCCGCAATCACCGAAGAACCTGATTCTACAGGAAAATACTCCCGCCCCGCCCCGTCAAATACCCGCGCCGCAGGATGCCAGAAAAACCGCCCCCCATTCACTTTGGCGAAAATATCCCCGCCGGAGGCTCTTTTCACGTCTTGCCCAAAACGCTCACCACCCGCCGCAGCGCCAGAACATAGCCCTCGACCCCACATCCCGCGATCACCCCATCCGCCCGCAATGACACATAGGAATGCTGCCGGAACGCCTCGCGCTTGTGGATGTTGGACACATGCACCTCGATCACCGGCCCCTCGAACGCATTCAGCGCGTCCAGAATGGCAATCGACGTATGGCTATAGGCCCCGGGATTGATAATGATTCCAGCGCCTTGCGCCCGCGCCTCCTGAATCCAGTCCACCAGTTGACCCTCGTGGTTGGATTGCAGGCAGCGGATCGTCACCCCCAACTCCTCCGCCAGATCGGAACAGCCTTGGGCCACATCGGCCAGCGTTTCGCGCCCGTAAATCTCGGGTTGCCGCTGTCCCAGCAGGTTCAGGTTGGGGCCGTTCAGAATGTAGATGGGCTTGCTCACTTGGGGCGTCCTTCACCGAGGTTTCGGCAGACTAACCCAGGCAACGCCCGCCAAACAAGCCCGCCGCGTTGCGCATTGGGTAGGGTGTCGCGCTTGCACGCACCGCCCCTACGCCACCTTCTCCAGCGCCATCTCCGGGACCAGCCCCAAAGTCCGCACCACGTCGCGCGTCAGGTTCGGCTTGTTCAGGGTGTAGAAATGCAAATCCTCCACACCCTCGCTGATCAGCCGGTCGCACAACGTCGTGCATTGCGTCAACGCCAGCAACTCCTCGCGCCCATCGCGGATCGCATAATGGAAAGATTCGTTCAGACGCGGCGGCACAAACGCGCCACACCGCGCCGCGAACCGTTTCGCCCCTTCCCAACTGGTGATCGGCAAAATCCCCGGCGTGATCGGCACGCTAATCCCCTCTTTCACACAGGCATCGCGGAATCGCAAAAACGTCTCGGCTTCAAAGAAAAACTGGGTGATCGCACTCGACGCCCCGGCATCGACCTTGCGCTTCAGCCACAGAATATCGGAATGCAGATGCGCGGCCTCCGGGTGCGGTTCGGGGTAGGCACCGACATGGATCTTGAATTTCCCAGTGGCAGCAAGGGCTTCCACCAGTTCCACAGTATCCTTGAACCCATCGGGATGCGGCACAAACTCCGCAGCGCCCTTCGGCGGATCACCGCGCAGCGCCACAATCTCGGTCACGCCAACCGCCGCATAGGCCTCGGCAATCTCCATCGTCTCCGCCTTGGACGCATCCACACAGGTCAGATGCGCCGCCACGTTCAACCCGTAATGCTTGCCAATCGTCGCCACCGCCTCATGCGTCAGCTTCCGCGTCGCCCCCCCCGCGCCATAAGTCACCGAAACATAGCTGGGGTTCAGCGGAGCCAGCGTCTGCACGCATTCAAACAGCCTGAACGACGCGTCCAGGGTCTGCGGCGGAAAGAATTCAAACGATACGCGGGTCATGCTCAGGCTCCTTTGGTGTTGCCTCACAATGGCAGAGCCGTTTAAGTGAATCCAATTCATAGTTTTCATCATCTACATGAGGTTCACCACATGTACCTGGAACTCCGCCACTTCCGCACCCTGCGCGCCATCCATCAGGCCGGGGGTCTGACCCAGGCCGCCGACCTCCTGAACATGACCCAATCCGCGCTGAGCCATCAGGTCGCTGGGCTGGAGGATCAGGTGGGCATGGAACTTTTCACCCGCCGCTCCAAACCCATGCGCCTCTCCGCCGCCGGTATCCGCATGCTGCGGGTGGCCGACCGCATCCTGCCGGAAATCACCGCGCTGGAAGAGGAGTTTCGGGCACTGTCAGCCGGCAAAACCGGCCGCCTGCACATCGCGATCCAGTGCCACGCCTGTTTCGACTGGCTGTTTCCGGTGCTGGAACTGTTCCGCCACGCCTGGCCAGAGGTTGATGTCGATATCCGCGCCGGCCTCGCCTTCGACGCCTTCCCGGCCCTGCTGCGAGAGGAGGTTGACCTCGTGATCTCCTCGAACCCCGAACCGCTGCCCGGCGTCCTGTTCAACCCGCTCTTCGACTATCACCCCACCTTCATCGCCTCCTCGCAAAACCCGCTCGCCCACAAAGCCCGGATCGAGGCCGAGGATTTCCGCGACCAGACCCTGATCACCTACCCGGTAAGCCGCGACAAACTCGACATATTCACCGAACTTCTGACCGAGGCCAAGGTTGAACCCCGCGCCCAACGTCCCGTCGAACTGACCGCCGTGATCCTGATGCTGGTCGGGTCCAATCGCGGCGTGGCCGTCCTGCCCGACTGGGTGATCCGCGATGTCAAATCCAACGCCGATTACGTCACCCGTCCGCTCACCGATGGCACCATCACCAAACGCCTGTTCGCGGCCACGCGCGAAGAAGACGCCGCCAAACCTTTCATGGCGCATTTCCTGCGTCTGGGCCGCTCTGAGCCCGTCAAGCTGCAAAGGCCTTGACCTCGCGGCCCGCGCGCGCAATTTTACGCCCATGAAAACCCGCTTTTCCAAGCCCCGCCGCCCCGGCCCTGTCTCTGCCCTGCTGTTGTAGCAGGGCGGCAAAGACCCATCCCCGGTTCTTGATCCCGCCCCGATGCGCACCCGCGCACCCTAGTCCATCGGAGCCATCATGAGCCTTCTCGCCGTCAAATCCCTGTCCCTGACCCTCGGCCTGCCGCTGTTCGCCGACCTCACCTTCACCCTGACCGCAGGCGACCGCCTTGGCCTGATCGCCTCCAACGGTCGCGGCAAATCCTCGCTGCTGCGCTGCCTCGCGGGGCACCTCGACCCGACACATGGCGAAATAACCCGCGCCCGTGGCACCACCGTGGCCCTCGTCGAACAAGACGCCCCCGCCGCATTGCTCAAACTCCCCCTGCGCCAAGCCGTCGCCAATGCCCTGACCGACCCCGACGGCGACAGCTGGCGCGTCGATGTCATGCTGGACGACCTCAACATCCCCGAAGACCTTCGCGACCTGCCGCTGGACGCCCTCAGCGGCGGCTGGCAACGCGCGGCCCTCCTCGCCCGCGCCGCCATCACGGAACCCGACATCCTGCTCCTCGATGAGCCGACCAACCACCTCGACCTGTCCCGCATCGGCCTGCTGCAACGCTGGCTGCGCGCCCTGCCCCGCGACACCGCGATCATCGCCGCCAGCCACGACCGCGCCTTCCTCGACGCCGTGACCACCCGCAGCCTGTTCCTGCGCGAGGCAAACTCCCGCATGTTCGCAATACCTTACACCCCAGCCCGCGCCGCCCTGACCGAAGCCGACGCCGCCCAGGGCCGCCAGTATGAAAACGATGTCGCCAAAGCCGACCAACTCCGCCGTCAGGCGGCCAAGCTGAAAAACATCGGCATCAACTCCGGCTCTGACCTCTTGATCACCAAAACCAAACAGCTGAAAGACCGCGCCGAAAAGATCGAATCCGCCTCCCGCCCCGCCCACAAGGAAGGCTCTGCCGGGGCCATCAAACTCGCCAATTCCGGCACCCACGCCAAGGCTTTTGTCACGATCAACGACGCCGCCATCACCACCCCCGACGGCAAACCCCTGTTCCGCACCGGCCAGAAATGGATCGAAAAAGGCGACCGCATCGTCCTTCTGGGCCGCAATGGTGCTGGCAAAACCCAGATGGTGAACGCCCTCCTGCGCGCGATCACCGGCCAGGACCCCGATATCCGCGCCACCCCCAGCCTCGTCCTTGGCCATTCTGACCAGGGCCTCGCCCAACTGCCGCCGAAATCCACCCCCACCGACCTCGTCACCGCCTACAAGACCGGCGACGCCCCGGCCCGCACATTGCTTGCGGGCGCAGGCATCCGCCTTGACGCTCAGACCAAACCTCTCGCCCCCCTGTCCGGCGGCCAGAAAGCCCGCCTCGCCATGCTGCTTTTGCGCCTGCAACAGCCCAACTTCTACCTTCTGGATGAACCCACCAACCATCTGGATATCGAGGGCCAAGAGGCGCTGGAATCCGAACTGCTGACCCAGGGTGCCACCTGCCTGCTGGTCAGCCACGACCGCAGCTTTGTCCGCGCGGTCGGCAACCGCTTCTGGCTGATCGACAAGAATCGCTTGATTGAAGTTGATGACCCAGAGGCCTTCTTCAAGGGCGAATTGGAAAGCTGACTCGGTGCGCCCGGTTCACTTATTCAAAAGCATATTAGAGCAAGTCGCCCTCAATCCAATCCATATCCTGCAGCTCTGAAGCAGTTCCTGCACTCCTGCGGCAGGAACAGGTCGCAGACGGTGCCGACCTGTTTCCATAAGGCGTCGTAGGTTCTGGCGGCGGCTTTGCGGATCAGGGTTTTGAGCTTGGAGAAGGCCATCTCGATGGGTGAGCAGCGTTAAGAAAACAGTCCTGTGGACTGTTTTTAGCTGCGCAAGGGTCCGGCGAGTATGGCGGCAGGAAGATCAGGTCGTTGCCTTGGGCGCGCAGCAGCGCGAGCGCGTGGGCAGACTTGTGCGACGACAGGTTGTCGGCCACGACGATCTGTCCGGGTCGCAGCGCCGGGGCGAGGACGCGCGCGATATAGGTCTCGAAACTGTCGCGGTTCATCGCGCCGTCGAGAACCCAAGGGGCGATCAGGCCATCCTGGGCGAGGCCTGCGATGAAGGTTTGGGTGTGCCAGTGGCCGAAGGGTGCATGGTCGATCAGGCGCTGGCCGACCGGGGCCCAGCCGGTGGTCTTGACAAGGTTGGTCTTCAGGCTCGTCTCGTCGATGAAGACCAGCCTTTCCAGCATGTTGGCCATGTCGGGCTGGCGCGTTTCAATCCACGCCTTACGCCGTTCGGCGATGTCGGGCCGCAGGATTTCGCTGGCGAGCAGCGTTTTTTTATGACTGAGGCCAAGCCGGTGCAGCCATTTGCCGACCGCGCCGCGATGCACCGACAGGCCGCGATCCGCAGCGAGTTCGGTCACGATCTCGTCCAGCGTCAGCCCGCCTCGCGCCGCGATCCGCTCGCGAAGCCAGGCGGCATGAGGGGCGAGCTTGCCTGGCGCGCGGTTGCCCTGCGGCTTGGGCGCAAGGCACCCGGTCTCGCGCTTGAGGATCACCATGTCGTTCACAAAGCGCGGCGAAACCCGGAAATGCCGCGCCGCCTCACGATGCCCATGACCCTCTTCCACAAAAGAAATCACGCGGGTGCGCAGTTCCATAGGATGTGGCTTGCCCATTCTGACCTCCCATAGCTGGTAGCGTCACAGAATCACAACCGGCCACACTTGGGAATCTTGAATCGACACCAGGGCGACTTGCTCTAAGGCCAAGCCCTTGGTTTTGTCTTTGATCCGAGAAACCATCGGCTCATGTGGGTGCAGAACCTCGGAGGCGACCACACGCACCGCTGGGCAGCCTGGCGCGGGCCAAACGACGAAATCCTGATGACGCAGCCGCTTTGCCTATTCTGGAAACTTCGCCGCGATCCCGTCCAAAAACACACCCACCATCCGCGAGAATACCAACTCACTCAACACAATCCGGTCTCCCGCCCGATAGCCTGTCACCGACGCTTCCGGCTTCCACCTTATGACGCCTTCCGACGGAAAATATCCACCGTTCTCGGTGATGCCCAACGCCAACAGCCGCACCTCGTTAAGCGCATTGCCATACTTGCCCTCGGCCCCGCGCAGGCGGTGCACAAACCAACCATCAAGGGCCACGACCATCTGACCAAACACCTGCGCCTCAGCCTCACGCCTCGCACCGGCGCATGACAGTCCTGCAATACTGCGCCATGATGCCGCCACCGCGGCAAATTCTGACCGACACTCTGCCACTTGCGCCACGGGATACCCCGACCTTCCCAGCATAAAAACACGCTCCTTTGCCAAGCAGCCTAGCCAATTAGCCGGCTTACGCAAAACTTTTCGCAAAGCTTTCTTGATGTTTTCGCAGTCCCTCACACGCCAACGCCCCTTCCCTTCGCGCCCTCCCCCGTGTATCCCCCCCAACCTGAACCTCCGGAGACACCCATGCAAGGCAGCGCCAACCTCAACCTGATGATCAAGGCCGCCCGCAAAGCTGGCCGCTCGTTGGTCAAGGATTTTCGCGAGGTAGAAAACCTGCAAGTCTCCTCAAAAGGCCCTGGCGATTTTGTCAGCAAAGCCGATCACGAGGCCGAACGCATCATCAAGCAAGACTTGATGGAGGGCCGCCCGACCTATGGCTGGCTCGGCGAAGAAACGGGTGCCACCCCGGGTGCCGACCCGACCCGCCGTTGGCTGGTTGACCCCTTGGATGGCACCACCAACTTCCTGCACGGTATGCCGCATTGGGCCATCTCGATCGCTCTGGAACACAAGGGCGAAATCGTCTCTGCCGTGGTGTTCGATGCGGCCAAGGACGAAATGTACTGGGCTGAAAAGGGCGCCGGGGCCTGGATGAACGACAGACGCCTGCGTGTCTCGGGCCGGCGGTCAATGACCGAAGGTGTCTTTGCCACCGGGATTCCTTTCGGCCTCAAGAAGACCATGCCCGAGACAATGGGTGACCTGGCCCGACTGATGCCACTTTGTGCCGGGATGCGCCGCTGGGGTGCCGCCTCGCTCGACCTAGCTTATGTCGCCGGTGGCCGGTTTGACGGCTATTGGGAACGCGAGTTGAAGGCTTGGGATATCGCCGGCGGTCTGCTACTGGTCCGCGAGGCGGGCGGCATGGTGCAGCCGATCCGCGAAGGCGATGACATTCTGGCAACCGGCTCGATAATCTGTGGAAACGATGGCCTGTTCGACCAATTCGCAAAGGCGATTCGCAACACCTAGCGCCGCCGCACCGCTGGAATGCTGGACTTTACCAAGGCGGGACTGGGCGGCAGATTAGCGGCAGTTCGCCATCGCAGCCACGGCGGCAGGCACAACAGCATCCCGGCCCAAAACCCGCCGATATGCTCTGGATGTGCCACGCCGGACTGCCCATAGGGGTCGGCGGCCCCAGAATACAGCTGGAGCCCCATCCAGACCCCAAGTACAATCCATGCCCGGATGGCAAAGTTTCGGAAAAAGATGGAGAACATCACCAGCACATCGACCCGTGCATTGGGAAACAACAGGAAATAGCCGCCTTAGGCCCCCGCAATCGCACCGGACGCACCGATCACCGGATAGTGCGCCCCAAGGTCCACAAAATACTGCGCCCCCGCCGCTTCCGCCCCACAGATAAGGAAGAACAGCAGAAATGTGCGATGCCCTAGCGCATCTTCGACATTGTCACCAAATATCTACAAAAACAGCATGTTACCCGCGATGTGCCACCAGCCGCCGTGCAAGAACATGCCGCTCAGTACCGTAACCCAGCCCTGCCCCGCAGACAGCCGCGCCGGGATCATGCCCCACTCAAATGCTAGATAGTCTTGCTCTGCTCCAGACAGCAGTCCCCGGCTGCCCAGGAATATCGCGACATTCACCGTGATCAGCGCCCATGTCATGTAAGGCGTGCTGCCAGAGGCAGTGTGGTCGCGGATCGGAAACATCCGCTCAACATCGCGATCCGGGAGCCAAGATCAAGCACCTCGCTTCAGCCGCTCGTCACGCGCAAAAGGACGCCGCTACGAAGCAGCCCATGACCGCCCGCGAGAGCAAATAGGTTGGCGCGAAGTGATCAAACCAGCGGCAGTTCCGCTCGGTGAGCAGGGTCATTCACTCCGTCCGCCCGAGGCACCTCATTTAAGTCACGGGGGTTCACCTCCTCCAATACTGCGCCATTGACCCCACAATCACTGGGGTTCGAGCGCCGCTGATGATAGGTAAAAATCTCGCAGGTCTTGCAGAACTAGTGCTGTGCCACATGCGTGCCCGATTGATACATCGTCGGATTGTCCGCCCCCCTGCACAATCCTGTTGCCCGGCAATGGCGCCGAAACCGCAATTGGCCCGCGCCTGCGGCAAAAGGAAACAATTGCAACCCGCACCTCAGTGACAGGTGACCCGCATTACGCCCCCGAAACCTCCGCCAGCAACTGCGCGTTGCCCCCTGACGCCGTCGTATCGATGCAGACATGCCGCTCCATCACCACATGCCCCGCATCCGGCCTGCCCCCAATCAGCGGCAAGATTGGCCCCTTCCGCCCGGCCAAGGCCTGCGCCCGGACCTTTGCCCCAGCCTCATCCCCCCACCAGATCGCCCCGGAAAACCCGCTCAACCGACCCAAAGCCTCGGCCGCCAATCCCGGCACCTGCACCCCATGCCCGCCCAAAGCCCGCACCGCATCCGCCTGCGCCAAAGCCGCCGCCGACGACGGCCCAAGGCATAGGATCGGTGCACGCACCACCGAAGTCAGCCGGTTGGACTCCCCCGTCGGTCCCGGCAAAACCCGCGCCTCCACTGGCGCGGCAGGCAAGTCCAACTGCAATGCCGCCGCAACTTCCGCCTCCGCCGTCTGCCGATCCTCAACGCCCGCCACAGGTACGTCCTGCACCGTGAACCGCGCCAGATAATGCGGCCCACCCGCTTTCGGCCCGGTGCCGGAAAGTCCTTCGCCGCCAAAGGGTTGCGACCCCACCACCGCCCCAATCTGGTTGCGGTTCACATAGGTATTGCCGACATGCAGCGCCTCGACGACCGCCTGCACCCGGTCATCAATCCGGGTGTGCAGCCCAAAGGTCAGCCCGTAGCCCGTCGCATTGACCGCATTCACCACATCCGTGACCCCGCCCGCCTTGAAATGCGCGACATGCAGAACCGGCCCGAAAATTTCGCGTGGCATGTCGGCGATGCCCTTCACCCTGATCACAGTTGGCCCCACAAATAGCCCATCCGGCGCCGTCAGTTCATTCAGCACCCGCCCTTCGGCCCGCGCCTGCGCGATATAGTCTCGAATGCCAGATTGCGCCGCCTGATCAATCACTGGTCCTACATCTGTCGCCAAATCCCACGGATTACCCAACTCTAATTCGTTCATCGCGCCAAACAGCATCTCCTCGACCGTATCCGCCACATCCTCCTGCAAATACAGACACCGCAGCGCCGAACACCTTTGCCCCGCCGACTGGAACGACGACGCGAGGATATCCCGCACCGCCTGCTCCGGCAGCGCAGTGCTGTCCACCAGCATCGCGTTCAGCCCTCCCGTCTCGGCAATCAGCGGCGCGGTCGGCATCACCTCAGCCATCGCCCGACGGATCAACAGCGCCGTCTCGGTCGACCCAGTAAATGCCACGCCTTCGACCCGCGCATCCCGCGTGATCGCCGCCCCCACCGCGCCATCCCCTGGCAACAGTTGCAGCGCCGTCAGCGGAACGCCAGCCTTCAGCAGCAAATCAACTGCCAGCGCGGCAATCAGGGGCGTCTGCTCGGCAGGTTTCGCCAGCACCGAATTGCCAGCGGCCAGCGCCGCCGCGATCTGCCCGGTGAATATCGCCAGCGGAAAATTCCAGGGCGAGATGCACGCAAACACCCCCCGCGCAGCCCCCGTCAACCCCGCCGCCCCATCCGCATAATAGCGCAGGAAATCCACCGCCTCGCGCAATTCCCCTACCGCATCGGCCAGCGTCTTGCCCGCCTCTCGCGCCAGCAAGGCAAACATCCGGCCAAACTCCGCCTCATACAAATCCGCCGCCCGTCGCAGCACCGCCGCACGCTCGGTGGCCGAGGCTGACCAAGGCGCGGCAGTTGCCAAAGCGCGCTCAACATCTTCAGGTGCCGCCGTCAACACCCGCCCCGCCAAAGCGCCGGTCGCAGGACTGTAAGCGTCATATCCTGTGCCGCCGACCACCTCCGCGCCACCAGCCAAACGCGGCTCGGCCCTGAAGAGATGATACTGAAACGCCTCCCGTGCCGCCTCGATCGCGGCCAGATCGCCGCTGTCCGTCAAATCCCAGCCGCGCGAGTTCACCCGACCGCCAAACAACTTCGGCCCCGTGGTGATCGCATGACTGACCACGCTTTCCATGCCTTCCAAGGCCGTCAATGGACAAGCCGCCACCCGCTCTGGCGGCACATCCTCATTGACGATCTGGTTCACGAACGATGAATTCGCACCGTTCTCCAACAGCCGCCGCACCAGATACGCCAGCAAATCGCGATGCGCGCCAACGGGCGCATAAATCCGGCACCGCGTCCCTTGCCCCTTATGCACAATGTCATGCAGCCGCTCGCCCATCCCGTGCAACCGCTGGAATTCAAACGCCGATTTGTCCCCTGCCATCTCCAAGACAGCCGCCACCGTATGCGCATTATGCGTCGCAAACTGCGGGTAAATCCGGTCGGTCATCCCCAAGAGCTTCCGCGCATTCGCCAGATAACTCGCATCCGTCGCCTGTTTGCGGGTGAACACCGGAAACGACGCCAGCCCCAGAACCTGCGCCCGCTTGACCTCGCCGTCCCAATAGGCCCCCTTCACCAGCCGCACCATGATCCGCCGGTCCAGCCGCACCGCCAGCGCGTACAACCAGTCAATCACCGCCCCCGCCCGCCGCCCATAAGCCTGCACCACCACGCCAAACCCGTCCCAGCCGCGCAAGGACGGGTCCGACAGCACCGATTCGATCACCTCCAGCGACAGCGCCAGCCGGTCCGCCTCCTCCGCGTCAATATTGAACCCCAACCCCGCCGCCCGCGCCAGCCCCGCCAGCGCCCTGACGCGCGGCACCAGTTCCTCCATCACACGGCCCCGCTTCGCCACCTCATAGCGCGGATGCAACGCCGACAGCTTCACGGAAATCCCCGGATTGCTGCGGATATCCGACCCCTTCGCCGCCCGCGCAATCGCCGTAATCGCCGCCGAATAAGACAAATGATACCGCCGCGCGTCCCCTTCCGTCCGCGCCGCCTCGCCCAGCATGTCGTAGGAATAGGTATAGCCCTCCGCCTCCAGCTCACGCGCCCGCTTCATGGCAAGGTCAATCGTCTCGCCCAGCACGAAATTCCGCCCCATCTCCTTCATCGCCCGCGCCACTGCCGTCCGGATCACAGGCTCCCCCAGCCGTTTCACCGCCGCCTTCAGATGCCCCACCACACCCGGCTCGCGGTCCTCCAGCACTTTCCCGGTCAGCATCAGCGCCCAAGTCGAGGCATTGACCAAAGACGACGACGACCGCCCCAGATGCTGCCCCCAGTCGCTCGGCGCGATCTTGTCCTCGATCAGCGCGTCCATCGTCTCGGCATCCGGCACCCGCAGCAGCGCCTCTGCCAGACACATCAGAGCTATCCCCTCCTCGGTCGACAGCCCGTATTCCGCAAGGAAAACCTCCATCAACCCCGGCTTCACGCTTGCCCTGATCTGCCGCACCAGATCCGCCCCCGCCGCCACAACCCGCCCCCGCGCCGCCGCATCCAGCCCTGCCTCGGCGAAAAGCTGCGCCACCAGCGCCGCCTCATCCGCCAGACTGCCACGGTCGATCACGTTCCAGCTTTCGCTCATGCTGCGGGTCATGCCACTTCTCCAATGATTGCGCCCATGATAGCGCAGGTTTCACAGGCCGTTCTCCCGAACATTGGCTAAACCATAGCCAGTTCGCCTGAAGAAAGCCCGCATGACATGCCAAACGACTTTGACCGTTTCGACCTCGCCATCCTGAACGCCCTCGCTTCCGAAGGCCGCCTCAGCGCCACCGAACTCGCCCGCCGCATCGGCCTATCAAAATCGCCGACGCAGGCCCGCATGAAACGGCTGGAGGACAACGGCACCATCACCGGCTACGGCGCCCGCCTTGACCGCGTGAAAATGGGTCAGGCCCATGTGGCCTTCGTCGAGGTCCGCCTGTCCGACACCCGCGAAGCCGCGTTGCAGGCGTTCAACCGCGCCATCCTGACCGTGCCAGAGGTCGAAGAATGCCACATGATCGCCAGCCGCTTCGATTATCTGCTCAAAGTCCGCACCGCCGATATTCAGGATTATCGCCGCGTGCTGGCAGAGCGGTTATCCGCCCTGCCGCATGTCGCCTCAACCTCCACCTATGTCGCGATGGAGGCCGTCAAAGAGGGGCGCTAGCTATTCCTTGACAGCCTTGCTTCCTGATGTCTTCACCTCGTTCTTGCCACCCGCTGTCGCTACGCCAGGCTTCGCTTTTTCCTTCTTTGGTTTCTTAACTTCCTTGCGTTTTTCCAAACCCTTAGCCATCGCCATACTCCCTTGTTACAGCCCCCGTGCGCCGTCGGGCACGACTCGTAGGGTAAGTCTATCCAATGATCCGCACAACGTCACTCGTTTCGATTTGCCGCCCCCAACCGGCACCCAAATGTCAGATACCCGGCCTTGCCTTGCGCACATTTAAACGCCGCAATACCCAAACTCTACGCACCTGTCGCGCCTTGGCCCGGCAATCCTGACGCCTTGGATGCCGGGCTTTTGCCACCTGGCCCCGACCTGCAAGGATGGACCTCTGATCGGAGCAAGTCATGTTGAACGGACTTCACCAACCACGTCGGCAGCGCAGCAAAGGGACTGCGAAGGTGGCATTCCGCCAGCGCAGCAGCCAGACCCGGCTGGCCGATCTGCACCAGTCCGGCTCTGGCAAAATCATGTTTCTCCGCGTCACAGGACCGGTGCCAGTGGCCGTGTTTCTGAACACATCGGGCGGGATGACCGGAGGCGATTGGCTTGACTACCGCCTTGACCTGGGCGACCACTGCCGCGTGCTGGCAACCATACAGACTGCTGAGCGTGGCTATGCCAGCCTTGGCGCCGCCGCCGAAATCCGCTTAATTGCGATGATCGGCACCAGTGTGCGCCTTGACTGGCTGCCACAGGAGACAATCCTGTTTGAAGCCGCCAACCTGCACCGGCGCACAGAAATCGACCTTGCCCAGGGTGCCGAATGCCTGCTGGCCGAAACCATAGTCCTTGGCCGTCATGCAATGGGCGAAACCCTGTGCCGCACCGATCTGCTCGACCACCGCGTGATCCGCCGCGCGGGCCGCCTGGTCTGGGCGGAAACTTTTCAGCTGAACGCGGCCGTCCACGCAGGCACGTCCGCCGCCCTGTTGAACGGCGCCCGCGCGATGGCCGTAGTCTGCCTGATCGCGCAGGGTGCCGAAGACGCTATCGAACCTCTCCGCGTTGTCCTTGACGAAGGCGCTGCCTCCGGTTGGGATGGCAAATGCGTGGTCCGCTTGACTGCAACCGACTCCTGACCGCTGAAACAACAACTCGCGCGCGTCCTGCGCGTGCTGACCGGGCGCCGCCTACCACGCATCTGGCAAGGAGGAACCCTATGAACCTGACCCCGCGCGAGAAAGAAAAACTGCTGATCGGCCTCGCCGCTATGTTCGCGCGTGACCGTCTGATGCGGGGTGTCAAGCTGAACCACCCCGAAGCCATCGCCCTCATCACCGATTTCGTGGTCGAATGCGCCCGCGATGGTCACGCCGTCTCTGACCTGAGGCAGGCCGGTGCCCATGTCATAACCGCCGACCAGCGCATGGACGGCATCCCCACGATGATCCATACCGTTCAGGTCGAAGCGGCCTTTCCCGGCGGCACCAAGCTTGTAACCGTCCACCATCCCATTTGAACCGCCCCGGGTTTACCGGAGGGTGATTTGTTCAACGATTAGGCGACCCTATCAAGTGAGTTCAGGTTTGCATGAGACACGCCTCCTCTGCTTCTGCGGGTGGGATGTATCCGATGGGGCCGAGAAGGCGGCGGTT
>JANYFE010000023.1 GCA_025362795.1 Rhodobacterales bacterium | reverse complement strand
TCAACAAAGGCGATCACACGACTGCGTAACTCGATAGGATGTGGTTTGCCCATCACGACCCCCAATAGCTGGCAGGGTCAGAGAATCACAAACCTCTCAACCTGGGAATCCTGAATCAGACGAATGACGACACGCTCTAGATGCAGATGGTGTCGCTGACAGGTGGTTTTGCCCGACCCCAGATCGCCGCCCAGCACCGTCAGTCGTATCCGGCCATCTGCAGGTTCAGTCGTCATTCAGGAAGGCCGGGTCCAAAGGATCAATCGGGTGGCCAATAAGCCGTTCCGCCTCGGCCCAAAGCGCCCCGAGGTCCGGCACGATTGTCTGGTTGCCCGACAGGGAGTCCATCTGGATGCCCGGCACCATGCCGCCGTCATGGGCTGTCAGGCCATAGGGGCGCAGCACCTTTTTCAGCAGTCCGGCGCGGTGACAGCGGGCGCGCGGACGGTCGCCGGCGGTATCGGCACCAGCTTTCGTCCAGTGACCGGGGGCGGCGGGGTTGCCACAGGCGTTGCGCCTCTTTCAGCCTTTCGGAATGCGGGTGCCGGTTGCCCGGCACCCGCCATTTGATCAGATCACGTCTGGACGGGCGGCGCCCGCGAATGGGCAACGCTTGCGGAAATCGTCTGCAATCGTCTCGAACGGGGCCCGTTCGACGCCGGAGTGCTGGGAAATATACGCGATCAGGCGTTCCAGCCGCAACAGAACCAGCGGACGGCCCGCCACGTCGGGGTGGTGTCACCTGTCTGACGGTTGTCAAGGTCCTTGAAACTGGCACGATGCAGTGCGTCATAGGCCGAACCCTTCAGGGCAGCGCCGATCGCCTCTGCATAATCTGTGCCCGGCCAGGCCCCCCCGAAATCATCGACACCGTCCTGCGACAGGCGCAAGACAATCACCTTGAAGGACCGATGGCGGCGCGGACCTTTTCGCCCGCCAGTTTGGCAAAACGGATGTTGTTTTCCGGGGAACCGCCGTAATCGTCGGTTCGCAAATTGGTTTCCGGGTTGATGAACTGCCAAAGCAAGTAGCCATTTGCGCCATGAACCTCGACCCGGTCCGCGCCAGCATCGACGGCACGTCTGGCCCCCGCCGCAAAGCCGTCGGCGACCTCATGCCGTTCCGTAACACTCGGGGCGTCGATCCAAGCCGCATCCGGGCCATGCAGGCGATTCCAGTGCAAGTCCAGTGCCTCGATGGCGACCAGAGCGGCGCGGCGGCTGATGAGGTCGAGCGTTTGGGAAAGGTCTGGCAGCGCGATCTGCCGAAGCCGTGCCCCAGCCTCCGCAAGTCGGGTGACCGCAGCCTGAAAGTTGGCGGCTGCGGCAGGCGACAGCGTGTCAAACATGACAGCGTCAGGAATGACGAAATCCAGACTGGCGCGGCGGCGCATCGGGCGTATGCAGACCGCGCAACGCGCTGTCCACCAGAACACAATCCTCGACGCTGTGCGCCAAAGGCCCCGGCCTGTCCAGCGTGCGCGACAGCGGCAACACCCCGGCCATCGGGCAATGTCGGGTGGAGGCTTTGTAACCGACCACCCCGTTGAAGGCCGCAGGGATGCGGATCGAACCCCCGGTGTCGGTCCCAATGGCGATGGGCACAATAGCCGCAGCGCCTGCCGTCCGCTCCAACGCCGCCACCGGGCTGCACCGGCTCCGAGGTCAGCCGCCGCATCAAGGTAAACTCCCCCATTCCCGGACCACTGTCGGTGATAGTCTTAGGCAAACTTTCCTTGCCCTGCGTCACCGCAAAACCGATCACGCCGCCCTCTGCCGCCGCAGCCGACGCGTTCAGCAACAGGTTCAGCACAATCTGCCGCACAGAGGCCGCGGTAAAATCGTAAACTTTGAATCTCCCCGGCAACCGTCCACAAGAGTTGCTGTTTCATCCGTGCCGTCTCCGGCTAGACCAACAGCCGCAGGTCGGCGAAATCTTCGGCGCTGAGCGGCATTCCCCTCCGGTCAAGCCAGTACTGTCCAAGCATGGCACGGGCCACGTCGCGCAAATGATGCGGACCACGGTCCAACAGTTCAGCGGATTGCTTGACGACCTCGGGACGGTCGGCATAGCTGCGGATCGTGTCGGTCGCATTCAGCAGACCGCCAAGCGGATTGTTGATTTCATGCGCCAGCAAAGATGACAACCGCCCCAGCCCGGTGTCGCCTTTTGGAATCTGGTCGGCAGGACTCGGCGAAGGCGTCCCTGTGGCCTCGGCCATATGCGTGGCAAGCGTCGCCATGGGGCGCAGCATCCGGCGCCTGGTCACATAGCCGCCGAGCGCAAGACCCCCTGTCGCCAGGGCATTTCACAACAAAAGATGCAGCCAGACTTGCCGACGTTCGGCGACAAGGTCGCTTACATCAAGCGCGCTGACAATCATTCCGACCGGGCGGCCCCGATACACCAATAGCGCACTGACCCGGATATGCGGGCTGCTGCCCGTCACCGTGGTCGCACCCACCCTCCAGCAAGGGTGCAACAGCGCAGTCTACGGGCGCACGGTGCGGATCGGATGCCGCGATCACGCGTCCGGCCTCGTCGGCCAGCACAGTCAGAACCATGCGCTGCACCTCCGTCGCCGCAGTGGCCCGGTCCAGCGTGTCATAGACCTCCCACACATTGCGGCGCAGCACCGATGGCCCCAATACCACCGCCAGCCCCGCTGCATGCATCCGCGCCAGCCCGCGCATCCTGCACCGGTGCAAGCGCCGACAGGACCAGCTGCGATGCCACCATGCCCAGCTGCACCATAAGTCCCGCCGCGATCAGCGGCACCCGGATCGACAAAGACAGGTTCGAAAACCGCATCTGCTTCGGCGCCACCAGATCGCGCATCCGGGCGCGGATACCGTCAAACAGCGATGGATCACCCGCCACCACACCATCGCGTTGCAACAACACCAGTGCGGCCGTGCCAGACGATGTGCCGGCCGGGCCCAAAAGCGCGTCGCGGCAACTCACAACCACTTCTGACGCGATACGGTCCATGCGGGCGACGAAAGGCGGGAACCCCGATAGCGCTGGCTTGGCAATGATCTTGGTTCGTGCCGTCAGTGCAGGCTCCACCACCGCCAGCGCCTCCAACGCATAGCCATCGACGCTGCCCAACCTGGTCAACCCTCCCGCCACCGCGCGAACCACTTTGCGGTGGCCATAGGTGAACAATGTGCGCCCGAAGAACGGCTCGACCTCCGGCCCTATCCGGGCAAGGTCCTTTGCCGTCACCAGCCACCCCGAATTGCTGTCGGGGTCAAAGAATGCAGGCGCGTCCCCCTTCAGATCGGTCAGCGCCACTGCGGGGTCATCGGGTGCGGTGATCAGATAAGGCCGGTACAGCGGTTTTCCCTGCCCGCCCGGCTCACCAAGCAGCGTGAAAGCATCCTCAGGTTGAAGGTAAGAATAACCGCAGATCCAGGCCGCATCGACGGCACCTTCCCGCACCAGCCCGGTAATCTCCTGATAGGCCCGCCGCCGCTCCAGGACGAAGTCGCGCCCCGGGCCCTCCCCCAATGCCGCGCGCAGCCGGGCGATCACCCCGGCGTCATTGTCCAGAAAGACCGTGGTCAGGCCCGGCCGCAGCGGCTCCTGTGCGCCCGTGCAACCCTCGGGCACGCCAGCGCCGCAGGCGCCAGCGTCAGCGCCAAGACCTTTCGACGCGAATGCAGGTTGTCCATCTGCGGCCACCCAGATCGGCAGGATAGGTCTGCCGCTCCTCGTCAGGCAAGCGGTCGGCAACAGTTTCGCGCTTGACCGGATCGTGGCGGCCTGATCGGCCTTGGTGGGGCCGCGTTTCGGCTGCCATTGCTTACCGGCACGTTCCAGTTTGTTGCACTTAAGATAGTCGCGGAGGATCTCTGCCCCTGTCGGCAGGTCATCTTCATCCGGCCTCCGCCAGCCCGCCGCGTCCAGCATCGCGTCCGCCGCTGCGTCGATATTGTAACGCCAGGGCGAAAACACCCGGACATGGCCCCATGCGGCAATGGCCGCACCAGCATAAGCGCCTTTTTCAAAGACGATGACGGGCAGCCCGCGTTCCACCGGCCGGGTGGCGGCAAGATCGACCGGCCCCGCCCCAGTGACGGCACTGGCAGAGTTTCAGTCGTGATCATTTCTGCACTGCTTCGATATTACCGGTTGGTTCGAAATAGACGGCAGCAAATCTCATGCAACCGCAGCCGTACCGCACCCCATGGTGTTCATCCGCCAGATAACGCATCAGCCCTCGCATCGCCGGATATTCAGCGCGGCAGATCAGCGACGCGCCACCCGCTCCTGTGAGACCAACCCGGTTTCGACCAGTCGCTTGATATGATGCGACAAAGTCGAAGCCGCCACGCCAAGCCGGTCTTGCAATATGCCCAGGGCAAGACCGGATTGCCCGGCCCGCACCAGTGTCCGGTACATCCGCAACCGGGTCGGACGGCCCAGCGATCCAAGCTGTTTGGCTGCTATTTCGATCTCCATGGAAAGATCGCCAGGGCGGCGCGGTTGTCATGCCAGGTCGAATTTCGACAATTAGCGAAACATGCCGACAGACCTGCGCCTGCACCGGCCGCGCTCACCAATCCATTTCACGATCACGTCGCCACTGCCGGACTGATGGCCCCCAAACGCCGTTTGCCACCGCAAGCCCAAAGCGGGCGGTAGCCCGGTGGTCGCTGCCAAAACCAAAGGGCTTGGGCGTTTCCACCCAAGCCCTTGAATTTCATGGTGGACCCAGAGCGATTCGAACGCCCGACCCTCAGATTCGTAGTCTGATGCTCTATCCAGCTGAGCTATGGATCCACTGGAGGGCGATTTAGTCGCAAGGGCCGGGCATTGCAAGGGTGAAAAGCCATCATGTCGCTTCGGCAGGGTCGTTCTGTTTTGGCAGGTGGATGATGAATTCGGTGCCCTCGGTGTCTGACCGCGCCAGTACCAGACTGCCGCCGTGGCCGCGGACCAGTTCGGCGGCAATAGCCAGACCCAAACCCGTCCCCCCCCGCCGCACCGAACCCTGAAACGCGGCGAACAGGTGTTCGCGCGCCTTGGGCGGCAGGCCGGGGCCGCTGTCACCGATCCGGATCCACCATTCGGCATCGCTTTCTCCGCCCGAAATCTCGATCGTGCCCTCTGCGCCCGCAGCCTCGATCGCCTGGCGGGCGTTGCGTACCAGATTGGTCAGCACCCGGTGCAACTGCTCGTTGTCGGCGCGGATCGTCAGGCCCGGCGGCACGTCGATCAGGCAAGTGACCGGTCCTCCAATAACCAGCCCCTCGCCATCGACCAGATCCTCGACCAGTCGGCGCAGCGGAAACCGCGTCAGGCGCGGCGGCAATTCCTCGGCCTTGCCAAAGGCCAGCGTCGATTCGCACAGGTTGACCGCCCGCGCGATGGAGTTGATCAGCTTGGGAGCCGACCGCGCCACCGTCGGGTCCACGCTGCCCTCCAGCCGGTCGGCAAACAGCTGTGCCGTGGTCAGGATGTTGCGCAGATCATGGCTGATCTTGGCCACCGCACTGCCCAGTTGCGCCAACCGCTCTTTCTGGCGCAGGGCCCCGGTCAACTGGGTCTGCATCGCCATCAGTGCTTCTTCCGCCACCCGCAATTCGGACACGCGGGCGTTCGGTTCGATGACCCGGCGGGCATCCTCGGGCGCCTCGGCATAGGCTTGCATATGGCGCACCACCCGGCGGATCGGCAGCACCATCAGCCGCTGCACCGCCAGAAACAAAAAGAACGCCGTCACGACCGAAATCAGCGCCGACAGCGCCAGAATCCGCAGCCCGTAGTCCAGCATCGCCGTCCGCAGCGGCCCGCTTTCCATCGTGATCTCGATCAGCAGACCGGCATCCTCGACCGGATTGCCGATCACCCGGATCACCTGATTTTCCGGCTGCAACAGCGCCGCCGCCGCATCACGGATCAATTCGACCGGCCCGGCCATCCGCAGATCAAACGTGGCCGCGATGGGCGACGGGATGGGCGAAGACAGGATCAGCTGGCGGACCTGATCGCGCCGCAAAACCACGTTGAACACGGCGGCATTCTTCAACAGCTCGGCTTGTAATTCCGGCGACACGTCGGTCGAGGTGGCCAGTTGCGCCAGCGAGGCAATCTGCGCCTCTTTCAACCGCATCAGCAGGAAATCCGCCCGGAACCGCGCGATCGACGGCACAAAGATCATCACCTCGGCCAGCATGACAAATGCCACGGTCAGCAGCAAAAAACGCCCGGACAGCGTGTTGAGAAAACCGCCCCGCAATCTCATGTTCCGCTGGCCCGCAAGAAGATCCCCCTTGGCGACATTCAGGGCAGAAAACGCTGCACGAACCGCACCACACGCTTGACCATAGCGCTATCAAAAAGCTGCGGGGAAAAATAGGCTCCTGCGGCACGTTTCGAAATCTCGCCATAGGTCGGATAGGGCGCGACCATCCCGGCAATCGCGCTCATCTTCAGCCCCCGCGCCAGCGCCAGCGCCCACAGTCCGATCAACTCTCCTGCATGCGGCCCCACGATCGTGACGCCAACCGGACGCCCGCGCAGGATCATCACCTTCATAAAACCACCCGTCCGCCCCTCTGTCACTGCCCGGTCGTTGTGTTGAAACTCCACCCGCTGCACCGTCAGTGCCGCACCATGCTTTGCCCGCGCCTCCGCTTCGGTCAGACCGACCTGCGCCAGTTCCGGGTCAGTATAGGTGACCCAGGGAATGTGATCGTTCCGCACCCGCGCCGGCAGACCCAGCACCGCCTGCCGCACCACGATCCCGGCGTGATAGCCCGCGACATGGGTGAACTGCAGCCCGCCCGCCACATCGCCCACCGCATAGATGCGCCGGTTGGTGCTGCGCAACCGGGCGTCCACCGTGACCCCTTTCGCGGTAAACGCCACCCCCGCCGCCGCCAGGTTCAACCGCGCCACCGCCACACGCCGCCCGATCGCCAGCAGCAGATGGCTACCCTCCACCCGCCGCCCATCAGCCAGCGTCACCGTCACGGCGCCCGCAACACCCGTCACCGCCACGCCGTCCAGCACCGTCACAACCTCGGCCCGCACCGCCGCCAGCACCACCGCCGCCGCTTCGGCATCATCCCGGCCCAAAGGCCGCTGCGCCTCGATCACCGTCACCGCGCATCCCAGCCTGCGATGCGCCTGCGCCATCTCGATCCCGATCGGCCCGCCGCCGATAATCACCAGATGCGCAGGCCGCTCCCGCAAGGCAAAGATCGTCTCATTGGTGAAATACGGCACGGCGTCCAGACCCGGAATGGCGGGGACCAGCGGCTCTGACCCGGTGGCGATCACAAACCGCCGCGCCACGACCACATCGCCGCCCACCTCCAGCTCGGTCGGTGACACAAACCGCCCCCAACCGCGCAAAACCCGCACCCCCAAGCCCTCGAACCGCGCCTGACTGTCGACCGGCGCAATCCTGGCAATCACGGCCTGCACATGATCCTTGACGGCCGCAAAATCGACCTCGGGCACCACCGGCAGCACACCAAATCCGCCGCCCATCCCCTGCGCCACCTTGGCCGCCGCCAGCAATGCCTTGGACGGCACGCAACCGGTGCTCAGGCAGTCGCCGCCCATCTCGCCGCCCTCGACCAGCACCACCTTTGCGCCCATCTGCACCGCGCCCGCCGCCACCGACAAGCCCCCCGACCCCGCGCCGATCACACAGATGTCGGTGACAATCCGCGCCAAAGGCTCAGACCTTGCGCCGGTTGAACAGTTTCAGGATCAGCGGCAACGCCGCCAGCAGCCCCAGCCCCACGAGGGGCAGGCCGAACTTCGGCGTGAACAGAATGTCCAGATGCGGCACCTCGCCCCGTGCAAAGATCTCGCCCAGACCCGCGCCCAGCGTGGTATAGATCAGATCGGCCGGGATGATCCCCAGAAACGTGGTGATGGCAAAGGTGGACAGCCGGATGCCCACAAACGCCGGGATCAGATTGGCGATGAAAAACGGCACGACCGGGATCAGCCGCATGGTCAGCAACACCGACCATTCGTTTTCCTTCAACGCCGCCTGCAACCGCGCCACCGCGCCGCCCCGCGCCTCGATCCGCTCGGCAATGTCATGGCCAAACCCCGAACGCGCCGCCATGAACACGATCACCGCACCGATGGTGGCCGCAGCCACGTTATAAACCACCCCCGGAAAGAACCCGAACAGAAAGCCGCCCGACAACGTCAGGATGATCGCCCCCGGCACCGAGATCACCACGACCAGCGCATAGATCGCGATGAACCCCAGGCTGGTCAGCCCGTAATGCGCATCCCGCAACGCCAGCAGTCTTTTGCTTTCGTGTTCCAGATTGCTGAAACTCAACATATGCCGGTAATAAACCAGCGCAAAGATACCCGCCGCAAGGATTGCGAAAATGGGCAAGCGTCGCAACAGGCGGCTGAAATCGGACTGGGGCGCGGAGGGTTCTGGCGTCGGGTCGGTCATGGTCATTCCAATGGCGTGCGCCACCTTGGCCCGGAATGCCCCGAATATGCCAGTGGCATCACGCGGCCTTGATCGGCAGCCGCCCGCGGCGGATAAAAAGACTCGGGTGTGCTGCCACGCTGCGGCGTCAGCCAGTCGCCTTGCGGAAATCTTGCAACATTCTGTCCCGCCTTGCGTTGACTTGCCCCGAAACCCTGCTTAAAGGACGGACTTCAAGTTTACCCGCCCCCGAATCCCAAAGGATCATCCTTCAAGGTTCGGGCGAAGCCTGATGGAGACCGCGATGAAGCGCACCTTTCAACCGTCGAACCTGGTTCGCGCCCGCCGCCACGGCTTTCGCGCCCGCATGGCCACCAAAGGCGGCCGCCTTGTGCTGAACGCCCGCCGCGCCAAGGGCCGCAAGAAACTGTCGGCCTAAACCCGCCCGGTCCGCACGGACTGGATGTTGGAGGCTATGATGACACCGCCGCAGGCACCGGACATTGGCGTTACAGCCGAAGCTTCCGGGAACCTTCCGGCGGTTTCGCATTTGGTGCAGTCCCTTTCGGTCAGCCTGCAAACCCTGCGCCACCGCCCCGATTTCCTGAAAGCCGCCGCCGCCCGTCGTCAGGGCACCGGGTCGTTCCTGTTGCAGGCCCGCGACCGCGGTGACGGTCAAAGCTTTGCCCGCATCGGCTATACCGCCAGCAAGAAAATCGGCAACGCCGTCGCCCGCAACCGCGCCAAGCGGCGGATGCGCGCCGCTGTCCATGCGGTGCTGACCGCGCAGGCCCGTGCCGGCTGGGACTATGTGCTGGTCGCCCGGCCCGCCGCCACCATCGCCCGCCCCTTCCCCGATCTGCTGGCGGATCTGCAAACCGCGATCACCGGCGTTCACCGGGCCGGCAAATGACCCCCGCCGCCCGCCTGGCGGCCCTGCCCATCCACGCCTACCGCCTGCTGCTCAGCCCCTGGATCGGCAATGGCTGCCGGTTTCAGCCGACCTGCTCGGTCTATGCGCTGGACGCGCTCGACCGCCACGGTGCGCTGAAAGGCGGCTACCTGACCGTCCACCGGCTGTGCCGCTGCCATCCCTGGGGCGGCCACGGCTATGACCCGGTGCCGGGTGCCGATCCCGAATTTGACAAAGCGCAACACGCCGCCCATCACCCCTGAATTGAACCAAATTGTCTGCAACTTGTGCGGCGCGGTTAATATCTGGGTCAACAAAGGTTCCTACTCTGACGCCAAGCGGTCTGCCGGCCGCGGTTGAGGAGGCGGGGATGACCCATCGCAGCTGGACTGCAACGACCATAGCCCTGCGCGGACTTCTGGCGCAGTTGCGTCGGCCGGAACTGATGGTCTTCATCCCGGCGGTCACGCTGGCCGCTTTCTGGATGGGCGGCGAACGCATGCTGATCCTGACGGCCCTCGGCGCGCCAATGCTGTTCGTCATCGCTGGCGCATTCCGCTTTACCGGGGCAGGCAGCAACCCGGTGCCGGACGTGCTGACCGGCCTCGCCCTGCGCCCGCAGATCGTCACGCAGATGGACAAGGTGTTGCGCGATGGCCCGATAAGCGGCCTGACCACCGCCTGCCTTGTCGTGCAGTTCGATGATGCCCCCGCGCTGCTGGACCGGCATGGCCGCGCCGCGCAAACCGAAATACTGACACGCTGTGCCGAACGGCTGTGTGCCACGTTGCGCGGCGGCGATGCCGTCGCCCGGCTGGAAGGCGGCGGTTTCGCCGTGGCCCTTGGCCCGGTGCGCCGGCTTGACCTGGAAACCGCCGTGCAACTCTGTGCCCGGCTGCAATCGGCGCTGTCCCCGCCCATCAGCCTGAATGGCGCCCGGATCTACGTCACCTGCTCGATCGGCTTCTGTCTGGGCGACCGCGCCCCCCTTGCCGAAGGCGCGGCGCTGCTCGATGCCGCCCAGGTCGCCGCGGACGATGCTTTGCGCAACGGCCCCGGCGCCATCCGCGCCTTCATGCCCGACATGACCCGCACCCGCGCCGACCGCGACGCCCTGCGCGAAGATCTGGAAACCGCCTTGGACGAAGGTCAGATCCGCGCCCATTTTCAACCGCAGATTTCCACCGACACCGGCGCGATCTCCGGGTTCGAGGCGCTGGCCCGCTGGCACCACCCCACCCGCGGCCTGATCCCGCCGATGGATTTTCTGCCCGCCATCGAAGATTGCGGCCTCAGTGGCCGGCTGTGCGAAGTGATGGTGTACAATGCCCTGCTCGCCCTCGTCCGCTGGGACAAGGCCGGTCTGAAAGTGCCGGCCGTCGCCGTCAACTTCTCCAGATCCGAACTGCGCAATCCGGGCCTTGCCAGCAAACTGAAATGGGAGCTTGACCGCTTTGATCTGACGCCCGACCGCCTGACGGTCGAGATTTTGGAAACCGTCGTGGCCGAAACCGAAAACGACGTGGTGGTGGCCAACATCGCCGCGATCTCGCAACTTGGCTGTGGCGTCGATCTGGATGACTTCGGCACCGGCCATGCCTCGATCACCTCGATCCGCCGCTTTCCGGTGCGGCGCATCAAGATCGACCGCAGCTTCGTCACCCGGGTCGATGAAGACCGCGAACAGCAGAAAGTCGTCTCGGCGATCCTGTCGATGGCAGAACGGCTGGGCATGGAAACGCTGGCCGAAGGGGTCGAAACCCAGGGCGAACACGCGATGCTGGCGCAACTGGGTTGCGGCCATGTGCAGGGCTTCGGCGTTGCCCGGCCGATGCCCGTCGAAGACACGGTGGACTGGATCAACCGCCATCTGTCGCGGCAATCCGGGACCCCCCGCATCAGCAACCGGGCGCGCTAAATGGTACGGACCGTACTGTGCCTAAATCCCGTTCCGGCGGCAAATCGCATAGACGCAAAGAAGACGCCGGCAAGACGGTTTCAAGACAAAGATTTTCCAGTGTTTTCTGCTGGTTAACCATTGAAATCCCCATGATTCGCCGCGACAGGGCTTTTCCGTCGTCCCATCGTCCGCATCCCCGCAAAAAAGCCCGCAACCCAACCGAAAGGCCCGGCCCGCCCCAATCGCCCGCCTCCCGCGCGTCACCAACCCCGCGGGGCAGGCGGGAATTGCGGCTCAGGCCAGCGCCAGTTCCCTAAATCCCCAAGAAAAGAACGTTTTTCCAAGGCTTCTTGCGCCACTGCCCCCCGCCGGGGCCAAAACCGCTTGACCTTTGCCCCCCCCTTCTGTTGAACACCCGCTGATATCAAACAGGAACGGCGGCAGTCCCGATGGACGATCAGAACAAGAACCTTATCCTCGCAACAGTCCTCAGTTTCATCGTGATTCTGGGCTGGTTTGTGGGCGGACCCATGCTGTTTCCCAGCTGGTTTCCGGCGGAAACGGCTGCCACCGCGCCGCTGACGGCGCTTCCAGCAGACGGCACCTCCCCTGCGACACCCGCCGCAGAGACCCCTACCAATGGCACAGCACTTGCCGCCACACCACAACCAGAAGCGCCGCGCCTGACGGTGGACACGCCGAAACTGGCGGGCTCGATCTCGATGCTGGGCGGCCGGTTTGATGATTTGTCGCTGAAAACCTATCACGAAACCCTGGACGCCAATTCCGCCACGGTCCGCCTTTTGTCCCCCGTTGGCCAGACCAAGCCCTACTACGCCGTTTTCGGTTTTGCGCCCGGCAACGGGCTGGACGAGGCTGATGTTCCAGGCGCCAAGACCGAATGGCAGATGGCGGACGGCGGCACCCTGGCGCCTGACCATCCGGTCACGTTGCACTGGGAAAACACCAAGGGCCTGAACTTTGTCCGCACCATCGCGGTGGACAAGGATTTCATGTTCACCATCACCGACACCGTTGCAAACACTGGAACAAAGGACGCTCGCCTGGCACCCTACGGCATAATCGCCCGCCACGGCCTGCCGAAACTTGAAAACATCTATGTGGTCCACGAAGGTGTGGTCCGTCGCACGGATGGCGATCTGGAAGAGCTGAAATACGGCAAGATGCTGTCGCTGCCCGCGGCCGAAGGTGGCAACGCCCAGCTGGTCGAGGCCACAAAAGATGGTTGGATCGGATTTACCGACCACTATTGGATGACAACGCTGATCCCCGAGCAGGGCAAGCCGTTTACCGCCGTCACCAAATACAGCCCCGGCGCGGACATCTATCAAACCGAGGTGCGCGAAGCGCTGATGACGGTCGCGCCTGGTGCGACCGCCACCACGTCGGTGCGGTTTTTTGCCGGTGCCAAGGAATGGGAAACCATCCGCAACTACCAGAACAATCAAGGTGTTGCGGGCTTTATCGACAGCATCGACTGGGGTTGGTTCTTTTTCCTGACCAAGCCGATTTTCTTCGTGCTGCACTGGCTGCACGGCATCATCGGGAACATGGGTCTGGCGATCATCGCGTTGACTTTCATCCTGAAATTGCTGGTTCTGCCGCTGGTTTACAAATCTTCCGTTTCGATGGCGCGCATGAAGGAATTGCAGCCGGAACTTGAGGCGCTGAAGGAAAAGGCCGGCGACGACAAGCAAAAGCTGCAGCGCGACATGATGGCTTTGTACAAAGAGAAAAAGGTCAACCCGGCCGCCGGCTGCCTGCCGATCCTGCCGCAGATCCCGATCTTCTTTTCATTGTACAAGGTGATCTTCGTCACCATCGAACTGCGGCAATCGCCGTTCTTTGGCTGGATCAGG
This sequence comes from Rhodobacterales bacterium, assembly GCA_025362795.1. Taxonomy (GTDB): domain Bacteria; phylum Pseudomonadota; class Alphaproteobacteria; order Rhodobacterales; family Rhodobacteraceae; genus Stagnihabitans. The sequence goes on along the minus strand of JANYFE010000023.1, from coordinate 19,061 downwards.
GACTTGTCGCAGCCGGACAGTTCATCGCTCTTTAACCTGTTTGGCCTATTGCCTTGGGTCGGACCGGTCAGCGGCAGTTTGCTCGCCTCGGTCTTCATCGGATTGCTGCCGATCCTACTTGGTTGTTCGATGTGGCTGCAACAAAAACTGAACCCGGCCCCCGCTGACGCGGTTCAGGGTCAGATTTTTGCCTGGATGCCCTGGGTGTTCATGTTCATGCTGGGCCGCTTTGCCAGCGGTCTGGTGATTTACTGGATCACCAACAACACGATCACCTTCGCCCAGCAGTACCTGATCATGTGGAGCCACGGGAAAAGGCCAGACATTTTTGGCAATATTCGGGGCAAGAACAAGCCTATCCCGCTCGCTGCCAAACCGGTTGCAAAAGCGGCCAATCAGGCCACGAAACCGCGAAAATGACCGGGCTCCTGACCCAGATCAGCCGCCACCCGATCAAGGGCCACGGACGCGAAAACCTCGCGTCCGTTGGGCTTTTGGCAGGGGCGTGTCTGCCTTGGGACCGGCACTGGGCAGTGGCCCACGCGGCGGCAAAACTGGTGCCAGGCTGGAACAGTTGCGTCAACTTTGCCCGCGCCGCCAAGGCCCCGGCGTTGATGGCGATTGCCTCCACTCTGGATGAGGCGACCAGCATTGTGACGCTGACCCATCCCGAACGCGGTTCCATTGCTTTTCGCCCTGACGATCCCGCCGACCTGCCGCGCTTTCTTGAATGGGTCGGCCCGCTGAACCCGTCTGACCGTGCGCAGCCCGTGAAGTTCGTTACTGCAGGGCGCGGTATGACGGACAGCGAGTTTCCCTCTGTTTCGATCCTGTCCAACACCTCGCTTGCGGATCTGTCGGCCCGGATGGGCCAGACCATGGTTGCAGAACGGTTTCGCGGCAATCTCTGGCTGGACGGCGCGGCACCTTGGGCCGAATTTGGTTGGATAGGGCGAGAAATTCGTATTGGAAATACGGTGTTACGGATCGATGACCGGATCACCCGCTGTTCTGCCACCACAGTGGATCCCGCCACAGGTCGTTCGGATGCCGCGACCCTTTCGGCGCTAAAGACGCAGTACGGCCATCAAGATTTCGGCGTCTACGCAACGGTTGTAACAGGCGGCCTCGTGGCGGTCGGCGACCCATGGAGCCTGATATGAACCTGCAATACACCCTTGCCCCCGAGCCGGATCTGGACGCGCGGGAAGCCGGTCGCCTGCTGTTCGCCGGTCCCGTCGACTTTGTCAAAGGCGTGGTCGCCATGTCGGGCCTGCCGCCTGCCGACCGGCTTGAGGTTTGCTTTGCCGGCCGCTCTAATGTTGGAAAGTCGAGTCTGATCAACGCGTTGACCGGACGAAAATCCCTTGCCCGGGCGTCCAACACCCCGGGCCGGACGCAGGAAATCAACTATTTCGCGCTGGGCGATCTGCGCTTTCTCGTCGATCTGCCCGGCTACGGCTATGCCGAGGCCCCGGTTGCGGTGGTGGCCAAATGGCAGGCGCTGTTGAAAAGCTATCTGTCCGGGCGGCAGACTTTGCGGCGGGCGTTTGTGCTGGTCGATGCGCGGCATGGCATCAAAGCGGTTGATGAAGAAATCATGCTGCAACTGGACCGTTCCGCGCTGACCTTTCAAACCGTGCTGACCAAGGTTGACAAGATCCTGAAGTCCGAGCGGGAAGCTGTGCTGGAGCAGGTCAAAGGTGCTTTGTCCAAACACGCCGCGGCGTATCCCGAGATTGTCGTGACGTCGTCCGAAAAGGGCGAGGGTATTGAAACCCTGCGCGCCATCATCGCCACCATGATCTAGACGTGCTGACCGCCGTTGATCGGAATTTCGGTTCCCGAGATATAGCTCGACTGGTCGGTACATAAAAACCAGATCACGTCGGACACCTCTTGTGGCTGACCCAGCCTGCGCAGCGGCAGGCTGTTCACCAGCTTTTCGGTGCCGGGAGACAGGATGGCGGTTTCCACTTCACCGGGGGCAATCGCGTTGACGCGCACGCCAAGCGGTCCGAAATCATGGGCCATTTCGCGGGTCAGCGCTGCCAGAGCGGCTTTCGACGTGGAATAGGCGGCGCCCGCAAAGGGATGGACGCGGCTGCCGGCGATGGACGTCACGTTGACGACAGAACCTTTCGCGGCGGTCAGCTCGTCCTTCAGGCCGCGGGCAAGGATCACCGGGGCGAAGAAGTTGACATGAAAAACCTGGCCCCAGGTGCGCAGGTCGGTGGTCAGGGTGTCAAGGCGCCCGCCATTCGGCGCTTTCGGGCTGATCCCGGCATTGTTCACCAGGGCGTCAAGGCGGCCATTCAGCTTGGACTTGATCACTTCCAGCGCCGCGATGGTTTTGTTGGGGTCGGCAAGATCGATCTGGATGTGATTGTCCTCGCCACCCGGCCAGGGACACCTCGGATCGAACGCATGGCGTGAGCAGGTCAGAACGCGCCAACCCTCGGCAGAAAAGCGCTTGACGGTGGCATGGCCGATGCCGCGGCTGGCCCCGGTCAGGACGATCGTCTTTGCGTCAGTCATGGGGCACCTTCAAGTTGACGGTCAAGGTAGGGGCTGCGGGGCGGAAGGCAAGGTCAATATCGGCGTCCACATGTGGACACCGATTCAATCTCAATGATTTCAATGCTTTGGGTTTTTCTTTCACATCCGGATAACCATGTTCCGGCCAAACTTTCCCGTTGGCAGGTGGCAGCAAAGGGGTTAAGTCGGGCCAATCCCCGGAGGCCCCAATGCAGAAGCAAACGCTCAACATGTCCCAAGCCGCGTTCACCGCCAAGATGCTGTCAGAGGCACTGCCCTATCTGCAACGCTATTCCGGGGCGGTGGTGGTGGTCAAATTTGGCGGCAATGCGATGGGGGACGATGCCCAGATGGCCGAATTTGCCCGCGACGTGGTGCTGATGCGGCAGGTCGGCGTCAATCCTGTCGTGGTGCATGGCGGCGGGCCGATGATCAATGAGATGCTGACCAAACTGGGCATCAAATCGGAATTCGTGCGCGGCAAGCGGGTGACGGACAAGGCTACGGTGCAAGTGGTCGAGATGATCCTGTCCGGACTGGTCAACAAACGCATCGTGCAGGCAATCATGGACGCCGGCGGCCGCGCGGTTGGCATTTCCGGCAAGGACGATGATCTAATGGTCTGCGAAGCCGATGATCCGGAACTTGGGTTTGTCGGCCGCCCAGTCGAAATGAATGTGCAGGTGCTGCGCGACCTGTACAAGGCCGGGATCATTCCGGTGGTGGCCCCGGTTGCCACGGGCATGGCCGACAACGAGACATTCAACGTCAACGGCGACACCGCGGCCGGGGCGATTGCCGGGGCGTTGCAGGCCGACCGTCTGCTGCTGCTGACTGATGTGCCGGGCGTCAAGAATGCGGCGGGTGACGTGTTGACCCAGCTGACGCCGGATGACGTGCGTCAGATGCTGGCCGACGGCGTGATTTCTGGTGGGATGATCCCCAAAACCGAAACTGCGCTGCTGGCGCTGGAACAGGGTGTGCGGGCCGTGACCATTCTGGATGGGCGCATCCCCAATGCCTGCCTTTTGGAACTGTTCACCGATCATGGCGCCGGCAGTCAGATCCGGTTCACCGAGCCGAGGGTCAAACCGCGCATCCTGCGCTAAACCTGTCGCAATTCCGGCAAGCCTGGTGGTTTTGTCGCGGGCAGAAACCTCCGGTGGGGATAGTTTCGCCAAAATGAAAGGCGGGGTTTTCCAAGTGACCTATGCAGAGGTGGTGGCGCGGGCGGCGGCGGTGCAACTGGACGTGCTGGGTGGATTTGTCTGCGAGGATGATCCGGACTTGCCCAAGGGCACACGGACGCTGTTGCTGTTGGGACCGCGCGAGCCGGGGTTTTGGGCGGCGGTGCGGGTGTCGGCGGAATGGGCCGGGCCGGACCCGGTCGATCTCTGGTCACGCCGGGTTGTCGGCACGCTGGCGTGCGATCTGGCGGCAAAGGCGCTGTTTCCGTTTGGCGGCCCGCCCTATCAGCCATTCTACGCTTGGGCGGTGCGGACAGGGCGGGTGTGGGACAGCCCCGTCAGGCTGCTGGTGCACGAGGCGCAAGGCCTGCTGGTCAGCTTTCGCGGCGCTCTGGCGCTGAAGGAACCGCTGGACCTGCCGCCAGCCCCGGTGAAACCTTGCGATGCCTGTACCAAGCCCTGTCTGACCGCTTGTCCGGTCGGAGCGCTGCGCGGGGCAGGCTATGATGTGCCGCGCTGTCATGGGTTTCTAGAGACTGCGGCCGGGCAGGACTGCATGACCGGCGGCTGTCAGGTGCGACGGGCTTGCCCCGTGTCGCAAGGCTATGCAAGGATGGCGGAACAATCCGCCTATCACATGAGGCAGTTCCATCCATGAAGCGCCTGATCCTGACCCGTCATGCCAAATCCAGCTGGGACGACCCGGCAACCCCCGACCATGATCGCCCCCTCAATGAACGTGGCCGCGCCGCTGCGGCAGAGCTGGGGGTGTGGCTCGCCTCGCGCGGCTACGTGCCGGGCGAGGTGCTGTGTTCGGATGCCTTGCGCACCCGCAAGACCTGGTCCGGCCTGGCGCCCGCCCTGCCCGGCACGCCGATCCTGAACCTGAAGCCCGCGCTGTATCATGCCGGGCCGGACGTGATGCTGGCCGTGCTGCGGCATGCCAGCGCAGATTGCGTGATGATGATTGGCCACAATCCCGGAATTGCCGAATTTGCGGGGCGGCTGGTCGCACGACCGCCGGTGTCCAGCGAATTCAACCGCTATCCGACCGGGGCGACATTGGTCTGCGATTTCAATGCAGAGACCTGGGCCGAAGTCGGGTTTGGCAGCGCCGCGACGGTCGATTTCATTGTGCCGAAGGAAGTTGTCGCCTAAAAACGGCGCGTCCGATCACGCACCCTACAGATCGGCAGGGTGCGTGATTGTGCGCCTCTTGTCAGTGCCCAAGGATCTGGCTGAGGAACAGCTTGGTCCGCTCTGATTTGGGGTTGTTGAAGAACTCTTTGGGTTCATTCTGTTCGACGATCTGGCCTTGATCCATAAAGATCACGCGGTTTGCCACGGCCTGCGCAAAGCCCATCTCGTGGGTGACGCACAGCATGGTCATGCCTTCTTGCGCAAGTTCGATCATGGTATCCAGCACTTCCTTGATCATTTCAGGGTCAAGGGCCGAAGTTGGCTCGTCAAACAGCATTATGCGGGGACGCATGCACAGCGAACGGGCGATGGCGACGCGCTGTTGCTGGCCACCGGAAAGCTGACCGGGGTATTTGTGCGCCTGCTCCGGGATTTTCACCTTGCTCAGGAAATACATCGCGGTTTCTTCGGCTTCCTTCTTGGGCACTTTGCGCACCCAGATTGGCGCCAAAGTCAGGTTTTCCAGAATGGTCAGGTGCGGAAACAGGTTGAAATGCTGGAAGACCATGCCGACTTCGGACCGGACCTTGTCAATGTTTTTCAGATCCGAGGTCAGCTCGGTGCCGTCGACGATGATCTGGCCCTGCTGGTGTTCCTCCAGCCGGTTGATGCAGCGGATCAGGGTGGATTTGCCAGACCCGGACGGGCCGCAGATCACGATCCGTTCGCCGCGCATCACCGTCATGTTGATGTCGCGCAGCACGTGGAATGTGCCGTACCATTTGTTCATCGCGGTGATCTGCACGGCGACTTCGTCTGTCACCTTCATTTGCGGGGCTGCATTGGCCATTTGAGGCTCCTTAACGGTGGTCGGTCTTGAGTTTGCCCTCAAGATACATCGAGTAACGGGACATGCCGAAGCAGGCGATGAAGAAGATGGCGGCGACGAAGATATAGGGCTCCCAGTAGATACCCTTCCAGGCGAGGTCGGCGCGGACGATGGTCGTGACGCCCCGCAATGGGTCCAGAAGGCCGACAAAGCTGACCAGGGTCGTGTCCTTGAACAGGCCGATGAAGGTGGAGACGACACCGGGGATCGAGACTTTAAGCGCCTGCGGCATGATGATCAGCCGTTGCGCCTGCCAGTAGTCCAGCCCCAACGCATCTGCGGCTTCGTACTGCCCCTTTGGCAAGGCCGCGAGGCCGCCGCGGATCACCTCGGCGTTATACGCCGCCGAGAACAGGGTGACGAGGATGACCACGCGCAGGATCAGGTCAAAGTTGTTGCCCGGCGGCAAGAAGTATTGCAGCAGCAAGGACGCGGTGAACAGCATGGTGATCAGCGGCACACCGCGCACGAATTCGATGAAACTGACCGAAAGTGTGCGGATCAGGAACATGTTGGACTGACGGCCCAACGCCAGCATCACGCCGATCGGCAATGAAATCGAGATCGACGAGACACCGATGACGAAGGCCAGCAGAAAGCCACCAAACCGGTCGCTTTCGACATAGGTCAGGCCAAAGGGCACCACAGACTGTATCGCCGCTGCGGCCAGGCTGCCCAGAAACAGCCACCAGATACAGGCGGCGACAAAACCAAGCGCGGTGCCCATGATCACGCCCAGTCCGGGACTGATCACACGGTAAACCAGCACCATGACGCCAAAACCGGCCATCGCCATCACCGGCCCCCAGACCGAACCGCCCCACAGCAACCAAACCGACAGGAACGGGTAGACCGCCGCGACCCACAACAGTTTGGACGTTGCGGTGTAAGACAGAAAACTGAGGCCCGCCATCAACGCGATGGTCAGCAGCAGCGCCCACCACGGCACCAACGCCATCAGAGACAGCACCAGAATGACCGAGACCACCCCGACCATGATCGCCGCCTTGCGCGGGTTGTCGGAGAACAGCACCGGGGCCAGCGCAACGAACAGCAGGGCAAAGTCCAGGATCGGGCGCCACCATGCCTCTATCGGGTAAAAGCCGAAGATGAACTGATACCAACGGGCATGGATCACCGCCCAGCAGGCACCGCCGGCATCCGGACCATAGTTGGTGGCGATAATGCTGCGGCACTCGCCCAGCGAACCGGCGTTCCAGACACCGTGCAGCAACCACGGCAGACAAAGCGAGGCGATGTAATAGACCGCCAGCACCGCCAGAACGGTCAGAACCGAATTGAGCCAGCCCGAAAACAGGTTTTCGCGCATCCATTTGACGACACCGCGTTCGGACACGGGCGGCGCGAGAGGCGGCAGGATGGCGCCGCGGACATAAGCTTCCGACATCTTAACGCTCCTTCAGTTTGACAGAGGCGTTGTAGGCGTTGGCCACCGCAGAGATGATCAGACTGATGATCAGATAGATCAGCATCATCAGCAGCATGCATTCCAGCTCGCGCCCCGTCTGGTTCAAAGTGATACCGCCCAGCGTGCCGCGCAGGTCAAGGTAACTGACCGCGATGCCCAGTGACGTGTCCTTGGTCAGCGACAGCCACTGCGAGATCATCGGCGGAATGATCACCCGCAGCGCCTGCGGCAGGATGATCAGATTCATGGTGCGGCCGGGGCGCAGGCCCAGGGCATAGGCGGCTTCGGATTGCCCCCGGTTTATCGCCTGAATGCCCGACCGGACAATTTCAGCGGTGACAGAGGCGTAATACAGCGTCAGCGCGATCAAAAGCGCGGTGAAGGCATGGGCGACGTTGATGCCACCTTGAAAGTTGAACCCTTTGAACACGGGGTATTCCAGATGGAACCCCATCGCCAACAGCAGCCCGAGGGTCGGCAGCACCAAAATCGCCAGCGTTTTCCACCACATCACCGGGCGCACGCCGGTCGCCTCTTGCGTGGCCTTGGCACGGTTCGACAGGATATGGTTGATCCAGAACGACCCGATCAGCACGATGATGATAGCAAGTGCCGAGGTATAGCCGCCCGGCAAGGGGCGGTCGAGCAGCGGCAGGGGCAGGTTGGTGCCCCGGTTGGTGACGGCAACCGAATCCCACAGGTTCATTGTGGCAATCTGCGTGCCATCGGCGGCCGCTTTGAAATCCTTGGGCTGCGGGCGGGTTTCGCCCAGGATGACATAGACGAGGATGATCCACAGCAATAAAGGCACGTTGCGGAACATCTCGATGTAGACGGTCATCAACCGAGCCACGACCCAGTTCTTGGACAGGCGCAAAACGCCGAAAATCACACCCAGAATGGTGGAAAAGATGCAGCCGAGCACCGCCACAACCAGCGTGTTGATCAATCCGACAAGACCCGCCCAGAAATTGGTGCTGTCGTTGGTATAGGGGATCAGGTGCTGGCCAATGTCATAGCCTGCCCGCCGCCACAAAAAGCTGAAGTCGATATCCTTGCCCTTAAGCGCAAGGTTGTGCCGTGTGTTGTCGGCCAGCCATCCCACGAACAGCAAGAACAGCAACAGCACGATGACCTGAATGGTAATCGCCCGATACCGCGTGTCATAGATAAGCATTCCAAGCCGAAAGCCTTGTTTCGGCGTCTCGATGGCCATCGCCATGGTATTTTCCCCTGTGCGACTGTGGTTCGGCTTTTGCCGATTATTGCCCTGCTGGAAGGGTCAGTCTGGCATTGTAGAACGGGCGCACCCCTGAAGGTGCGCCCGCGAAATCCTTTACCGGAACGGCGGGGTGTATTGCAGACCGCCCTGGGTCCACAGCGCGTTCAGACCGCGCGCCAGTTTGATGGGTGTGGACATGCCGATATTGGCCTCGAAAATCTCGCCATAGTTGCCGTTTGCGGCAATGGCGCGCTTGGCCCATTCGTTGTCCAGCCCCAGCATCTTGCCCATGTCACCTTCGACGCCCAGCAGCCGCTTGACTTCCGGGTCTTGGGTCGATGTGGCCATTTCTTCGACGTTGGCTTTGGTGATGCCTTTTTCTTCCGCGGCGACCAGCGCGAAATAGGTCCAGCGGACGATGTCGCCCCACTGGTTGTCGCCATGGCGAACGACTGGCCCGAGCGGCTCTTTCGAGATGATTTCGGGCAGAATCACATAGTCATCCGGCTTGGGCAGGGTGGCGCGGGTCGATGCCAATCCCGACGCGTCGGTGGTATAAGCGTCGCACGAACCCGCAAGGAACTGACGTTCCGCATCGGCGTCGTCGGCTACGTTGACCGGGGTATAGGTGATGTTGTTCGACTTGAAGAAGTCGGCCAGGTTCAGCTCGGTCGTGGTTCCGGTCTGGATGCAGACCGTGGCGCCATTCAGTTCCTTGGCGGAAGACACGCCGAGGTCTTTCTTCACCATGAAACCTTGACCGTCGTAGTAGTTAACGGCGACAAAGTCGAATTTCAGGTCGGTATCGCGCGAGAAGGTCCAGGTCGAGTTGCGGACCAGAAGATCAACTTCGCCCGACGCCAGCGAGGTAAAGCGGGTTTCGCCGGTGGTCGGGATGAATTTCACTTTGCTCTGGTCGCCCAGAACGGCCGCTGCGATGGCCTTGCACAGGTCAACGTCAAAGCCCTGATAGTTGCCGTCTGCGTCCGGCGCGCCAAAGCCGGTCAGGCCGGTGTTGGAACCGCAGTTCAGAACGCCACGTGCCTTGACATCGTCCAGCGTGGTGGCACCGGCAGCGCCTGCCACGAGGGCGGCAGCCGCCAATGTGCCAAGCAGTACAGATTTTTTCATGGATACCTCATCCTTGTTGGTCCGCCCTTGCGGGCGGTTTGATCAGCCGGGTTGTTCCCGGCCCATTCCTTAGGCTTCCCCAAAGTGAACCCAGTTTTGACTTATGGGCAGGCTACGTCAAGAACGCATTCGGCCCACAGTCGCACCGGTGGGATAAGCTGCGATAGCGGCGGAATTCGTGTCGTATTGGCCAGAAATGCTCATAAAATGATCAGTTTGGCGCGGACATCGACCAAAAGGTTGCCGCGTGATGGAACGCTGTGCGCTTGTGTTCCGTAAGAGCAGCGGCGTCTTCGTCCACGCCCCAGGCCTCGATCTGCCAGGTTTCATCGATTCGACTCAAGGCCCAGGCTTCGTCCGCGGTCAACCGGCCGCGCGTGACCGCCAACGCGAGGATCAGCGAGCCGGAAAGTTGCACCAGATCGTGAAAGCCGGTGATCTGGAACGGGGTCATGGCGGCAACATGGCCGTGCAGCCGGGCCAGGCTGGGTTGCTTTTGCGCGATGTGCATCACGCCGGGAACCGCGACCAGCGGCGCTTGCAGAACGCTGGCGGACCAGTCGAGCAGTGGGCTCCAGCCGTCATTCTGCCGGCTGATCAACCCTTCTGGCCCCGTGGCGCGGTAACACAGCAGATCGGTGCCGCCATACCCGGCAAGATCGGCCACGGTCACATCGAACTGCGGTGCGACCTTGTCGATGGCGCTGTTGGCCGCGCGGGTGAAGGGCATGGTTTCGGGCCTTAGCGGCCCCTGTTGCGCGTCCCATTCCGCAGCCACAGCCTCTGCCATCGCACGGGTCGGCAAGATCAACGGCTGTTTGCCGGGAGTTTTGGCCTGCCGAGTATCCAGATGGACGGTAAAGCCGCCTTCGCATTCGGTGACATGGACGGCTTTCCAAAAGCGTTTCGGCTTCCAGCCGCTCATTCGCCATCCCCGAACGGGTCGGCCGGCACGTCTTTGGGATGCCAGTCCAGCATTTTCCAGGTCTTTGCCATGTGGTCCGGCAGCGGTGCCTCGAACGTCATCAACTTTTTGCTGATCGGGTGTTCAAAGCTGAGACTGCGGGCGTGCAGGTGCATCTTGCGGCTGATATCGCCGCCAATCTGCGCGCCCCAGCCATCGCCCTCGTTCTCCGTCCCCGAGCCGCCGTATTTGCTGTCCCCGATGATCGGATGACCCATTTCGGCCATATGCGCCCGCAGCTGATGGGTGCGGCCTGTCACCGGCTCCAGCGCCATCCACGACATTCGGGCACCCAGAAACCACAGCACGAAATAATCGGTCTGGGCGCGCTTGGCATCGGGGTAATCGCCGACTTTGGCCGGGTGGATGCACATCATCTTTTCGCCCTCGCCACCACGACCATGACCGGGGGCTTTCATCAGGGCATATTTTATTGAACCTTTGCGGGGGTTTGGCACACCAGCCACCAGTGCCCAGTAAATCTTGCGCGTGGCGCGGTGGCGTAATGCTTCGGACAAGGCCCGCGCAATCCGGTCAGTGCGGGCGAGCATCAGCAGGCCAGAAGTGTCCTTGTCCAAGCGGTGCACCAGCTTCGGGCGTTCCTTGAAGCCGAACTTCAGTGCCTCGGTCAACCCGTCGACATGGCGGTCGCCCTGCCCGGAACCGCCTTGCGACGGCAGGCCGGGCGGCTTGTTCAGGATGATGATGTGCTCATCCTTCCACAGCACGCAGTCCTGAATCATCTTCTCATCCACCGGGCTGACGCCACCGGCACGCGGGCGCGAGGGGGCGGCGGTGTCGGGCAAAGGTGGCACACGAATGGTCTGGCCAGGCACAACGTGGTCCGACGCCTTGGCGCGGGCGGAGTCCACACGGACCTGACCGGTGCGGCACAGCTTTTCCACAGCGCCTTGAGTTAATTGGGGAAAACGGCGTTTGAACCAGCGGTCGAGGCGCTGTTCGCCCTCATCTTCCGATACGGTCAACAGTTTGACATCGCTCATGCGAAGGCTCCACGGGCAAGGGCTGCACCGAGGGCGACAGCGGCAAGGGACAGGATGACGGACCCGGCGATGTAAAGGATCGCTTGGCTGGGCTGGCCGGATTCGTAGAGTTTCAGGGCATCAAGAGAGAAGGCCGAGAAAGTGGTGAACCCACCCAGAACGCCAGTCATCAACAGGGGTGACAGGCGGGCGGACAGGGTGACGAACAAGACGCCCATGACAAGGCTGCCCGCGACGTTGACGACGAACGTGCCGAGGGGCGCGCTGACCGTGGTGAGGGTCAGAAAGCGCAGGACGGAACCGATAGCCCCGCCGATGGCGACTTGAAAAAGTGCGTAAATCATCAGGTTTCCTTGGGCCTGAGGCGGGGAATTGTCAACCTTAGACGGAAACTTGTCAGGTCTGGCGTTTGGCGCGGAGTTTGGCGAAGTATTCGATGCGTTTCTTGAGTTCGCGTTCAAACCCGCGTTCCGGTGGCGTGTAATAGATGCCGCGCTTCATGGTTTCGGGGAAATAGTTCTGGCCCGAAAATCCGTCCTCGGCGTCATGATCATAAGCATAATCAGCACCATAACCGATGTCCTTCATCAGTTTGGTCGGCGCGTTGCGGATGTGCAGCGGTGGCGGCTCGCTGCCGGTCTGTCTGGCGGCCTGACGTGCCGCAGAATAGGCCATGTAACCGGCGTTGGATTTCGGGGCGAGGGCGAGGTAGATCACGGCTTGCGCCAGTGCCAGTTCACCTTCGGGACTGCCCAGACGTTCGTAGGTCTGCCAACCTGCGAGGCAGATTTCCTGCGCTTGCGGATCGGCCAACCCTATGTCCTCAATAGCCATTCTGGTAATGCGGCGGGCGAGGAAGCGGGGGTCTTCGCCGCCTTCCAGCATGCGGGTGAACCAGTACAAGGCGGCGTCTGGATCGGAACCCCGGACCGATTTGTGCAAGGCCGAAATCAGGTTGTAATGCTCCTCGCCGGACTTGTCGTATTTGGCCGCACGGCGCATCAGGCGGGTGGAAAGTTCGTCGCGGGTCAGAGATTTGGAGGAATTCCAGGCAGTGATCTGTTCGATCAGGTTCAAGAGCGTGCGGCCATCGCCGTCTGACATCTCGACCAAAGCCTCGCGGGCGTCGCCGGTAAGGGGCAGTGCCCGGTTGAGTTCTTTTTCCGCTCGTTGGGCAAGGCGTTCAAGATCGGTGGGCGTCAAGCGTTCCAGAACAATGACTTGCGCGCGAGAGAGGAGAGCGGCGTTGAGTTCGAACGAGGGGTTTTCGGTGGTGGCACCGACCAGAAGGATCGTGCCATCTTCCATATAGGGCAGGAAGCCATCTTGCTGCGCCTTGTTGAAACGGTGGATTTCGTCGACGAACAACAGCGTCCCCTGGCCATTCTGACGGCGTATCCTGGCGGATTCAAAGACTTTTCTAAGGTCCGGGATGCCCGTGAAGATAGCCGAGATTTGCACGAAGGACAGGTCGGTTTCCTGCGCCAGCAGGCGGGCAATAGTGGTCTTGCCTACGCCTGGTGGTCCCCACAGGATCAGGGACGACAGGCTGTGTGCCGCCAGCATCGAACCCAACGGCCCCTCTGGTGACAAGACATGCCCCTGCCCGATCACCTCCGCCATATTGCGCGGGCGCAGGCGGTCAGCCAAGGGGCCGGGCGCTTTGGGGGCTGCGGAGGGGGTGTCGAACAGGTCGGGCATGACGTTAACCTAAGCGTTTTTTGCAAACCTACAACGCATCTACAATTGGCCTGGAAAGGGTCTACGGAGAATTCGAGGTCAATGAAGCGTGGAGCGGGAAACGAAAAGGCCCGCAACCTTGCGGTGCGGGCCTGTAGATCAGCCATAAGGACAGATCAGCTTTCGAAATTGTCTTCCGCCAGAACGCGGGCCTTGTCGCCAGCGCCCTTGGCGTTGACGTCGCGGTCAACGAATTCGATGATCGCCATCGGGGCCATGTCGCCATAGCGGAAGCCGGCCTTGAGCACGCGGACATAGCCGCCCTGACGCTCCTTGTAGCGGGGGCCCAGGATGGCGAACAGGCGTTCGACATACTGGTCCTGCTTCAACTGCGCGCCAGCCTGACGACGGGCGTGCAGGTCGCCGCGCTTGGCGAGCGTGATCAGCTTTTCAATGATCGGGCGCAGTTCCTTGGCTTTCGGCAAGGTGGTCTTGATCTGTTCGTGTTCGATGAGCGAACCGGCCATGTTGGCGAACAACGCTTTGCGGTGTTCGTGGGTCCGGTTGAGTTTGCGGTAGCCGCTGCCGTGACGCATGATATTCTCCTAACGTCTGTTTTGCTTTGTCCGGCGAGGGCTACGAATGCCCCCGCTCACCTTGGGGCTTTCGCCCATATTTTCCCCGGCAGTCCGGGCATTTTAGACGTGAGTCGGGGCACGCCCCGACCTAAGTAGGGCGGGGTTCACCCCGCCAGGTATCAGAACTGGTCTTCGAAACGCTTGGCCAGATCTTCGATGTTTTCCGGCGGCCAGTCTTCGACTTCCATGCCCAGATGCAGACCCATGCCCGACAGCACCTCCTTGATTTCGTTCAAGGACTTGCGGCCAAAGTTCGGGGTGCGCAGCATTTCGGCTTCGGTTTTCTGGATCAGATCGCCGATGTAGACGATATTGTCGTTCTTCAGGCAGTTGGCCGAACGGACCGACAGTTCCAGCTCGTCGACTTTCTTCAAGAGCAACGGGTTGAATTCCAGACCCGCATCCTCGATGCCTTTGCCCGCCGCTTCCGGCTCGTCGAAGTTGACGAACACGGCCAACTGGTCTTGCAGAATGCGCGCGGCATAGGCCACGGCGTCTTCCGGCGTCAGCGAGCCGTCGGTTTCCAGCTTCATCGTCAGACGGTCATAATCCAGCACCTGACCTTCGCGGGTCGGCGTGACTTCGTAGCTGACCTTCTTGACCGGCGAATAGATCGCATCGATCGGGATCAGCCCGATCGGCGCATCTTCCGGACGGTTCTTGTCGGCGGCGACATAGCCTTTGCCGGTCGAAACCGTCAGTTCCATGAACACGTCGGCGCCGTCGTCAAGGTGACAGATGACATGATCGCGGTTCAGAATTTCGATCCCAGACGATTCCGAAATGTCGCCAGCGGTCACAACGCCCGGACCCTTGGCAGAGATCGACAGGCGTTTCGGGCCCTCGACATCCATCTTAAGACGGACACCCTTCAGGTTCAGCACGATGTCGGTGACGTCTTCACGCACGCCGGCCACGCTGGAAAACTCGTGCAGCACGTTGTCGATCTGCACGGAGGTGATTGCGGCACCTTGCAGCGACGACAGCAGAACGCGGCGCAGGGCGTTGCCCAGGGTCAGGCCAAAGCCGCGCTCCAGCGGTTCGGCGATCAGCGTGGCGGTGCGCTGTGCGTCAGGACCGGCCTTGACGCCCAATTGTTGCGGCTTGATCAGTTCGAGCCAATTCTTGTGGATCATGCTTTCGCCTCCATTCATGTCTGCTGCCCATGTCCAGAACAGCCGACGCCCGAGGGTCTTGGTTCAAAACAACGAAATCGGGCTGTGACCTGAGGCACAGCCCGACCAATTCAATTCCAGATCAGACCCGGCGGCGCTTCGGTGGACGGCAGCCGTTGTGCGCCAGAGGCGTCACATCGCGGATCGAGGTGATGTTGAGGCCAGTCGCCGCCAAAGCCCGCAATGCGGACTCGCGGCCTGAACCCGGACCCTGCACTTCGACCTCGACGGTTTTCATGCCATGTTCCTGCGCTTTTTTGGCTGCATCTTCGGCGGCCATCTGGGCAGCGTAAGGCGTCGACTTGCGCGAGCCTTTGAAGCCCATCGTGCCAGCAGACGACCACGAGATGGCGTTGCCCTGCACGTCGGAAATCAGGATTTTGGTGTTGTTGAAAGAAGAGTTCACATGCGCAACGCCAGCGGCGATGTTCTTGCGCTCTTTCTTCTTGGTGCGGCCGGCTTTGGTTGTTTCGCGTGCCATTCTGTCCGCTCCTTATTTCTTCTTGCCGGCAATGGCCTTTGCAGGGCCTTTGCGGGTGCGAGCGTTGGTATGGGTGCGCTGACCGCGGGTCGGCAGACCCTTGCGGTGACGCAGGCCACGGTAGCAACCAAGGTCCATCAGACGCTTGATGTTCATCGAGGTTTCGCGACGCAGATCGCCTTCAACCGTGAAGTTCGCGTCGATATACTCGCGGATCGCCAGCACTTCGGCGTCGGTCAACTGGTTGACGCGACGGGCCTGGTCGATGCCGATCGAGGTGCAGATCTGGTCCGCGACATGCGGGCCGATGCCGTGGATATAGGTCAGTGCGATGGGAACCCGCTTTGCAGTGGGTATGTTGACGCCAGCAATACGTGCCAAACGTGTCTTCCTTTTCGTTGCGGTTCCGTGGTGCCAGAACCTTTTTTCACAACCCGGAATGGTGCAGTCACAATTCCGAAACGATTGCCCGCCGCGAAGTGATTCCGCAGCGGGACGCCGTGCTGTATGGGCTTTTGACCAGACCGTCAAGGCCGCGGATGGGGATATTTCAGGTTCTGTCAAGAACTTTCGCAACGGCCGCTGCAACAGCGTCCATTTCTGCCAGACCATCCACGGTGTCCAACTTACCGAGGGCATAGTAATAGCCGATCAGGGGCGAGGTTTTCTTGTAATACTCCATCAGACGGATCTTGAGCGCGTCCTCGTTGTCGTCGGCACGCCGCCTGAGATTGGAGGAACCACAGGCATCGCAGATGCCCGGCTTCGCGGTCGGCTTTGTGGCGTCATGATAGACCGCACCGCAATTGCCACAGGTGTAGCGCCCGGTGATCCTGGCAACCAGCGCCGCATCATCGACCTGCATTTCCACCACATGATCCAGCGACATGCCGTTGCGGTCAAGGACCGCGCCAAGCGCATCCGCCTGTTTCAACGTGCGGGGGAAGCCGTCAAAGATGAAGCCTCCGGGGGCGTCGTGGTGAAGGTTTTCCTCGATCAGTCCGATCACGATCTCGTCCGTCACCAGACCGCCACGGTCCATCACCTCGGAAACCCTATGGCCCATTTCGGTGCCCGAATGCCGGGCCTCGCGCAGCATGTCGCCGGTGGACAGCTGCACCATCTGGCGTTCGTCAACCAGCCGCTTGGCTTGGGTTCCTTTGCCTGCACCCGGAGGGCCCAGAAGTATGATATTGACCATCTGGCCCCCCGTTTTGGCGGTCGCGTGTCGGGCGGCAAACTGGCTGCCACTTTAGCCTGACACGCTTCCGGATTAGCGCCTTGCCGGCGCCTTGGTTCCCGTCCGTTTTTTGCCGCGCAGTTGCGAGCGTTCGATCAGCCCTTCGTATTGATGGGCCAACATATGCGACTGAATCTGGTTGATCGTGTCCATCGTGACCGACACAACGATCAAAACCGACGTTCCCCCGAAATAGAACGGGATCGCGAACTGGTTGGTCAGAATCTCGGGCAGGAAGCAGACAGCCGCCAGATAGGCCGACCCCACCACCAGAACCCGCGTCACCACGTAGTCCAGATAGTCCTGGGTCTTTTTGCCTGGGCGGATGCCGGGGATAAAGCCGTTCTGATTCTTGAGATTCTCGGCCACTTCATCGGTCTTGAACGACACGTTGGCCGTGTAGAAATAGGCAAAGAACACGATCATCGCGCCCTGAAACAACAGATACAGCGGCTGGCCGTAGCCGAAGTAGGCCAGGATCGTCGACATGATCGGACTGGTCTGCGCCCCCGAGAATGTGGCGATGGTCGTCGGCAGCAGCAGCAGCGACGACGCAAAGATCGCCGGGATCACGCCCGCCGGGTTGACCTTGATCGGCAAATGCGACGAGCCGCCGTCATAGACCTTCATGCCGACCTGGCGGCGGGGATACTGGATGTGGATCTTGCGCAGCGCCCGTTCCATGAACACCACGAACCCGATCACCGCCACCACCATGATCACCGCGCCGATGATCACGAAAGGCGAGACCTGACCCGAACGGCCCTGCACCAGAAACTTGGCGATGGCATTCGGAATCTCGGCCACGATGCCGGTGAAGATGATCAAGGAGACGCCGTTGCCAATGCCGCGGGCGGTGATCTGTTCGCCCAGCCACATCAGGAACATGGTACCGCCGACCAGCGTGACCACGCAGGACAGTTTGAAGAACAGCGACGGGTCATGCGCCAGACCGCCCGCCACGATGCTGGCCGCAATCGCCCAGCCCTGAAACGCCGCCAGTGCCACGGTGGCATAGCGGGTATACTGGTTCATCTTCTTGCGACCCTGATCGCCCTCTTTCTTCAATTGCTCCAACGCCGGGATCATTGAGGCCAGAAGCTGAATGATGATGGAGGACGAGATATACGGCATCACGCCAAGCGCGAAGATGCCCATGCGCTTGATGGCACCGCCGGTGAACATCGACAGCATGCCACCAAGGCCAGAGCCCTGATTGTCCATGAAATTCTTGAGCGCAGTGCCGTCAATGCCGGGGACCGGAATGAAGGTGCCAAGGCGGTAGACCATCAGCAGCAGCACCGTGTACAAGATGCGCTGCCGCAGGTCTGTCGCCTTGCCCAATGCGCCCCAGCTGAGGTTCGCAGCCATTTGTTCGGCAGCTGATGCCATATCGGACGCTCCGTAAGCTGGATTGAAAACGCTGCCGACCCGGTTTTCCGGTCGGCAGCGCGGGAAAACTTGCAGAAGATGTAGGCGGTCCTAAGACCGGCTACAATCCCTTACACGGCTTTGCGCACCGACTTGCCATGCGGTTCCAGAACCGGCGCCACGGTCAGCGTTCCGCCAGCGGCTGCAACAGCCTCGACAGCCGCCGCGGATGCGCCAGAGACGCTCAGCATGACTTTCGAGGTGATCTCGCCCTTGTTCAGGATGCGGATTCCGTCGCGCTTGTGCCCGGTCAGACCAGCCTCGACCAGCATGTCCTCGGTGATCTCGGCTTTGATGTCCAACTTGCCCAGACCAATGAATTTTTCGATCAGGCCCAGGTTGATGACGGCAAAGCGCTTCTGGTTCGGTTTGCTGAACCCGCGCTTTGGCAGGCGGCGGTACAGCGGCATCTGGCCGCCTTCGTATCCACCAATCGCCACGCCCGAACGGGATTTTTGACCCTTGATACCACGGCCAGCGGTCTTGCCCTTGCCCGAACCGGGGCCACGCGCCTTGCGGCGTTTGGACTTGGTGGCACCTTCGTTGTCGTGCAACTCATGCAGTTTCATGTCGCATTCTCCTTTGCCGGAAAGCTCTGACCTGCGACGGGCGAGAGCAACGCGGCGTTTCTTGTTGATTCTATGACGCCAGGCGCCATCGGGGGCGTATAGAGGGAACTTACCTGCGGATCAAGAGTAGCCGATCATGCTGAAGTGCTACTTCGATACCATGGGTTGCTGCTCTCTTCATGGACGACTGTGATGGTCTTAATTGAGAGGTGGTTCGGTTTATCTGAACAGGTTCTGGGCGTTTTCTAAGTGGTTTTCCGCCTCGATTACGCCGCCAGCGTTACAGGCGGCGGCAGGTTGAAGTAGGCCTGATCGGGGGTTCTACCGTCAAGCGATGAATGCG
>JANYFE010000021.1 GCA_025362795.1 Rhodobacterales bacterium | reverse complement strand
CCTGAACCCCATCGAAATGGCGTTCTCAAAGCTCAAGACCCTGATACGCAAGGCCGCCGCCAGAACCTACCATGCTCTCTGGAAACAGGTCGGCGCAGTCTGTGATCTGTTCAAGCCAACCGAATGCCGAAACTACTTCATCGCCGCAGGCTATGGGTTCAGCTGAACGCGACACGCTCTAGAGGGCGCAATCACCGGCACGCTGATCTACTTCCTGCTGCGCGAGTTTCTGGCAGATTTCGGCGCGGTCTATCTTATGGTGCTCGGCGGAGTCGCGATTCTGACGATGTTGGTGTCGCGCCAGGGCATCTGGGGCCGCCTTGAACCGCTGCTGCGCACCTCGATCTTCGTGACGACGCGGCAACCGTCGCGCGATTCGGAATTAGCAACGGCAAGCCTGTCAAAAGAACCGATCCCGCCCACTGCCTTGCAGGCCATGCGTCGGCTGGTTGCGATCCACCAAGAACAAGGGACACACTCGCGTTGCGGCTGGCCGGTCAAACGCCGCGACGTGCCGGAGACGTGGGTCGCGCAGGCCTGTCGCGTCAACAATGCGCCGCTTTGAAGAACCGTCCCCACGGCCGGCATCGAACCGGCAAGCCCTGAGGCGGGAGATTTTCATACCACTTCGGCTTCAACCGCCACCCGAAGGTGTTCGTGGTCTGGACTATCCCTTGACCATAACCAGTTGCCCGGCCTTAGGTCCTGCCCGTCTAGTCTCTACACCTTCCATTTCAGCAACACGCCAAAACAGCTTGGCTCGGGATTGCCACCAGCATGACCTGTGAGGGTTCCCCGAATTTGGGCAGCTATACTCCCGGCGTTTCCACCGGGGCACTCACTGGCAAAAGCAAGTCTCCTGTGTTTACCAATTTCACCACGTGGGGTGACGGTTCTTCCAACTGGCTTCTAGCGTGGTGTCATGATCTGGACAACCCGGCCCAAAAAACTCTCCGGGGGCGGCCGCCGCACCATATGACTGGCTATCGGACGGGCCGAGAACCACCAAGTTGACCCGACGCGTCGCGTTTGGCGCATCCATTGCCGCGCTGCGGCAATTGACTTTGCGGATCTCCCCTCTTCATAGTGACGACAGAGTTTGCGGGGGACATCCGATGCGGAAAATCTATCCAAGTGCGGCTGCCGCGCTTGAGGGTGTATTGTTTGACGGCATGACCATCGCCGCGGGCGGTTTTGGATTGTGCGGCATTCCCGAACTGCTGATCGGTGCGATCCGCAATGCCGGCACCAAAAATCTGACTATCGCCTCCAACAATGCCGGCGTGGATGGCTTTGGTCTGGGCATCCTGCTGACGACCCGGCAGGTCAGGAAAATGATTTCGTCTTATGTCGGCGAAAATGCCGAATTCATGCGGCAGTACCTGTCAGGTGAACTAGAGCTTGAATTCAACCCCCAAGGCACCCTTGCAGAGCGCCTCCGCGCAGGCGGGGCCGGCATACCCGGCTTTTATACCCGCACCGGGGTGGGCACCGTGATTGCCGAAGGTAAGGAACACAAGGAGTTCGACGGCAAGACCTATATCCTTGAACGTGGAATCATTTCTGACCTCGCCATCGTCAAGGCCTGGCGCGCCGACCCCTCCGGAAACCTGGAATTCCGCAAAACCGCCCGCAATTTCAACCCGCCCGCCGCAACCTCTGGCCGCATTTGCGTCGCAGAAGTCGAAGAAATCGTGCCTCTAGGTGCACTTGACCCCGACAAGATTCATCTGCCCGGCATTTATGTCCACCGCCTGATCCAGGGCGCTCACGAAAAACGCATTGAAAACCGCACCGTTCGGCCGCGCGCCGCAGCCGAGGCCTGACATGTCTTCGCCCTATGACGGGCTGTCATCCTGTGCCTTTTGGAAAAGCGCTGTGTCCGACCGGGCGCCGCTTGATCCCGGTGTGCTCTATACCCCGCGATTCCCGGTCACGCGGACAATGCGGATCGTCACGGCGGGCAGTTGCTTTGCCCAGCACATCGGTCGCAACCTGCGCAGCGCGGGCTTTCGCATTACGGATGCCGAGCCCCTTCCAGGTGTCGTACCAGAGGCCTTGGCCAACGCGCACGGCTATCGCCTGTATTCTGCCCGCTACGGCAATGTCTACACCACGGCCCAACTTGCACAGCTGTATGAAGAGGCGAATGGCCGCCTGACCCCGGCTGATCCGGTATGGGAAAAAGCGGGCCGGTTCTATGACGCCCAGCGCCCCGGCCTTGATCCCGGCGGGCTGGACAGCGCCGATCAGGTGCTGCACCACCGCGCCCATCACCTGACCCGTGTCAAGGCTGCCTTCGAATCCGCCGATCTGTTCGTCTTTACCCTTGGCCTGACCGAGGCTTGGGTTCACAAAGCCATCGGCACCGTCTATCCCACCGCCCCTGGCACCATCGCCGGACAGTACGACCCTGCCACCCATGCCTTCAAAAACTACGACGTGACCGAAGTGCTGGACAGCCTGCGCGGCTTCATGAAACGCCTGCGCAAGGTGAACCGCCGCATCCGCTTTTTGTTCACCGTCTCGCCGGTGCCGCTCACCGCCACCGCCTCCGGCCAGCATGTCGAGGTCGCAACCGCTTATTCCAAAGCGGTCCTGCGCGCCGTCTGTGGCAAACTTTATGCCGATGACGACGGGGTCGATTACTTCCCGTCCTACGAACTGATCACCTCCGCCAACAACCGCGGCGTCTATTTCGAGGCGAACAAACGCTCCGTCTCATCCGCTGGCGTGGCGCAAGCCATGAAGTTGTTTTTCGACGCACATAAAGTCGCGGCGCAGCCCGCAGGTCGCGCCGCGCAAGAGGAAGACGAGGCTGAACTGCGTTGCGAAGAGGCGCTCTTGGAAAGTTTCGCCCGATGAAGCGGCTGCTGTTCATCGGCAATTCCCATCTGGCCGCTCTCAAGACGGCTTGGGACGGAACGCCCCGTCCCGGCTATGATGCCGAATTCTTCGCCGCCCCGCAGCGCACCTATCTCCGCATGTCCCTGATGTCCGGCAACACGTTTGGCTTGCCTGCCGAGGGCGAATCGCAACGCCAACGGAAAATCGCCGAGGCGACGAATGGCAAAGCCGCCGTCTCGCTTGCCGACCGCCAGATCATTGTGCTGGTCGGCGGCTTCAGCGCCACCGATGCAGTGGCAGAACTGCTGGCCGATTGCGACGTGGCGGGTCTGCGCGAAGCGGGCGCGCCAAGTCTGCTGTCCCAACCCCTCTTCGCCAGTATCTGCGCGGCGCTGGCGCAGAACGCACTGCCCGAAACCGGCTGGCACAACCGCCTCGACGCCAAAGTCGTGCTGATCCCGCGTCCCGCCACCAATGAAACCTGCCTCGCCAGCACTTACCCCGCTTTCCTGCCGTTGCAGAAACTCGCCGCAAACCCCACCGGTGCCCTGCCCGGGTTTGTCGCCTTCGACACCGCGCTCGCGAAACTTGCCACCGCCCATGGAATGACCTACCTGCCGCAACCCACTGAAACCCGCACCGCCGCTGGCCTGACTGCGCAAAATTTCCTTGCTGAAGGCGGCGGCATCACCGCGGGTGAGGCCCACAAACGTGGTGACCATGCCCATATGAATGCGGCTTATGGCGCCGCCGTCGTTGAAACACTTCTGACTTGGCTCGACCCAAGCCAGCCCCCCACCTGAAGGAGAGATCATGCCCTGGGATCGCAATCAAATGGCCGAACGGGCCGGACAGGAACTTCAGGATGGCTGGTATGTCAATCTTGGCATCGGCATCCCGACGCTGGTGGCGAATTACATTCCCCAGGGCGTCAATGTGACCCTGCAATCGGAAAACGGCATGCTGGGCATGGGGCCGTTCCCGGTTGACGGCGACGAAGACCCCGATCTGATCAACGCCGGCAAACAAACCATCACTGAACTCCCGCAAACCGCCTATTTCGACAGCGCCCAGTCCTTCGCCATGATCCGCGGCGGCAAAATCGCGATGGCCATCCTCGGTGCGATGGAGGTGGCCGAAAACGGCGATCTGGCCAACTGGATGATTCCGGGCAAGCTGGTCAAAGGCATGGGCGGTGCGATGGATCTGGTGGCCGGGGTCGGCCGCGTCGTCGTGGTGATGGATCATGCCTCCAAACATGGTGAAAGCAAAGTGCTGCATCGCTGCACACTGCCGCTGACCGGTGCAGGCGTCGTCAACCGCATCATCACCAATCTGGGCGTGCTGGATGTGGTCCCGGGCGGTCTGAAAATCGTCGAATGCGCGGATGGCGTGACCGAGGCCGAACTGCGCGCCGCAACCGAGGCGACGATTATTGGCTGATCACATCGTCACCCGCGAGGTTTCTGGCCACAACGGTCGCTATGTCATCCGCTATGGTGGCGCAGAGGCCGAACTGACCTATTCCATCACCACGCCTCATCTGGTGATCGCCGACCACACCGAAGTGCCCGACAGTTTTCGCGGCACCGGGGCTGGTCTGGCGCTGGTCACGCAATTGGTGGCAGACGCCCGGGCCGAAGGGTTCAAGATCATGGCGCTGTGTCCCTTTGTCGACGCCCAATTCAAACGCCACCCCGAATGGGCCGATGCCTTTTCAAAGTAACGACAAACCCGCCGCTCCTCGCTTGCTTCGGGCATTCCCCAAAGCGCACAGCGCCCGCCACAACGCGACAAGCGCACAGCATTAGGTCGGGCCTCAGTTGCCCGCCGAAACCACCCGAAACACGCATGGGTCACTGACCAGCTCGGGCGGTGACATGCACAGCCCCTGCGCCACCTGCCATGCCGCCAGCACCTTGGGCACATAGTCGCGCGTCTCGGCGTAAGGGGGCACGCCGCTGTTCGCTGTAACCGCACCCTCACCCGCGTTATAGGCTGCAAGCACCATGATCGGATCGCGGTTGAACGTGTTCATCAGAAAGTTAAGGTAGGCCACCCCGCCCTTGATGTTTTGCACCGGGTCCGTCGCATCCGTCACACCAAACCGCGTGGCGGTCGCAGGGATCAGCTGCATCAACCCTGTCGCGCCGGCCGAACTGACCGCCTCAGCATTGCCGCCGCTTTCAATGCCCATCACCGCAAGAACCAGTGCAGGCGACACATTCGTGCCGATCGTCGCCTTGAGTATCTCCGTGCCATAGGTCTGGGCCAGCCCCTGCATCGCTTGCAAACGCGGCGCCGTGACACTCGCGCCGCCCGGCCCCTGGCTCAGCGCGGCCATCGCCAACGGGAACCTGCCATCCGCGGCATCTTGCGCCACCGGGACGGTGTTCCAGAACCAGTCGTAATGCGCCCCGGCCGGCGCAACCGGTTCCAGCGGCTTTTCCGGCGCTTTGGCAGCGTCATGCTGCGGGTTGGGGTCCACCTTGGGAAGCGCCGCCAGCAGACGGGCCTGTTCTGCCGGATCAATCTGCACCTTTATCCTTTTGCCGACCAGCGCATCCGCCGCCGACACCATGTGAAAGGTGAAGTCGTTCGCAACCAGACCCTCACCAAACGCCAGGACCGGCGTGACCGCCAGAACGGCAGTCAGCTGCAAAACTGTCAGTTTCATAGACGGGTGCCTGCCCGATTGTTGTTCTTGCTATCAGCATGGCAGAAACCCACGCAGATTTCCACCAAAACACGGGCGAAGTGCTGAAAAGATGCCCGATTCTCAACGATTCCCTAAGCTTCATCTGGCAAAATGCGATTCTTCAAAAATTGTTTTTCATATATTTCAATGTGTTAAATAAAATATTTGTGGAAAACGGCGTTTCCCAGAAATTCCTTGTCTGCTCCGCATTCTCGCCACGATTCACTGGCTAATTACACACATGCCGAGACGAACCGCGGCGGGAAAGAAACCCGCGACGAGCAGCCGACCCGGATAGAAAATTAAACTGCAACCTCCTCTGAAAGGGAAACGACCATGAAACTCTTGAACCTGTTCAAAAAATTCAAATCCGACGAAGCTGGCGCCGTGACCGTTGACTGGGTCGTGCTGACCGCAGCCATCGTTGGCCTCGGCATGGTTGTTATGACCACCGTTGGCGGCGGCATCACCGGTCTGGGCGAAAAGATCACGACCGACCTGAACAGCAAGAACTCGGGCTACGGCAACAACTAAGCCGCCCACGGGCATACATGCCCGGACTGCAGAATTGGGCCGCATCCGCGAGGAAGCGGCCCTTTTCATTGCGAACCACCTGGGCCAGTTGACTGATCTAAGTGCCGGAAAACATATCCCATTCTGGCCATGCCCGCGCCCAATTTTGGTCGCGAAGTCACAGCAGGGTGATCAAAACCGTGGTCCCGGAAACTCAAGACTTTCCGCCGATCACTTTAGTTCAAAAGGACGCGCCGATGGACCTCTATGTGAATGATTTCTGCCAGGATGAATCCGGCGCCGTAACGGTGGACTGGGTTGTTTTGACAGCGGCCATCATCGGTTTGGGTATGCTGGTGCTGATCCCGATTGCGTTCAGTGCGACCAGCTCGTCGCAGGGCGTCGCCGACTACATCGGCAATATGAATTCCGGATACGGCAACAACTAACCGTATCGGGTAGCGGCCGCTGGGGCGGCCATGGGTGAAGGGGCGCTACGATGAGAACGATGTTTGGATTGGTCCTGGTGGTGGGGCTCGCATTGGCGGGCTTTGCCGTCTACATGACGCAAAATTACTTCAGCCAGACCCAAGCCCGGCTGGACAACGCACTGCAGTTCAACGCCAAGGCTGGCAAACTGGTCGAGGTTTTTGTGGTCAACAAGGCCAAAAACTATGGCGACACGCTGACCAAAGAGGATGTTCAACTGATCTACTGGCCAGAGAACGCATTGCCGGACCACATTTTCCAGGACGGCACGCTGCTGTTCCCCGATGATGGCAAGACGCCGCGCTATATCGTCCGTCCGATGGAGAAGTTCGAACCTGTCTTGGCCGAAAAAGTCACCGAACCGGGCCAGATGGCGGGCCTGACCGGCCAATTGGCCAAGGGTCAGCGCGCCTTTGCCATCAAAGTCGACGTGGCGTCTGGCGTGTCGGGCTTCGTTCAGCCGGGTGACCGGGTCGACGTCTACTGGACCGGCTCGATTGACAACAATAACGGCGACATGACCCGGCTGATCGAAAGCGGCGTCAAGATCATCGCCGTGGATCAGACTGCCGATGGTGGCACAGGTGCCGCCATGGTGGCGCGCACCGTCACCGTTTCGGCCTCGCCCGAACAGGTGGCGCGCCTTGCGCAGGCCGCCGCCACCGGGAAACTGGCCTTGTCGCTGGTGGGCACCACTGATGCCTCGGTTGCCGACGCGAATGGCAAGATCGAGGTGGACAGCAACGGCCTGCTTGGCATCACGGAACAGCAGGTCGCCGCTGTGCCAGAGGCACCGAAAGTATGCTCCATCAAAACCCGCAAAGGGGCCGACGTGGTCGATACGCCGATCCCTTGCACCAACTGACCCTGGCATAAGACAAGGCGAATCCATCAGGCGGCCCCCCAATATATGGTGGGGCCGCTTTGACTTATCACAAAAGGCATGGGCCTGTTGCAGGTTATCCACATAAGGAACTGCCTTTAACCTTTTGATTCTTGCTTAAAATTGCCAGATACGGCATTTTAGGCTGTGAAACGGGCGCTAAAGACCCGCCATTTGGGCATATTGAGAGGGCAGGCAAGATGAAACTGCGAAGCCTATGGACGGCGGGGGCACTTGGTTTAGCCCTTGCGACCACGTCCCTGACGCCTGTTACGGCGCAAACTCTGACCATCATGAAGGGCTCTGCCACCGCACCGCTCGAAGTCCCGATGAACCGCGCCATCGTCGTTGAAAGCGACACCGCATTTTCGGAACTGTCCGTGGCAAACCCCGGCATCGCCGATATTTCGACCCTGTCGGACAAGACGATCTATGTCTTGGGCAAGACGCCGGGCCGCACCACGATGACCTTGATGACGCAAGACGGCAAGCTGATCTCCAACGTCGAGGTGCATGTCACCCCCGACATCGAAGAATTCAAAGAGCGTCTGCAACAGATCCTGCCGGGTGAGCGGATCGAGGTACGCACCGCCAATGACGGCATCGTCCTGTCAGGTTCGGTGTCGTCCACCGCCAAACTCGACCGCGCCCTCGACCTGGCCGCCCGCTATGCGCCCGACCGCGTGTCGAACCTGTTGATGGTTTCGGGAACACAGCAGGTCATGCTGAAAGTCCGCTTTGCCGAAATGCAGCGCTCGGTGTCCAAAAGCCTCGCCGCCTCGCTGGGCGTGTCGGGCGGCAACAGTGTTGGCATCAATGCCGGCACCGGTCAGCTGGCCGATGGCAACAAACTGTCAAACTTCCTTGGCGGCACTCCGATCACCTCGACCAATCAGGCCGCGGGCCGCATTGGCCTTGGCTTCACCGCGGGTTCGCTTGAATTCGGTGTCTTGCTAGAAGCGCTTGAATCCAAAGGGGTTGTCCGAACGTTGGCCGAACCCAACCTGACCGCCTTGTCCGGGCAGGAAGCCAAGTTCCTGGCCGGTGGCGAATATCCGATCCCGGTCGCATCCGGCAACGGCACGATTTCGGTCGAATACAAACCCTTCGGTGTGGAACTCAATTTCACGCCAACCGTGGTGGACGGCGACACGATCAACCTGGTGATCAACGCCGCCGTCTCGTCAATCGACACCACGACCACGCTGCAAACCGACGGCTTTTCCGTCAACGCCTTCAAACGCCGCGAAACCTCGACCACGGTCGAAATGCGCGACGGTGAAAGCTTCGCCATCGCAGGTCTGCTGCAAGACGACTTCCGCGATCTGAACGGTCAGGTGCCATGGCTCGGGGATATCCCGGTTCTGGGGGCCTTGTTCCGCAGTGCCGACTACCAGCGTTCGCAGTCGGAACTGGTGATCATCGTCACGCCGCATCTGGTCACGCCGACCCGGGGCGAGGCGCTGGCGCTGCCGACGGACCGGATTCGCATCCCGACCGAGAAAGAGCTGTTCCTGTTCGGCAAAACCGCCGGTAGCCAACGTGGTGCTGCGGGCGAAGTGGCCCGGCAGGACTTCAGCGGCTCCTACGGCTATACGATGGAGTGATGGACATGAAATCCTCCCTGCGAACCGCCCTGTTCTGCTCTTTCGCGATCCTGCCGCTGGCAGCCTGCGACCAGACCCGCTTTCTCAGCGAGGCCGGGTCAGAGGTTGACGAAGGCGGCTTCGGCAACCCGACCATGCTGAATGGCATGGCGATGATGAACGAAGGCGATGCGACGATGGCAGTGGCCCGTCGCTTCGACAGCGAAGTGCCGACAACCATCAACTTTGCCTTCAACCGCTCCGAACTCAGCCCGGCCGCCATTACCGTGCTGAATCGCCAGGCCGAGTGGATCAAACAGTTCCCGGAGGTGCGATTCAAGGTCTTTGGGCATACCGATCTGGTGGGATCGAACGCCTACAACTACGCGCTCGGCCTGCGCCGCGCCAAAACCGCGGTAGCTTACCTTGCCAGTCGGGGTATCAGCACGTCACGGCTCGAGGCGCTGGTCTCTTATGGCGAGACGCGCCCGATCATCCACACCCAGTCGCCCGAAGAGCAGAACCGCCGCACCGTGACGGAAGTTTCGGGCTTCGCACAGGGCTACTCCGGCATGCTGAACGGCAAATATGCGGCCGTGATCTTCC
This sequence comes from Rhodobacterales bacterium, assembly GCA_025362795.1. GTDB lineage: Bacteria > Pseudomonadota > Alphaproteobacteria > Rhodobacterales > Rhodobacteraceae > Stagnihabitans. Next base: position 9,132 of record JANYFE010000021.1, on the reverse strand, counting down.
GCGAATATGTCGACAGCGCAACCCGGATCCACCCCACCAACACCAAAGTCACCACACAGGTTGATCCCGGAAAGCCTTAGTTGGGTGCTTGATTGTCGCCAAAACCGTAGTTTTCTACCAAGGGGCCCGCGAAAGCGGGCCTTTGCGTTTCCAAGATTCGGCATCAATTCGTTAAAAACCAAAGATTGACGATTTTTTAGCCCCAATCTCGCCAACTTCTGACAGCACCTTCTCTGCGATGGGATCAGTCCCTTGGCCGCCAAGCCATGCGCTGATCCAGGGCGGGTGACTGTAAAAGCCAGAGAACTGGCACAGATGCCGCTCTTCATGGGGCGACTTTGGAAGGAATGGGCAATGACGAGCGTAGCAAACCTTCAGCCGGAACCGGCACCGATTCTGGCCTGCACGATTTCGCGGGACGTGCAGAACTTTGAACTGCTGATCGACGATATGGAACTGGAGCTTGGCGAAAGCTGGGGCGACCTGTCATTTGACGATGCCGTGGTTTTTCTGGAACAACCCGACGCGCGCAGTCTGGAATTCGTGGCAATCGCCGTGAATGCCGAAGACGAGGCGGATCTTTCCCGCATCACAGAGATTTTGAAACAGGCCAAAGGCCACGGCATCAAGGTCGTGCTGATCGCCGATCAGGTCAGTCCGATCGCCCTGCATCAGCTGTTGCGGCTTGGCGCAGATGACTTCGTGCCTTACCCGCTGCCCGAAGGGGCGCTGCACGAAACCATCGAACGCATTCGCAAACCTGCCGCCGTTCAGATTCACGCCGTGCCCGCCGCCCCGCGTGATCCAGAGCCAGAGGCGACCATGCCGCATCCCGGCTTCAAGGCCAAAGGCGATCGCGATGCCGTTGTGCTGCCGGTCCACGGACTGGCCGGTGGCTCTGGCGCCTCGACCTTCGCCACCAACCTTGCCTGGGAATTGGCCACTGTCAGCAAGGAACCGCCGCGCGTCTGCCTGATCGACTTTGACTTTCAGTTCGGCTCTGCCGCGACTTATCTTGACCTGCCCCGCAAGGAAGCGGTCTTTGAATTGTTGTCTGAGGCTGGCAACAGCGACAGCGATACCCTGTTGCAGGCCATGCTGACCTTCAACGACAAGCTGCACGTGCTGACCGCGCCTGCCGACATGTTGCCGCTGGATATTGTCGACTCCGAAGCCATCGGCCGTATCGTCGACATGGCCCGCGCCAATTTTGACTTTGTCGTGATCGACATGCCCAAGACCATCGTAACCTGGACTGAAGCGGTGCTAAGCCGCGCCCATGTTTACTTCGCGCTGATGGACCTTGACCTGCGCTCGGCCCAGAATGTGTTGCGCCTGGTCCGCGCCCTCAAGGCCGAAAGCCTGCCGCATGAAAAACTGCGCTTCGTCTTGAACCGTGCACCGCGCTTCACCGACCTGTCGGCCAAAAGCCGTGTCAAGCGCATGGCCGAAAGCCTTGATATCGCAATCGAGGTGCAACTGCCCGACGGCGGCCCGCAAGTTACGCAAGCCAATGACCACGGCCTGCCACTGGCCGAATCCGCCGCAAAGAACCCGATGCGCAAAGAGATCCAGAAACTCGCCAAGTCATTGTTCGAGCTGAACAAAGCCGTCGAATCCGCTAAAAATTGAACCACCCATAGGGGTTAAAGATGTTTTCGCTTTTCAAAAAGCCAGAAACGGGCGCTCCAAGGCCGTCAACCGCGGCCGTCGGGTCAGGTGCGCCTGCGTCCCGCGCCATGACACCGACAGCGGTGAAACCGGTTGCCGCTGGCAAGCCGTCGATTGCCGTTGCCCCACAACGCAATCCCGCCGAAGTCGCCGCCTTGGACAAAGAGCGCAAACGCAAAGAGCGGATGAGCGAACTCAAGGTCGAACTGCACAAGCGGCTTTTGGAAAACCTGAACCTTGCCGCGCTGGAATCTGCGTCCGAAGTCAACCTGAAATCCGAAATCGCCGCCATCGTCGCCGAGGCGCTTGAAGAAATGTCTGTCGTCCTGAACAAGGAAGACCGCACAGTTCTCAACCAGGATCTGTTTGACGAGGTGATGGGCCTTGGCCCGCTGGAACCGCTGCTCAAGGACGAAACCGTCAACGACATCCTCGTCAATGGTCCCAAACGCATCTTCATCGAACGCAACGGCAAACTGCAACTGACCGACATCACCTTCAAGGATGAACGCCACCTTTTGCGGATCATCGACAAGATCGTGTCTGCCGTGGGCCGCAGGGTCGACGAATCCAACCCCTATTGCGACGCGCGCCTTGCCGATGGCTCGCGCTTCAACTGCATGGTGCCGCCCGTGGCGGTGGATGGCTCGCTTGTGTCGATCCGGAAATTCAAGAAAGACAAACTCGCGATCCCGGACCTCGTCAAATTCGGCGCCTTCACCGAAGAAATGGCCGCCTATCTGCAAGCCGCCGTGTCTTGCCGGCTGAACATCATCGTCTCTGGCGGTACCGGTTCGGGCAAAACCACCACGCTCAACGCCTTGTCATCTTTCATCGACAACCATGAACGCGTCCTGACCATCGAAGACACCGCCGAATTGCAGCTGCAACAGGTCCACGTGGGCCGGATGGAAAGCCGCCCCGCCAACGTCGAAGGCAAGGGTGCCGTCACCCAGCGCGACTGTTTGCGCAACGCGCTGCGGATGCGTCCGGACCGGATCATCGTCGGCGAAACCCGTGGCGAAGAAGTCATCGACATGTTGCAGGCCATGAACACCGGCCACGACGGCTCCATGACCACGATCCACGCCAACTCTGCCCGCGATGGCATCTCGCGCCTTGAAAACATGGTCGCCATGGCCGGTATCGACATGCCGCTGAAGGCCGTCCGTTCCCAGATTGCCGCCGCCGTCAACCTGATCGTGCAGGCCTCGCGCCTGCAAGACGGGTCGCGCCGCATGGTCTCGATCACCGAGATCACCGGCATGGAGGGCGAGGTCATCTCGATGCAGGAAATCTTCCGCTACGAACGGCTCGGCATCGAACCGGGTGGCAAGATCATCGGCCGCTTCAACGCGACCGGCGTGCGGTCGCACTATTCCGATCGGTTCCGGCAATGGGGTTATGACCTGCCGGCGTCGATCTACGAACCCATTGTTTAAGGTGCGACCATGCAGATAAGCGCAGCCCCCATCATCTATATCGTCATCTTCGTCGCCGTCCTGATGCTGGTCGAGGGGCTGTATCTGACCGTCTTCGGCAAGTCGATCAGCCTGAACAGCCGGATGAGCCGCCGGCTGGCCCTGTTGGAAAAAAACCACGACCGCGAAAAAGTGCTGGAACAACTCCGCAAGGAAATGAGCCAGCACATGAACGCCCGCGGCATCCCGCTATATTCGATCTTGGCGACCAAGGCGCAAAAGGCCAACATCGCCTTTACCCCCAAACAGTTGTTGGGCATCATGGCGGGCCTTGCGGTGTTTTCCTATCTGGGTCTGACACTTGGCACCGAGGCCGCACCCCCCGTCCGCATTATCGTCGCCATCATCATGGGCATCGGCGGCGTTTATGTCTGGGTCAACAACAAAGCCAAAAAGCGCATGTCGCTTTTGGAAGAACAGCTGCCTGACGCGGTGGAACTGATGGTCCGTTCCTTGCGGGTCGGCCACCCGTTTTCCTCTGCCATCGCCAACGTCGCCAAGGAAATCTCTGACCCGCTCGGCACCGAATTCGGCATGATCGCGGACGAAGCGTCTTATGGCCGCGATGTGGCCGAAAGCCTCAAAGAATTCGCCGAACGTATGGACAGCCAGGATTTGCGCTTTCTGGCCGTCGCCGTCACCATTCAACAGCAATCAGGCGGCAACCTGGCCGAAATTCTGGATGGCCTGTCCAAGGTAATCCGCGCCCGTTTCAAACTGTTCCGCAGGGTCCGCGCCATCACGGCAGAGGCGAAATGGTCCGGCATGTTCCTGTCGGCATTCCCAATCGGGGCGCTGATCATGATCAACGTCATCCAGCCGCACTATTACGACGACGTAAAGGAAACGCCGTCCTTCATCCCCGCCTGTCTGATCGTCGCCGCGTTCCTCGTCGTCAACGTGGTTTTCATGAAGATCATGGTCAACATCAAGGTCTGAACCATCATGCAAATTCTGACTGATATGAATGCGACCCTGGTTGCCAAATTCGGCCCGCTTGGCCCCCTGCTTGCGGTGGGACTGTTGGGCCTGATCCTGATCGTGGCCACCCTGCCCACCATGCTGAAACGCAGGGTCAACCCGTTCGACAAGCTCAAGGCGCTGCGTGGCCCTGCAACCGAAGTGAAATTGCCCGGCCAGGCCCTGCGCCGCGGTGACAAGGTCGACAAGCTGGAGAAATTCTCGGCCTTCCTTGAACCGCAGGACGCCGAGGCGATGTCCGCCTCGCGGCTCAAGATGCTGCGCGCCGGTTACACTGCCAAAAACGCCGTGCGGATGTTCCACTTTTCGCAGTTCGCGCTTGGCATCGGATTTCTGATTTGCGGGGTGATCTACACGATCATCAAATCACACAATCAGGAACTGACGACCCAGTTCAAAATCCTGTCCACCGTCATTCCCGGTGCCATCGGCTACTATCTGCCGCAATACTGGGTCCAGCGCCGCTTGCAAAAGCGCAAGGAAGAAATCGTGTCGGGCTTCCCCGACGCGCTGGACATGATGCTGGTCTGCGTCGAAGCGGGGCAGTCTCTTGACCAGTCGATCAACCGCGTCGCAAGAGAAAGCCGCGCCGGTTATCCCGCTCTGGCCGACGAATTTGAAATGGTCAGCCACGAAGTCAAAGCCGGCAAGGAACGGGTGCAGGTCTTGAAAGACATGTCCGAACGCGTCGGCATCACCGATGTTTCATCCTTCGTGACCACCCTCGTGCAATCGGCCACCTACGGCACCTCGATTGCCGAGGCGTTGCGGGTCTATTCGGCGGAAATGCGTGACAAACGCGTGATGCGCGCCGAAGAAAAGGCAAACACCTTGCCGACCAAGTTGACGCTGGGCACAATGATGTTCACGGTGCCGCCATTGATGATCATCCTGATCGGGCCTTCGGTGCATGGCATTGCCAAGACCCTGTCGATGGGGGGGCCATAACGCGCGCCCCGTGTAAAACAAAGGGTAGCCGACTGCGCCTCATACCTGTCCTTGCGATCCTGCTTCAGTCCGCCTGTGCTCTCACTGGCGGACTTGACGCATCCAACCCGACCGGTGGCAATTCGCCCCCCGCCGTCGATGGCACCAAGCAGGGCGTTGATGGGCTCGAGGTCGGCCACCGGCTGATGGCCGCAGGGGAATATGACCTGGCACTGAAAGCCTATTACCGCGCCGCTTCGGTGCAGGGCGTCAATTCCGATGTCCTGTCGGCCATTGGCTCCGCCGACCTGAAACTTGGCCGTCTGGGCCAGGCCGAAAAGATCCTGCGCAAAGCCATCGAGCAAGACCCGACGTTCGTGCCCGCCGTCAACAATCTGGGCGTTGTCCTGATGGAAGAAGGCAAATTTGGCGAGGCCCGCGCCGTATTTCAGCAAGCTTTTGCACTGGACAGTGGCAATTCGGATGAAATCCGCGAGAATTTGCGCTTGGCTATCGCCCGATCCGACAAGTCGGTGTATGGTGATCCCGTTGCCGCCGTTGATGGACCGCAGTTCAATCTGGTGCGCCGTGGCGAGGGGGACTACGTCCTTCTGTCCCAGCTCTAGACTGACGCGCCCAAATCCGGCGTATTGAGCAGTTAAAAAGGACGCAAAATGCGCCAATCCATTCTAATCGCACTGTGCCTCGCCGGCACAGTCCCGCTGTCCGCCTGCCAACAGGGCGTCTCCCGGGCGAAAGCTGACAAAGCCGTGGCCGAAGTGGCCGCGGTGGATCAGGCCAATCTCAACGATGTCATGCTGACCGTCGCCGACCCGACTGAGGCGGTGACTTATTTCAAGAACGCGCTGACCGTTGACCCGACCCGCATCGATTTGAAACGCGGGCTGGCCAAGTCTCTGGTCCGCGCCAATCTGTTCACAGAGGCCAACACCATCCTGACCGAAATCGTCGCCTCACCCCAAGCGACCGACAATGACCGGCTGGCGTTGGCCGACGTGATGATCCGCTCCAACGACTGGGCCAAGGCCGAAGCGGTGTTGAACACGATCCCGCCCACAGTGGAAACCTATGAACGCTACCGGTTGGAAGCGATGGTGGCCGACAGCAAGAAAGACTGGAAAAAAGCCGACAGTTTCTATGAAATCGCCACCGGCATGACGACAAAACCGCAGGGCGTCCTGAACAACTGGGGTTATTCGAAACTGACACGCGGCGACGGGGCGGGGGCCGAGAAACTGTTTGTGCAAGCCCTCACCTATGATCCCACCATGTTCACCGCCAAGAACAACCTTGTCCTGGCCCGCGCCACACAGCACAAATACGACCTGCCCGTCATTACGATGACGCAGGACGAACGTTCGCAACTGCTTTACACTGCTGCCCTCGCCGCGATCAAACAAGGCGACGTCAATCAGGGCAAACGCCTGTTGCACGAGGCGATCGACACCTCCCCGGTGTATTTCGAGGCTGCCTCTCGGTCTCTGGCAGCGCTCGAGAATTAGGGCGATGCTGTCCAACACCGCCGCCCTCACCTTTCTGCCCTTTGCCATCGCCATCGGCGTCTGGGTGTCGTGGAACGACATGCGCTTCCTGAAAATCCCCAACAAGGCCGTGCTGGTGCTGCTGGCGGTCTGGCTGGTGGTTGGCCTTGTGGTGATGCCGTTCCACACTTGGGCGTGGGGTTGGGCACTTGCCGCCATTGTGCTGGTCGCGGGCTTTGTCGCCAATGCCGCCGGCCTCATGGGCGCGGGCGACGCCAAATTCGCGGCCGCGATGGCGCCGTTTTTCGCACTGTCCGACATTCGCTTTGTCCTTGGCCTGCTGGCCGCCTGCCTTCTTGGTGCCTTCGCCAGTCACCGCCTGATGCGCATGGTGCCGGCCTACCGCGCCGCCGCGCCGGAATGGGAAAGCTGGACCAGCGCCCAGAAATTCCCGATGGGCCTTGCCCTCTCCGGCATGCTGATCTTCTACCTCCTCAAGGAATTGTGGTTTTAAAGCATGATCCGGGATTTTCGGCATTATTTTACTGAAATAGCCGAACAATGCCATGAACTCGTCCATTTTGCGGTTCATCAGTTCTTCAGGCCGACAAGGCAAACTCCGCCCGAACCCGAGGTGCAGCCATGAATATCCAGACCCAGACCGGCGTGATCCCGCCCGCCCCGCCCCGCACAATGGCCGATGTCGGCATCTCGCCGGTGATGATGCGGGACATCCTGCTCAAGACCATGTTCCGCATGAACATCGACCTGGTCTCGGTGATCGCCCGCGTGATCTGCCTGCCGACCACCCTGACGCAGGAACTGGTCGACCTCGCCCGCAACCAGCGCCTGTTAGAGGCGACGGGGACCCTTCACGCCACGTCCGGTAATGAAATGGGCTACCAGCTGACCGACGGCGGCAAGTCCCGCGCCCTGGACGCCCTGTCGCAGTCCGAATATTACGGCGCCATGCCGATCCCGCTGGCCGCCTATGGCGAACAGATGAAACGGCAGTCGGTCCGCAACATGCGGTTGACCCGCACCGAACTGATGCGCGGCATGGGCCATTTGATCCTACCCGATGACCTGATCGAAAACCTTGGCCCCGCCGTCACCTCTGGCCGGTCGATCCTGATGTATGGCCCGCCCGGCAACGGCAAATCCTCCATCTCCAACGGCATCCGCGCCGCTTTGGGCGACAAGATCTACATTCCCCGCGCCATTGAATACTCCGGTCAGGTCATCACCGTCTATGACCCGATCGTGCATTCCGCCGCCGAGGAATCGGTGGACGACCCCAATTCCTTGCGCCGCAACGCCAACCGCTTCGACAACCGCTATGTGTTCTGCGAACGCCCCTCGGTCGTCACCGGCGGCGAATTGACGCTCGACATGCTTGACCTCAAATACAACCCGGTCGCCCGCACCTATCAGGCACCGCTGCAGCTCAAATCCTCCGGCGGCATCTTCATCGTCGACGATCTGGGCCGTCAGGCCGAACCGCCGCAGAAACTGGTCAACCGCTGGATCGTGCCGCTGGAAGAAAACCGCGACATCCTCGCCCTGCAATCGGGCGAAAAATTCACGGTGCCCTTCGACACGCTGGTGATCTTTTCCACAAACTTCCACCCCAACGCCATCTTTGACGGCGCGGCCCTGCGGCGGATTTTCTTCAAGATCAAGATTGACGGTCCAAATCAGGAAAACTTCCTGAAAATCTTCGCCATGGTCGCCCGCAAAAAGAAGATGCCGCTGGACGAGGCGACTTTGCTGCACCTGCTCAAGGTCAAATACCCGACGATCGAGAACAACTACGCCAATTATCAGCCGGTGTTCCTGATCGACCAGATGATCGCGATTTGCGATTTCGAAAATCTGCCATACCAGATGTCGCCAGCCCTCGTCGACCGAGCCTGGAACAACATGTTTGTCCGCGAGGAAAACATCGCCCGGTGACGATTTTTCTGCGAAAAATAAAACCCACAACACCCTGAATTTTCGCAGAAAATTCGGCCGTCCAGATTTTTCGCAGAAAAATCGCCCCCGGCAAAGTCGCCTCTCTACTCGATCCCAACCGCCGCATAAGCGGACCCTTTGCCCGCACCAGCAGGCAGAACCTCGCTCCGCAACAGCACCATCATGTCCAGGCTCAGGTGATCCGTCGCCGTAGTCGCAAGATCGCCGTTGATATAGGTGTTCACCGAAATCACCACGGCGTCATAGCTGCATTTCCCCACCATCACGGCCTCGGTCCGCAGTACTTCGCCTTCGGTCCGGTACGGCACCGCGGCACCCTGCCCAGATTTCATCGTGCCCGCGATGTCAAACTTGTAACCGGGCTTCAACGCACCCGACTTCGGCAGGCGGCCCGGCCACTGATGCTCCACCGACCGCCCCGCAAACCGCTCGTGCTTGGGGAACAGCATCATTAGAGGTGGTTCGGGAAAACTGAACAGTTGGGATAAGTGGATTTTCCGCGCAACAACGGCATGATTGCCGCATGCGAGGAGATGACCATGACGAGACGACCGCGCCGGAACCACAGCCCGGCATTCAAGGTGTGAGGAGGA
>JANYFE010000010.1 GCA_025362795.1 Rhodobacterales bacterium | reverse complement strand
TGGGCAACCCGCACTGCGTGTTTTTCGTGGCGAACGCCGATGCAGTGGACGTCGCAACCGAGGGTCGCCGTCTGGAACATGACCCGTTGTTTCCGCACAGAACCAATGTCGAATTTGCCTCGCTCATCGGTCCTGATCATTTGCGCATGCGGGTTTGGGAACGCGGCGCGGGCGTGACTTTGGCCTGTGGCTCCGGGGCCTGCGCCACTGCCGTTGCCGCCCATCTGCGCGGCCTGACCGGGCGCCACGTCACGCTCGACCTTGACGGTGGCGTGCTGGAAATTGACTGGCGCGACGATGGCGTCTGGCTGACCGGGCCGGTTGCCCATGTCTTTGACGGCTGGCTATCGCCTGAATTCATTGCAGAAAACCTATGAACGCTCCGGTTTTTCATACCTTGGGTTGCCGCCTCAACGCCTATGAAACCGAGGCGATGAAAGACCTGTCCGCTGCCGCCGGTCTAACCAATGCGGTCATTGTGAACACGTGTGCGGTAACGGCAGAAGCCGTTCGTAAAGCCAAACAGGAAATTCGCCGCCTGTCGCGCGAAAACCCCGGCGCCACCATCATCGTCACCGGCTGCGCCGCGCAAACCGAACCCGAAACCTTCGCCGAAATGCCCGAAGTCACCCGCGTCATCGGCAACCATGAAAAGATGCAGGCCGCTACCTGGGCCGCGCTGGGGGCACCTGACCTGATTGGCGTCACCGAAAAGGTGCAGGTCGATGACATCATGTCGGTACGCGAAACCGCCGGTCATCTGATCGACGGCTTTGGCCGCCACCGCGCCTATGTGCAGGTCCAGAACGGCTGCGACCACCGCTGCACGTTTTGCATCATCCCATTTGGCCGCGGCAATTCCCGCTCGGTTCCGGCCGGCGTCGTGGTCGAACAGATCAAGCGCCTCGTGGACAAGGGCTTTAACGAGGTCGTGCTGACCGGCGTTGACCTCACCTCCTGGGGGGCCGACCTTCCGGGCTTGCCGCGCCTTGGCGATCTGGTCATGCGGATTCTGCGCCTCGTTCCTGACCTGCCCCGCCTGCGCATCAGTTCGATCGACTCGATCGAGGTGGATGACGCGCTGATGCAGGCCATCGCCACCGAACCCCGGCTGATGCCGCACCTGCACCTGTCGCTTCAGGCGGGCGACGACATGATCCTGAAACGGATGAAGCGCCGCCACCTGCGCGACGACGCCATAAGGTTTTGCGAAGACGCCCGCCGTCTGCGTCCCGACATGGTGTTCGGCGCCGATCTGATCGCGGGCTTCCCGACCGAAACCGAAGCCATGTTTGAAAACTCGCTGAAACTGGTGCGGGACTGCAACCTGACCTTCCTGCACGTTTTCCCCTACTCGGCACGCAACGGCACCCCCGCCGCCCGCATGCCGCAAGTGCGTGGCCCCGACATCAAGGCCCGCGCCGCCCGACTCCGCGGCTTGGGGGATCAGGTTCTGGCGCAACATCTGGCCGCACAGGTTGGCCAAGATCACGCCATTTTGGTCGAAGGGGCCCGCCTTGGCCGGACCGAACAGTATACCGAAGTCACCTTCGCCACCGACCAACCCGAAGGCCAGATCACCCGGGCCAAAATCGCCGGGTTTGCCAATGGCAGGCTGTTGGCAGCCGCCTGACCGCTCGCCTGGTTAATCCGCCACCAGTCTTGACTCGTAGAGACGCCGGCAAGACGGGTTCAAGACGGGTTCAAGACAGGAATTTTTCAGCAATCTCACGCCGTTAACCCCGACTCTCCGCTTCAGAAATGCCGGATCGTATCGCCGGGTTGCAGCGTTGGAAACAGCTCCACCACCTCGCTGCCAATGTCCGGTGCCGCGTTGTGGCCCGCGATAATCTGCGCCGCCCGCCGCCCAATCTCCAACCGACAGGCGTCCATCGTCGCCAGTTTGCGCGGCAATCCGTCCAGCAATTCCACACCATTAAAGCCCGCAAGCCCCACCTTGCCCGGCACATCAATCCCCTTGTCCAGACAATACAAAAGCCCGCCAGCCCCGATCATGTCATTGGAATAATACAGAAAATCCACGTCCGGGTTGCGCGCCAACAGCGCGTGGGTCATCTCGCGTCCCTTTAGCAAGGCCGACCCGCCAGAGTAAAACTCCCGATCCACCAGCGCCAGTCCGGCCCGCTTCAACGCCTCCTCAAACCCGTCCAGCCGTTTCCGCGCCCGGTAGTCGTCCGGCATCTGCGTTCCCAGAAAGGCGATCTTGCGATACCCCGAGGCGACAATAGCCTCCGCCATCTGCCGCCCCGCCCGGCGGTGCGAAATTCCCACTGCGTTATCAATCGGTTGACCATCTATATCCATGATCTCGACAATCGGAATCCCGGCCTGCGCCAACATCGCCCGCGCCGCCGCCGTATGTTCCAGCCCCGCCAGAATCACCCCCGAAGGCCGCCAGGACAGCATTTCATACAGCACGGCCTCTTCCCGAGCTGGCGAATAATTCGTAACGCCTACAACAGGTTGCAGGTCTGTATTGTCCAGAACTTCGGAAATCCCGGTCATCACTTCGGGAAAAACCATGTTCGACAAAGACGGGATGATCACCCCAACCAGATTGACCCGCTGGCTCGCCAGCGCCCCAGCGATCTTGTTCGGCACATACCCCAGCGTCCGTGCCGCCTCCAGCACCCTGGCTCTGGTAGTCCCCGAAACGTCCCCCCGATTCCGCAGCACCCGGCTGACCGTCATCTCACTGACGCCCGACGCTTCGGACACATCGCGAAGCGTCAGCGTGCGGCGCGGCTCTGTGCCTTGGGATTTCATCAAGGTTTTCGTGCTTTCATATGAGTTGCCAAGTGTTACAGCCAATTCTTCGGCTTGTCCAAACAAGGATCAACAGCTATGTTACCGCTAACAGCAGCTGCAAATGCCTGTTGGACCCATCCGGCGCGCCTTGCAAACTCTCAAACTTGGCACAACGGAAATGAGGGGGAGTGGTGGGCCAACTTCACTCCCCCTTTTCTTTCGCATGCCGGTTGCAAGAATCCCGATTTCGCCGCATGTAGTCCCCGTGGCTCCGTAGCTCAGCTGGATAGAGCGACGGTTTCCTAAACCGTAGGCCGCGTGTTCGAATCACGCCGGGGTCACCAGCACAACAAATTGAGAAAAAGCGGCAACCGGTTATCCCGCCCGATTTGGGTTAGTTCCAAATCAGAAATCCAGATGCTCCACATTCAGCGCATTTTGCTGAATGAATTCGCGCCGCGGCTCGACCACATCCCCCATCAGCTTGGTAAAGATATCATCAGCCTCGGCCAGATCGTCAATCTTCACCTGCAGCAATGTCCGGGCCTCTGGGTCCAGCGTGGTTTCCCACAACTGTTCGGGGTTCATCTCTCCTAACCCCTTATACCGTTGAAGCGTAAGGCCTTTTTCACCCTCGGCCAGAATGGTTTTCAACAGGTCAATCGGCCCGTGCACCATCTGTTCGCGGTCCTTGCGCACCATGCGCGCCGGGTCGCGGTAAACGTCCCTTGTGTCACGCGATACGGTAGACAGACGCCGCGCCTCACCAGACCGCAGCACGGCACCATCCAGCGTGCGCAGTTCCTCGACGCCGCGCAAAATGCGCGACAACCGGATGCCGTGATCTTGCGTGATCCGCCCCGACCAGCCTTTTTCATATTCCTCGGCAATCAGGTTCAGCCGGCGCGCCACGGTATCGGCCACCTCTTGCAGGTCAGAATCCGCCTTGCCCGGATCAAAGGCCCCAGCCAAAGCCGCCTGCTCCAGAATGCCACGCGGGTAATGCGTTGGAAACGCGTCCAGAATCCTCCGGAACTGCCGCGCCCCTTCGATGACGCGGGCAAGATCCGCACCCGCGATTTCCTCGCCGGTTTGCAGCCGCAACACCGCACCTTCCACGCCCATTTCGATCAGATATTCCTCAAGTGCAGGTTGGTCTTTCAGATAGACCTCCGACCTCCCCCGCGCCACTTTGTACAAAGGCGGCTGCGCGATATACAGGTACCCGCCTTCGATCAGTTGCGGCATTTGCCGGAAGAAAAAGGTCAGCAGCAGCGTGCGGATATGGGCCCCGTCCACGTCGGCGTCCGTCATGATGACGACCTTGTGGTAACGTAACTTCTTGATATCGAACTCATCCCGGCCAATGCCAGTGCCCAGCGCGGTGATCAGCGTGCCAATCTCCTGACTGCCCAGCATCCGGTCAAACCGGGCGCGTTCCACGTTCAGGATCTTGCCCCGCAAGGGCAGAACTGCCTGATTGGCCCGGCTGCGACCCTGCTTGGCCGATCCGCCAGCCGAATCGCCTTCCACCAGAAAAATCTCGGCCTTGGAGGCGTCTTTTTCCTGACAATCAGCCAGCTTGCCCGGCAGATTCGACACATCCAGCGCAGTTTTGCGCCGGGTCAGATCGCGGGCCTTGCGCGCCGCCTCACGCGCCAAAGCGGCTTCGATGATCTTGCTGACGATAATGCGTGCAGGTCCAGGATTCTCCTCGAACCACTCACCGAGCTTTTCGTTAACCAGATTTTCAACCGCTGGCCGTACTTCAGAGGACACCAATTTATCTTTGGTCTGGCTGGAAAATTTCGGATCCGGAACCTTGACCGAAAGCACGCAAGTCAGACCCTCACGCGCATCGTCACCGGTGAAATCGACCTTCTCTTTCTTTGCGATGCCCGTGGTCTGGGCGTAATTGTTGATCGTCCGGGTCAATGCGCCCCGAAACCCCGCCAGATGGGTGCCGCCATCGCGTTGCGGAATGTTGTTTGTAAAAGGCAGAACGTTTTCATGATAGCTGTCATTCCACCACATCGCCACTTCAACGCCGATGCCGTTCTTGTCGCCCAGAATATAGATCGGCTCTGGCAGCGCAGAAGTCTTTGATCTATCGAGGTATTTCACGAACTCTTTGACGCCGCCCTCGTAAAACAACTCGGACCGCAACGGCTCTGCGGGCCGCTCATCTTCCAGAATGATCCGCACACCGGAATTCAGGAACGCCAGTTCGCGCAGGCGGTTTTCCAAGGTCTTGAAGATGTAGTCCAGATTGGAAAATGTTCCGGTCGGGATATTGATCTTGGCCGAAGCCAGAAACCGCACCTCGGTGCCGCGCATGCCTGGCGCGGGTCCAACCGGATATACATGGACCACACAATCGCCATGTTCAAAGCGGGCACGGTATTCGGTGTCGTCGCGCCAGACCGTCAACTCCAGCCACTCCGACAGGGCATTCACCACCGAAACGCCAACGCCATGCAACCCGCCGGAAACCTTGTAGGCGTTGCCGCTGTCGTCGGTGTTGTTGAATTTTCCGCCCGCATGCAGCTGAGTCATAATGACTTCCGCTGCCGAAACGCCCTCTTCCTGATGGATATCGACCGGGATGCCGCGGCCATTGTCGCGCACCGAAACCGAACTGTCGGCATGGATTTTCACCGTGACGGCGGTAGCGTGACCAGCCAAAGCTTCATCAATGCCGTTATCCACAACTTCGTAAACCATGTGGTGCAGACCCGATCCGTCGTCGGTGTCGCCGATATACATACCGGGACGCTTGCGAACGGCATCCAATCCCTTGAGAACCTTGATGGAATCTGCGCCGTAAGCTTCGATTTTCTTGGGCTCTTCGGCCATAGGTTCTGCATCCCCTTGATTGCCCGCGATTTATAGCGGTTCAGGGGGGGAATGTCACGCCTTGGACACAATATTTGGTGGTCAGGTCAGCGCGATGACGCCACCGACCAGGATCAGCAGCACACCCGAAAACAGGTTCATCCGCCGCAGGTTTTCGGTCGAGGACAGCAGCTTGCGGGCGCGGTCCAGGAACAGAGCAAGCCCAAGGTTTCCCAGCACCGGAACCAACATCGAAATTGTGATGATAGCGGCAATGTCAGGTGCGTGAAGCCGCGACAAATCAAAGAAACCGGGCAAGACGCCCATGTAGAACAGGATCGCCTTGGGATTGCCGATCACCACCGCCACACCGGTCAGAAAGCCCGCCAAAGCGCCGGGTCGGGTCAGACGGCTGTCGGCGGCCAGCGGGCGGGCGGTCTTGCGGACCAAAAGCGCTCCCATCGTGATGAAGGTTATCGCGGCGACGTAGCGCAGCAGATGCAGAAAGCCGCCATAGACCGACAACACCCAACTGAGGCCAAAGATCGCCGCCAACGGCCATAGCAAATCCCCCAGTGCGACCCCCACCGCCAAGGGCCACGCCGAGGCAAAGCCACCCGCCATCGTGCGGGCAACCAGCGCCACCCACACCGGCCCCGGCACCGCCCACAACAACGCCATGCCGCCCGCGTATAGGACCAGGTGCCACAAGCTGACTGTCATTTCAAAACATCGGCCCGCGCAGATCCAACAGATCCGCGCCTGGCCATATCTGGTCGCGTAGCGGCAAGACCATCAGGTTGTCCTCACCTGCGCTGACCAGCCGGACGACACGGGTTCCCTTGGCGGCGACATGACACATCTTGTTGGAAACCTTCAGAAAACCGACCGCACTGTACAGTTTTGCAACGCCAAACAGCAGCAGATACTCCGCAGGGCTAGCCTTGGCTTCGGCAATCGCGGCCTGCAACAAGATGCCCGCAATGCCCTTGCCGCGTTGCGCAGGGTCGGTTGCAACCTCTGCCAGCCCGGCAACCGTCAGCAGCCTGTCCCCCAATTGTACTGCACGCAGGGTCAGCGCCATATGGCCCACGATCACGCCCATATCACGGGTCACCAGTCGCAGGTGATGCCTCTGGCAGAAAAAACTGCGTCCACCGAAATCTGTCGGAAAACACTTCGCCAAAAGCCCTGCGATTTCCGCGTCATCAGCCGCACTCAAGCTCCACTCCGGGATCAGTTCAACCTGCATCGGGAAGCGTCAGACTGCCATCGGCACTAAGGGACCAAAACGGGTTCATGGCCAGTTCCCAGACATGTCCGTCGGGATCAGACCAATAGCCTGAATAGCCCCCCCAGAACACTTTCTCGGGCTTTTTCAAAACTTTGCCACCTGCCGCAATCGCCGTGTCATAAGCTGCATCAACCTCCGCTGCGGTCCCGAAATTCTGCGCCAATGTCACCGCCCCGGTGCCAAGATTCGTCCCTTCACGCCCCTGATCCGCAGCCAGATCCATCAGCCCGAACAGCGCAAGCACACAGCCGTTCATCTGAAAAAAAGCGACACCGTCCTGAGCCTGATGTTCCAGCCAGCCAAGCCGCGCATAAAAGCTGCGGGCGGCGGCGAGGTCGTTGACACCCAGGGTGATCATGGTGACGCGTTGTATGGTCATGGCGCAATCCGGCTAAGGCCCCCCGTTTCGGTGACGGTGAAATACTGACTACGCAGGCCGAAACTGTCAAACAAACCGGCCTCTGTCCCCGTCATCATCGCCTGCGCACCCAGGGCGCAAATCTCGTCATACAGCGCAGCGCGGCGGTTTTGGTCCAGATGGGCGGCGACTTCGTCCAGCAAAATGATCGGTGCCGCCCCAAGGTCACGAGCCAGCGCACGGGCATTGGCAAGGATCAGGCTGATCAGCAATGCCTTTTGTTCCCCCGTCGAGCATTGATCGGCCGGGATCGCCTTGGACGTAAAAACGGCAAACAGATCAACACGGTGTGGCCCAAGAAGCGTTCGCCCTGCTGCCATGTCGCGGCGACGGTTTTCGGCAAGTGCCGTCGCCAGATCGGCTGGCTGCGCCGTCCCCTCTGGTTGGATCAAGGCAAGGTCGGCATGCGGGAACGCGGTTTCGGCTCCCTGTTGGGCGACGGCTAGGCTGGTCAAGGTGTGCTGACGGTTGGCAGTGATCTGTGCCGCGCAAGTCGCCATCTGCGCTTCCAGCGCACTATACCAATGGGGATCGCTGATCTGATCCTTAAGCAGTCGGTTGCGGTCACGCATGGCCTTTTCATAGGTCAGGACCGCCTCGGCATGATCAGGCAGGAAACTCAGCGTCATACGGTCCAGAAACCGTCTGCGGCCCTCGGCAGACTCGATCCACAACCTGTCCATCGCGGGCACCAGCCACAGCACCCGCAAAAGCCGTCCAAGTGCGGTTTGCGGCACTGGTTTGCCGTCGATGCGAACCGCGCGGCTGTCGCTTCCCTCGGCCCAGGTTTCAACCTCATGCACCCCATCCGGCGCGGTCAACGCGGCGCGAATCTTCCAGCCAAGATTTTCCGGCTTCTGCGCAATCTCCTCCGCAGCGGCCCTGCGGAATCCACGGCCGGGCGACAGCAAGGATACCGCCTCCAGCACATTGGTTTTGCCGGCGCCATTTGGCCCGACGATCGCCACCGGACGCCCATCAAACTCCAGCCGCGCTGTCTGATGGCTGCGGAAATGCGACAGGGTCAGCGTGGTCAGGCCAGGGCTGCTCACCGCCGTCTCCCCAATAGATCAAGAACGGTTTCAGACACGCATCGGCATGACGACATAGATTGCCGACATGTCATTGCCTTCGCGCATCAGAGTGGGGTCGGCCGACGAATTGAACAGGAACACCGCATTTTCACGGTCAACTTGCCCGGCGATTTCCAGCAAGTATTTGGCGTTGAATCCGATTTCAAGCTTCTCATCACCATAGGCCACCGCAAGCTCCTCTTCCGCCGCCCCTGAATCCGGTGCGTTGACAGACAGAATCAGCCGGTCTTCTTCCAAAGACAATTTCACCGCGCGGGACCGCTCAGACGAAACGGTAGCGACGCGGTCCACGGCTTTGGCGAATTCGGCGGCATCAACTTCCAGCTTGCGCGTGTTGCCGGTTGGGATGACGCGGGTGTAATCGGGGAATGTGCCGTCGATCACTTTGGAGGTCAGCTGTATCGCCGGCGTGGCAAAACGGACCTTGGTTTCCGAAACCGAAACTGCAATCTGCGCCTCGTCGTCATCCAACAGCTTGCGCAACTCGTTGACGGTCTTGCGCGGCACGATCACGCCGGGCATGCCTGTTGCGCCTTCGGGCAGCGGCGCGTCGATCTGGGCCAGACGGTGTCCATCCGTAGCAACGCAGCGCAGCGTCGGTCCGGCGGCAGACGTGGCAAGATGCATGTACACGCCGTTCAGATAATACCGTGTTTCCTCGGTCGATATCGCAAACTTCGCCTTGTCGAACAGACGGCGCAGCACCGGAGCGGGGGCAGTGAAGTTCGTAGTGTATTCGGAAGACGCCATCACCGGAAAGTCTTCGCGCGGTAGCGTCGCCAAACTGAATGTCGACCGGCCGGCCGTGATTGTTAACCGTCCTGTGGCAGCGTCCTCCGCCAGACTTACCAGCGCGCCATCCGGCAGTTTCCGCACAATCTCATGGAGCATGATCGCAGATACGGTTGTCGATCCTGCGCGCTCGACCATCGCAGGGGCGCGATCCACAACCTCAATATCAAGATCGGTCGCCCGCAACGATACCTGATTGCCTTCCGCCTCGATCAGCACATTGGCAAGTATCGGGATCGTGTTTCGGCGTTCGACCACTGACTGTGCCTGCGAGAGGGCCTTCAAAAGCGTTGCGCGTTCGATTGAAAGTTTCATGTTTCTGGCCCCTGTTTCGCCCCTTGCGGGGAGGGTGACACTACCGAATTCCGGTGGTTTGGCAAGTGGCCTTTGGGGTTTGGCCGGCTGCCATCAAACCTTTCCATGCGTTTAATAGCAGTCGACAAAACATTGGTTTCAATAGAAAATCCAAAATGTCCACATGTGGACACCTGCCGCTTCACCCCTGCAGCAACCGCCGCAGCAGCAGCAGGTCATCGGAAAGCTGGCTGTCGGTCGCCATCAGTTCCTCGATCTTTTTCACGCCGTGCATAATCGTTGTGTGATCCCGACCGCCAAAGCGACGACCAATTTCGGGCAGGCTGCGCAGGGTCAGTTGTTTTGAAAGATACATCGCCACCTGACGGGGGCGTGCGATGTTGCGCAGCCGCTTCGGACCGATCATGTCGCTGAGGCGGATGTTATAGTGTTCGGCCACCTTGCGTTGAATCTCCTCGATCGTCAGCTTACGATCCGATGCGCGCAGGATGTCGGCAAGGCAGTCTTGCGCCAGTTCCAAGGTGATTTCGCGGCCCACCAGCGAAGCGAAGGCAAAAAGCCGGGTCAATGCGCCTTCCAGCACGCGAACATTGGTCGTGATCCGGTGAGCGAGAAACTCAAGAACCCCACCGGCAATGACAAGGCCCTTGTACTGGCTGCGGTAAAACTCGACCTTCTGTTGCAATATGCCTAGGCGCAGTTCGTAGTCTGTCGGATGCAGGTCGACCACAAGGCCACATTGCAGGCGGGATTTGATGCGTTCTTCCAGATCCTTGATTTCCCCCGGCGCACGGTCGGCGGAAATGACGATCTGTTTGTTCTGGTCCACGAGGGCGTTGAAGGTGTGGAAAAATTCCTCCTGAGTGGAATCCTTGCCCGCGATGAACTGCACGTCATCGACCATCAGCACGTCGACCGACCGGAAAATCTCCTTGAAATCCATGATCTGGCGTTCGCGAAGAGCCTGAACGAAGCGGTACATAAACTGCTCCGCAGAAAGATAAAGGACGCGAAGCTGCGGCTGCCGGGCCTGAAGTTCATGGGCCATTGCATGCATCAGGTGGGTTTTGCCAAGGCCAACGCCGCCATACAGGAACAGCGGGTTAAAGCTGACCGGGCCACCTTCTGCAACGCGTCGCGCGGCGGCATGGGCCAGTTCATTGGGCTTGCCGACAACAAAGCTGTCAAAGGTGAAACGGGCATCAAGCGGCGCACCGGGCAAGTCGTCATCGTTGCGGCTTAGCCGGCTCACGGGTTTGGCCGGAGGCTTGACAACCGGCGCGTTAGCAGCCGTCAATTCGGGCATGGCGCCACGCATCACGCTAAACTCGATCCGCTCGACGCCCTGTCCAGATTCGTTGAGCTGGGATTTGATATGGTCTGAAAAATTGCGCGACACCCAGTTGCCGAAAAACGTGGTTGGCACTTCGAAATGCGCAACACCGTTCTTGAGCATGGTGAGCTTCAATGGCTCGATCCATGTCGCGTAATTGTTCTTGCCGATGCGCGCGACAAGATTTTCGCGCACCAGTCCCCAAGCCTTGTTTGGCATATCGTTTTCCGCCCCAGAGGTGAACCATCACAGCAGCGTGACGGCATCTCGCCATTTCCCACACACAGCGTTCAGGCGACGACTTGGGCACAGAACGAACGAACCTCCCAGCCAAGGCACCAGCCCCGGCAAAGGCGTTCGCAGTCCGGTTGGACGGTGCAACGACACAGTGCGCAGAAACTCTGCGTCCCGCTCATTGCCCACCAGTTGCGCCAAAGAGTATCGGCGCACAAATGGCAATGTGTTGATCTCGAACCTTTTCCGCCGTTCGTTGGCCAAAGTAGCAGCTGTGGCGCAGCGGTTGTCGGTTCGTGACCCCTGTTGTCCCCCAAGTCGACGTGAATCGCCCTAGCACGCTAACAAGGCAGGGCGGGGCAGAGCAACCGAACTTCTAGCTTGACAGGGGGTCGCCTCAATCGAATCCCTGGCCCTGTGCAAATGAGCAACGCCGGGGCAAAAAGGTGGCGATTTGTAGACGGCAAGCAAAAAGGCGCACCCTCACGGATGCGCCTTTAAAATCAATACGCTTTTGTTCAGGCCGCAGCGACGGCGAGTGTTTTGACCCGGTGGGCGAGGCGCGAAATTTTGCGCGACACGGTATTTTTGTGCAGAACACCTTTTGACACACCACGGGCCAGTTCAGGCTGCGCGGTTTTCAAGGCAAGCGCTGCCGCGTCCTGATTGCCGGACGCAAGCGCCTCTTCAACTTTACGCAGGAAGGTGCGGATCCGCGAACGGCGCGCCTTGTTCACGGCATAGCGCGTTTCGGACTGACGGGCGCGCTTCTTGGACTGGGCGGTATTAGCCATCTGGTTCGGTTTCCGGTCTGGATAGGTAATCTTGAATTCGCGTCTTTAGGGGCGAGTCGGGGAATAGTCAACCAGCAAAAGCCAGCTACCTGTCCGCAAACTTGGCCGGACGCTTTTCCAGGAAGGCGGCCATCCCCTCTTTGCGATCTTCGGTGGCAAACATGGCATGGAACAAGCGGCGCTCGAACAGAAGCCCCTCCGCAAGAGAGCTTTCCATCGCGCGGTTGACTGATTCTTTTGCGGCCATCGTGGCGAGGGCGGATCTGCTGGCGATGGTCTTTGCGGCCTTCAGCGCTTCGTTGATCAGGTCGGCGGCCGGGAATATGCGGGCAACTAAGCCGGCGCGTTCAGCCTCTGTTGCATCCATCATGCGGCCTGTCAGGTTCATCTCCATCGCTTTAGACTTGCCGATAAGCCGGGTCAGCCGCTGGGTGCCGCCCATACCAGCGATCACGCCGAGATTGACCTCTGGCTGACCAAACTTTGCGGTGTCGGCCGCGAAGATGAAATCGCAAAGCATGGCCAGTTCGCAGCCGCCGCCAAGACAGTAGCCGGCGACGGCGGCGATGATAGGCTTGCGGATGCGGGCGATAGCTTGGGCTTCCGGCCCGAACAAATCTCCGGCAAAGACTTCTGCATAGGTCTTGGTCTGCATTTCGCGCACATCGGCCCCCGCCGCGAAGGCTTTTTCCGACCCGGTCAGAACCATGCAGCGGACAGTGGGGTCCTTGTCGGCGTGGGTCACGGCCGCTACCAGCTCCTGCATCAGATGTTGATTAAGGGCATTCAGCGCCTCTGGCCGGTTGAGGCGGATCAACACGACCGGGCCGTGAGTTTCGAGAATCAAGGTGTCGTACATGAAGCTACCTCTGACAGCTGGGGCAATAAAACGACGAGCGGCCGGATTGCACAAGGCGTTCAATGGGGGTGCCGCAAGTCAAGCAGGCTTCGCCCTTGCGGCCGTAAACCTTAAAGCGGTGCTGGAAGTAGCCAAGCTTGCCATCGGTCTGTCGATAGTCGTTGAGGGTAGAGCCGCCAGCCTCGATCGCTTCTTGCAGAACCTGGCGAATGATCGGGACAAGCGGCGCCGCATCTGTCTCTGCGGTCAAGCGCGCGGGGTGGACGCCAGCGCGGTGTAAGACTTCGCAGACATAAATGTTGCCGAGGCCAGCGATGATGTGCTGATCCAGCAGCGCGGATTTGATCGGGGTCAGGCGGTTGGCGAGCCGTTGTGTAAGGTAAGTCTCATGGAAATCATTGCCAAGCGGCTCTGGTCCAAGTTGGTTCAGCAAAGCATGCGCGTGCGTGGTTGCGGTCGGCATCAGGTCCATTGCGCCGAAACGTCGGGCGTCGTTGAAAGTAACCCGTGGACCAAGGGCCATGTGGAACTCGACGTGATCGTGTTTCTGTGGCGCAGGGTGGGCGTGGTGAAATTCTCCGATGGTTTGGCCAGAAATCAAGATGCGGCCTGACATGCCCAAGTGGATCAATAGGGTCTCGCCCGTGTCGAGGTCAGCAAGGATGTATTTGCTCCGGCGCCAAAGGGAAAGGACGGTTGCCCCCTTCAATCGCTCTGCCATGTTCAAAGGCAGCGGAAACCGAAGGTCGGGGCGATTTACGTCGGCTTTCGCAATGCGTTGACCCTCCATCACGGGCAGCAGGCCACGGCGGACAGTTTCGACTTCGGGCAGTTCGGGCATTGGGTGCCTTGGACATTTGGGCGCATTGCAGCTTTGTCGTGCAACCCTATAAGGGTTTGGAAACCAAGGACAGGCCAGAGCCATGATGGAAACCACGCATTTCGGCAATCAGACTGTGCCAGAAGCAGACAAAGCTGGAATGGTGCATGGCGTTTTTACTCGGGTTGCCAGCCGATATGACATTATGAACGACCTGATGTCGGGCGGCGTTCACCGGATTTGGAAAGATGCCATGATGGATTGGCTGGTCCCGCGTCCCGGCCAGCGGCTGCTGGATGTCGCGGGCGGAACCGGAGATGTAGCGTTCCGGTTTCTGAAACGAGCGGCAGCGGCACAGGCGGTGGTGCTGGATATGACCGAAGGCATGCTGTTGTCGGGTCGACAGCGGGCCGAGGCAGACAAGCTCGCGGAACGGCTGGACTGGGTGGTGGGCGATGCGATGGCCCTGCCTTTCGCAAATGCTTCGTTTGACGTCTACACCATCAGTTTCGGCATTAGGAACGTGACTCGAATTGGCGATGCCTTGGCCGAAGCCTACCGTGTGTTAAAGCCGGGCGGCCGGCTTATGGTGCTGGAGTTTTCGCGTATCCCGAATGACATGCTCCAAAACGCCTATGACCTGTATTCGTACAGCGTCATACCGGTGATGGGCCAGATCGTAACCGGGGATCGCGCCTCTTATCAATATCTGGTTGAAAGCATTCGAAAGTTTCCAGATCAGGAGTCGTTTGCTTCAATGATCCGGGCGGCGGGCTTCGATCAGGTCAAGTATCGCAATCTGACATTGGGCGTCGCGGCCCTGCATTCAGGCTGGAAACTTTAGGTGCGGGGACCGCACAATATCTGGCGGCTGATCCGCACCGGGGCGACGTTTGAACGCACAGGGGCCATGGACATAGCGCTGGAGGCATTTGGCACGCCGACCGGCTTGCGCATTGCGGCGTGGCTGATCGGGTGGCCCTTCAAGTGGCTGGGGCTGAAGGGCGATCCGGCACTTCCGCCGGTGACGCGGGCGCTTACGGCGCTTGGGCCAGCCTATATCAAGTTTGGTCAAACACTCTCGACGCGACCGGATATCGTTGGCGAGGAGATGGCCGAGCAGTTGAAGTACCTGCAAGACCAGCTGCCGCCGTTCGCGACCGATCAGGCACGAGCGATGGTTGAGGCAGAACTGGGGTTGCCGCTAGAGCAGATATTTTCGGAGTTTTCGGAACCCGTAGCAGCGGCATCCATTGCGCAGGTTCACAAGGCGCGGCTGGTGGAGTCGGGCAAGCTGGTTGCGGTCAAAGTGCTGCGACCGGGCATTGAAAAGGCGTTTCGCCGCGATCTGGATGCGTTCTATTTCGCGGCGCGGACGATCGAAGTGCTGGCGCCGTTTGCGCGGCGCTTACGCCCGATCGACGTTATCCAGCATTTTGAGGGCATTGTTGTTGGTGAACTGGACCTGCGGTTAGAAGCGGCATCTGCATCAGAATTTGCGGTCAACACCGCCAAGGATAGCGGTTTTCAGGTGCCCGCACCGATCTGGCGGCTGTCCGGGCGGCAAGTGATGACGCTGGATTGGGCCGAAGGCATCAATCTGGCGGACAACGCGGCGTTGGACCGCGCGGGGCATGACCGCAAGATACTGGGCGCGCGTGTATTGCAGTTGTTCCTGAGCCACGCGCTGCGCGACGGACTGTTTCACGGCGACATGCATCAAGGCAATCTGAAGGTGGCGGCGAATGGCGACATCATCGCCTATGATTTCGGGATCATGGGTCGGATTGATGAATATACCCGCCGGGTCTATGCAGAAATCCTGATGGGGTTCATCCAGCGTGACTATCGCCGCGTGGCAGAGGTTCATTTCGAAGCAGGCTATGTGCCCGCAGACCGCGACATGGATGCCTTTGCTTCGGCCCTGCGTGCGGTTGGCGAGCCAATTTTCGGCATGGAGGCGAACCGGATTTCGATGGCGCGCCTGCTGTCATATCTGTTCGACGTGACCGAGCGTTTCGGGATGGAAACCCGGACCGAACTGATCCTTTTGCAACGGACGATGGTGGTGGTCGAGGGGGTGGCGCGGTCACTTGATCCCAATATCAACATCTGGGAGGTCGCAAGGCCGGTCGTACAGGGCTATATCAGCCGCAACGTTGGGCCATTAGCTTTGCTGCGCGATCTGGGGCGGACAGCCCGGGTTTTGGCACGGTTCGGGCCAAAACTGCCGCGCATGGTGGAAGACATGCTGATCCGCCAAGCCGAGCTACCGCCACCGATGCCTCGCCGGCGCGCAGTGCCCCTGATTTGGGCGGTGCTCGGTGGCCTGCTTCTGCTGGGCGCAGGCTTCTGGATAGGAAAGCTGCTATAGCGGGCTATCCAAGGCGCTTCTCATTGCCACGGGACCTCTGCCGACCACTCTGATCCAGCGTGTGATTTTTTGCGCAGAGTGTTTTCATCCATAGGAGGCGAAACTGCTTGCAAATCGTTGCCGTGGTTGTTTAGAGCGGGATGGTTTTTTTCTGAATCGGGGATTCCCGTTGGGAATGATTTCTGATTCAACATGGAGACTGGACTGGGAGGCCAGTTTGCATGGGAAAAGCCCTTTCGATGGATATTCGGACCCGCGCGATGGCGCGGCT
>JANYFE010000009.1 GCA_025362795.1 Rhodobacterales bacterium | reverse complement strand
CTCCTCACACCTTGAATGCCGGGCTGTGGTTCCGGCGCGGTCGTCTCGTCATGGTCATCTCCTCGCATGCGGCAATCATGCCGTTGTTGCGCGGAAAATCCACTTATCCCAACTGTTCAGTTTTCCCGAACCACCTCTGTTTGACCACTTGGCCTCTGGCCGAAGCTTGAACGTGTAGGTTTTCAAATCATCGGAAACCGAATAAGAAACCGCTCCAGCCGGAACCATGTTGCCGTCGCCATCTTCGTTATACAACCCTTCGAAAATTCCACGCGCCACGTCGCTGTCCTCGACCGACGAAATCAGCTGTGGGTCAAGCGATTTGACGCTGTCCAGCATCCGGTAGGTATAAGCCTGACCCGCCGCCAGTTCTTCGCCGGTGCGAGGATTTTTGTCAGCAAAAGCGGGCAACACCAGCACGACACTCAGGATGGGGCTAAGCAACAAAATCTTTTTCACGAGCGGCTCCCTTTATGAAATGGCAGGTGGCGTCCCGCCACCAAGATTAGGAAAGGCTAGGCCCGCCATGACCCAAGACAAGGCCAAAGCGTCGGCTTGCCGCCAAGGAAACTTGGCGATGTGCATGGTAGGCGCGGCAATATGATAGGTCCGCGCTGCATGCTTGATCCCGAAAGAGAACAAATGACGCACAAGCGCTGCGGGTCATCGGGCCAAAAGAGGTGCGCGTCGCGCCCGCGACAAAACCACAGTGGGATTGATCGGTTTGGTCAGCCGGACGTTTTCAGTGCGCCACCGGCACCCACATCACATCGTCGATCCTCGGTGCACCCGTCGCCAGCATCACAAGGCGGTCAAACCCCAGCGCAATCCCGCTGGCGGCGGGCATGACGGCCAGTGCTGCCAGAAAATCCTCATCCACGGGATAGCGCTCGCCATAAACCCGCTGCTTTTCATCCATCTCTGCCTCAAACCGCCGCCGCTGTTCGTCCGGGTTGGTCAACTCGCCAAAGCCGTTGGCAAGCTCCACTCCGCAAGCATACAATTCGAACCGTTCCGCCACCCGAGCATCGCCGGGCACACGGCGCGCCAAGGCCGCCTCTGCCGCTGGATAGCGGTCCAGCAATGTCATACAGCCGAGCCCAAGCTGCGGCTCCACCCGCTCGCTCAACACACGGCTCAGCATGTCCGACCAAGTGTCATCCTCTGCCCGCCGCATCTCCACGGCGTCCAGCGCAGCCCCCAACACCCTGACATCCGTCGCACCATCCGGTGCAATCGACGCCAGCAGGTCTATGCCGGCATACCGCTCAAACGCCTCAGCCACGCTAAGTCTTTCGGCCTCTGCAAACGGATCGCAGACCCGGTCACGGTAGCGCAACACCCCCCCCGCCCCGGATGCCAGCCGCAGGATCGTGGCGCAATCCTGCATCAGCACCGTGTAGTCTTCGTCCACCCGATACCATTCCAACATGGTGAACTCTGGACTGTGCAAGGCCCCCCGTTCGCGGTTCCGCCAGACATGGGCAAAAGCAGCAATCCGGGTCTCGCCCGCTGCCAGCAACTTTTTCATCGCGAACTCGGGCGAGCTGTGCAGATACATGCGTCGTCCGACGCCATCGTTGCCAATGGCCTGCGTCCCAAAGCCGTGCAGATGTGCCTCGTTGCCGGGGCTTACCTGCAACGCCACCGGATCAACCTCGACAAAGCCCTCGCCAGCCAGCCAGCCGCGCAAGGCCGCTTGAATTCGGCCACGCTCTAGCAAGACTGGCCTGCGGTCGGCATGGCGTTCGGGGGTCCACCACGGGCTTTCGGTCATGCGTTCTCTCTCTGGCGAAGTGCTACGTTATGGGGTAAGGCCAAGCCCGATCCCATAAACCGGGGATCACGCCACAACAAGGAACCGCTTCGTGAAAGTCATCGCCTCCTCGCTGCGCAAAGGCAACGTCGTCGAACTGGACGGAAAGCTGTATGCCGTTCTCAAGGCAGAGAACTTCCACCCTGGCAAGGGCACGCCGACCACGAGCGTCGACATGCGCCGGATTTCCGACGGGGTAAAGGTCGCTGAACGCTGGCGCACGACAGAGATGGTGGAAAAGGCGACGGTCGACGAACGCGAATATGACTTTCTGTATTCGGACGGCGAGGGCTTTCACTTCATGGAACCCGCGACCTATGAACAGATCACTGTCACGCCTGATGTTGTGGGCGAGGATGACGTCTTTCTGACCGATGGCATGAAGGTTTACCTGCGCACCTTTGAAGGCGCCTGCATCGCGCTGGAATTGCCGATGCGCGTCACCGTCGAAATCAGCGAGACCGAACCGGTCGTCAAAGGTCAGACCGCGTCGTCCAGCTACAAACCTGCCCTGACCACCTCTGGCGTCCGGGTCATGGTGCCGCCCCATATTGGCCCCGGCACTCGGATCGTGATCAACACCGAAGACCGCAGCTACCAGGAACGCGCCAGAGATTGACCCTCTGTAGCGCGTGTCCACATGTGGACACTTTTGAATATCCATTAATATCAGATGGTTGCGATCTTCCGTTAACCGCTTGTTAACTTTCTGCGCCGCCTGAGCAGCTGGCGTCAAACTCTTCAAAGGGTATTGCCGCTTTGCGAATACGCCAGTCCGGTTCTGAATAGCGCATCCGCGCGAAGATGGCGGAACGCCTGGCCCTACGCATCCACGTCCAGCCAAAGCACGCCATCGCGGTAGCCGCCGCGGATCAGTTGCCCGGGTTCGTTCACCTCTGGATGCGCCACAGCCCAGTCACGGTAGCGATCGTTGGTGACGATCCTAGCCTTCAGATGACCCGCGGCGGCCAGAATTTGGGGGTCCGCCGGCGTGCCTTTTGGCACAACCATTATCCGCGCCTCGGGTAGCCCCAGCAGCTTGCCAAAGGCCCAGTCATGCCGATAGCGCCCGCTGATCTTGTAGCCGGCATTGGCATCAAACACGACGCCGGGGGCATAGCCCAAAGCGGTCAACAGCTGAACCACCTCGCGCAGCGTCTCGATCTGCGGCGTGCCGTCCTTCCAGTGCATGACGTTCGATCCGTCCACCACCACCCATCTTGGGCGGAGCAGTCGTCGGAACAAGCCCGGGCGTGCCCGCCGTTCCGCGCCAATCACGTCCCATCGGGATCGTATGCTTCGCGTCACAATGGCACGGATCAACAGGATCAGGCTGGCCAGCGCACAAGAGACCGCAAACAACAACAGATCGCTCCAACCCGGCAAAAGCAGGGCGACCGCAACACCCGCGCCGGACACCACAAAAAGAAACAATGGCACAATCATCGGGCGAGCCTATCCCGCCGCCCAAACGCTGGCAACAAGGCGCAGGGTCGGGTGCTAGTCCGTCACCCTGACCGGCCCTGACACCGCCAGAAACGCGACCGCGTTTGGCCCCAGCGTCAGACTGCCGCCGTTCAGCACGGCATCCTGCACCGGGCCTGCAAGCCCCGACACGCCCTCGACGTGCAGGCTGCGGCCCTCGGGCGAGAGGTTGAACACGCAGAGCAGCGCCTCGGTGCCGGTTTCACGCGTAAAGGCCAGCACCGGTTCGGCCACGTCATGGAACACGGTCCAACCCGTCATCAGCGCCGCAGATCCTTTGCGGAACCTTATCATGCTGCGGTAGAACTCCAGCACCGATCCGGCGACGCCCAACTGCGACGCCACATTCCGCGCCAGTTGCGGTGCCTTTACCGGCAGCCACGGCGTCACCGTCGAAAATCCACCAAACTGCGACCCGTCCCAGACCATCGGCGTTCGCGTGTTGTCGCGCCCGACCGGTTCGGGCCAAAAGTTAATGCCCTGCGGGTCGGTCAATTCCTCGAATGCAAGGGCGGTGTCGGTCTGGCCAATTTCCTCGCCTTCCCACAGGCAGATCGAGCCTTGGAACGACAGCGCCAAAGCCCCGGCCTGCCGCGCCAAGGCGTCCTGCGACACGCCATATCTGGCCCATCGGGTCGCGTGCCGCACCACGTCATGGTTGGAGAAAGCCCACATCGGCCAGCCATTCGGCGCACCGGCAAAGAAATCGGCAATCCGGCTGCGGAAAAACGCCGCCGTATAGTCGTAGCCCATCATCTCGAAGCTGTAGCACTGGTTCAGGCGGCCCGGCGCGGTGTACTCGCCCATCATCTTGATGGCGTGATGGGTCTCGCCCATCTCGCCGACGGTCGACCGATTGTCAAACGCGTCCATCAATTCGCGGATCCGTTCGATCCACGGCAGGTTCTCGGGCTGGCCCTTGGAAAACAAATGGTATTGCATTTGATAGGGATTGCCCTCTGGCACCGTCAACACCCGGTAATCTGCCGCGTCATTGCGCAACTTCTTGTCGTGGAAGAAGAAATTGACAGTGTCAAAACGGAAACCGTCGGTGCCTCGCTCCAGCCAGAACCGCATGTTGGCAAGGTGAAAATCCTGCACATCGCGGTTGTGAAAGTTCAAGTCGGGCTGCTGTGTCAGGAAGTTGTGGAAGTAGTATTGCTTGCGCCGCGCATCCCACTGCCAAGCGCTGCCGCCAAACACCGATAACCAGTTGTTGGGGGGCGAGCCGTCCAACATGGGGTCGGCCCAGACATACCAATCCGCTTTGGCATTGTCTCGAGAGGACCGGCTTTCCACAAAAGCTGGATGTTTGTCAGAAGTGTGGTTCAGGACCTGATCAATTACCACTTTCAGGCCCAGCTTATGCGCCGCAGCCACCAGATCGTCATAGTCCTGCAAGGTGCCGAACACCGGATCGACCTCGGTGTAATTCGACACGTCATAACCCATGTCCAGCATCGGCGAGGTGAAGATCGGCGACAGCCAGACTGCGTCCACCCCCAGATCGGCAAGATAGGGCAAGCGCCGGACAATGCCTTTCAGGTCGCCGATACCGTCACCATTGTCATCCTGAAACGACCGCGGATAGACCTGATAAGTCACTGACCCCCGCCACCAATCTGTCATGGCCGCCCCTTTTCACTGGATTCGCGACCAAGCATAGTGGGGCCGCCGCGGGGATTCAAACCGGTTTCAAACCAGTGTCGGCTTCAAGCGGCGGGTGCAACCGGAAACGGTGGCGCAGTGGCGTGGCCGGAAAATTGGACCCCGACCGCGGCAAAGGCAGCAGTTGCGTTTTACCGTTCCACCGAGTTTGGCTACCACCGTATCTCGGCCCATATTGACCGTCACAGGAGGATCCCGCCGGCGTCATGGCCGATCCTGCCGACACGCGGCACGGGCTCTCGCCATCAGCTGCGAACCACGGCATCGGCGGAAACGAACCGCACCGATATTTTGGCCAATGACACTGCGCCCGAACCTTGCCAGTCTGTCGCGATGAATCACCTTCTTATACTGGCCCTTTGTTTCGCCGTCGCGGCCTGTGGTGGCCCCCGGGCATCCAGAGAGACGGTCAGACCCGCCGCCGTCGCAGGTTCCACCGCGATCACCCCTGCCAATTTCCGCGACGCCGATCCGCATCCCGCCATCGCCGGCATCCCTCGGCACTACCCGGTCCACGGTGTGGATCTGTCGCGCTTTCAAGGCAATGTGGACTGGTCCCTTGCCCGTGCCAATGGGGTGAACTTCGCCTATCTCAAGGCGACCGAAGGCGGCGACGGCTTCGACCCCTTGTTCCGCGATCACTGGGCAGGTGCCACGCGGGCAGGCGTTGCCCGCGGGGCCTATCACGTCTTCTATCACTGCCGCCCCGCCATCGAGCAAGCCCGCTGGTTCATCGCGCATGTTCCGCGTGATGCCAACGCCCTTCCACCAGTTCTTGACATCGAGTGGACGCCAACGTCCCCGACCTGCCGCATCCGCCGCGCCCCCGCCGAAATCCGCGCGGAGGTCCGGATCTTTTTGAACGCCCTGAGCCAGCATTTCGGCCAGCGCCCGCTAATCTATACCACGCTGGATTTCTACCACGACAATGACCTTGGCAAGCTTGGCAGCGCTGACTTCTGGCTGCGCTCGGTCGCGGCGCCGCCGTCCACGGCCTATCCAGGCCAGGCGTGGCGGTTCTGGCAATACACCTCGACCGGCCTTGTGCCCGGCATTCCGGTTCCGGTCGACCTGAACGCTTTTGCGGGGTCGCGACAGGACTGGTCGGCCTGGCTGGCATCGCAGCGCGGTTAGGCCGTGCCTGCGCCAATTAGTGGGCAGAGCAAGCGCAAACCAGTGCTAGCCGCCCGCCAGTTTCAGCATGAGGCGAGAGATGATGTCGTCGCGCCGCACCATCCCCACCGCTTGCCCGGCAGGATCGACCTTGATGATCGCATCCACCCCGTCATCCACCATCTTTTTCAACGCCTCCGCATTGGTGGTGTCGGCGCTGACCGAAGCTGCGGTCAACACCACCAACCGCTTCAAAGCCAGCACATCGGACGCCTCAAGTGCATGCAGAAACCGGCGGTCCGGATCTTGCACTTCAACCGCGGCCAGAACCGAATTGCCATTGGCCGAGGCGACAAAACGGCCTGACTGGTTTTCAATGAAGATCACAGTCAGGTTCGGGTCAAAGGTCAGAAAGGCCCGGATGTATTCGGTGATGGCGGATTCGCTGTAAAACCCCTGCCGCCCAAGTCGCAGTGTGATCGCTATCGGTTTGCCGACCTCCAGCTTGTCGCGATAGTCCTGTATGGCCGAAAGCCCTACCTTTTCGATGATGCTCAGGTCCTGCACTTCGGCCGCCAGCGGCGTCGGCTTTATTTGCGCCATTGCGACTTGCCGAAATTCCGCGCCCCACCCCCCCGGCAAGCTGATCTTGGCAATATAGCCTGAGGCGACGCCATAGGCCGCGATCGGCAGAACGATCAGCGCGATGAAGCCCACAGAATCGGTGATCTGAAAATGACGCAGCAGCCAGACAATGCCGACGGCCAGCAAAAACACTGCAACCGCCAACCCAAAAGCCCCGGTGTTGACCGCACCTCCGAACATGACGCTCTCCCGTTCAGGTTGCCGTTGTCCGCATCCTAACAC
Source organism: Rhodobacterales bacterium (assembly GCA_025362795.1). GTDB lineage: Bacteria > Pseudomonadota > Alphaproteobacteria > Rhodobacterales > Rhodobacteraceae > Stagnihabitans. The sequence continues at coordinate 15,515 of JANYFE010000009.1, read as the reverse complement.
CTTTAACGCATCCAACCAAAGACAACCTGACCGCCGCGACGCGGACGGCGGCACCCGCAAGATGCGGCGGCACTCGGCCCATTTGCAGCCCAGACGCCAATTTGGCCAATGATGGTTGCAATCGCCCGTCGAATATCTAGAAAGACCGCACTGGCCATCCTAGCATTTTGCAAAGCGTTCAGAAGCGAGACGGCGATGAATATGCCCCCGATGCGCCCAAGATCCGCTGTCGATAGCACTGATCCGATTCTGCGGGCACAGGCGGTCAAGCTGGCAGTGGCCAGCCGAAAATGCGGCTACCTCATGGTGCTTGCTGCCTGGCAAAGGGGTCTGACAGTCGAGTTTTTCGGCTCGCAGGCGGATGCCAGGGTCAACATCAAGAACATGCCGGCCCAGTCGGCAGAGCCTGCATTGTTCTCGATCACCGATGGGCGCAACCGGCATTTCTTCTGCCTTTCGATGGGGGACGCCACCACGCCGGAGATCGGTGATCTGGCGCGCAACAAGGATGTCACCAAACGCCGCTTCATGCAGGCCGGGGTCAGAACGCCGCGTGCGGCACTGTGGACTGGCCACAATCTATCCGAGATCGTCAGTTTTGCCGCACAAATCCCCGGTCGGACTTTTGTGGTGAAGCCGAGCGGCGGCTCGCTTCGGGAAGGGGTTCAGATGGGGCTTCCCGCAGCGCAGGTCATTCAAAGACTTTCCAACATCGGCGCCACTCCGACCCTGATCGAAGAGCAGATCGTCGGGCTGGAATATCGCGCCTATGTCGTGGACGGCCGGGTTGTTGCCGCGGGTGCAAAGCCCGGCATATCGGTTACCGGCAATGGCCGCGAGAGCATCGCACAACTGATCCAGCGCAAGAATGCGCCGCGGTTGATTGATCCTGTGTTGCAATCCTGCATCATCGACCTAGCTGCCGCCGTCCAACATCTGGCGGAGCGGGGTCAAACCGCGGCGCGGGTTCCGGCGCTTGGCGAGCGGGTTGTTCTGAGTGAGTCCAACAATCTGGCTGATGGCGCGGATGTCTATTCGGTCATCGACACGCTTGATCCTGATATCGAACAAATGGCCATCGCGGCTTGCGCGGCGATTGGGTTGCCGAATGGCGGCGTGGACATCATTTTTGACGGAAAACAGGCTTATGTCCTGGAGCTGAATGTCCGCGCGGCGATTGGCAGCCACAGCTTTCCCTCGGTCGGTCCGGGCGTGGGCAACGTCGTGGCCGAAGCCATCGTCGACTGGTACTTCCCCACGCCCGATGGCACGCCGCCGCTGCGTCACACTGCAGTTCTCGACAGCACCGAAGTGGCCGCCGCCTTCAAAAAACTCGGCGTCAAGACCCGGTTCAGGATTCCGCCGATACAGGTGCCCGGATAAGCCCGGCCAGATCTGCCCCTCCGCAGCGCCTTACCCGTCGATTCTGATCCGCGCATTCGCGGGATCATAGGGCGAATCCTCGACCACTACCGCATCCCAAAGTTCCCGGTTCATCCGCACCTTCAGCCTGGTCCCGACCTCCGCCAGATCGGGCCGCACATAGCCCATGCCGATCTGTTTGCCGAAGGCCACCGAATAACCACCCGAGGTCAGGCGGCCCACTTTGACCCCATCCAGCAGCAACGCCTCCTTGCCCCACGGATCGGTGTCGCCCGGCCCGTCGATCAGCAACGTGCAGCACTTGGAACGGATGCCCAAAGCCAGCATCGCCGCCTTGCCCTGAAACTCTTTCTTCAGATCGACAAACCGGTCCAGCGCCGCCTCCAGCGGTGACGCATCGCGCCCGAGTTCATTGCCAAAGGCGCGATAGGACTTCTCCTGCCGCAACCAGTTCTGCGCCCGTGCGCCGACCAGTTTCATGCCATGCTTGGCACCAGCCTTCAGAAGCTGCTCCCAAAGATAGCGCTGCATTTCTATCGGGTGGTGCAATTCCCAGCCCAATTCGCCGGTATAGGCCACGCGGATCGCATTGACCGGGCACATCCCCAATTCGATCCGCCGCGCCGACAGCCACGGGAACCTTTTGTTCGACAGCGCGGTTTCCGGGTCGGCATCCTTGATCAACTCGGCGAGGATTTTCCGCGAATTCGGCCCCGCAATCGCAAACACGCCCCATTGCGTCGTCACATCATGGATGTCGATGTGCCCAAACTCCGCCGCCTTGTCCTCCGAACATTTGCGCAGATAATCCGCATCATAGGCCGTCCAGGCCCCCGCGCTGACGAGGTAATAGTCATTCTCGCCATTGCGCACGATCGTATATTCCGTCCGCGTCGTGCCTTGCGGCGTCAAAGCATAGGTCAGGTTGATCCGCCCGACCTTGGGCAGCGCATTGCAGGTGAACCAGTCCAGAAACGCCGTCGCCCCCGCCCCGCGCACGATGTGCTTGGTGAACGCCGTCGCATCAATCAGCCCCGCCGTCTCCCGTATCGCGCGCGCCTCATCCACCGCATATTGCCACCAGCCCCCGCGCCGGAAACTCCGCGCCTGATGGTCAAAATCAGCAGGCGCATCCAGCGGCCCATAATAAATCGGCCGCTCCCAGCCATTCACCTGGCCAAACTGCGCGCCCAGAGCCTTCTGCCGGTCATAGACCGGAGCCGTCCGCAGGGGCCGCGCCGCCTCGCGCTCCTCATCCGGGTGGTGCAGCACAAACACGTGGTCATAGCATTCCTCGTTCTTCCGCGCCGCGTATTCCGTGGTCATCCAGCCGCCGAACCGCTTGGGGTCCAGCGACGCCATGTCGATCTCCGCCTCGCCCTGCGTCATCATCTGCGCCAGATAATACCCGGTGCCGCCAGCCGCAGTGATCCCGAACGAAAACCCCTCAGCCAGCCACATGTTCCGCAACCCCGGCGCGGGGCCAACCAGCGGGTTGCCGTCCGGCGTGTAGCAGATCGGCCCGTTGAAATCGTCCTTCAGCCCCACGGTTTCCGAACTGGGAATCCGGTGGATGAACGACATGTATTCCTGCTCGATCCGCTCCAGGTCCAGCGGGAACAGATCGGCGCGGAAACTCGCCGGCACCCCATGTTCAAACCGCGCCGGGGCACCCTTTTCATACGGCCCCAGAATCCAGCCGCCGCGTTCTTCCCGCACATACCACTTTGCTTCGGCATCGCGCAGAACCGGGTGCTGCGGATTGGTCTTGCGCCATTCGACCAGCGCAGGGTCGGGCTCGGTGACGATATACTGATGCTCCACCGGAATCGCCGGGCTGCGAATGCCCAACAGCCGCGCCGTCCGCTGCGCGTGGTTGCCGGTCGCCGTCACCACATGCTCGGCCACAATCTCGAACGGCTCGGCGGCGACAAGGTTTCCGCCGGTCTCGACCATCCGCGAACAGGACACGATCCATTCCGATCCGGTCCAGCGATAACCATCGACCTGTATCTTCCGCTCGAACGAGCAGCCAAACTGCCGCGCCCCCTTGGCCATCGCCTGCGTCACATCGGCCGGATTGATGTAGCCGTCCTGTGGGTGATACAGCGCCCCCAACAAATCCTCGGTCCGCACCAGCGGCCAGCGATCCTTGATCTCTTTCGGGCTCAGAAACTCGTGATAAACCCCCGCCGTTTCCGCCACGGATGAATACAGCATATACTCATCCATCCGCTCCGCCCGCTGCGCCATCCGCAGGTTGCCCACGACATAGAAACCCGGGTTCAATCCGGTCTCCGCCTCAAGCCCCTTGTAGAAATCGACCGAGTATTTGTGGATATGGGTCGTCGCATAGCCCATGTTGAACAAAGGCAGCAGCCCCGCCGCATGCCAGGTCGACCCGCTGGTCAATTCGTCCCGCTCGACCAGCATGGTATCCCAGCCGGCCTTGGCCAGATGATAGGCAATCCCGGTGCCGACTGCACCACCGCCGACGACCAAAGCTTTGACATGGGTTTTCATCGGCGACTCCTATGGAATTTGCCCCATATGTGCCGCAAGGCCCACCCCGCGGGCAAGGCCACGCGACATGGTGCGGACGAAAACGACACCGCACCCGAAAAGCGACAGGCTCGGCGGTGTTGGCGTGTGAGGACTCCAGCCGGCGCGGGCACAGCGGCCGGCAGCCGTCACCGCCGCAGCATCCGGCCAAACCCCGCCGCCAGCACGAATATGCCCGCCGCGGCCACCACAATCGAAGGTCCGGCGGGCGTGTCCTGCCACAGCGACATTGCCAGTCCTGCAAGGCTCGCCACCGCCCCAATCACCACCGCCAGCCCCGCCATCGCCTCCGGTGTGCGGCTCAACGCCCGCGCGGCAGCCGCGGGAATGATCAGCATGGCCGCAATCAGCAACGCCCCCACCACCTTCAGCGCCACCGCCACCACCAGGGCCAGAGCCAATGTCAGGATCAGCCGCTCTCGGTTCGGGTTGACGCCGCTGGCATGAGCCAGATCCTCGTTCAGCGTCGCGGCCAGTAGCCCCTGCCAGCGCCAGACCAGCAGCGCCAGCACTAGCACGGCACCGCCCCAGATAAAGGCCAGATCGCCCTTGGTGACGGCCAGTATGTCGCCGAACAGAAAAGCCTGCAAATCGGTCCGCACCCCATGCACGAAACTGATGGCGACCAACCCCAAAGCGAGCGCCGCATGCGCCAGAACCCCCAAAGTGGTGTCCACAGCCCAGCCCCGTGCGGCCAGCGTCGCGACCGTCACCGCCATGATCAGCGCCACCGCCAAAGTGCCGAGGCCGATCGGCAAATCAAAGGCCAGAGCCAAGGCGACCCCAAGGATGGCGGCATGCGCCGTTGCATCGCCAAAATACGCCATCCGCCGCCAGACGACGAAACTGCCCAAAGGCCCGGTCGCCAGCGAAAGTCCGACCCCCGCCAAAGCGGCACGCAGCAGGAAATCATCAAACATGGTCATGCTCGTTGTGCTGATGGTTCTGCGTCCCGGCATCATGGCTGTGGTCATGGCGATGTTGGTACAGCGCCAGTGCGCCTTGGGTGCCCAGCCCGAACAGCGCCCGGTATTCCGGAGCGTTTGACACGACATGCGGCGTGCCTTCGCAGCAGACATGGTGGTTCAGGCAAATCACCCGGTCACTGGCCGCCATCACCACATGCAGATCATGGCTGACCATCAAGATGGCCGCTCCGGTCTCTTGACGGACCTCTTCGATCAGCCGGTAGAACCCCGCCTCGCCGGGTTGGTCCAAGCCCTGTGTCGGCTCATCCAGCACCAGCAGCTGCGGTGCATTCAGCAACGCCCGCGCCAGCAAGACTCGCTGAAACTGACCGCCCGACAGGCCTGCCATCTGCCGTTGCCCGAGCCCGTCCAGCCCGACCCTGACCAGCGCCGCCGCGGCCTCTGCATCACCCGCCCGATGCGGCAAAGACAGGAAGCGTCGCACGGTGATTGGCAGGCTCGCATCTATCGCCAGCCGTTGCGGCACATAGCCGATCCGCAACCCTGCCACCCGTTCGACTCGCCCCGAAGTCAGCGGCACAATGCCCAGCAAGGCCCGCAGCAGGGTCGATTTGCCAGACCCATTCGGCCCCAGAATCGTGACGATCTCGCCCGCCATAAGTCGCACCGAGACATGCGACAGAACCTCTGCCCCACCCAAGGCGACTGAAACATCCCGCGCCTCTATCAGCATCAGACCAGTCCCCGCACCATTGGCTCTGTCGTTCCCGCACAGGCGGGGCACAGGCCCAACGCCTCGATATTGCTGCGTTCAATGGTGAAATGCAGGGCCTGCGCCGCCGCCTCCAACGCCTGCCCGACCGCAGCCGCCGGGGCCTCTGCCACCGCATGACAGCCCCTGCAGATCAGGAAAGCCGGGGCATGAACCTCGCCCGGATGCATGCAAGCGGTAAAAGCGTTCAGACGACGGATGCGGTGAACCAGGCCCTGCTCCTCCAGAAAATCCAGCGCACGGTAGGCGACTGGCGGCTGATTGCCATAGCCGTCCGACGCCAGCCGCTCCAGCACGTCATAGGCACCGAGGGCGCGATGGCTCTCTAGCAAGATCTGCAAGGTCCGCCGCCGCACGGGCGTCAGCCGCACCCCCTGCAGCGCCAGCGCCGCTTCGGCACGCGCCATCGCATGCCCGGCACAGCGTGTATGGTCATGCGGAGCGAAGGCAACAGGGTGGTCGGGATCAGGCATTGGTGGCTCCACTGTGATAGTATAACAATTCAATTGACATGTTATAAAGTAACGCTTTACACCCTGTCCGGTGCCAAAGAAAGTCCCAATCATGCGCCTTTCACTCGTCTTGTTGTTTGTCAGTCTGCCCGCACCGATCCTTGCCGAAGTGCCGCGTGTCGTCACCGATTTCGGCCCGATCCAGTCGTTGGTGACGGAGGTTATGGGCGATGTTGGCACCCCGGTCATGCTGTTGCCCGCTGGTGGCGATCCGCATGATTTCCAGATGAAGCCATCGCAGGCGGACCAGCTGTCAAAGGCTGATCTGGTGTTTTGGGACGGCCCCGAACTCATTCCCGCCCTCGCCGATGCTCTGGGCACCCTCGCCCCCAAAGCCACCAGAATCGCCCTGCTGCATGACGGCGGTGGCAAGATCCGCCAGTTCGCGGACGCAGAGGGTGCCGATCCCCACGCCTGGCTTGATCCGACGAACGGCATCGCCTGGGCCGCGACCATCGCCGCCGCCCTGTCCGCCAAAGACCCCGAACACGCCGCGACCTATGCCGCCAATGCCACCAAAGTGCGGGCCGGGCTGGAAACCCTCGACAGCGAGCTCACCGCCGAATTCGCGCCGGTGAAAGACAAACCCTTCATCGCCTACCACGACGCCTTGGGCTATTTCGGAGATCACTTTGGTCTGAACATCGCCGGAGCCATCGAACTCAGCGATGCATCTTCGCCCAGCGCCGCGCGTCTGACTGAAATCAAGACCATCCTTGCCACGACCAGTGCGATCTGCGTCTTTCCCGAAATTGGCCGCGACCCCAAATTCATCGCCTCGCTTTCCAGTGGGCTGAAGATCCGGATCGGCGCCCCACAAGACATCGAATTCATCGAAATGCCGACAGGTCAGGGGCAATATGAAGCCATGCTGCGTGCCTTGGCCAAAAGCATCACCGATTGCCTGAACCAACCCGCTTGACCCCCGCCGCGCCATCCGCCACCACTGGCGCGGCAGCGGCGAGGGCATCATGGGCGTTTCGGAATTCGGCACCACGACCGGAGGTAGGCTGGTGCAAAAGATCACCCTGGACAATGGCGAGATCTCGGTTGCCATCCTGACCAAAGGGGCCACTCTGCAATCGCTCCGGCTTGCGGAGGTCGCCTACGACCTGACCCTGGGGTCCGACCGCCTCAGCGATTATGAGGGCAAAATGCGCAGCTTTGGCGCATTGGTGGCTCCGGTCGTCAACCGCCTGTCAGAAGCAACCGCGCCCATCGGGGGCAAGCCCTACGAATTCGAACCCAACCAGTCAGGCCAGCACACCCTGCACAGTGGCAGCGCCGGCACTCATCACAAGGTCTGGACTCTGGGTGCTGTAACACCTGACTCAGTCACCCTGACCCTTGACCTGCCCGCAGGCGAAGGTGGTTTTCCGGGCAACCGCCACCTATCCGCAACCTACGCGATCACCGCCAAAACTCTGCGGCTGGAGGTGACGGCCACGACCGACGCTCTGACCCTGTTCAACGCCGCCAACCACAGCTACTGGAACTTGGATGGCAGCGCGACTTGGGCCGGGCATACCCTGCGCATCGCCGCCGACAGCTACCTGCCTACCACCGAAGATTTCATCGCCACCGGAGAGATCGCCGATGTCACCAGCACCGATTTCGACCTGCGCCAGCCCCGCGCCGTAACCCCCGGCGTGAACAACTACGACACCAACTTCTGCCTGTCGCAAGAACGTCAAACCTTTCGCGATGTGCTGTGGTTGAAAGGCACCTCCGGCCTGACCCTGACCATTGGCACCACGGAACCCGGTATTCAGGTCTATGACGGCCGTAACGCCATCCGCCCCGGCAAGACGGCCTATGAAGGACTGGCGATCGAGGCGCAAAACTGGCCCGACGCCCCCAATCACGCCGGCTTTCCGTCCATCGAGCTCGCCCCGGGCGAAACCTATGCCCAGATCACCGAATGGCGCTTTGCGCGTTAAATTGGCTTTTCCCCAGACCCCCCTGGAGTGTTTGGAACACTGTGAATGCGAGGGGTCAGCCGTCCACGCCTGCGTGCACCGCCCCCTGATACCATTTCACAATCGCCGCACGCTCGGCAGGTTCGATCAGGCTCAGGTTAGCGGGCGGCATCGCGTGGGTGATCCCGGCCTGCAGATAGATGCGGTGGGCTTCGTGGGCGATGTCCGAAGGCGTTTCCAGCAGCACGCCCTTGGGGGCCCAGTGGATTCCGTCAAATGACGGCTCCCGCGCATGACACATCGAACAGCGCCCCTGAACGATCGAGGTGATATCGCCAAATCCGGGCGCCGCGGCATAGATCAGGTCCGCCCCGGTCAACTTGCTGTCCTCTGCCCGGTGCCGCATTGGCGCGGTGGAGAGCCAGGCTATGGCGACGAACAACAGCGCCGTGGCAAACCATGTCCAGTGCGGATTGCCCTTTCGGGCATGTCTGGTGTTGAACCAGTGCCGGATAGTGACGCCCATCAGAAACACCAGGCTGGCGATGATCCAGTTGTACTCGGTGGCAAAGACCAGCGGATAATGGTTCGACAGCATCAGGAAAATCACCGGCAACGTCAGGTAATTGTTGTGCAAACTGCGCTGTTTGGCAATTTTGCCGTATTTCGGATCGGGTTTTCGGCCCGCCTTCAGATCAGCCACCACAACCCGCTGGTTTGGCATGATCACGAAGAACACATTGGCCGACATGATCGTCGCGGTGAACGCGCCCAGATGCAAAAGCGCCGCCCGGCCCGAAAAAACATGCGTGTAAAAGTAGCTCATCACCACGAGCACGACAAACAGCGCCACCATCAGCACCGTCTGGTTGGCATCGACAAAGACCCGGCAGATCGTCGTGTAGGCAGCCCAGCCGAACGCCAGCGAGGCCAGCGAAATTCCGACGGCCTGCCACACGGTCAGATCCATCACCTCTGGGTCGATCAGGAAAAACTGCGCCCCCAGATAATAGACCAGCACCAGCATGGCAAAGCCTGACAACCAGGTCGAATAGCTTTCCCACTTAAACCAGGTCAGGTGTTCCGGCATCATCTGCGGTGCCACCAGATATTTCTGGATGTGATAGAACCCGCCCCCGTGGACCTGCCATTCCTCACCCGAGGCACCCTCGGGCAGGTGGGGCACTTTTTGCAAGCCAAGGTCCAGCGCGATGAAATAGAACGACGATCCGATCCAGGCCACTGCCACGATCACATGGGTCCAGCGCAGCGCGATCTGCACCCATTCCCACAGCACGACCCAGTCATACATCGCCAACCCCGCATTCGCCGCACTGGCGCAAGCCTATACCGCTGGCCACTTGTCTGTTAATCCATCAAATGCCGGATCACTTTCAAATATCATGCAAGAGCCGCCATGTCCTACGTCAACACCCTCAAGATGTTCGTCCGGGTCTACGAGCTGTCGTCGATGTCTGCGGCGGCGCGGGATCAGCGCACCTCGCCCGCCGTCGCTTCGGCGCGCATATCAGAGTTGGAGCGTCATCTGGGCGTGCGTCTGTTTAACCGCACCACCCGCAGCCTGCACCCGACAGAAAATGGCCGCCTGTTCTATGAAGGGGCGCGCCGCGTGCTGGCGGCAATTGACGACGCCGAAGCCGCCGTGATGGACGCGGGACAAAGCCCGCGCGGTGTGGTGTTTGTCGCGGCCCCGCTGGGTCTGGGCCGCCGATTCATCGCCCCACATGTGCCGGCCTTCAAGGATCAGTATCCCCAGATTGACGTCCGACTTCGGCTGTCCGACCGCAGCATCGACCTGACCGCCGAGGGGCTGGACGTGGCGTTTCATCTTGGAATCCTTGACGACAGCGCCCTGAAAGTCCGCCTGATCGCCGATTGCCCGCGCCTGCTGTGCGCCGCTCCCGCCTATATCGCCCGCCGCGGCATGCCTGTGGACGGGTCGTCTCTGGTCAATGACCGCCACGATTGCTTGAACCTGCGTTTTCCGGGTGCCAAGGAATTCCAATGGACCCTGCAAACCGCCGAAGGCCCGCGTCGCTATGAAATCTCCGGCCCCTTCGAATCTGATGACGGCGAGGTATTGACCGGCTGGGCCTTGGACGGGCGTGGTGTGGTGCTGAAAACCCGTTTCGAGGTGGCAGACCATTTGCGCGATGGTCGCCTTATCCCGGTTGCCACCGCCACTCCGCCGCTGCCCACCCAACTGTCGCTGCTGTCGCAACAGCGCAGCGCGAAGGACAGCAAGGTGCGCCTGTTCACCGATTTCATGGTCGCCCGCATCCGCGAGGAAATGAAACGCGCGGGCGGTTGAATTACTTCACCCGCACTCCGTTGACATAAACTGACCCGTCTGCCCGCGCCTCCAGTTTGGATAGCTGACGGTCCGCGCCCTCACCTTTGTCAAACGCCATTGCCATAGCCAGCCGGGCGTTGCGTGCCGCGACGCCGGAAATCAGGCCTGATTGCAGCAACCCGTCCAGAAGGCCATTCACCCCGTCCAGCGTTACTTCCCCTGCACCAATCGGCACGGGCATCGCGCCGCTGTTGTCAAACGTGAACGCCCCCTTGCCCGCCATCGCCGCGCCAAGGCCGTTCAGCGCAAGCCGTCGAACCTCAAGCGTTTCAAGGCTGGGTTTGGTCACTTCCCGCATCCCGCCGCCGATAGCCGCCAGCATTCCCAACAGGTCCAGCCGTGCCGTGCCGCCAATGTCAATTGTGCCCGACACCGCATCCCGCGGCAGAACAGCGCCCAGGTCCAGCGCCTGCCACAGCGGGGCCGCGGCCACCAGATCCTCCAGCGTCAGCGTGAAACCAAAAGCCTGCGGCGTATCGCCCATCAACGGCCCGCTGATCCGAAACGCCAGCTTGCCCATGCCCAGCACCAGTTGCGGCACCGGCAGACCGGGCCCGTGCAGCCGCATCGTCATGCCGCCTGTTTCGGAGTTTGCATGGAACCCGCCACGATCAAACCCAAGACTGCCAGTCGATGGCAAAGTCTCCACCACGCTTTCCACCACAGTCCCCCGCGCCCCGGCCGACGAATCCAACCTGCTGGCACCAGCGGAGACCTGCAGTTCACCCTGCAATCCCGCCGTCAGCGCCCGGGCTAGATCCGCCGCCACAGCTGCAAGATTGACCGGACTGGACAGCGACGGCAAAGGCGCGTTCAGCGGCAAAGACAGGTGCAGATCATAGCGCAGTTTGTCTTTCGCCCCTTTGAACTGTGCCGAAAGATGAGTCTTGGGGTTTTCGCGCAGCCCATCGTAGCGCAATTGATCCAGCGTCACTTGCGCCGTAATTTCTCGCAGCCCTACCCCCGCATCGGTCCAACTGCCCGCAAGCCCCGTCAACTCTGCCTGTCCGCGCAATGTCGCAAGCGGCGGCTCTACCCCGACATCCGCAGAAAAACCCGCATCCATCGCTGCTGTCAGCCCAAGGCGCAATGTCCGGGCGGCAAGGTCATAACGGACCTCGCCGTCATCGCTCAGCGTCACAGATAGGCCGACCTGTGTCACCAACAGCGCCACGTCATTGCCCTTGGTCCCTGCCGTCACCCGCAGTTCCGCGCCCGGCTCTGCCCGAACCGCCCCCGTCGCCGCAGGTATCAGGGTCAGACCCGACAAGCGGACAACGACCGAACTGGCCTCCGGCGCCCCGGCCCGCCGCACCGTGACATCCTGCAACACCAGTGAAGCACCGTCATGCGCGGTGCTGCCCGCCGCCAATTGCACGCCCAGCCCGGCCAGTCCGCTTTGCCAACCCGCCCAAACACCGTCCGGCGTCAGAGCCTGCGCGGCAGCTCCCCACAGCATAAACCCCACAACAAACGCAACCTGCCGCATCCGCTCAACTCCCGCGATAGGTCGAATAGGCGAAGGGGGAAATCAGCAACGGAACGTGGTAGTGCGCAGCGCTGTCCGTCACACCAAAGCGGATCGGAATCTGGTCCAGAAACAGGCCTGGCCCCACCGCCTGCCCGGTCGCCCGCAAATAATCCCCGGCGGCGAACAACAACTCGTAAACGCCCACCGTGAATGCAGCGCCGGTCAGCAGTGCCCCTTGCACCCGCCCATCCGCATTGGTGACAAAGCCGCCGATCTTGTGGTGGCCGGTGCCCTCGACGCGGTAAAGCGCGATTCCGACCCCCGCCGCAGGCCTGCCCCGCGCGGTATCCAGCACATGCGTTGAAAGCCCACCCGCCATCGCATCCTCCGTTTTGCCCAATCTTCGCAAGATACCGCAGGCTGGCAATGCCTGTCAGGTCCGCCCGAAATTCTGTTCGACAAAACGCAAAAGCCACAGGCCGGTGATTGCCGCTTGGCGCATCCTGCCCGCCGCAACGCGACACTTGCAAGCCCTGTCCCCAACCGCTTACAACTTTCCGATGCCCGCGCCCTGCCACCGACGCAAAGCTCTTTCTGGCATTATTTGATAACCAAGGCCTGCGATCCCGCATAGTCTGATGCCAAATCGAGGATGCCGATGCGTTACCCCAGAGATTTCCGTGGCCACGGCCCCGACGCTCCCGACGCCCAGTGGCCCGGCGGCGCAAAAATCGCCGTGTCTCTGGTGCTGAACTACGAGGAGGGCGGCGAAAACAACATCCTGCACGGCGACTCGCAATCCGAAGCCTTCCTGTCCGATATCGCCGGGGCCGCGCCATGGCCCGGTCAGCGCCACTGGAACATGGAATCGATCTACGACTACGGGGCACGGGCCGGTTTTTGGCGGCTGCACAGGCTGTTCACCTCGCGCGATCTGCCCGTCACGATTTTCGGTGTCTCCACAGCCCTGGCCCGCAACCCCGAACAGGTCGCCGCAATGATAGATGCCAGCTGGGACATCGCCTCTCACGGGTTGAAATGGGTCGACCATCGCGACATGCCCCCCGACGTCGAAGCCGCCCAGATTGCTGAAAGCATCCGCCTGCACACCGAGGTCGTCGGGGCCCCGCCGCGCGGCTGGTATACTGGTCGTTGTTCGGTCCACACGGTGGACCTGACCGCCGCAACCGGCCAGTTCGACTGGATCAGCGACACCTACGACGACGATCTGCCCTACTGGCGCGAAGTTGGCAGCCGCGATCAGTTGATCCTCCCCTACACGCTGGAAGCCAATGACATGCGCTTTGCCACCGCCCCCGGCTATATTGAGGGCGAACAGTTCTTCACCTATCTGCGCGACAGCTTCGACACCCTTTATGCCGAAGGGGTGGCGGGCCGGGCCAAGATGTTTTCCATCGGCCTGCATTGCCGCCTGATTGGTCGCCCCGGCAAGATCGCGGGTCTCATACGCTTCCTCGACTATGCAAATTCCCATAAGGATGTCTGGTTTGCCACGCGCGGCGACATTGCCCGTCATTGGGCAATAACCCATCCGCACAATCGGTTCGAGCGGCCTTCGCAGATGTCACTTGAACGCTTCACAGCAACCTACGGTAGCATATTCGAACATTCGCCGTGGATCGCCACCCGCGCCCATGCGTTGGAACTCGGCCCCGCCCATGACAGCGCCACGGGTCTGCAAAATGCGCTTGCCCGCATTTTCCGCAGCGCCTCGGCCGATGAACGGATGGGCGTGCTTTTGGCCCACCCTGACCTTGCCGGAAAACTCGCCGCCGCCAAACGGCTCACCGCTGACAGCACCGCCGAGCAATCCAGTGCTGCTTTGGACGCCCTGACCGACGCTGAACGCGCCGCGTTCCAAACCCTCAACACCCAATACACCACAAGACATGGCTTCCCCTTCATCATCGCCGTCCGCGACAACACCAAGGCGACGATCCTGCAAGCCTTCCGCGAACGTCTGTCGAACGACACCGTCACCGAATTCAAAACCGCCTGCGCTCAGGTCGAACGCATCGCCCTCCTCCGCCTGAAAGCCCTTTTGCCATGACCAGCTACGCCGCACCCCGCGATGGCCTTCCGCCGCAAACCACCCTGCAAACCGGTCGCGCCATCTTCACCAATTCCTACGCGGTGATCCCGCGCGGCGTGATGACCGACATTGTCACCTCGCTGCTGCCCGGCTGGGCCAAAACCCGCGCCTGGATCATCGCAAGACCGATGACCGGCTTTTCCGAAACATTCTCGCAGTACATTCTCGAACTCGAACCCGGCGGCGGTTCCACCACCCCCGAACCCGAAGCCCAGGCCGAAGGCGTCCTGTTCGTCACCGACGGCCGCCTGACACTTGTCATCGGCACTGCAGTCCACGAACTTGCCCCCGGCGGCTACGCCTACCTGCCGCCCGGCACCCAGTGGACCCTGCACAATGCAGGTGCCAAACCCGCCCGCCTGCACTGGATTCGCAAACTGTACGAACCCGCGCCTGGTTGGCCCATACCCGAAGCCTTCGTGACCAACGAACAACACCACACCCCCGCCAGCATGCCCGACACCCAGGGCCGCTGGGCCACCACCCGCTTCATCGCCAACGACGACCTTGCCCACGACATGCAGGTCAACATCGTCACATTTCAGCCCGGCGGCCTGATCCCGTTCGAGGAAACCCACATCATGGAACACGGCCTCTACGTGCTGGAGGGCCGCGCCGTTTACATGCTGAACAAGGATTGGGTCGAGGTTGAGACCGGTGATTTCATGTGGTTGCGCGCCTATTGCCCGCAAGCCTGCTATGCCGCCGGCCCCGGCCCCTTCCGCTATCTGCTGTACAAGGACATCAACCGCCACGCCAACCTGCGCGGCACATTTTCACATGCCCGCTGACCCGATTAAACTGTTCGTAAATATCCCACAGGGGGTTCGGGGGATGTGAAATCCCCCGGACTTCATCAAAGGCACACCATGCGCACGATCAAAACCGAACCCCTCACCCCCGAAACTTTTGCTGACTTCGGCGATGTGCTGGAGGCTGCCGGTGATTATCGCCTGATCAACGAAGGCCTGTGCCTGCGCCACCATGACCGCGCCCGCATCGACACCGGCGATGCCCGACCCGGCATCTCGATCTTCAGCGCCGTCGCCCGCAAACTGCCTTACCGGCTGACCTTGATCGAACGCCACCCGGATGGCTCGCAGGCGTTCCTGCCGATGACCCAACACCCGTTCCTGGTGATTGTCGCGATAAACCCTGACGCCGTCCCGCGCGCCTACCTGACCAACGGGGCGCAGGGCATCAACCTGCATCGCGGCACATGGCATGGTGTGCTGACCCCGCTTGCCGATCCGGGCCTATTCGCCGTGGTCGACCGTATTGGGACGACGGCCAACCTGGAAGAACACCGCTATCTGCAACACTGGACCATCATCGCTGGTTAGAGCGGGATGGTTTTTTTCTGAATCGGGGATTCCCGTTGGGAATGATTTCTGATTCAACATGGAGACTGGACTGGGAGGCCAGTTTGCATGGGAAAAGCCCTTTCGATGGATATTCGGACCCGCGCGATGGCGCGGCT
>JANYFE010000008.1 GCA_025362795.1 Rhodobacterales bacterium | reverse complement strand
AGCCGCGCCATCGCGCGGGTCCGAATATCCATCGAAAGGGCTTTTCCCATGCAAACTGGCCTCCCAGTCCAGTCTCCATGTTGAATCAGAAATCATTCCCAACGGGAATCCCCGATTCAGAAAAAAACCATCCCGCTCTAGAGGTGCACACAAGGTATTGGGGGCGGAGAGCGGCCTTTGGCGAAGGAGGCGTAACTCACACGCGTTTGCATCATTATCATTCAAATTCGACGGTGTTTGCCGTTGCAACAACCGGTCAAGCTCTTCCGCGGCCGAGGACATCCGCACGCAGACTTGAACTTAACGATGCCATCAATCCTCATCGCTCCGGTAAATGGTCTGCGCGAGCACTTTCAGCAGATCAGGCCTACAGCTTGAAGGACCGACAGTGGCGCGGGTTTACGCCAGATGCGTTGGTAGCTCTCTACCACATTGCTGCGTGTTACGGCGATGCCGGGCAAGGCGATCCAGGCGGGAGTTGACCGACCGAGGAGTGTCAGGATCGTAGTTTGTGCTGCGGCCACGCCCTGCAAATAGGGCTGTTGCGCTGCGATCACGGCAAAATGCTCGCCCTGTGCAAGGCCGATGGCAACCTCCTCGCCCAAATCCACAGTGGCGATGGGAAGTTGCCGGGACATGCCGCGCAGAGCCTCGGCAGCTTTCAGCGCGGGGGTGTCCCAGACCACAAAAAGCCCTGCGAGGCCGGGATAAGCGGCAAGCATTGTTTCGGTGCGGCGGGCGGCTTCGTCGATCCGCCCGAAGGCGTCTTGCCAGATGGTCACGTCGGGGCGATGGGCCTGCATCCATTTGGCGAAAGCCACTTCCCGCTCATTGGCTGCGAAGAAATCCGCTGAATAGCCCAGAAGCCCTACTTCGGCGCCTTGCGGCAGATACGGCGACAGACCCTCGGCTGCGATTTTGCCAAGGCCGAAATTGTCGGCAGATACCAAGGTCCCGTAATGCTGTACCGGTAGCAACCCGGTGGGCACATTGTCCAAGAGGACCAGCTTGATGCCAAAATCAGCGAGGCGAGCGTGGGCGAAGGCCACTTCTTCATTGGCCACTGGCAACGAGATTACGGCATCCGGCTTTTGCGATAAAAGCCGGTCCAGCGCCTCGACCTGCGCCGATGGCGAGAAAGCGCAGTCGACCACATGGGTCACGGCAGTGCCGCAATCGCCGAATGTTCCTACGATTCCAGACAGTTGCTGACTTGCCCAGTCACTGTCGAGCGTGTGCATCACAACCGCTACGCGAAATCCCCGTGCCTTCGCGGCAGCTCGGTCCTCTGGCAGCAGGGTCACGCGTTCAGGCGGGGCGGCGCGCTCGCCGTGAGGGCCGAGGCCGGAAATGGTCATGGCGCACCTTTTCTGGGGGGCGGGACAGCGACAGGGGGTGGCGGGGTTGTGTTCAGGCCAGCATGGAAGGCAACAAATCCTGGATGCAGAAGGGGGCTGCCCTGCATGACCCAATCTTTAAGGAAATCGGGCGCAAAAAGTAGCTCAGCGCCGACGCGTGCCGCACCGACCAATCCTGCAGAAGATCCCATCTGGCTGCGGATGATGCGCAGATCCCGGGTCACGAGAGGATGGCTGGCACCATAGACCGCCTCGCGCACCGCGGCCAGAATGATGTCGTTGGTCTGGACGATGGATCCGGACAGAACGATCACCTCCGGGTTGAGGGTGTTTGTCAGAGTGGCCACCACCTGACCGATCAGGCGACCCGATGTGGTCAGAATTTCGGCGCAGGCCTCGTCCCCCATCTGGGCCGCTTGAGCGACATCGATCGCCGTGATCTCGCCGCCTCGGTGCAGGTGATCGGCAAGGATCGGACAGCGGCCTGTTTCGGCCGCCAGTCGCCCCTCGCGCAGGATCATGTCGGATCCTGCCATGGCGTCTAATGTGCCAGAGCGGTCGGACGAATGCACCGGGATTGCCCCGATCAGTCCGGTGGCACCCAATGCGCCGCGATATAACCGCCCGTCCGAAACGATGCCCGCCCCGATCCGCCGCCCGACCTTTACGAACAGCATCGAGGACACACCCTTTCCAGCCCCGCCATGCAGTTCGCCCATCGTCATCGTGTCGACCGAAGACCGCATCCAGATCGGCGCACCAAAGCTGCGGGCCAACATCTCGACCAAAGGAAAGCCCTCCCAAGCCGGCAGGGCAGGCGGCGTTCTTGTGAGGAAGGCGCTGTCGGTTCCGGGAACAGTTCCGGGCACGGACAAAGAGATGCCCCATAGCCCGGCGGGTGAGGTCTGACGTTCCAGCGACCAGTGGAGCAGCGTCGTCAACCGTTCAGCCAGTGCCTGCGGTGGCGCGGTCAGTTCAAATTTTTCGTGGTGTTCGGTCAAAAGGTTTCCGGACAGATCGGCCACGCCCACGCCCAAGGCGGTCTGGTCCAGCGTGGCCACCAATAACCGGCCCCGCCGCGCCGCCAGCCGCACCAGACGCGGTGCGCGCCCCCCCGTGGCAGGACCAGTGTCGCTTTCGTCGATCAGGCCCAGATCGGCCAGCATGGTCAGCCGGTCTGCTACGACGGCACGACCGAGTTCACTTTTCCGCTCCAGCTTCTGGCGGGTCGTCGGGTCGTCGGCGCGAATCAGATTCACAAGTTCGACCATTGAAGGCGCTGCCGTTTCGGCCACCCGAGGTCGACCCTTGCCCCGCACGGCGGTCGTCGTGGCTGTCTGGTCTTCCGGCATCGCCTCTCCGATCCACTCTTTTAATTAGATAAATCGGGGTTTTCGTCTGATCAAGCAAATACTTTTGTATTTATACAGCATAAGGTAAATAACTTAAGCTGTAAATATCTTGACCTGATATGATTATAGGAATAACAAACATCTAACGGCTTGAGAGGATCGACGCTCAAAGGGTTCGAGAGACCCGCGCGTTCTGGGGAGGGAAACATGACGGACTGGAAGCTGGCGTATCACGCCAATTGTTGGGGCCAGCTGGGGGGCGATGCCGTGGGCGTCACCTCGATCACCCAGTTGGCCTATCGCACCTTCGGCCAGATGGACCGTGCCTTCGCCGAAATTGCGGCGGCGGGTTATGCGGGGGTAGAGGTCTTTGACGGCAACCTGCTGGATCACACTGCCGCCGACTTCCGCGCTCTTTTGGCGAATTCCGGTCTGCAACTGGTGGCGGCTTATGCAGGTGGAAATTTCATCTTTGATGACATTCTGCCCGAAGAACTGGCCCGCGCGACACGCGCCGCCGACCGTGCCGCCGAACTCGGCGCGCCGCATCTGGTGGTAGGCGGTGGGGCCAAGCGGTTCGACGGGATCCGCGAGGCAGATTACCACAAGCTGGCCGCCGCCTTGGACCGCGTGAAGGATCTGGCCGAGGCTCGGGGTCTGCGCGCCCACTACCACCCGCATCTCTC
This sequence comes from Rhodobacterales bacterium, assembly GCA_025362795.1. Classification (GTDB taxonomy): domain Bacteria; phylum Pseudomonadota; class Alphaproteobacteria; order Rhodobacterales; family Rhodobacteraceae; genus Stagnihabitans. Next base: position 6,038 of record JANYFE010000008.1, on the reverse strand, counting down.
GACCATCGTCGAAGGTCCGGACAGCGTTGCCAAGATCTTCGACCTGACCGCCATCGACTTCGTCCCCGACACCGCCCACCTTGCGGCAGCCGGGGGTGATCCGGCGCAACTGATCCGCGATCATGCGACCCGGATTTCCTATGTTCACCTCAAGGGTTTCCAGCGCGAACCCTTTGCCTTCACGCCGCTGGATCGCGGCGATGTGCCGACCCTGCCCATCCTGCAAGCGTTGCGCGATGTGAACTTTGATGGCTGGGTCTGCACCGAACTTGATGCCTGGGCCGACCCTGCGGAAGGGGCGCGGCTTAGCATGAACTACCTGAAAACACATTAAAAACCGGGGCTTGGCCCCAATTCTGGGAGGAATAACCATGATCACGAGACGCAGCCTTTTGGGCGGTGCGGCGCTGCTTGCGCTGATGACCGCGATGCGCCCGGCCTATGCGGGCCCGGACGAGGCTTTGGCCAAACTGGTCGAAAGCGTTCTGTCCAAAGGCCCGAATGGCGAAGACCCGGCACCGGCTTCTTCCGTCACGCTGACGGACGACGAACTTGCAAAGATCAAGGCGATGAACGCGACCGCGGCCATCGTCATGCATTACGGCGGAAACGACTGGAGCCGGGCGCAGATCAACGGCCTGCAAACCCAGTTTGCCGCAATGGGGATCAAGGTGATCGCCGTCACCGATGCGGGCTTCAAGCCCGAAAAGCAGGTTTCGGATATCGAGACGATCATGGCGCAAAAGCCCAGCATCATGATCTCGATCCCGACAGATCCGACCGCGACTGCCGCCGCCTACAAGGCCGTCGCCGATGCTGGCGTGAAGATCGTCTTCATGGATAACGTGGCGGCTGGGATGACGGCGGGCAAGGACTACGTTTCGGTCGTGTCTGCCGACAACTACGGCAATGGCGTCGCGGCAGCGCATCTGATGGCCAAGGCATTGAATGGCAAAGGCAATATTGGTCTGGTGTTCCATGCCGCCGATTTCTTCGTGACCAAGCAGCGCTATGACGCCTTCAAGACCACGATCACCACCGACTATCCCGATATCAAGATCGTGGATGAACAGGGCATCGGCGGCCCGGACTTCTCAGGCGATGGTGAAAAAGCTGCCGGGGCCATGCTGACCTCTCACCCCGAAATTCAGGGTATCTGGGCGGTTTGGGACGTGCCTGCCGAGGGTGTGATTTCTGCCGCCCGCAACGCTGGCCGCGATGATCTGATCATCACCACCTGCGATCTGGGCGAAAACGTCGCGATTTCGATGGCGCAGAACGGCTTTGTCAAAGGTCTTGGTGCGCAACGCCCCTATGACGCGGGCGTGGTTGAGGCGAAGCTGGCGGGCTATGGCCTGCTGGGCAAGGCTGCCCCGGCCTTTGTGGCGCTGCCAGCGCTACCGGTCAGCCATGCCAACCTCCTGGACGCCTGGAAACAGGTCTATTCGACAGAGGCGACCGAAAACGTCAAATCCTCGATGGTCAACTGACCTGAGCCGCGCGGGCGAGGTACCACTTCGCCCGCGCACCCCACGACCTTGATGGCCGCAGACCGTCGGCTGAGGCGTTTTCTTTTCAGGAGAGACATGATGACCAAAGTGATGAACGTCGCCATGATAGGCGGCGGGTTCATGGGCAAGGCCCATGCGATGGCTTATGCCGCAATGCCGATGTTCTTCTGGCCCGCGCCCGCCATTCCGCACCGCAAGGTGGTGGTCGATGTGACTGACGGCGCCGCCGAGACCGCCCGCCAGCGTTTCGGCTTTGACGAGGCCTCGTCCGATTGGCGCGCTGTGGTGGCCCGTCCGGATATCGACGTGATCGACATCTGCACGCCCAACAACGTTCATGCCGAGATTGCAATCGCAGCGGCCAAAGCTGGCAAACACATCATCTGCGAAAAGCCGCTTGCCCGGACGGTTGAGGAAGCCCGCGCCATGGCCGACGCGGTGCGACAGGCTGGGGTGATACACATGGTCGCCTTCAACTACCGCCGCACGCCCGCTGTGGCCTTGGCCAAGAAATACATCGACGAAGGCCGTATCGGGCGCATCCTCAATTTCCGCGGCACCTATCTGCAAGACTGGTCGGCGGATGAGAACGGTCCCTTGTCTTGGCGCTTTCAGAAGAAGATTGCGGGATCAGGTTCGGTCGGTGACATTGGCACCCATGTGGTTGACCTGGCGCATTATCTGGCTGGCCCCATCGCCGCCGTGAGCGCGCTGACGCGCACCTATGTCAAGACCCGGCCCATCCAGCAAGGCGGGGTCGACAAGCTTGGCGCGTCCGAGAAATCGGCGGGTGCCGAACGGGCCGAGGTGGATGTGGATGACGAAGTCGTCTCGATGCTGAAATTCGAAAGCGGTGCCATCGGCTCGCTGGAAGCGACCCGCAACGCCTGGGGACGCAACAACTTCATCACGCTGGAGATTCACGGCACCAAAGGCTCCATCGCGTTCAACTACGAACGCCGGGACGAGTTGCAGGTGATGTTTGCCGATGATCCGGCAGATGCACGCGGCTTCCGCACCGTGTATACCGGCCCTGCCCATCCCTATGGCCAAGGCCTTTGGCCGATCCCCGGCCTTGGCATCGGCTATTCGGAAACCAAGATCGTGGAATGTCACGACTTCTTCAGCGCCATCGCCACGGGCAAGCAGCCCAGCCCCAACTTCGATGACGGGCTGGCCTGCGAGTTGGTAGCCGACGCCCTGCTGCGGTCCGGCGAAACCGGGTTGTGGGAGGCCGTGGGCAAATGACCTCTGCTGTCGTCATGAAGGGAATTTCCAAGGCTTTTGGCGGTGTCAAAGCCTTGGACAACGTGGATTTCGAGGTTTTTCCCGGTGAAGTTCACGCCCTTCTGGGCGGCAACGGGGCGGGCAAGTCCACCATTCTCAAGGTGTTGAACGGCGTTCACAAGCCTGACACCGGAACGATCATTGTCGCGGGCACGCCCCTGACCACGCACACGCCCGAAGCGTCCCGCGCTGCCGGGATTGCCATGAACTTTCAGGAGATGAGCCTGATCCCCACGCTGACCGTGGCGCAGAACATCTTCCTGACGCGCGAAGCCCGCACGCCGCGCGGGTTTCTGGACGACCCTACGTGCGAAACGAAAGCTGCCGAGATTTTCGCCATGCTTGAGGTCAAGGTCGATCCAAAGGCCATCGTTGGCACCCTTGGTGCGGGCCAAAAGCAGTTGACCGAGATTGCCAAGGCGATCAGCCAGACCTCCAGGGTCCTGATCCTTGACGAACCTTCGACCGCCTTGGCCGTATCCGATGTCGAACGGTTGTTCACCTTTCTGCGCAAGCTGAAGGCGCAGGGGGTGGCGGTGATCTATGTCAGCCACCGCATGGACGAAATCGCCCGCATCGCCGACCGCGCCACCATTCTGCGCGATGGCAAGCATGTCATCACCGCGCCGATGGCCGATCTGCCGATTGATGTGATGATCGAACATATTGTCGGAAAACGATCAAAAGGCTTGGCCGATGTGCAGCGGGGTGATGCCGCGCGGGGCGAGGTTTTGCTGGAGGCGCGCAACCTTTCCGGCGCGCACAAACCGCATAACGTCAGCTTCACCCTGCATCGAGGTGAGGTTCTGGGTCTGGCCGGGCTCTTGGGGTCTGGCCGCTCCGCCTTGGCCCGCGTGATTGCAGGGGTCGAACCTGCCGTGTCAGGCGAAATTCGCATCAAGGGCCAGCCTGTTGCCATCCGCAAACCTTCCGACGCCATCAGCGCCGGGGTCGCTTTGGTGCCGGAAGCGCGGGCGACCCAAGGCATCATCCCCGCCCATTCGGTGACCTCCAACATGGTGCTGGCAGTTCTGAACCGCATTTCCGATAAGGGCATGGTGGATCGGCAAAAGGCCAAAACTCTGACCGACGACATGATCAAGCGGCTGTCCATCAAGACCGCCAGCCGGGATCACGCGGTGTCCACCCTTTCGGGCGGCAATCAGCAAAAGGTGGTGATTGGCAAGTGGCTGGCGACCGATCCAGACATTCTGGTACTGGACGAACCCACCGCCGGCATCGACATCGGATCGAAATCCGAGATCATCCGGCTGGTCCGCGATCTGGCCGCCCAAGGCAAGGGGATCGTGATGATCTCCTCGGAACTCTCTGAACTCCTCACCGCCTGCGACCGCATCCTCGTGATGGCCGACGGTCGCGCGCATCAAATGATCGACCGCGCCACGCTTGACGATCTGACCGAACCCGACGCGGGCCACCGCCTGCAAGGCGCCGAACGCCAGTTGCAGATTGAAATCCAGAAAGCCCTCGCTTTCGAACCGACACAGGAGGTGTCCCATGGCTAACGCAATCCCCACGCCGATGGGCGGTTTCTTCACCAACTGGCGGCAGAACATCATCTACATCGGCTTCGTGCTGATCTTCGTGATCTTCGCATTGACGCTCAGCCAGAAGGGGTTTCTGAACCCGACCAACCTGCTGAATATCATCCGCCAGACCGCGATGATCGCTGTGATGGCGGTGGCGATGACCTTCGTGCTGGCAAGCGGAGAGATTGACCTGTCCATCGGCGCTGTCGCCGGTTTGGCAACCGTTACCGTTGCTATGGCAATTGCCGTTGCAGGGCCGGTCGCAGGCGTTCTGGCCGGGATTGCTACCGGCATCGCGGTCGGCTGCTTCAACGGGTTCCTTACAACCAAAGTCGGCATTCCATCCTTCTTGACCACCCTCGCCATGATGGGCATCGCGAAGGGCGTCGCCATGTGGATTTCGTCCACCGCCGCCGTTCCGATCTTGTCGCCCAACTACTCCTGGTTGTTCGGTGGCGGCTCGATCGGCCCGATCCCGGTTCTGTTGTTCTGGATGTTGGTCATCGGTGCTATAGGCCATTTCGTTCTGCGCCGCACCGGCTTTGGTCGCCGGGTTCTGGCAACCGGGGGTGGCGAAACCGCCGCCCGCTATTCCGGCATCGACACCGCGACGATCAAGTTCAAGGTCTTGGTCCTTTCGTCTACGGCAGCGGCCATTGCCGGAATGCTTTACGCCGGCCGCCTGCAATCAGGCCGGTTCCAGCTTGGTGAGGGCGATGAGCTTTCCGTCATCGCCGCAGCCGTGCTTGGTGGCACCAGCCTGTTTGGCGGCAAAGGCACCGTTGTCGGCACCATCGTCGGCGCGCTGATGATCGGGCTTATAAACAACGGTCTGATCCTGATGGGGCTGGAGTTCAGCCAGCAACTGATCGCCCGGGGTGCCATCATCATCCTGGCCGTCGCTCTCAGCCAGAAGAAGGCCTGACATGTACACGATCATCGGCACCGTCACCGCCCGGCCCGAAACCCGCGCAGAACTGCAAGACCTGCTGATGGCCCAGGTGGCCCCGACCAGGGCGGAACCCGGCTGCATCAACTACGACTTCCATGTTGATGCGGCCGATCTCTGCACATTCGTCTTTTACGAGAACTGGACCAGCCGGGCCGCGCTGGACACCCACCTTGCAATGCCCCACCTGAAACCCTTGTTCTCGCAGTTGGACCGGCTTTTGGCCGTGCCAGTCAATATCCGGCCGCTTAGTTTGCTCAGCACTCTGGCATGACGTTGTGCCGGGCGGCGTTGACCCGGCACCTGCCACACGAAGGTATACGTCTAGACTGGCGCACAGATATTTCCCGAACCTGTTTGCCGGGTTCGGGAGAAACATTCGGTCATCGGATGCGGCTTTCGAAAACTGGGTGGTCGAAAAGGGGCGAAAACTCCTTTCATTCCGAATTCAATTCGGAACCCCAAACTTCTGCGCGAATGCTCTGGCATCGCTTCGGCAAGTTCCTAGGTCACGGTGATAGCTACTGCCCTCCCAGCCCTCGAATCTGGGATTGCCGCAATACAGAAACGAGGCGGCCGCGCCAGAGGGTTGGCGCTTCTTGGAACTTGGAAGCACTCTCTGCTGCCGCAAGTAAGGGCGCGCTCAGCGTTGCGAGCTGCCAGTCTGCCAACTCCTCGACCATGTCAGCCAACGCACCCGTCGTGTCCGGCCGTGTTAGTGCAAGTCGATCGCCGTCGCGC
>JANYFE010000006.1 GCA_025362795.1 Rhodobacterales bacterium | reverse complement strand
ATAGGAGCCTTGATGCTCCAGCACCATGCGGACAGCACGCGCCCGCATCTCAGGTGAATAACGATTTGATGTCTTACTCTTTTCCATAGCCCTCATCCTTAGTCAGGTTGAAGGTCTCCGGCAAACAAGGGGCGGTTCACGCCAAAGCCTCGGGGCATCCGCATCGGGTTGATCCGCACCAGCACGTCCTGCACCCGGCCCAGCCGCTGCGCAACATCGCTTGCCAGCCGCGCCTCGTCGACATGTTCCAACACCAGTTCGCCCAACCCCATCGCCATCGCCTGCGCAAGTTCTTCGCGCCGCTTGGCCGGGCCGGAAAAGGTCACATGCCCGGGCGCCATGTGCGCCGCGACCGCGCGTTCCACCTCGGCCAGGGACGAGGCGTCAAAGGTGCTGAGCCAAGGCTTGATGACCCGCAGCAGTGCAAGGTTCGGATTGGCCTTGATCGCATAGCTCAGCCCGAAGCGGTCGCCGAACAGGTCAGACAGGGTGCGCAGACGGTCGGTCAGCACATCGGCGTCATACACGTACAGCGGTGTTCTATGCTGGCGTGCCGCATCGACGCGCCAGTCCGGGATCACGCTGCAACCCGAGACACATAGGCCAGCATCCGCCCGATCGTGTCCATGTTGTCCAGGTTCACGTCGGCGGGTGCGATGCGAATGCCCGCCTCGCGTTCGAGGAACATCATCAGCGTGACCAAGGCAAAGCTGTCGACCAGTTGGCTGCTGAACAGCGGCATATCGACGTCAAGCCCATCAACGTCCACGCCAAGGTCGCTTTAAAGGAATTCCAGGATATCATCTTTGCTGAGGGTCAATTTTCCAAGCCGCCAAAAGTGTACTTTTCGATAGAGATTGTCTATCTGCAAAAAAAGCGCCGAGAAGTTCGAAGTTGGTCCGTAGTTCGTGAAGCATACGCTAAAGCAGGTGTTCTATTAAACAATTCGGCCTATAATTGCGGTATCGACGAATTCGACCCACATGGACTAAGGTTACTCCCGATCGTGTGACAAGCAGACGATCATCTGCCCGGTTGCAACGAAGCTGACCGGGATGATGGCTGCCATTTCGGGCGCGGTCAATGCTTGATCCGCGCTTCGCGACGTGCATCTCGGAGAAAGTTGCGCCGGACCAAGGGGGCAGAGCGTCAAGCGGCGCGCCGAGAAACACAGAAGCAAGAGGGTGACCCAGCTTCCGGCGCCGGCCTTGACCAGTGCCCGGTTTCCCAGTCGTGCAGGTAGACGCATTCGTATTTAAGGGATCGCCAGAGACGCTCGACTAAGATGTTGTCCAGGTAACGCGCTTAGCCTTCCATCGAGATACTGGTCTTTGCCCGCCTCAAGCTGTCGGTCCAATCGAAGGACCTGAGCCGGCTATCTTGGTCGGTGTTCATGATCTCGGGTTGGCCGAACTTGTGGATCCCTTCGCTCAACGCTTCGAGGCAGAAGTCCGCCTCCGGCGTGTTGGAGATGCGCCGGGCCAGAACCTTACGGGTGAACCAGTCCATATGGGCGACCAGGTAGAGGAAGCCCCAGCGCATCGGGTTGTAGGTGATGTCGGCGCAGCAGCCCTGATTGGGCCGTAGGGTCCGCAGCCCGCGCACCCGATAGGGGGTAGGTCTTGTGCCCTTTCGCTGGCCTGCCGGTGTTGGGTTTTTGGTAGATCGGCCTCAAGCACGTAAGGCGCATCAGCCGCCGGATGCGCTTTTCGTTCACGGCATGGCCCTCGTTCTGCAGGTGCCAGGTCATTTGCCGGACGCCATAGAACGGGGTCTAAAAGAACTGCCTGTCGATTGTCAGCATCAGGTCGAGGTTCATCGCGGTCTCGCCGTGCGGCGTATAATAGAACGACGACCGCTAGATCGACAACAGGCGGCACTGCGCCCCGACCGATAGCACGGGATGGTCCCGTTCGATCATGCCGTTCGGCATTGTCTCTCCGACCAATGGCGTTCCAATGCCTCATCACCTCCCGTTCCAGGGCTTGAGCTTTCTTGCCAAAAAATCGTTGGCGAAGGCCGGCTCTCCGAGATTGGTATGCAGGTCACGAACCGTGTCCTCGGAAAGCCAACCTCACTAAACTCGCAGATAGTGTCATCGCGAAATTGGGAAATGTGTCCAACCTTATCCCGCAGTTGGACAAGAAGGCCCAAAATGATAAGGAATAACATGACCTTACAAAAGGAAATGGCAGCCCGTAGGGGAGTTGAACCCCTCTTCCCAGGTTGAAAACCTGGTGTCCTAACCGATAGACGAACGGGCCGCAGTGCGGTGCGGCGGTTACTAATCAAGCCACCGAGACTTCGCAAGGGGAAAAGCGTGGGACTTGATCTTCAAGCGCTTGCCGCATCTTCCAATCGCAACTGAACCTTGGTTTTGCCACCCCAACTGTTCAACTCCAGCCGCCCCGCCAAATGAAAGCGGCGGTGTCCTGCATTCTCCAGGGCCGCCCCCAGCGGGGTTTCAAAAGCGTTGAACAGCACTGCTTCCAGCTTGACCCCGCCATCGGCGAAATGCAGCCTCAGATGGTTTTCACCCATGCGGCGGGCCGTAACTTGCTGCGTGGCAAAAGCAAAGCGCGGCGCGGGAGACGCGGCACCGAATGGTCCCGCTGTTTCGACCGCTTCCACCAGCGTGGCTGTTACGGCGCTGGGCATCAGCAGCGCATCGACCCGCAGATCCGCAACAGCGCTCAGGCCTGCGCCCTGACGCGCCAGCAGATCATTCAGCCGTGCCATCGCCGGTTCCAACTGGGCCCGGCTCAGGCTCAACCCCGCCGCCATCTTGTGGCCGCCGCCCTTGGCAATTAGCCCTTCTGCCGCGAGCAGATGCACGGCAGCACCCAGATCGACGCCGGTGACCGAACGGCCCGACCCTTTGCCGGCATCGCCGTCAAACCCGATCACCACAGCGGGACGGTGGGTTGCCTCTTTCAGCCGCGCTGCGACAATGCCCACCACACCCGGATGCCAACCCTCTGCCGCAGCCCAGACCAAGGCGCCGTCCACGCCCCTCGCCTCGGCCTGCGCCAAAGCTTCGGTGCGCACGGCGGCCTCGATCTCGCGGCGGTCGGTGTTCAGGCGATCAAGCTGGCTGGCAAGAGCCGAGGCTTCGAACGGGTCATCCGTCGCGAGCAGTCGTGCCCCGAGATCGGCCTGACCGATGCGGCCCCCGGCGTTGACCCGCGGCCCCAGTACAAAGCCGAGGGCATAGGCAGTGGGTGCAGTGTCCAGCCGCGCCACATCAGCCAATGCCCGAAGTCCCTTGCGGTCGCGCCGCGCCATCACGGTCAGGCCCTGCCGCACAAACGCCCGGTTGACACCGACCAGGGGCGCGACGTCGGCGACCGTGGCCAGTGCCACAAGGTCCAGCATCGGCATCAGGTCCGGCCCCTTGATCCCCACCTCGCGCAGCTGCCGGCCTGCCTCGACCAGCATCAGGAACACCACTGCGGCGGCGCATAAGTGACCCAAGCTGCCATCCTCATCCTGCCGGTTCGGGTTCACCACAGCATGGGCTGGCGGTAGGGTGTCCGCCCCCAAATGGTGGTCTAGCACCACCACATCGCAGCCCGCAGCGGCAATCGGCGCGTGACTGAGCGTGCCACAATCGACGCACAGGATGAGGTCATGCGCCGCCCCCAGTGCGGCCATGGCAGGGGTATTCGGGCCGTAACCTTCGTCGATGCGGTCAGGGATATAGAGCGTCGCCGTGCGGTCCATCGCCCGCAGCCAGATTATCAACAGTGCGGCCGATGCGCCGCCGTCGACGTCATAATCGGCAAAGATCGCAAGGCGCTGGCGCGTGTTCACCGCGTGCAGGAACCGCTGGGCGGCCCGGGTCATGTCGCGCAGGGTGGCCGGGTCAGGCAGCAAGTCACGCAGGCTTGGCGCAAGGTAAGCCTGCGCTTCGGCCGGGGCGACGTTTCGGGCCACAAGGGTCTGGCAGACCGCCAGTGGTAGCCTCGTCGCCTGCATCATCGCCTCGGCTTGCCGTTCCGCCTCGACCCCGGGGCCGGTCCAGCGGCGCCCGGTCAGCGAGCAGTCGACATCAAGAAAGGCGCGTTGGGTCATGGCATTTCAATGCCCCAGCCGCCCGGTCAGCGCAAGCCGGACCGCCTCAGGCCATCGGGCTGCGATACAGCATCCGCCGGACCGAGCCGGTTTTTGAGCGCATCAGGATGGTCTCGGCGGTGATAAACCCAGGGCTTCGCTTGATCCCGGCCAGAAGCGAGCCATCCGTCACCCCAGTTGCCGCGAAAATCACATCGCCCGACACCAGATCGTCCCGGGTATAGACCCGGTCGAAATTGGTGATGCCGGCCTTTCGGGCGCGGGCTTTTTCATCCTCGTTGCGAAACAGCAGCTTACCGAACACCTGACCGCCCATGCATTTCAGCGCGGCGGCTGCCAGCACGCCTTCGGGTGCGCCGCCCGACCCCATATACATGTCGATGCCTGTGACGCCGGGTTCGGCGCAATGCATGATTCCTGCAACGTCGCCATCGGTGATCAGACGGATTGCCGCCCCGGTCGAGCGGATTTCCTCGATCATCTTTTCGTGGCGCGGGCGTTCCAGCACGCAGACCGTTATTTCCTTGGTCGAACAGCCCTTGGCCGCGGCCAGGGACGAGACGCGCTCAGACGGCGACATATCGAGCGTCACGACTCCGCGCCGAAAACCCGGGCCAACCGCCAATTTTTCCATATAGACATCCGGCGCGTGCAGCAGCGTGCCGCGCGGTGCCATCGCGATCACGGTCAGGGCGTTGGGCATGTCCTTGGCGGTCAGCGTGGTGCCTTCCAGCGGATCCAGCGCGATATCCACCGCGGGGCCGTTGCCGGTGCCAACCTTTTCGCCAATATACAGCATCGGTGCTTCGTCGCGTTCGCCTTCGCCAATCACCACAACCCCGGCGATGTCCAGCAGGTTCAACTGATCCCGCATGGCGTTGACGGCAGCCTGATCCGCCGCCTTTTCATCGCCACGCCCGATAAGGTGGGCCGAGGCCAAGGCCGCCGCCTCTGACACACGGGCCAGGCCAAGCGACAGCAGGCGGTCCTGAAATTCTTTGGCTTCGGCCATGGCGGCTCCTATCAGTTACGGTTTCGCTTCGCTTAGCGAGGTGCGTCGAACGCGGCAATGCTGGTTGCGCTAACGGGTGGCAACACCTTGTAAATCCTCGTCAGCGCAGCGGTTGCAGTGCCCTGAGTGCGCCGTTTGCAAAGCAGGCATCAACCTTGTTTGCGGCGATCCACGCTGGATTGTCCTCCAGTGCCCCATGATAGCCATCATCACGGTCGATCCCCAGCCGGTGGATCAAGGGTGTGGCCAACAACACCTGTTCGCCGCGCGCTGATGCAAAGAAATTTGCAGCGCTCATCAGGGCAGCCCACGGGGTTTCGGGCGTGACCGTGTGATAGGGCTGACCAAAAATCGTGACATAGGCGGCCTCGCACGCCGGGGGGTCGTCCTGGCAATGCGTCTCGCAATACGCGCGGACTGGCGCGAATTGCCGACGCGGCATCAGTTCGGTCATGATGATCTGCACTGTCTCTGGCGGCACCGGGGCAGGCGGTTCTTCCTGCCACAACAATCGCCGCGCTTTGCGCCCCTCTGCCAGACGCAGTCCGGTGTTCGCGCCAAGCGTCAGGCCCGAAATCATAGGCTTGCCGTGGCCATCATAGTGATCGCCTACCGCTGCCAGCACCATCCAGCCCTCGATCCGGTCGCGGTCCAGCCAATATTGCAGCACGGGCAAAGCTTTTCGGTCACCGCGCGCCACATGCTGTTCGAGGATCACCGCTTTCAGCCAAGCGGCGGCGGCCAGATCGGCGAACCCCTCTGGCAATGGCGCGGCGTCGGGCATGTGATTGAACCAGCCTTGCAGCAACGCGTCTGCTTTGAGCTCCTCGCCCAGTTCGTACAGCCACAAGGCCCGGCTCAACTGGTCGCGCATGAGCGGAGAAATCGCGCCGCCCTGCCACAAGGCAGCGGGTTTATAGGCGGCAGCGGCAAGGTCTGAGACCCAAGCCCCGTCAATCTGCCGCAGCGCCAGCCGGTCCTTCAGCGCATCACCCAAGCTAAACCAGCTTTCCACAATCGGCAAAGCAACCAGCGCCGACGTGTTGCCGGTGGTGGCAAGGTCATGAAGGGCGGCGATGGCAGCCCGGTCATCAGCTTGCAACAACCGGGCGATGGCGGCGGCATATGCCGGGTCATCCGACCCGGCCAACGGGTCTGCCATGACCGGAAGCGGGCAAAGCGCCAATGCCACCAAAAGGGGTCGCAATATTTTCAGCATGACAGGCCCTCCCAAGCCGCAGGCTCCGCCACTGTCAAGCGCAGGATCAGGGGGCGGCTGGCAGTGGCACGGACGCGCGCAGCGCCCCCGCCGCGAAACAGGCGTTAACGGTGCTGGCGGTCTGAAAGGCGTGGTTATCCTGCAGCGGGCCGGAATAGCCGGCGCCTCCGAGTCGGTGGCTCCAAGCTATGAGGGCTTGTCCCACCAACACTTGTTCGCCGCGCGGTGAGGCAAAGAATTCGGCCTCGCTCATCGTGTCATGTAACGGGGTTGCTTGATCTAACGACAGATGGGGCACGCCAAGGAGCGTTACGAAAGCGGCTTCGCAGGCAGCCGCAGATGTCGGGCACCGGGCTTCGCAATAAGCCCGCACTGGCGCAAACAGGGGGCGCGGCATCAAATTCGTCATCACAACAGACACCGTTTCGGCTGGCACCGGGGGTGAATTCTGCTTCCCCAGATCTACAATGCGAACCCCATCTGCGATCCATGCTGCCGCATCGGGCGGAAGTTTGATCTCGGCCGCGAGGGCTTTGGCATTCGAAGTCACGTCCGGATTCGCAAGAATCGCCATCACGATCCAGCCTTCGATCCGGTCGCTGTCAAGCCAGTTCTGCAGGGTGGGCAAGACCGAACCGTCCCCAAGATTCATCCGATATTCGAGCATCGACGCCAGCATGCGCGGATCGGCGGGCAAATCGGCAAAGCCCGACGGCAGCGCCATATTCGGATCCTGAAGGGAGGCGGCAGACAGCAGGGTGTCGGCCTTGCGCGGCTCGCTTTGTCGGTACAGGTCGAGTGCCCGGGCTATGACGCCGGGCAGGTCGCTTTTGCTGGTGCCGCCCTGCCACAGTGCGGCGACAGGATCGGACTTGGCGGCGAGGTCTTCGATCCTTTGCCCGTCGATCTGGCGCAATTTTTTCTTTTCGGTGAAACTGCCCTGGGCCGGAACCCAGCCTTCTGCGAGCGGCAACAGCACCAGTGCTGCAATATTGCCCTGCGCCGCAAGGTCGTAAAGGCCCTTGACGGCGGCGGGGTCGTCGGCGGCTAGCAGCCGGGTCACCAAGGTTTGGAATTGCGGGTCGTCTGCGCCGGTCAGAGTATTGGCCAAAGCCGGAATCGGGTAAAGCGCCAAAGCCAGAAACAGGGGTTTGAGCATGCTCACCTCTTGCTGCGCAGGCTGCGCTCGCAGGCCACGTCTGTCAAGCGGTCAGACTTCCTCGATCCGCAAGGCAACCGGGGCGCCGACCAGAACACCGGTGGCCGCGAAGCGGGTCACGGCGTGGTCGATGTCATCGCGCGCCGCCTTGTGCGTCACGATCAGAACCGGGGCATTGACGCCCTGATGGCCATACTGCCGCATCCGGTCGATGCTGACACCGGCCTCGCCCAGACAGGTGGCGATCTTGGCCAAAGCGCCGGGTTTGTCTAACAGCGTCATCCGAAGGTAATAGGGTGCCGTGGTCGTGGCTTTGGCAGCGATCGGCACGGCAAGGTTGGCCGCAGGCTGGCCAAAAGTCGGCAGACGCAATCCCCTTGCAATGTCTATCACGTCGCTCATCACGGCGCTGGCGGTCGGGCCTTCACCGGCGCCCGGTCCACGCAGCACGATCTGGCCCACGGCGTCGCCTTCCAGCACCACCATGTTGGTGCCGCCCTGCAACTGGCCAAGCGGGCTGTCGGCGGGCACGAGGCACGGCGTCATCCGCTGCTCCAACCCCCGGCCTGTCAATTGCGCTACGCCCAAAAGCTTGATCCGGTAGCCCATATCGGCGGCCAGCCGGATGTCGTCGATGGAAATCGCGCCAATGCCTTCAAGTTCGACCGCGTCAAAGCTGACCTGGGTGCCAAAGGCTATGGCGGCCAGAAGGCTCAGTTTGTGGCCCGCGTCGATGCCGCCCACATCCAGATTGGGGTCGGCTTCCAGATAGCCCAGCTGTTGGGCGGCGTCGAAAACCTCCTGATAAGACAGACCTTCGTTCTGCATCCGGGTCAGGATGTAGTTGCAGCTGCCATTCATCACGCCCATGACGCGCTTGATCTGGTTGCCCGCCAGCCCCTCGGTCAGGGCCTTGATCACCGGAATGCCGCCCGCTACGGCGCCCTCGAACCGGATTATCCGCCCCGCAGCCTCGGCCGCTACGGCCAGTGCCTGTCCGTGATGGGCGAGCAGCGCCTTGTTGGCGGTCACCACGTCCTTGCCCGCTGCAATCGCCGCCTCGGTCGCGGCCTTCGCCGGTCCTTCATGGCCGCCCATCACCTCGACAAAGACATCAACATCGCCGCGCCGCGCCAAGGCGACCGGGTCAGTTTCCCAGGCATAGCCTGACAGATCGGTACTGCGGCTCTTGCTTTGATCCCGGGCCGAGACGGCGGTGATCACGACGCGACGGCCGGCCCGTGCAGCAATCAGATCGGAATGGCGCTGGATCACCTTGACCACGCCGATCCCGACCGTGCCAAGGCCTGCCAGTCCGATGCGCAGGTCAGGGTTGGGGCGGGGGGTCATGGCAGGCCTCATCTTTTGCTTTGCCCGCCTGTTAGCGGTTTCGCAAGCCTCTGGCAACGAGGGCTAGGTGCCGCCAATCGCGGCGGCCCGTGCTTTCAACGCCGCCGCCTCGGCCGCCAGTGCCGCGCCACGTCCGTCCAGAGCAGGACTGGTCGGCGCCGTAATCTCGGACAGCGGCAGCAGGGCAGGGGGTGTCCCCACCGGTCCCGCTGGCCAGCTTACCTTTGGGAAGGTGCCACACCCAGCAACCATCAGGCACAAGACAAGAAGGTATTTCAACATGCCCCCGTTTACCGTTTTCCGAGCAGCGCTTAAACCCTTCACATTCGCCTGTCGCCAAATACTCTTGGCGACGGGTCGGAGCGGGCAGAGATGCTAGTCCCGGGGTCGTGGTCAGTGCGCCGGTTTGATAAAGGTGCCGTTGCGCAAATCCGCCATCGCCTGATTGATCTCGGCTTGGGTGTTCATCACGATCGGCCCGTGCCAGGCTACCGGCTCTTGCAAGGGTGCCCCGGAAATCAGCAGGAACCGCACGCCATCGTCACCGGCCTGGACCACGACTTCGTCGCCGTTGCCGAATTCGATCAGCGTGCGGTTGCCCGACATGTCTCGGATATTGACCTCCTGGCCCTTGACCTCTTTTTCCAACAGCACGCCACGTGGGCGGCTGGCGTCGCGGAAACTGGCCGATCCTTCAAAGACATAGGCAAAGGCGTGACGGCGGGTGTCCACCTTGAACACCTTGCGACGCCCCGGCGGCACGAAAATATCCAGATACTGCGGATCCGCCGCGATACCGTCGACCGGCCCAGTCTTGCCCCAGAACGACCCCACCACGACTTTTACCACAGTGCCGTCGTCATCCATCACTTCCGGGATATCGCCGCCCTTGACGTCCTGATAACGGGGCGCCGTCATCTTCAGCGCCGAGGGCAGGTTGGCCCACAGCTGAAACCCGTGCATCTGGCCCCGCGCGTTGCCCTTGGGCATTTCCTGATGCAAAATCCCCGAACCCGCAGTCATCCATTGCACATCGCCGCCCTTCAGCGTGCCGCGATTGCCCAAACTGTCACCGTGATCGACCGAGCCGGACAGCACATAGGTGATCGTCTCGATCCCGCGGTGCGGATGCCAGGGAAAGCCGCGGGCGAAGTCGCGCGGGTCTTCGTTGCGAAAGTCGTCAAACAGCAGGAACGGGTCCATGCGCTTGGGGTCGCCAAAGCCGAAGGCGCGGTGCAGATGCACGCCGGCCCCTTCGAGTGTTGGCATGGCCAGGTTGGTTTGGGCAATTGGTCGGATCGACATGGCAATCTCCTGTGTCTTGTCAGCAGATTTAGGGCAGCATGCCGCACAGAACCAGTCCCCTGACTTAGCGGATCTCGGCCCTCTTATTGCGCAAAAATGCACAAACACCAGAAAACGACCCTGATCGGGCGAGACGATCAGGGTCGTTTGGCTGTGAGTTGGCGCTTACCTGATCTGATATACAGATCAGATTGATCAGCCAACGGGGCAGGATATATTGTCCAGCGCGATGCAGGGCAGGAAACGCGGCCGAGTCACGATGAACTGGTGGAACGTTTGCTTGGGCAAGCCGACATCAAATGCCGGCTCGTAGGCAACATCAACCTCGACCACGATCACATAATCTCCGGCTGACATCTTGGGAATATGGCCGGCATAGTGCTGCAGCGTCGCCGTGGTCAGCGGCGTCATTGTATTGCTTGGCGAGCGGGACCAATGCACTTCGAACCGCTTGTTCGGATCGCTCCAGCTGACAGAGGTGACTCGCATCTGCACCGACTGATCATGGTCGATCAGGTATTCCATCACCTGTTTCATGCCCGTGATATAGGCTGTTGTGATCCCGGTTTTCGATTGCTCGCGCGAGATCATGTCCGAAACGGTGTAGCTCGCCTTTTGCACCGTATTCATCGACCGGAACGCGTCCCAATAGACATAAAGCGCGATATAGGCCCACAGGAACAACGGCAAAACGATTACCGCCTCGGCCACGACCGTTGCGGTTTCGTCGCGCAGGAACCGCGTCAGCCAGCGCCCGGAGGGGCGGCGCTTGGGCAGACGCAGCAAGGATGACAGGTTTTTCATGTATGCGCCCTCAACTCGGTTCCACCACAAAGGCCGATCTTGCGATCAGCTTGTAGCCGCCGCCGTTATCCAGTGGCATTTGCAAGCCAAGCCCGGTCGTTGGGAAAATCGCTTGCAGCACCACGCAGACCCGGATCAGCATCAGGTCGTTTTGTTGTCCGGCGTTCATCGTGATTACCGGATCGATGTTGTCGGCTCGGTTGATGCATTTCGTCGGACCGCTTGGCATCGTCCAGCTGCTCGTGCTGACCCTTTGCAACTCGATCTTCATGCTGCTGACGCAATTGGCGAAAACCACCGTTCGACCACAGATTTCCTTTTTCAGCGTCATGTTCGTGGCGTTGGGATAGTGCCCAAGCCGCAACTCTCGCATCGTCATATCGACCGCTTGCTCCAGCATGATCGAGCGGGTCATCAACAACCCGCTTTCAAACGAAGCCATGAAAATCGCCATGATCACCGGAATTACCAGCACGAATTCCATCGTGGCCGTGCCGTCCTCGCGGCGTAGGGAATCGGGTATCCGAAAGGACAGCCGATCCACAATTCGGCGGAAAAGCCGTGTCATTGGGTCAACCTCAATTGACTGATATTGTTGGCGATGGCGGTAAAAGCCGTGGAGATTTGCAGGCCCTGCGCGTTGAAGTAATGCGCAGGCGAGGTCGAACAGTTACGGATTGCGGTCTGACCGCCGGTAGGCGCCTCGAACGCGATGCCATAGACGATCACGTTGTTGTTTTTGGCCATCGTGCAGATCGCGTTCATCTGCCCGTCCATCACCGGGGTATTGGCGGTCGAGACGTCGGTCTTGGTGCGGAACAGACTTATCGTGTCACTGTAAGTCTGGGTGCGGAGCGTGCTGTTGTTGCCCCCCAGTGGACGCGCGTAGAACTGCCAGGCAACATAGCTCAGACGCATGTTGGCCCAGATCTGCGGCCAGGTCTGGATGGTGGCCCCAGTGATCGTCGCCGACGGAATGTAGGTGTCGGTAACGAGCGGTACCGTGCCATTCCACGGGCGCACATGCCAGGCCCCCAGATGCGGAACGTAATAGGGTTTGCTGGCGGCGATCGTGGCGGCGCTGGTGTTGTCCACCTTGCTGACGTGGAAGATCGAATAATTGTTGTCGCTGGTGCCTCTGTAGATCGGCGAAATGGCGCCCTTGTAATACGCATTTACCCGCTCTTCCGGGAAATTCTCGCCATCTGTCATCAGGACGATCACCTTCATCGCCTCGTTGTCCTGATACTCGAACGGACGACCCGCCATCGTCGCAGGAATCACATTGGCACCGATCAATGTGGAAAACATCGGGCGTGAACTTGGGTCAAGCAGGGTCAGGCCCCATTTCATGCCGGCGTTGATCGAGGTTGCCCCCACTGCGGACAGACCGTTAATATAGCCTTGCAGCGTGGCCACGTCCTGCTGGGGCACCCGCACGATGTTGCCGGGCTTGGGCGGACACCAGGCGTTGGCGGCATTGGGCACGCTGTAGCTGGTGTCGCTGTAGGCGACATAGGCCGTCGTCTGGTTGGTGCCAGAATAGGTGTCGGCATTGGCCGTCATCGGCAAAGCCAGTGCGCTGCTCATCGTGCTGTCGTCGTAGGCGCTGGCAGGCAGATCGACGCAATTCACGTTGGTCGCCGTCAGGGTCGGGGCGGCGGCAGTCGCCGCATTGGGCAGCGTCGCGTTGTATTTCGACAATAGCGTAGTGCCCAGGTTGACCTGCCCGTTGAACGGCACGATGCCGATCGAAATCAGGTGTTCGTTGTCCTTGGCCAGGACGGTTGCGACAAACTGTTTGGCGGCAGTCTGCAAATTCTGAATTTTGCTGTTGGACGCCATAGAGCCGGACACGTCCAGCACCATCATGATTTCCACGTTGTTGATGCGTTGCTCGGCCGTGGACCGGCCGCCCGCATCCAGCTGATTGATCCCCATCATGTGCAGGAACAAAGGCTTGGTATCGGCGAGCGCGGTTGCGGAAACGTTGCGAAAGTTCAGACCCTCGGTGACTGTCACCGATTTCAACTCGCTCGACAGACCCGCCCGCAAGAAATAGTCATTCACAACCGCAGTCGGATCAAGCCCCTGCGTCAGGGCCGCCGCAGCCAGGGTAGAGCGGTCTAGGGTGTTTTGCAAAGAGGTGCGTGTGGTTTCATAGCGCATGACGTCAACTGCAATGCCGCCCATCATTACCATCAGCAGCACCAGCATCATCGCAAAGATAACCAGTGTGCCATCCTCGTTGCGACCAAAGAGCCGCAGGATCGCCAATGCTTTGCGGCTGTGCCGCCCGCCGCTTCCAATCTGCAAATTTGCCATCACAATCGTCCCCTGCAAAAGGTGCCCTCACCCACGACGGGAAAGGCCTCCACACAGTTCTCCGAGGGTTTTCTACCGTCAGGGCTGGGGCGAAATTATGTCGGCTTTGTGCGCTCAATTTGATGGTTCCTGCAAAAAGCGGCGAATTTGGGGTTTTACTGCGGTGGCGCAACGGCTTGGAAAGGTTATTATACCCTAAGTTGCAAAACCGCCGCAGCCCTATTGGGTAAGTTTCAGCATGGTGATGTTGCTGGCGATGGTCTGGAAGGCGGTCTTGATTTCGACCCCATCGGCGGCAAAGTAATTTGCGGTGGACGAGGCGCAGGCCTTGATCACGTCCTGACCATGAGCCGGCGCTTCAAACGCGATGCCATAGACGATGACGCCGCGGTCTTTTGCACCGGTGCAGGACTGTTGCAACGTGGTGTCCATCGTCGCCACGTCCGCATAGACCGCCCGCATCTTGGTCAGCGCATCGGTATAGGCGGCGGTGCGGCTGCCGGCGGTCGTGCCCAAAGCACGGCCATAGAACTGCCATGCGACATAGGTCAGTTTCAGATTGGCCCAGATGTCTTTCCAGTCTTGCTGCGCGACGCCCGTCGTTGCTGCGGCCTTGTCATAACAATCGGTGCTGGCCGGCGCAGTGCTATTCCACGGGCGCGATTGCCACGCGCTCAGATGCGGCACCCAGTAGGGGCGGCTGGCACAAATCTTGGCCGCGCTTGCGCTGTCGACCTTGGTGTCAAAAAAGACCGAATAGCTGCCATCGGTTTTGGACAGGTAGATCGGCGATGGGCCGGTTTTATAGCCATTCGTGATCCGCTCGTGCTGCACGTGCTCGCCATCGGTCATCAGAACCACGATCTTCATCGCGCTGGTATCGTTATAGTCAAAGGGGCGCGCCGGCATATTCTTCGGCACGTCGCCCGATGCAATCAGATCGGTGAACATCGGGCGCATCGAAGGGTCCAGCAGTGTGACGCCCCATTTCATGCCCAGCGTGATCGAGGTGTTGCCCTCCGCTTGCAGCGCATTGATTTCCGACTTCAGTTGGGTCGCGTCATTGCTGGGCAAGCGGATGATGTTGGCCGGGTTCGGCTTGCAGAACGTCCGGTCATAGACCGGCTTTGCGCTGGCGCTGGTGGGCTTGACCGTCGCGTCAATCAGGTTCGTGCCATAGGCGATGTCGGCATAGGCCATCATTGGCATCGGGTCGGTCTGCGACAGCACCAAGGTGCCGTAGGCCGACGGCGGCAATTCGATGCAATTGTCGTTGGCCACGTCGTTGTGGTTGGTGATGTTGAATTTTGACACCAGGACCGGTCCGATGTTCACCTGTGCATTATAGGGCACGATGGTGATCGATACGCGGTGGTTCGGGTCATTCGCCAAAATCGTGTCGACAAAATCCGCCGCTGCGGCCTTGAGGTTGCCGATCTTGTTGTTGCGCTGCATGGAGCCGGAAATATCCAGCACCAGAGCGATTTCGACATTGGTGATCGCCTGTTCGGCCCGGCTGCCACCCATCGCATCCAGTTTGTCGATCCCCAGCAGATGCAGGAACACCGGATGCGTGTCGGCCCGGCCGATCGAATGTACCATGCGCGAATTCAAAACTTCGGTGACCGTGACGCTGGCCAGTTGGTCGCTCAGGCCGGCCTTGTCCATGTAATCCGCCACCACGTCTTTCGGCGTCAGCTTCTGGTTCAGCGCGGCGGCAGCCAAGGTAGAGCGGTCCAGCGTGTTTTGCAGATTGGTGCGGGTGTATTCATAGCGCATCAGGTCAATCGCCAGGCCACCCATCATCACCATCAGAAAGAACAAGACCAGCCCGAAGATGACCAAAGCACCGGTCTCGTCGCGGCGAAATTGCCGAAGACCCGCGCGGGAAGCAGACAAAATTTCTTGACGGTTAAGCATGGCAGCACATCCCAATCCGATCAGACCCCGTAACCAAAGCCCGCAATATGTCGCCCCACCGCCTTCGATAAGCCCAGAAGTTAAGGCAAAAATAAGGCAGAAGCGGCAAAGTCCGGGCATTCGGGGGTGGACCGGAAACGATCCCGACAAGGGCGGCGCAACTGTCGCCAAAGTGGTGACAGTGGATTGCGGCGAAAGCTGTCCGCTCTGCCATCCTCTTGCCCGAATTGAAAAAAACCGAATCACTTTTCGGCCAAGATGTCATCAAGCTGATCGAAAAGACTGCGTAAAAATTAACCATACCGCTATAGTCAGGGCGCAGTGGGCGGGAGGGTCGCAGGCCTACATGGGAGGATTATGGTATGAATGTGGCAGGAGAGCCAAGCTTTCGGGACTCGGTTGACCTTATGTTCAAGCGCGCCGCAGCACTGTTGGATCTGAGCCCGGGGTTGCAAGAAAAGATCCGGGTCTGCAACTCGACCTACACCGTTCGGTTTGGGGTTCGGCTTCGGGGTGAGATCAAGACCTTCACCGGTTATCGCTCGGTTCACTCGGAACACATGGAGCCGGTCAAAGGTGGCATCCGATATGCGCTGTCGGTCAATCAGGATGAAGTAGAGGCGTTGGCTGCCCTGATGACCTACAAATGTGCGCTGGTTGAAACCCCGTTTGGCGGCTCCAAAGGTGGCCTCTGCATCGACCCGCGCGCCTGGGACGAACACGAGTTGGAACAGATCACCCGGCGCTTTGCCTATGAACTGATCAAGCGCGACCTGATCAACCCCGCGCAAAACGTGCCCGCGCCCGACATGGGTACGGGCGAGCGCGAAATGGCCTGGATCGCCGACCAATACAAACGGATGAACACCACGGACATCAACGGCAACGCTTGCGTCACCGGCAAGCCGGTAAATTCCGGTGGTATTCAGGGCCGGACCGAAGCGACCGGCCGCGGCGTACAGTTTGCCTTGCGCGAATTTTTCCGCCACCCCGAAGACGCGCAGAAGGCCGGTCTTTCGGGCGATCTGGATGGCAAACGCATCGTGGTGCAGGGCCTTGGCAACGTTGGCTATTACGCCGCCAAGTTCCTGTCCGAAGAGGACGGTGCAAAAGTTATCGCTGTGATCGAACGCGACGGTGCCTTGATCGACGAGGGCGGTCTGGACATCGAAAGCATCAAGCAGTGGATGGCCGGGTCCAACGGCCTACTTGCCGGGTATCCCAAAGGCAAGTTTATGGCCGATGGTGGCGCTGCGCTGGAACTCGCCTGCGATATCCTGATCCCGGCGGCGATGGAGGGTGTCATCCATCTGGGCAATGCCGAACGCATCAAGGCCCCCCTGATCATCGAGGCGGCGAATGGCCCGATCACTTTCGGCGCCGATGAAATCCTGCGGCGCAAGGGCGCGGTGATCATTCCCGACATGTTTGCCAATGCCGGCGGCGTGACGGTCAGCTATTTCGAATGGGTCAAGAACTTGTCGCACATTCGCTTTGGCCGCATGCAACGGCGCCAGGAGGAAGGGCGCCACGAACTCTTGGTGCAAGAGCTCGAGCGGTTGTCGGCGGACAAGCAGTTGGGCTGGACCCTGTCGCCGGGGTTCAAGACCAAATATCTGCGCGGGGCGGGCGAATTGGAATTGGTCCGCTCTGGCCTTGATGACACGATGCGCGCCGCATATCAGGCGATGCGCGACGTTTGGCACGGGCGGCAGGATGTCGAAGACCTGCGCGTTGCGGCCTATATCGTGTCAATTGGCCGCATTGCAGCGGCGTATCGGTCGAAGGGGTTGTAGACGGGCCGCATCGGGTCGGCTGGCTGGACCGATTGAGCAACCTCAAACCGCGCTGCGCCACGGGGCGGCGCGGTTTGTCCGGTTGCTGACGCTGCGCGATCGAAGGGGCGGTGCCTGCTGACGCAGCCGACAGCGCGGAATGCCGCCAAATCGGCCTGAACTTGGGCAACCCGACACAATCCAGCCGCAATTTTGTCAATCTGATCCGCTATTTGTGCTCCTGCCGCGGCATTGCGTGGCTTGCCTGGTTCAGACATTCGAAAGATGGGGAGCAAAGGACATGACTCGACGCGGATTAATCCACAGAATTCGGGCCTTTGTTCACGCGGAACACGGTTCCGCCACGATTGAAGCGGTCATGTGGACCCCGATATTTCTGCTGTTATTCGGCCTGCTGACCGACACTTCGTTGATCTTTGGCCGCCAGTCCGAAATTTTGCGTATCGTTCAGGACGCCAATCGGTCACTGGCGGTGGGCCACTTTAAAACGATCAAAGAGGCGCAGACCTATGTCGGCGACAAGGTTGCCAAATTTTCGCACCATTCAATCGTCAATATCTCCATCGACCAAGGCATCATCTCGACAACCGTGTCGGTGCCGGCGACCGATCTGACAATCACTGGCCTTCTTGAAGCCTTCTCGGGCGTGACGATTGCCGTTTCGGCGTCGCAGATGTCGGAGGTTTGACCGATGCTCCGTTCAGCCGTTCGAAAGTTTTTGCGCACCGAAGTTGGCGGTATGACGGCCTTCGGCCTGTTCATTTTCGGATCTGGCCTGTTGATGAGCAGCTATGCGATCGACGTGTCAAACCTCGAGTCGCAAACGACGCTGTTGCAGGTCACGGCAGACGCTGCCGCCCATGACGCGCTTGTCACGCGGGAGTTGCAGCCCGAAGGCGATGCCATCGCAGCGGCGGTCCAGCGCAGCGAAAAAATCATGCCGACGAAACAATATGGCACAACGCTCGAACCAAAGAACGTGGTTTTCGGCACCTGGGACAAGACCAAACTGGTTTTCACGCCGGTTCCCGGTTCCCGCAGCGCCGTGCGGGTGACTTTGCGCCGCACGGCGGTGAACGGCAATCCGATCGAAACCTATCTGATGAAGCTGGTTGGAATTTGGCATTGGGATGTCGTGCTGACCTCGACCTTTGCAACCTATCAACCCCCGTGTCTTCGGGAAGGCTTCGTAGCCGAAGGTGTGGTCGATCTCCAGTCGAACAACAGCTACTTCGACGGGTTCTGCATCCATTCAAACACCTATGTGTCACTGAATTCGAACAATTTCTTTGAACCGGGAACCGTCGTGTCCATGCCCAACCTATCGCAACTGGACCTGCCGCAATCCGGTTTTAAAACCAACATCGGCCTGACCGAAGCGCTGCACGAGGGCGCGATGAACATCCGGGTGCTGAAACGGATCCAGCGGATTATCAATGAGGTTTCCGATCCGTCCTCGCCCTACTACCCGACCTTCCTGACCAGCCCGACGCCGGTATCCTTGACCAAATCGACGATCAGTGCCACGGACCTGATCAGCGGGCACATTTATCGCTGGAGCTGCAACTCGGGCAATGGTGGCACCATCGCCAATGGAACGCTGGTCAGCGGCGTTGTGATCATCGCGGATTGTGACGTGAAACTGGGCAATGGCGCTGCGATGGAAGATGCGATTCTTCTGACAACCTCGACCTCTGCCACCTCGATCAATTCGCCCAACGGGTTTCGCCTGGGCAAGAATGACCATTGCGTCAAGGGTGGCGGTGGCAGAATCGTCACCATGGGCGGCATGAAATTTGCCGCCGCCCTCGAAATCTACGGCAGCCAGCTGCTCGCCATGGGCAACGTCGAGTTCGCGGCCCAGGCCAACGGGATCGAAGGCGCGTCGATCATCTCGAACCGTACGATTTCCGGCACGTCCAACATGTCGATGTCCTACTGCAATGGCGGCCTCGACGAATTCACGGCGGAATATTTTCAGATGGTCCAATAGGCCCGGCGCAGCCCATCCGCGACACTGACGTCGCGGATGGGCGGGAATTTCCTGGTCTGCCCCTGATCAATGCCGAAAAGCCGCGCCGTCAGGGCCCGTGCAGGATGAGGTCGCCCATGCGCTATTCCGGCTTCAACGTCATCACCCAGGGGCTGTTCGGCAACAAGGGCTGGAAACCGGCCTGGCGCGACGCAGCGCCCAAGGCGGAATATGACGCGGTGATCATCGGCGGCGGCGGGCACGGGCTGGCCACCGCCTATTACCTGGCGAAAAACCACGGGCTGACCAAGGTGGCCGTGCTGGAAAAGGGCTATCTCGGGTCCGGCAACATTGGCCGCAACACCACCATCGTCCGCGCCAACTACTTCATGCCGGGCAATTCGGAGTTCTATTCGCATTCGCTGAAACTGTGGGAATCGCTGGAATCGGAACTGAATTACAACGTCATGCACTCACAGCGCGGTCAGGTCGTGCTGTTCCATTCCGATGGCCAGCGCGATACCGCGGTGCGGCGGGGCAATGCCATCGTCAATCAGGGCGACGATGCCGAGTTACTGACGGTGGATCAGCTGCGCCACGAATTCCCTTACCTCGACTATGCGCAAACCCGCTTTCCGATATACGGCGGCCTGATGCAGCGCCGCGCAGGCACCGCCCGGCATGATGCGGTGGCTTGGGGCTATGCCCGTGGGGCCGATCAACGCGGCGTCGATCTGATTCAGAACTGCGAAGTTACCGGCATCGACATCGAAAACGGCGTCGTCAAAGGTGTCCAGACCACCCGAGGCCCGATCCGCGCCAAGAAAGTCGGGATGCTCGCTGCCGGTCGCTCGGGTCAGGTCGCCGCTTTGGCGGGCTTGCGCCTTCCCATCGAAAGCCACGTGTTGCAGGCGTTTGTCACCGAGGGGCTGAAGCCGGTGATCGATTCCGTAATCAGCTTCGGCATGGGCCACTTCTACATCAGCCAGTCCGACAAGGGCGGTCTGGTGTTTGGCGGCGACATCGACATGTATGCCAGCTACGCCGCGCGCGGCAACCTGCCGATGGTGGAACATGTGATGGAGGCGGGGATGACCCTGATGCCGATGATCGGCCGTGCCAAGGTGCTGCGGTCGTGGGGGGGGATCATGGACATGACGCCCGACGGCTCCCCCATCATCGACAAGACGCCGATCGACGGCCTGTTCGTAGATGCCGGCTGGAACTACGGCGGCTTCAAGGCCACACCTGCCTCGGGCTGGTGCATGGCCCATCTGATGGCCACCGGACAATCGCACGACGTCGCCCGCCGCTTCCGCCTCGACCGGTTTCGCACGGGTCATGTGATGGATGAAGAAGGCACTGGCTCACAACACAACTTGCACTAAGGCAACATTATGCGCTTGAATTGCCCCCTCTGCGGCCCCCGTGACCGGCGAGAATTCTACTATGTCGGTTCGGAAGACTATCTGAACCGCCCCGCGCCAGATGCGCGGGCGGACGCTTGGGACGACATGCTTTACCTTCGGACCAACCCTGCTGGAGAGACCAAAGATCTGTGGTATCACGAGACCGGGTGCGGTTCATGGCTTTTGGTCACTCGCAGCACCACGACCCATGAGATCCTGTCAACCGAGCGTATCGCTGACCGCAAAGGTGCCAAATGAGGCTGCCCGATAAAGGTCTGATCGACCGTTCCAAACCCGTCACCTTCCGCTTTGACGGCAAAGCTTACAGCGGTTTTGCCGGGGATACGCTGGCATCCGCGCTGCTCGCGAACGGCGTCAAGTTGATGGGCCGCAGCTTCAAATACCACCGGCCGCGGGGCGTTCTGACCGCTGGATCGGAAGAACCGAACGCGCTGGTTGAAGTCCTCGACGAAGGCCAGCAAACCCCCAACACCCGCGCCACCACGCAGGAAATCTTTGACGGCCTTGCAGCCAAAAGCCAGAACCGCTGGCCCAGCCTGCGCTGGGATGCGATGGCGATCAACGACCTCGCCGCGCCCTTTCTTGGTGCCGGTTTCTACTACAAGACCTTCATGTGGCCCCGTGCGTTCTGGGAAGGTCTGTATGAACCGATCATCCGCCGCGCTGCCGGTCTGGGCAAACTTCTGCCGAAAAACGACGAAGCCACCTACGAAAAGGCCTTTGCCTTCTGTGATTTGCTGGTGATCGGTTCTGGCCCGACCGGGCTGATGGCTGCACTGACCGCGGCCCGCAGCGGTGCCTCCGTCATTCTGGCCGAGGAGGACCACCTGATGGGTGGCCGTCTGTTGGCCGACGACCAAAAGATCAACGCCGCGCCTGCGATGGATTGGGTCGTGGCCACCTTGGCCGAACTGCAATCTTTGTCCAACGTCCGCCTGATGACCCGCACCACTGTGATCGGCGCTTACGATCAGGGGACCTTTGGCGCACTGGAAAGGGTCGGCCTGCATGTGCCGCACCGACCCGACCTGCCGCGCGAATGTTTCTGGCGCATTGCGGCGGGGCAGGCGATCCTTGCCTCCGGTGCCTTGGAACGCCCGATCGCGTTCCAGAACAACGACCGCCCCGGCATCCTGCTGGCCTCTGCGGCGCAAACTTACTTGAACCGCTATGGCGTGGCCGCCGGCACCCGCGTCACGCTGTTCGCCAACAACGACAACGCCCGCCGCGTTGCCCGCCAGCTGCTGGCCGCCGGGGTCAAAGTGGCTGCCATTCTGGACAGCCGCCCCGACGCTTCGGCTTTAGAGGATTGCCCGGTCTACCTGAATGCCGCCATCACTGGCACCAAGGGTCGCCTTGGCCTGACCAGCATCACCGGCCATCATGCCGACGGTGATTTCCAAATCGAAACCGATTGCCTGCTGATGTCCGGTGGTTGGAACCCCCTGCTGCACCTGACCTGTCACCAGAACGGCCGGCCGATCTGGCGCGACGACATTGCGGCCTTCGTGCCCAAACCGGGCATGATCCCGGGCCTGACTGCCGCCGGTGCCGCGACGGGCCAATTCTCCACCGCCGCCTGCCTGGCTGCGGGCCGTGATGCCGCCCAGACCGCCTTGGGCAAAACCGCCGAAATGGCCCTGCCGCAGGCCGAAGACACGCCCTACACCCTCACGGCCCTGTGGAACGTGCCCGGCAAAGGCCGTGCCTGGCTTGACTTTGCCAATGATGTAACGGTCAAGGACGTGCAATTGTCGGTGCAGGAAGGCTTTTCCTCGGTCGAACATATGAAGCGCTATACGACCCAAGGCATGGCCCCGGACCAGGGCAAAAACTCCAGCGTCGGGGCGCTGGCAGTCCTTGCGGATGCGACGGGCCGTGGCATCCCCGAAACTGGCACCACCACCTTCCGTCCGCCCTATGTCCCTGTTTCAATTGCGGCTTTGGGTGCAGGTGCCCGAGGTCACGGCTTTGCCCCGCAACGCTTTCTGACCTCCGATCAGGCCAGCCGCGACCGGGGGGCGCCGATGATCGAGGCGGGCCTGTGGTATCGCCCCAGCTATTTCCCGAAACCCGGCGAGAAAACCTGGCGCGAGGCCTGCGACCGCGAAGTGAATATGGTCCGCGCCGCCGTGGGGATTGCCGATGTGTCCACATTGGGCAAGATCGACATTCAGGGCACCGATGCCGCCCGTTTCCTTGACCTCGTCTACACTGGCACTTTCTCGACCCTGCCGGTGGGCAGGGTGCGCTATGGCCTGATGCTGCGCGAAGACGGCTTCGTGATGGACGACGGTACCACGGCGCGACTGGGCGAAAATCACTATCTGATGACCACCACCACCGCCGCCGCTGGTCAGGTGATGCGCCATCTGGATTTTGTCCATCAGGCCTACTGCCCCGCCTATGACTTGCGCTTCATTTCTGTCACCGAAAGCTGGGCACAGTTCGCCGTGGCTGGTCCCAAGGCCCGCGCCCTGTTGAATTCCATTCTGGACGCACCGCTTGCCGACTTTTCCTTCATGTCGTGCGGGGTTGCTGCAGTCAAAGGCGTTACCGCCCGCTTGTTCCGCATCTCGTTTTCGGGCGAAGAGGGTTACGAGATTGCCGTCCCCACTTCCTATGGTGAAAGCTTGTTCCGCGATCTTCTGGCCCGCGCCGAAACGCTGGGCGGCGGCCCGTATGGGATGGAGGCGCTGAACGTTCTGCGCATCGAAAAGGGACTGATCACCCATGCCGAGATTCACGGGCGGGTGACGGCCTTCGACATCGGGGCGCAAAAGATGATCGGCAAGAAGGATTGCATCGGCAAAGCCAGCAGCCAGCGCCCGGGCCTATTTGGTCCCGAACGCGAACAACTGGTCGGCCTGCGTCCGGTCAGTGACAAGCAGATCGGCGCCGGGGCGCATCTGTTCAACCCCGGCGACGCGGTGATCCGGGCCAATGATCAGGGCTATGTCACCTCGGTCTGCTATTCGCCAACGCTGCGAGGCTATCTCGGGCTCGCTTTCCTAAAAGACGGCCGCGCCCGGCATGGCCAGCGCATCCGTCTGGTCGATCACATGCGCGAAAATGACGTGATCTGCGAGATTTGCGATCCCGTTTTCCACGATGCGGAAGGAGCGAAACTCCGTGCCTGAACTCATCGCCAAAACCGCCCTGTCAGGGCAGTCCGTCAACTATCATGGCACCACTTTGGCGGAAGCTGACCTGGGTCAGATCACCTCGATCGCCGTATTCCCGGGCAAGCTGAAGACGGCGGCGACGGCTCTCGGACAACCGTTCCCAAAGCCCAACAGTTTTTCCACCAAATCCGGCATCCTATGCTGGACCGGCCCGGATCAGGCGTTTCTGATTGGCACGCCGATCCCCGACCTGACCGGCATCGCCGCCACAACCGACCAAAGCGGCGGTTGGGCCGCCGTGCGCCTATCCGGCCCGCAAGCCGCCAACGCGCTGATGCGCCTCGTGCCTCTTGATCTGAACCAGTTCAAGCCGGGCCAGTCTGCCCGCACGCCGCTTGGTCATATGAACATGGTCCTGCTGCGCGAAAAAGACGGATTCCTGCTGCTGGTGTTCCGTTCGATGGCCCGCACCGCCTGGTCCGAGATTGAGACGGCCTTGAAATCGCTCGCCGCCCGCGCAGCCTTGTGATGCTGACCAACACCGACATCACCGAGCTGACCGACTGGCGCCGCGAATTGCACCGTTTCCCTGAAGTCTCTGGCGAAGAGAGCGAAACTGCCGCCCGCGTCACCGCAGCGCTGGCCCTCACCAAGCCTGAGCAGATCGTCACCAACCTGGGCGGCCACGGCGTTGCGGCGATTTACAACGGCAAGGCCCCCGGTGAAACAGTCCTGTTTCGCGCCGAACTCGACGCCCTGCCGATCGAGGAACTGGGCCAGCCCACCTACCGCTCCACCATCCCGGGCCACGGCCATATGTGCGGCCACGACGGCCATATGACCATCCTGATGGCGCTTGCCCGGCTGATCGGGCGGCATCGCCCTGCCACAGGCCGGGTGATCTTGCTGTTCCAACCCGCCGAAGAAAACGGCGCGGGCGCGGCTCAGGTCATCGCCGACCCGCGCTATCCGCAGATCAAACCCGACTGGGCCTTTGCCCTGCACAACATGCCCGGCCTGCCCTTTGGCCATGCGACGCTGCGCCCCGGCACCATGATGTGCGCCTCACAGGGTTTGCGCGTCCACCTGACTGGCAAGACCGCCCATGCCTCCATGCCCGAAACCGGCACATCGCCGGTCCATGCCGTAGCCCGCCTGATCCCGGCACTGCTGGCGCTTGGCCCCGGTGGCGCGCTCACGGCAGACTTCCGCATGGTCACGATCACCCACAGCCGTGTCGGCGAACCCGCCTTCGGCATATCGCCCGGATATGCCGAACTGTGGGCCAAACTGCGCACCCGCGAAGACGCCCCGATGGCCGCGCTTTACGTCGAAGCGGTCGCTCTTGCCGCAACCGAAGCCGCCCGCGATGGCTTGCACGTCGAATTCCTGACGCAGGACGGTTTTGCCGCGACCGTGAATGATGCCGACGCCATTACCCAGCTTACCCGCGCCCTTGATGCCCTGAACATCCCGCATGACGACCTCAACCTGCCGATGCGCGGATCCGAGGATTTTGGCCGTTTCGGCGAACCCGGCACCCGCATGGCGATGATGTTTTTGGGCGCAGGCGAGAAACACCCGCAGCTGCACCACCCGGACTACGATTTCCCCGACGCGCTGATTCCACTCGGTGCACGGATTTTCCACAAGGTGATGACCGACCTTCTCGGCTGAATTCATCTGCTCATAATTGTTCCGGTGGTCCGGGGGCGGGCCCGCACTCTTGCTGGACACCAAAGCAACCCGCGCCGATAATGCAACTATGAACCTGCCGCCCGGATTCCTTGACGAACTTCGCACCCGCACCTCGCTGTCGCAGGTCGTGGGCCGCAAGGTCACTTGGGACCCGCGCAAGTCCAACCCCGGCAAAGGCGACCTGTGGGCGCCGTGCCCGTTTCATCAAGAAAAATCGCCCAGTTTCCACGTCGATGACCGCAAGGGTTTCTATTACTGCTTCGGCTGCCACGCCAAAGGCGACGCCGTCTCTTTCGTCAAGGAAACCGAAAACTTGGACTTCATGGGGGCGGTGGAACTGCTGGCCCGCGAAGTGGGCATGAAGATGCCGGAACGTGATCCGGTTGCGGCGCAAAAGGCCGATCATCGCAGCGAACTGGTCAAGGTCATGGACGAGGCGGTGAAATGGTTCCGCCTGCAGCTCAAAACCTCCGCCGCCGCCGAGGCCCGCGCCTATCTGGCCCGGCGCGGTCTCTCCGAAGCCGCCCAGGACCGCTGGGAAATCGGTTATGCGCCTGACCAGCGCCAGACCCTGTTCGCGGCACTGACCCAAAAGGGAATCGCACCGCAGCTGATCGTTGATGCCGGCCTTTGCGCCAAGCCCGACGACGGCGGCCCGCCCTATGACCGCTTTCGCGGCCGCATCATCTTTCCGATCCGCGATGGCCGGGGCAGGGCGATCTCGCTGGGCGGTCGCGCCATGGACCCCAATGCCCGGGCCAAATACCTCAATGGCCCGGAAACCGATCTGTTCGACAAGGGCCGCAACCTGTTCAACCACGGCCCGGCGCGCGAGGCTGCTGGCAAAGGCCAACCGCTGATCGTGGCCGAAGGCTACATGGATGTGATTGCGTTGGTTGAGGCTGGCTTCAAATCCGCTGTAGCACCCTTGGGCACTGCCGTGACCGAAGATCAGTTGCGCCTGATGTGGCGCATCCATGACGAGCCGATCATTGCGCTGGACGGCGACAAGGCCGGGATCGCTGCCGCCCTGCGTGTCGTCGACCTCGCTTTGCCGTTGCTCGAGGCAGGACGCGGTCTGCGCTTTGCAGTTCTGCCCACAGGTCTCGATCCTGACGACCTGATCAAGGCGCAGGGGGCGGGGGCCATGCAAAAGGTCATCGACGCTGCTCAGCCCATGGTCAACCTGTTATGGCAGCGCGAAACCGAAGGCCGCAACTTTGACAGTCCCGAACGCAAGGCGGCGCTGGACAAGACTTTGCGCACAGCACTGACGCGCATCGCTGACCCGTCGATCCGCAGCCATTATGGCGAGGAAATCAAGCGTCTGCGTCTCGATTTGTTCGGCACCCGCGCCCGGCCGACCTGGCAACCGCAGCAGCGCGGTAAATTTCAGCCGCCGCAGTCTGCGCTCAGCAGTACCAAGGGTTCCCTGCTCGCCACTGCCTCTGGCCGCATCGACGAAATCCTGCGCGAGGCGGTTATCCTTGCCACCCTGATCACCCATCCCGCTCTGATCGCGCGCTTTGAATCCGCCCTCGAACGGATGGAACTGACCGGCGACGATCACAACGCCATTCGCACCATCCTTTTGTCCCACCTTGACCCCGCCACCGTCGAGGACCGTTTGCGCCGCGCAGCGCCCGCTGTTCTTGACGCCTTGATGCAGCGCCCCCATGTGCTGATCGCGCCCCCTGTGCGCAACCGTACCGATACCAGCCTTGCCAGCCTGTGCCTTGCCGAAGAACTTGCCAAACTCGATGCCGGTCGTGGGGCGCGGCGCGAGATCGAAGACGGGATCGAAGACTTTACCGGGCTGGTCGACGAGGGGCTGACGTGGCGGCTGTCGCAGGCCAACGAAGCCCGCCACCGGGCTGACCAGCCGCCCCGCAACGACACCGCCCAAATGGGCGAAGACCGCGCCGCTATGTCGAACCATTTGCAAAGCCTTATCAACTCCCGCGTATGGGAAAAGAAAAAGCACTGACCGCCCCTGCAACTCGCCCGTGATTCGCGGTATGGCTTATAGCCACTACCTGATTCGCCGACCGATTCGCCCCCTGATTCGCACCCTTGGAGAACACATGGCCCCCAAAGACACCGACGACGCGAAGCCCGAAGGCGAAGAGGCCGATGTTTCGCTCGACATGAGTCAGGCCGCCGTCAAGAAGATGATCGCCGACGCCCGCGAGCGTGGCTATATCACCTATGACCAGCTGAACACCGTCATGCCGCCTGAACAGGTCTCATCCGAACAGATCGAGGATGTGATGTCGATGCTGTCCGAAATGGGCATCAACATCATCGAAAATGACGAGGCCGAAGAGGGCGAGGCGGTCGCGGGCGAACTTGTGGAAACGTCGTCCACCTCGCGCGATGTGGCTGTCGTCACCTCCACCACCGAGGCGCTGGACCGCACCGATGACCCGGTGCGGATGTATCTGCGCGAAATGGGTTCGGTCGAACTTCTGTCCCGCGAAGGTGAAATTGCCATCGCCAAGCGGATCGAGGCCGGCCGCAATACGATGATCGCAGGCCTGTGCGAAAGCCCGCTGACCTTTCAGGCCATCATCATCTGGCGCGACGAACTTTTGTCCGAAGACATTCTGCTGCGCGACGTGATCGACCTTGAAGCGACCTTTGGCCGCTCGCTCGATGGCGAAGAAGGTCTGGTTGGCGAGGCTCTGGAAGGCGTCGACATGACCGCCTCCGCTACGCCGCGCCGCGCCTCTGACGAGCCGGAAATGGACGCCGACGGCAATCCGATCATGGCGACGGTCGAAGATGACGACGACGACGAAGACGGCGCTGCCATGTCGCTGGCCGCGATGGAGGCGGCGCTCAAGCCCAAGGTTCTGGAAACCCTGGACCTGATCGCCCGCGACTATAGCAAATTGTCCGAAATGCAGGATCTGCGGATGTCCGCGACCCTGTCGGAAAAGACCCGATTTTCCGCCTCGGACGAGGCCGCCTATCAGAAACTGCGGTCGGAAATCGTCGTTCTGGTCAATGAATTGCACTTGCACAACAACCGGATCGAAGCGCTGATTGATCAGCTCTATGGCATCAACCGCAAGATCATGATGATCAATTCCGGCATGGTCAAACTGGCCGATGCCGCACGGATCAACCGCCGCGAATTCATCGACGAATATCAGGGGTATGAGCTGGACCCGACCTGGCTGGACCGCATGGCAACCAAAGCCGGTCGCGGCTGGCAGGCGCTGATGGAACGTTCGCGCGAGAAGGTCGAGGAATTGCGGGCCGAAATGGCCGGGGTCGGCACCTATATCGGCGTCGATATTTCCGAATTCCGTCGCATCGTAAATCAGGTCCAAAAAGGCGAGAAAGAGGCGCGTCAGGCCAAAAAGGAAATGGTCGAGGCCAACCTGCGTCTGGTTATTTCCATTGCCAAGAAATATACCAACCGTGGGCTGCAATTCCTGGATTTGATTCAGGAAGGCAATATCGGCCTGATGAAAGCGGTCGATAAATTCGAATACCGCCGCGGCTATAAATTCTCGACCTATGCGACGTGGTGGATCAGGCAGGCTATTACTCGGTCGATTGCGGATCAAGCCCGCACCATCCGCATTCCGGTGCATATGATCGAGACGATCAACAAACTGGTTCGCACCGGGCGGCAAATGCTGCACGAAATTGGCCGCGAACCGACGCCGGAAGAACTGGCCGAAAAGCTGCAAATGCCATTGGAGAAGGTTCGCAAAGTGATGAAGATCGCCAAGGAACCGATTTCCCTGGAAACTCCGATTGGCGACGAAGAAGACAGCCAGTTGGGCGATTTCATCGAAGACAAGAATGCGATCCTGCCCTTGGACAGCGCCATTCAGGAAAACCTGAAAGAAACCACGACACGGGTTCTGGCCTCCCTCACTCCGCGCGAAGAACGCGTCCTGCGCATGCGCTTCGGCATCGGCATGAACACCGATCATACGCTGGAAGAAGTCGGACAGCAGTTTTCGGTCACGCGCGAACGCATCCGGCAGATCGAGGCCAAGGCGCTGCGTAAGCTGAAGCATCCGTCAAGGAGCCGGAAGTTGCGGAGTTTCTTGGATCAGTAAGGAGTTTATATGAAGGAACTCTGATACGTCAACTGCCCTACTCTGCGCAACTTGGGATTGTAACGTTTTGATTCAGTTTAGTTCAAGCTATCTTGAAGCGATTGCAACCGGTCTAGGTCAATTTGAGCCATGCTATTTACCAGCCTTGGAAATGGCTGTTCCTTCTATAGAGCAAATCTTAAAGCTTGGTATGATTGAGTGTTTAGTTGCAAAATTAAAACCAGTGCCGTCAGCAACTTTGCGGCAACTCGCGCGTCGTTCTGATGGTGCTCAACAGGCTTACATTGAGATGCGCTTGGCGCTTGAGACCTATTTTTTGGATTTCGTTCCAGAATCACCAAGATTTGAGCATTACTTTCGGGCGTTAAATCTCGCGGAATCTGTGGTGCTTAACTTGCACATCGCTTTCGAAAGTATCAGGTCAATACCAGATTTGATGCCATACACTGATGATGATCTATTCACCGGTAAGGTTGACGATTTGGCGAACGAATTGAAGCATCTAGGCGGTAGACGAAAGGGCGCTGGTTCGTCGAAATCCGCAAACCTCCCGATCTACTTTTTCAATTCTGGTATTACCAATGGAAAATCAAGTCTTTCGTTTTCTGAACTGGCGGAGAATCTTCAGGCGCTATCGGGAGCTTCCAACCGGTTAATCGACCACTTCTCTGAAATGAATCCACTCCATCCCATTTTGCGTTTCAGATGAATTTTTTGCGTCCTGTCATATTTTTTCGGACGCAACCGCCCCCCCACCCTTTCCTTCCCCCACGCAACCCCGCCCTTCCCCCCATGAAAACCCTCTCCTCCACCGAACTCCGCGCCAATCTCTCCGCTCTGTCATGGACCGCGTGAATGACGACCACGAGCCGGTCATCGTTCACCGTGCCAGGGGCCAAGCCGGTCGTCATGGTCAGCCTCGAAGACTGGGCCAGCATGGACGAGACGACGTATCTTTTGGCCTCGCCTGCCAACAGGGCTGCCCTGATGCGAGGAATTGCTGAACTTGATGCGGGCCACGGGATCGTCAAGACAATGGCAGAGCATGAGGCGATGGCCGAATATTGACGCCTATCTTCGAGCCAGTCACTTGGGAACAGTCCCAGTATTTGCAGGACACCGACAAGGCGACGCTCCGCAAACTCAACGCTCTGATCAAGGAATGCTTGCGCCGTCCTTTTGAGGGGATTGGCAAACCCGAACCCTTGAAGGGCGACCTTGCCGGGCTTTGGTCCCGGCGCATCGACCGGGAGCACAGGCTGGTGTATCGTGTCACAGGTGACGCTCTGGAAATTGTCAGATGACGCTACCACCACGCCCCCTGACGGAGCCGACCCTATGAACCTTCTCTCCCGCCTGTTCGGCAAATCTGCACCCACCACCCCTGAACCTATCCAACACAAGGATTTCCGCATCTTTGCCCAGCCCGTCAAGGACGGCGGCGCTTACCGCGTCGCGGCGCGGGTGGAAAAGGATTTCGGCGGTCAAACCAAGGTCCACCACCTGATCCGTGCCGACACTTGCCCCTCGCTGGAGGAGGCTGTTGCCATCACGGTCGCCAAGGCGAAGCAGGCCATCGACCAGTTGGGGGATGCGCTGTTCACCTGACCCGACGCAACTATCCGCCGACTCGCCCCGATCCGTGCTATCTTGCCGCTACCTTTGCCATAGGGGGAGCAAGTCATGACGGCAATGAACGTGGTGCACATGCGTGTAAAGCCGGGGATGGAGGCGGATTATGTCCGCGTCCACAAAGAGTTGAGCCTGTCCACGATGCCCGGTTCGCGCAGCTTCGCGCTGGTCAAAACCGGCGAGCGCAGCTTTATCGTGGTGGGCGAATGGGACAGCATGGCGGCACTCGCCGCCGCCCGTCCCGCGATGATCGGCAGTCTCGACAAGTTGCGACCGCTGCTGGAAGATCTGGGCGGTGGGCGTGGTCTGACCGAGGCCTATTCCGGTGACGTGATGCTGCGCCTCGATCCTTGAGGCGGCAATCGCGGCGGTTGTCAGTCGGGGTTCTGCCACCAGCCGGGCGCCGGGCAGTCCTGCGCCCGCTATCCCCGGAACCGCTGCGCCAGCCGTTGCAAGGCGGACAATCCTTCAACCGCAGTCACCGCAGTGGCCGCGGCGCTGGTTTTTGGTTCTGGCACCGCTGCTGCCTTGTCCTTCGGCGGTGCCATCCGCAGCGCGACCGCATTCAGGAACCGCGGCGCGTCGCCCTCGGCCAGTGCCACAGCACCGTCCGAAATGCCCCGCAACAGGTCGTCAAGCCAGTCCTGCTCGACCTTGGCAAAGTTGTGCAGCACATAGCCCGCCACCGCATCCTTGTGCCCCGGGTGCCCGATCCCCAGCCGCACCCGGCCATACGCTTCGCCGATCTGAGCGTGGATCGAGCGCAAGCCATTGTGCCCGGCATGACCGCCCGCGAGCTTGTAACGCAGCTTGCCGGGGGCGAGGTCCAGCTCGTCGTGGAACACCGTGATATCGCCCGGGGACAGCTTGTAAAATGCCATCGCGGACTGCACCGCCTCGCCGCTGGCATTCATGAACGTCTCGGGTTTCAGCAGCACGACCTTTTCCGCCCCGAGCCGCCCCTCGCTGACCCGGCCCTTGAAATCGCGCTTCCACGGGCCAAAGCCGTGATCGGCGGCGATCCGGTCGACCGCCATGAAGCCGATGTTGTGACGGTGGCCGGCATAGTCCGCACCCGGATTACCAAGCCCCACGAATAGTTTCATGCCGCTGCTCCGTCACGGGCCATGCCCCGCCTGTCGCCGGAGTGGTGCGGCAAAACCCCCGCCTTCGCAAGAAAAAAGGGCGGCAGGTTGCCCCGCCGCCCTTAGTCCAGATTGTCCGAAGATCAGACGGCCGGGGCCGCCACGACTTCTTCGACAAAGCCCGCCGGAGCGGAGACGTTGGCAATCACGAAATTCCGCGCGGTGGTCGGCTTTGCGCCTTCCGGCAGGATCGCGTCCTCGATGTGGATGACGTCGCCGATTTCCTTGCCAGCCAGATCAACCGTCACGTGATCGGGAATGTCGCCTGCCAGCACTTCCAGCTCGACTTCATTGCGAACAACCGTCAGCGTGCCACCCTTTTTCAGACCGGGCGAGGCCTCGTGGTTGATGAAGGTCACGTGGATGTGCAGCACGATGCGGCTTTCGTCATGCAGGCGCATGAAGTCCACATGGGTCGGCTGGTCCTTGACCACGTCGCGCTGTACC
Source organism: Rhodobacterales bacterium (assembly GCA_025362795.1). Classification (GTDB taxonomy): domain Bacteria; phylum Pseudomonadota; class Alphaproteobacteria; order Rhodobacterales; family Rhodobacteraceae; genus Stagnihabitans. The sequence continues at coordinate 16,116 of JANYFE010000006.1, read as the reverse complement.
GCGCGGCAGATCACATGGGCGTCCTTTTGCCCTTCAACCTTCAGGTTGAACAGGGTCTGCAGGAAGCGGCCTGCCTTCAGGCGCTTCAGAAGGTAGTTGTAGTTGACGTTGATCGGCGAAGGCTCCTGGCCATCCCCGTAAACGATACCGGGTACCAGGCCCAGACGACGAGCTTGACGGGCGGCCCCCTTGCCTGTCCCCGTCCGTACCTCGGCTTGCAGATCTGCGATCTCGCGTGCCATTGATCTCTCCATATGTAAATCCGCCAAGGTGAAGGGTGCTTGGCGCGACTGCGGGGCTATAGCGGGGATTCGGGGCGATGGGAAGCAGGAATTCCCCAGTGTATTGGGGTTTTCAACGGAGGTTGACGTGACAGACGACGCAGAATTGATCAAGGCAGCGCGGGCGGTGGCAAATCCAAGGCAGCTGTCAGCCAAGGCAGAGGCTGGCGGCGTCGCCGCGGCTTTGCGGTCGGCGACGGGCGGATCTACACCGGCGTTTGCATCGATGCCGCCTGTGGCATCGGCTTTTGCGCGGAACACGCTGCCACAGCGGCCATGATCACCGCAGGCGAAAGCCGCATCGAAAGCTTGGTAGCGGTGCATTGGCAGGGCGGTGTGGTGCCACCCTGTGGGCGTTGCCGCGAACTGGTGGTGCAGGTTGATGAAGGCAACGCGGAAACCCGCGTTATTTTGTCGGAAAGCGTGAAAACCATGCGCGATCTGCTGCCGGACCACTGGCTGCTGGACCGCGCCTGAATGGCCCGTCTGCACCTCATGGTCGGACTGCCGGGCGTTGGCAAAACCCGGATGGCCCTCGCTTTGCAGCGCGATCTTCCGGCACTGCGTTTAAGCGCGGATGACCTGCAACTGGCGCTTTACGGCGACGACGTGGGCCATCCCGACCACAACTCGCGGCATGATACGATCGAGGCGGCGCTCTGGCCGCTGGCCATATCTGCGTTACGGGCCGGGGCGGATGTGATCCTGGACTTCGGCTTCTGGTCCCGGGTCGAACGCGACGCCGTCCGGACGCAGGCTGTCGCAGCGGCCTTCGGCTCTCGCCTGCATGTGCCGCCCGATCCGGGTCTCGCCGAGCGGCTGGTGCGCATTGTCGCGCGGGATGCGGGGTTTTCAGTCAGTGCGGCGGAAATGGCCAAGTATGAGGCGCAGTGCCAGCCGCCAGCGCTGGATGAGCTGCCAGACTGGACGCCAGTTGCTTGACCTGCCGCATCTGTCCGGAATACGCGCCTGTGGCAGTCGCGGCATGTCTGGTGTCGGCCATCGGATTGCGGGCGGATCAGCTGCGGCTATCTGAACTCAAGGTCAGGAACGCACTTATGTCCATGCCCCAAACCCTTCGTGCCGTGCGCCCGCCATCGCGGCCTTTATCGCGATGGACGTCAACCGGGGCACCTTTGCCGCAGGTTTACCCGAGATCAAATGCATGCGTGGCATCGACTATTTCCGGCTGGGCTTCTTGCGGTTCATGACGGCCCCTGGCGGCCATGGCCGCGATGCTGGCCAGTCCGATGTTCAACCGCCTTGGTCGCGTCGCGCTGCCGGTGCTGTTTGCCCTGGCCTTCGCACTATCCGGTCAGGTGGGGCTGTGGTGGCTGTTACGCCGGCTTCATCGTGATGGGCATCCTGTCCAGCGTCATCTTGCCCACCGCCTTCACCCTGCTCGGCGCCCGTGCCGCCGCGCAAGCCCGCGCCCGTGCCATCGCCCGCGGAACTTTCCCGGGTTATTTCATCTGCCCCCCGCATTCGGCCTTGTCGCCGGGCTTTACGGCCTGCGCGCCGCCATCCTGCTGCTGACGGTTTGGCTATTGACCCCAATCCTGGCCCGCCGCCGCTAAGCCATTCACTCTGGCGCAAATACTCCCGCCGCAGGCGCACCTGAGGCAAGCGGCTGCTTCAGCCGCGCAGCCGAGGCAAAGACGTGTGGCCCTTGCCACTCCGAGAGATCAGGCCCACTCACCCTCGAAATCCTTGGGCACCAGAATGTGCTGGCGGTTGCTGCGGCTGATCTCGGCGGCCTTCTGCACCCCGGTCAACGCCATCGTGATGTCCAGCTCCTTCTGGATCACCTGCAAGGCTTTGGTCACGCCCGCCTGGCCCATCGCGCCCAGCCCATAGATATAGGGTCGCCCGATATAGGTGCCATGCGCCCCCAGGGCCAGCGCCTTGAACACGTCCTGACCAGACCGGATCCCGCCATCGATATGGACCTCGACCTTGTCGCCCACCGCCCGCAAAATGCTGGGCAACATGCGGATGGATGACAACGCACCATCCAGCTGCCGCCCGCCGTGGTTCGACACGATGATCGCGTCCGCCCCGAAATCGGCGGCAATCCGGGCGTCATCCGCATCGTTGATTCCTTTCAGGATCAACTTGCCGCCCCATTGGTCGCGGATGCGGGCGACCTTGTTCCAGTCCAGCATCGGGTCGAACTGGCTGTTGGTCCAGCTCATCAACGACGACAGATCCTCGACCCCTTTGGCATGGCCCGCGATGTTGCGAAAGGTCCGGCGCTGCGTCCCCAGCATGGCCAGCGACCATTCCGGTTTGGTCATCATGTTCAGGATGTTCGGCAATGTCAGGCGGGGCGGTGCGCTCAGCCCGTTTTTCAAATCCTTGTGGCGCTGCCCCAGAATTTGCAAATCCAGCGTCAAAACCAGCGCCGAACATTTTGCCTTCCGCGCCCGCTCGATGGCGGCATCGACAAAGTCCTCGTCTTTCATCACATACAGCTGAAACCAGAAAGGCACCGTGGTGTGTTCGGCAATGTCCTCGATCGAACAGATTGACATGGTGGACAGGGTAAAGGGCACCCCGAACGTCTCTGCAGCGCGGGCCGCTTTGATCTCGCCATCCGCCCATTGCATGCCGGTCATGCCCACCGGCGACAAGGCCACCGGCATCGCGACCTTTTGGCCGATCATGGTGGATTCAGTGGAACGCCCCGTCATATCCACCGCAACCCGCTGACGCAGCCGGATTTTCTGATAATCCGTGATGTTCTCGCGGAAGGTCTGCTCGGTATAGCTGCCCGATTCCGCGTAATCGTAGAACATCTTCGGCACCCGCCGCTTATAGATGCGCCGCAGATCTTCGATGCAGGTGATGACTTTCACGGCGCGGTCCTCCGAAAAATTGATCAGGTCAGTTTGCCAAGCGCCAGCAGCAGGCGCAATCCTCAGCCGCGCTCCGCCACCCGGGCAAAACGGCGGTCGGGCACGACCCAGATTGCGGCAACCACGGCCATCAGCACCAGCGAAATCAAGGGCTGGACAAAGGCCAGCGGAATGGCCGCGACATAGCAAGCCAAAGAGATCTTGCCTTTACGGTCCGATCCGATGGCACGGGCAAAATCGCTGTCACGGCCATGCTCGGCCAGCAGGGCAAAGACCAACAGCGTGTAGGCGATCGCGCACATCGCAAGGTCCACGGCATACAGCGCCACTGTCACCGGCGCGAAATGGTTTTCGCCCATCAAACCAGTGGCAAACGGCATCAGCGACAGCCAGAACAGCAGATGCAGATTGGCCCACAGCACCCAGCCGCCGACATGCCTGACCGCATGGAACATGTGGTGGTGGTTGTTCCAGTAAAGGCCGACATTGACGAAAGACAACACATAAGACAGGAAAACCGGCAGCAAGGGCACCAGCATTGCCAGATCGCGTCCCTCGGGTACTTTCAGTTCCAGCACCATGATGGTGATGATGATGGCGATCACGCCATCGGAAAACGCCTCGATCCTGCCCTTGGTCATCGGAAACTCCTTTTCGCTGGCACAAGGTTAGGGCAGGAAGCGGCACAGACACAAGAGGTGGGCAAAGATGTTGGCATTGCTGGGATCAGGGTTTTTGCTCGGCTGGTCGGTGGCCTGGCCGCCCGGCCCGATCAATGCCGAAGTGGCGCGGCGTTGCCTGTCCGGCGGGTTCTGGGCCGGGTTTGGCGTGATCCTCGGGGCCTGTTCCGGTGATGCGGCCTGGGCGTTGTTGGTGGCGCTGGGCATCGGGACTGTGTTCACGACACCCACCGCGCAACTGGTGCTGGGGGTAATCAGCCTGGCGCTGCTGGCCATGCTGGCCGTGACCTTCCTGCGCCGGGCCCGGGCCGCCTGGCTGGGACAAGGGACGGCACCCGTCGAAAGGTTCGAATCCGGCAAGGCCAGCTTCCTGCTGGGCCTGACGATGGCGCTGACCAGCCCGTGGAACGTGACCTTCTGGCTGGCGGCCATCGGCAGGCCGGGGATGAACGCCATCGGCCTCGCCGGGCTGCTGACCGTGGTTGTGGCGGTGATGGCCGGGGCGGCGGCCTGGGGTGTGGTCTGGTGCGCGGTGGTGCTGTTCACCAGATCGCGGGCGGGGGATGGTTCGGCCCGCTGGGGCGCCGTGGTGATGAATGGCGCAACGGCGGCCCTGCTGATCTGGTTTTTCGTCGGGGCGGCCCTGCGGGTTTTTGCGTAAACCAAAGCAACCGCGAACCAGCCGCCAGACCGGACTTTCCGGTAATTCCGGGTCGGGCCCTTCAAAGGATCCGGTTCGGTTTCGTCCAAGAACCCGACGTCAGGGCCACGGTCTCAGGCCCGATGCGCCCCATCCGCCAGCCCTTTCACGAAGGCCAGCACCTCCGCCACCGTCCGCCCCTCGCCGATCAGCTTCACAATGGCCGACCCGACCACGCAGCCATCCGCGACCGAGGCAATCGCCTGTGCTGCCTCGGGCGTCGTGATCCCGAAACCGACGATCACCGGCAGGTCGGTGCTGGCCTTGATCCGCGCCACCTCTGGCCCGACATCCGCAGACTGCGCCGCCGCCGCCCCGGTGATCCCCGTGATCGAGACGTAATAGACGAAACCCGATGTATTGGTCAGCACCTTGGGCAGCCGTTTGGCATCGGTGGTGGGGGTGGCCAGCCGGATAAAGTTAAGCCCCGCCGCCTGCGCCGGCAGGCACAGCTCGCTGTCCTCTTCCGGCGGCAGATCGACAATGATCAGCCCGTCAATCCCGGCGGCCTTGGCCTGCACCAGAAACAGATCCACCCCGCGCGAATGGATCGGGTTGTAATAGCCCATCAGCACGATCGGCGTGGTGGCGTCATGCGCGCGAAAATCGCGGACCATCTGCAAGGTGCGGTCCAAGGTCATGCCGCCGTCCAGCGCCCGCTGCCCGGCAAACTGGATCGTCGGTCCGTCCGCCATCGGGTCGGTAAACGGCAGGCCCAGCTCGATGATATCGACACCCGCGCCCGGCATGCCCCGCATCACCGCCATCGAGCCCGCCACATCCGGGTCGCCCGCCATGATATAGGCGACAAAGGCCTTTTTGCGCTGGGCTTTCAGCCGCGCGAAAGTGTCGTCGATTCTGGTCATGCTGCGGCCCGCCCTTCACAAATTCCCAGCGGGTTTGCACGGCATGGGGCGGAAAATCAAGGTGCCTTGCTACGCAGGGGCGTGGCAGACCGCTTCGATGTTGTTGCCATCCGGGTCCAGCACGAACGCCCCGTAATAATCGGGGTGATAGTGCGACCGCAGGCCCGGTGCCCCGTTGTCGCGCCCGCCGGCCGCGATTGCGGCCTTGTAAAATCTATCAACCTCGGCCCGGCTGCGGGCCACGAACGCCACGTGCCGGCCCACCCCCGCCTCACCCTCGTGCAGCCAGAACACCGGGCGTTCGCGGCCATAGCCCACGACCACCTTGCCGCCGGTATGTTCCGTCGGCACCACCATCCGTGCCCCGCCGCCAAGGGCAGCAAAGGCCGCATCGTAAAAGGTCTGAGCGGCCTTGATCCGTTCGGACGCCACGCCGGTATGGTCGATCATCGCGTTCTCCTATGTTGTCCCGGGGGCGACGGAAATCATCCAGCGGGTGCCGAAACGGTCGGTCAACATGCCAAAAGCCCGCGCCCGGAAGGCCGGGGCCAGCGCCACGATCACGGTCCCACCTTCTGCCAGTGCGGCAAAAATCCCGGTCGCGCTGGCGGCATTGGGGCTGCGTGAAATACTGTCGGGCCGGCCCCCGGGTTCTCCATCCCGGTCGCCGCATCCGACCCCATCAGCGGCGCACCCGGACCGGCATCGATTTGCGCGGGCAACACGCCCGCCTCGTTCCCGGGTGGTGCAGACCCGGGCGGCGAATTCGCAAAGTTCATGATTTGCAGGTCGGTCGCTCCAAAGATCGCGGCATAGGCCGTCATCGCCTCGCGGGCATTGTCGGCAATAACCAGATCGGGGGCAATCCTCATGGCGCAGCTCCTGCCGGCATTGCAGAGATGATCCAATGCGTGCCGAACTTGTCCTGCACCATGCCGAAACCGGGAGAGAAGAAGGTGGGTTTGAAGTCGTCGATTACGGCACCACCGTCCGCCAATCGGTAGAAGATCGCCTTGGCACTGGCCACATCCGGCGCGGTCTGCATCACCGAAAAGCCCTGCTGCGGATCGCCCGCCATCCCCGGCGGAAAGTCCGAGGCCATCAATGTCCCGTCGCCAAGCGTGATCTGACCGTGCATGATGCGGGGGCTGGCCTTCCACTCTGCCGAGGCCTCCGGGCCATCGGCATAGCGCATCGTCTGCAAGTTTGTGCCGCCAAAAACGGTTGCATAAAAAGCCAGCGCCTCGGCGCATTGGCCCTGAAAATGGATATATGGCATGGTGGGCATGGATGACTCCTTTGCAGGATCATGCTAAATCCGCGCCCTGAGTTTGGAAAGTTTTTTCCGCGAGAAAAGTGTGCCGATGGCCACGATCCGCTTCACCTCACATCTGGTGCGGCACCGCCCCGCCCCTGCCGTCATGGCCGCAGGTGCCACGGTGGCCGAAGTGCTGGCGCAGGGGTTTGAAGGCGACGATCTCTTGCGCTCCTATGTGCTTGACGAACAGGGCCGGGTCCGCAAACACGTGAACATCTATCTGGACGGCGCACTGATCCACGACCGTCTGCGGCTCAGCGATCCGGTCGGTCCCGCGTCCGAAATCTACGTTTTGCAAGCCTTGTCTGGGGGATGAAACATGGCCACGCTTTGGGTTGGCAGCCGCAAGGGGCTGTTTCGGTATGATGACACACCGGGTGGCTGGGTTTCACCCGGCAAGCCCGCCTTCATCGCGGGGCCGGTGACGGCTGTGCTGGACGACCCGCGCGATGGCAGCCTCTATGTCTCGCTGTACCACGGCCATTTCGGCTGCAAACTCCACCGCTCGGATGATCGCGGCAAAAGCTGGCTGGAACTGCCCGCGCCAGCCTATCCCAAGTCTGACGACCCCGATGCTGCCGCGCTGGAGTTCATCTGGACCTTTGCCGCTGGCGGCGAAGACGAGCCCGGCACGATCTGGGCCGGTACCTTGCCGGGTGGCTTGTTCAAATCCACCGAAAAAGGGGCGACCTGGGCGCTGAACGAACCCTTGTGGCATGTGCCGGGGCGCGAGAAATGGTTCGGCGCGGGCTATGACCATGCCGGCATCCATTCCATTCTGGTCGATCCGCGCGACAGCCGGCACATCGTCATCGGCGTATCGATTGGCGGGGTCTGGATCACCCGCGACGGCGGCGAAAGCTGGGCGCTGGGCGGCCACGGCCTGCGGTCAGATTATGTGCCGCCGGGGCAGGAACAAGACCCCAACCTGCAAGATCCCCATCTGATCGCCGCCGCGCCCACCGATCCCGACCGCATCTGGTGCCAGCACCACAACGGCATCTTCGTATCCGATGATGGCGGGATGAACTGGCACGAAAGCACCGGCGTCAAACCCTCGGCTTTCGGGTTTGCCGTGGCCCCCCATCCCACGGACCGCAACCGCGCTTTCTTTGCCCCGGCACAGAAAGACGAATGCCGCCTGCCGGTCGACGCGCGTCTGGTGGTGACGGAAACCGGCGATGGCGGTGCCACTTTCCGCAGCCTGTCAAACGGCCTGCCGCAGGATGACAGCTACGATTTGATCTATCGCCACGCTTTAGTGGCCGATGGCTCTGGCCGGCTGCTGGCGATGGGGTCGACCACCGGCGGTCTGTGGGTGTCGGGCAATGAAGGGGCGGACTGGCAGTTGCTCAGTGCCCATCTGCCGCCGATCGCCTGCCTGGCCTTCGCTCCCTGACGGCCTGCGCCGTGCCATTGCCGCCCCGCAAGCGACAACGCCGGACCGCGCGGACCCGTGCCGCTCAGGGCAGCGGCACCGGGTCCGGCATCGCCACACCATGCGTCGGTGTTGCCGACAGCAGCCCCTGTGCGGCTTTGCTGTCATCCAGCCGGTCAATCGTCAACTGGCGCGGGCTTAGCCTTTCCGCCGTCGCACGCTGGCGATAGACCAGCCACGATGCCCCCGCACCATCCGCCACGACAGAGGGCACGCCGGGCGAATAGACATCCGGGCTGGTGGCATTCGACAGGATCGGGTTATTCGGCCCCCGTGTGAACGGCCCCTCCGGGTGATCCGCGACCGCATAACCCACGGCATAGCGCGGCGCCCCGAACGGTCCACCGGAATAGATCAGGAAATACTTGCCTGCCCGCTTGATCAGCGTCGGTCCCTCGACCGTCAGATAGCCGCCATCTTCGAACGTATGAGGTTGCGGATGCAGAACCTCGACCGCAGCGGCGTCAGACAGCTTGGCCGGGCCGTCCATCCGTTGCGCCCAGATGCCTTTTTGCGCCGCCCGGTCGTCCTTGTAATACAGCCACAACGTCCCGTCATCATCGCGGAACGGATAGGGGTCAATGCCGTCCGCCACCACACCAAGTTCGGTGAAAGGCCCGGTCGGGCTGTCAGCCGCCGCGACATGGATGGTCTTGTCCCGCCCCAGATCGACCGCGGCATAATAGAAATACAGCCTGCCATCGGTGTCTCGATAATATGACCCCTGCCAGACGCCCAGACCTGCGGGTTGTGGCAAGATCCGCACCGGGTCGGACCAGTGCAGCAGATCGCGCGAGGTGCGATAGTTGAAATAGCCACCCTTGGCCGAGGTCCCCCCCGGCTCGACAAGATGATAGATGCCGTTCATCACAATGCAGTCGGGATCGCGGATCGCGGGCAGGATCGGGTTCTCATAGGCCCCTGCCGGGATCACGCCGCACAGGATCAGGGCCAGGCCGTAAAATGTCGGTCGCAGGATCGGGCGCATGTCGGTTCCCATATCTTGAATCACTCCACCTAAGATGTCGCCACTCCGTGCCGACATGCAAGATCATCCCGCCATTGCCTGACAGCGGACCACCGGGGCTTGACCCCGGACCCGCCCTTGCCTAGACCCGCCCCGGTCTGGCGCATGCTGTGCCAATGGGGGTTCCGATGGGGTTCAAGATGGGTATCGTCGGCATGCCGAATGTCGGCAAATCGACGCTTTTCAACGCGCTGACCCGCACCGCCGCCGCACAGGCCGCGAATTTCCCGTTCTGCACCATTGAACCGAACGTTGGCGAAGTGGCGGTGCCAGATGCTCGTCTGGACCGGCTGGCTGCCATCGCCGCCTCCAAACAGATCATTCCGACCCGGATGACCTTTGTCGATATCGCAGGCCTCGTGCGCGGCGCGTCCAAGGGCGAGGGGCTGGGCAACCAGTTTCTCGCCAACATCCGCGAATGCGACGCCATCGCCCATGTCCTGCGCTGTTTTGAAGACGGCGACATTACCCATGTCGAAGGCCGCATCGACCCGATTGCCGATGCCGAAACGATTGAAACCGAACTGATGCTGGCCGATATGGAAAGCATCGAGCGTCGGATTGCCGGTCTTGCCCGCAAGATCAAGGGCGGCGACAAGGACATGATCGATCAGGACCGCCTGCTGAAAGCCGCGCTTGTCGTGCTGAACGAAGGCAAACCGGCCCGCACCGTCACAGTGTCCGAGGACGACCAGCGCCAATGGCGTCTCTTGCAGCTTCTCACCGCCAAGCCGGTGCTGTTTGTCTGCAATGTCGAAGAAGTCAAGGCTGCCACCGGCAACGCCCAGTCCGACCGAGTTGCCGCAATGGCCCGTGCCCAGGGTGCCGCCTGCGTCGTGATCTCTGCCCGGATCGAGGAAGAAATCAGCCAGCTTCCCGCCGACGAAGCCGCGATGTTTCTGGAAGAAATGGGCTTGCACGAAGCCGGTCTCGACCGTCTGATCAAGGCAGGTTACGCGCTGCTGGGCCTGCAAACCTACTTCACCGTAGGCCCGAAAGAGGCCCGCGCCTGGACCATATCCAAGGGCACTCTTGCCCCACAGGCCGCAGGCGTGATCCACGGCGATTTCGAAAAAGGCTTCATTCGCGCGGAAACCGTGGCCTATGACGATTACATCGCGGGCAACGGCGAGGCAGGGGCCAAGGAAGTCGGTAAATTCCGGGTCGAAGGCAAGACCTACGAAGTCAAAGACGGCGACGTTCTGCACTTTCTGTTCAACGGCTGACGACCCTGCGCCGGGTGCGCCTGCCTTGCGGGCCACGGTGTTCGCGGACCCGCTGCTGACTGACATCCAACCAATGCGAACCTTACCGACGCCGCATTTTGGCGGAAATGCCTTGTCATTCGGCTGGCGATCAGCGGGGTCAGACCGAACAGCTCCGCCACCGCATCCCACCTGTGCTGCAAATACCGTGCGGCAAGGCCGGATATTTGCTTGATCACACAACCCCAAGGATGGCAAGCTTGATGTACTCTCCTTAAAATTGTACGGAGTGCTGCCAATGAGCATTTTTGAAGTCAAACTTCTTGACTTGATTTCAGACGAATCCGGCATTGACCCGGACGCGCTGAAAGCGGCCAAGGGCCTGATGTCGACGGGTTTGCTGGACAGTTTCGCACTGGTCACCGTGATCAGTTTTGTCGAAACCCATCTGGGCGAACAGGTGCCGCCTGCTGATCTGACCTTCGAAAATTTCGACACTATTTCAAGAATTTGCAGGTATGTAGAGCGTAGCCTTGTCACTTGATCTTGGCGCAGCGCCCCCCAAGGCAGCGCTCTTTGCACATGATCTGTCCTTGTCGGACATCGCCATCGGTCTGCTGGACCTTTTGGTGTCCGACGTGCGCGACCGCAGGCTCGGTGACGCGCTGACCGACCTTGGCGACATGCTGGCACCACAGGAATTGGCCGAGGTCTATCAACTGGTCGCCATCATGGTGACGGAGGATACGCGACTGCGGATCGCCCGCTTGGCGCCGCAATGGAACCAGTTCACCAGTCGCGGCGGTTACGAATTTGGCCGCGAGGTGCTGTTTGACGGCGCTGTCCTGTACCGTTCGGCCACCGTTGCAGATGCCCGGCCCGCGATGGTCTGCTTTACCAGCCGCCGCAATGGGTTGTTCATGGCGAACTGTCGCTTTCTCGATCTGCTCGGGGCCTATCCGGTCGATGTCATCATCCTGACCAGCGACGACGGCACCTTCGGCAATTGGAACCTGGGCGCGGCCGGCGGATTTTACGCTGCGCTGCAATTGCTTAAGTCCACCCTTGGCCACCGCGGGATTCGCCCCGGCGTATACGTCGGCGCCAGCGCGGGCGGGGGGCCCGCTGTCCATGCGGCGCTGCTCGACGGGCAAGCCAGCGCCAACATGATCGGCGGCCGGTTCTACTCGCCCGGTCGCAAGATACCGCTGTCACAGGCTGGCACCGCCTTCGCGCCGCTGTGCAACTGCTGGCAAGGCCCAGGACCGCCGGTTTACAGCATTTTTGGTGCCGACATGTTGATTGACGTCGAAAACAACGCCCGCCTTGTTGCGCAGTATCCCGCAGCCCAGGTCCATCCGATCCCCAAGGATGACAAGCACAACCCGATGGCCACCCTGGCGTCGCGGCAGAAACTGCGCGACGTGATCGACTTGATCGTGCGGGTCGCCAGCGGGAAGGCCGCGAACTTCGATCTTGTGACAACGCTATGAACCGGGCCACACGAAACGCCCGCGCTGCCGCTCTGGACGACGCAACGCTCATATCCCTCTGCCATGGCATCGAAACGCCGGCCTATGTCTATGACCTCACTCAGATCAAATCCCGCTATCTGGCTCTGGCCGCCGCGTTTCCGACCCTCGGCATCCGTTATGCGGTCAAGGCCAATCCCCATCCCGCCGTGTTACGCCAGCTGCTGGCCTGCGGTGCCCAGTTTGACGCGTCCTCGATCGGCGAAGTGCGTCGCGCCCTGGAGGTTGGTGCCGCACCGCACAGCATCAGTTTCACCGGCCCCGGCAAACGCGCGGCAGAGATCGACGAGGCTGTGATGCGGGGCATCGGCCATATGGTTGTCGAATCTTTGCATCAAGCCCAGCAGACCAGTGCGGCTGCCCTGCGGCATGGCAGCGTGCAGCCGGTTCTGGCCCGGATCAGTCCCGTCGCCAGCCCCAAGGGCTTTGGGGCCCGGATGACTGGCGTTGCCACACAGTTCGGGATTGACGAGGAAGACGCGCCCGCCGTGCTGTCTGAAATTGCTGCCCTTCCCGGTCTGGCGCTGCATGGCATGCATTTCTATGCGGGGTCCAATTCGCTCGACCCGGATGCCATTGCGGCAAACATGCAGAATTGTGCCCAACTCGCCCAAACCCTGTCCGCCTTTCTGGGCCAGCCGCCACAGCGGCTGATCCTCGGCTCTGGTTTCGGCGTGCCCTACCACGAAGGGCAGGCCGCTCTGGACCTTGCGCAGGTCGCCGCCAAAACACTCGGCACTTTGTTGCAACTGCGCCCGCGCGGGCAACCCGCGATTGACCTTGAACTTGGCCGCTGGCTGACCGCCCCGGCAGGACAGCTTCTGACCCGCGTGCTGACCCGCAAATCCGGGCGGGGTGCCACGATCCTGATCTGTGACGGCGGCTTTAACGCCCACCTCGCGGCCTGTGGCATGATGGGGTCGGTGGTGCGCCGCAACTGGCCAATCCGCAACCTGTCCACCCCGGACGGCCCACGCGAAAAGGTCACGCTGGCCGGGCCGCTGTGCACCTTGATCGACCTTCTGGCCCGTGACCTCGACCTTGCACGGGCGAATTTCGGCGATGTGCTGTCGGTCGGGCTCTCCGGTGCATATGGCGCAACCGCCAGTCCGGCGGGCTTCATCAGCCATCCCGTGGTGCGCGAAATGATCTGGGACGGCACACGGCTGACCGATCAGACCCCGTCAGGCGCTATGGTATGACCCCGCAATTCGCGGTCTTCCTGGGCTTTTCGCGCTCCGGCGGCACGCTTTTGCGGCGCATTCTGGACTAGCACCCCAAAATTTCCTGCCCGCCCTCACCGATCTTCTTGCAGGCCACGCATGGTTCATCTGCATGGTGCGTCACCCGCTGGATGTCATTGCCTCCACCCTCGACCTAGCGGCACGGATGGGCCGCTTCATGCCCGAAATGCGGCTCTGGCTCAGCCGTTTCACGACCCCGGTCGAGGCGTTGGCACAGGCGCGGGCCGACCGGACCGACGCGCTGCCGGCCTTTGCCGAGGCGCAGGGCGAGGCCGCCTGCCTTTACCGGTTCGAAGATCTGTTGGCCGCGCCGGTCGAAACCCTGACGCCGCTTTGCACTTTGCTTGGCGCTGAACCACAAAGCCTGACGGCCACCACACAAGCCGACGCGGACCCGTCGTGCCCCGGCCCGGGGGACTGGAAAACCTACGCCGAACCCCAACTCAACCCAGCGCCTGTCGGTCGCTGGAAAAGGCGATGTCGCGGCGCACTGCTGCAAGGCGATCTGACCCACAGCTTTGCCGAACTCGGCGCTTTGGCCCGCACTCAGGGCGCCGCTCTGGCCAAGCTGGGCAGCGGGCAGGGCCACCGAGTCATCCTGCATCTGACCAACGGGCCGGCCGCCGCCGCCCTTCCCGCCGCCCTCTGGGCACTGGGTGCAACCCCCGTTCGCGCCCCTGCCGACCTGCGGCCAGAGGTGCTTGACAGCATCGCCAGCCGCACCAGCGCCCACGTCGTCCTCGGCGACAGCTTGGTTCAATCTGCCGCAACGCCGGCCTGGCACCCGGCCACCCTGACCGGCCATAACGCGCCTCTCCACGGTGACAGCGCGGGTGGTATCAGCTCAATCGCGTTCACCTCCGGTTACACAAGCTGTCCCAAGGGCGTCGTGCAACTCCAATCCACCCTGCTGAACTGCGCTACCCGCGTGGAGGCAGCCATAGGGTTCCATGCCCAAGACCGCCTGCTGTGCGCCGTTCCGTTTGGCCACGATTACGGCTGGACCCAGCTTCTGGCTCTTTACCGCCCTTGTTTGAGTCTGATCCTGCCTGCCACTCCCGGCCTGACGCTGGTGCCTGCCGCAATCTAACGCCACCGCCCCGCAGATCACAGGCACCGCCCCGCCCGGATCGGCGCTGTGCATTGTGGACGACGACTGCCAGCTGCTGCCGCCCGGCCAATGGGGCCAGTTCGTCCATCGCGGGGCAGGGGTCTTCCACGGCCATTGGGACGACCCCGACCAAACTGCGCGAGTGCGCCGCCCCGTCCCTCTGAACCCTTCGGCCGCCGCCTCGCCATAGGCCATCGAGCAGGTGCTGGGTGCCTCCCCCGGCATCACCAGTGCCGCCGTGGTTTTCCAGCGCCATGACATTCTAGGGGCTGAACTTCAAGCCGTCCTTGTCGCAGACGCCAGCTGCGTAAACCCGCAACGCGCTGCCGAAATCGCAGCCAAAGCCGAACTCGCCCCCCACGAACGCCCGCGCCGCTATCATGTGGTGGCGGAAATGTCGCTCACCGCGTCAGCCAAGACCGATCTGGTGGCGCGCTCCAGGCTGATCAGCGCCTGAGTCTTCCTGATATTCTCTGCCCCTAAACATCCCGCGCATGGGTGTGAAACCCCCAGCGTTCAGGATCAGCGCGACGCCTTTTCGGCAATCCCCGACTGACCCTCGCGGCGTTCCAGTTCCGCCAGCACATCCTCCAGCGTCACATCCCGCGCGGCCAGCATGACCAAAAGGTGATACAGCACATCCGCCGCCTCTGCGGTCAGCTTGGGCTTGTCGCCCTTGACCGCTTCGATAATCGCCTCCACCGCCTCTTCGCCAAATTTCTCGGCACATTTCTCCGGCCCTTTGGCCAGCAGTTTCGCGGTCCAAGACGTGTCCGGGTCCGCCCCCTTGCGGTCAGCGATCGTTGCGGCAAGTCGGTCCAATGCGCTCAAGATACCCTCACCGGAATACTCGCCGCCGCCATATGGGCCTTGGCCTGACCAATCGTAAAGGTGCCAAAGTGAAAGATCGACGCCGCCAGCACCGCCGAGGCTCCGCCCAAGGTCACGCCCTCCACCAGATGATCCAGCGTCCCGACCCCACCCGAGGCGATGACCGGAATGCCGACCGCATCGACCACAGCGCGGGTCAGAGCCAGGTTGAATCCGGCCTTGGTGCCGTCACGGTCCATCGAGGTCAACAGGATTTCCCCCGCGCCTTTCGCCGCTACCGTCTGCGCAAATTCCACCGCATCAATCCCGGTTGCCCGCCGCCCGCCATGCGTAAAAACCTCCCACTTTCCGGGGTTTACGGTTTTGGCATCTATCGCCACGACGATGCACTGACTGCCAAAACGGTCCGCCGCCTCTGCCACTACGTCGGGGTTGGCGACGGCGGCAGAGTTGAACGAGACCTTGTCCGCCCCCGCCAGCAACAGTGCCCGCACGTCCAGATGGCTGCGTACGCCACCCCCAACCGTCAGCGGCATGAAGCATTGCTCTGCCGTCCGCGTCACCATATCGAACATCGTGCCGCGGTTTTCCTCGGTCGCCATGATGTCCAGAAAACAAAGCTCATCCGCCCCCGCCGCATCATAGGCCCGCGCCGCCTCCACCGGATCACCCGCATCGCGCAGGTCAACAAAGTTGACGCCCTTGACCACCCGGCCATTGGCGACGTCCAGACAGGGGATGATCCGGATTTTTAACATGGGCCGGACCATACCGGATGGCAGCACGGGGTGAAAGGGGGCTGCCCTGACGGATTCCGGGCGACTGTCGCAAAGATGAAAACAAGCGTTGCCACCTTCAACAGAGGTTCCCCCAACACAGGTTGCCTAGAGCGGGATGGTTTTTTTCTGAATCGGGGATTCCCGTTGGGAATGATTTCTGATTCAACATGGAGACTGGACTGGGAGGCCAGTTTGCATGGGAAAAGCCCTTTCGATGGATATTCGGACCCGCGCGATGGCGCGGCT
>JANYFE010000004.1 GCA_025362795.1 Rhodobacterales bacterium | reverse complement strand
AGCCGCGCCATCGCGCGGGTCCGAATATCCATCGAAAGGGCTTTTCCCATGCAAACTGGCCTCCCAGTCCAGTCTCCATGTTGAATCAGAAATCATTCCCAACGGGAATCCCCGATTCAGAAAAAAACCATCCCGCTCTAGTGCAGTTCTGCCTTAACATGCGGCAGCAGCGATTTCGGAAAGTATCTAGGTTTCTCAGCCTATCCTGTCACAAGTTCCCGACCGGCAAGTTGATCTGCCTCAAGTCCTAGTCCAACTTCGACCACGGCCAGGGCTTTTCGTCATCCGCACCGGTCTGATAGCGCGCAGCTTTGGCCAACCAGTCGCCCAGCCTTTTGCCAAACCACGCCAGCTCGACATTCGGTTTGCCCTGACGGGTCAGCATCAAGATGAATTGAACGACGGCAGCGGCAAGCAGCACCGTCTGGGCAATGCTCAGCATCGCGCCAATGATCACCATCCACAGCAGCCGCCACCCCATACCTTCTGGCTCAGGCGTCTCTGGCGCGTCCTGCGGCGGTTCCGGGATGAATACGGGATCGACCATTGCAACACTCCTTTGCCAATGCAGCGGACAGTATAGACCAGCCTCGCGCGATTGCCGCCCCTCAATTCAGCCGCGCACAGGCCTCGTGATGCCCAAAGCTACAAAATCAGCCCCCTGTGCCGCCATCCGGTCCAGAATGCGGCTAAGAAACGGGCGGCTTGCGTCGATGTTCTGCTCGCGCAGGAACCAGTGCAGAAAGGCATCATAGGGCCAGTCATTCGCCAAGGCGTGTTCCAGCGCGACAGGCCATTCCTCTGGCCGTTGCACGGTCCTGGCGCAATGATGCAAGTCGGATCGCCCGAACAGGACCGCCGGAACCCGGTGCAGCATCCCTTCCAGTGCGACCGAAGACGAGATCGACACCGTCACAGCGGCACCCGCCAAAATGTCGTGCACATTGCCGTCTGTCACCCGCACTTCAGGGTAATTCCGTCGCAGATACTGCCGGATTTTCTGCGTCTCGCGCCCGGCGTATCGTGGATGCGGCTTGACCACGATGGGACGCCCCGCCGCCTGTTGCACCACGGTGCGCACCATCATATCCGAGCCCATATACCGCGACCGCTCGACCGGATCGGACCAATCTTGCAGAAAAATCGCGATGTGACCCCGCCCGAAATCTTCACGGGCTTGCGGTTGCGGATGGCGACTGGTCCGCTTGTCCACCCATTCGCGGCGCAGATAGCTGACAAATTCGCCGGCCTCTCCGGCATCGGCTGACGCAGGATCGAACGTCAGGCCATTGATCGTGCTTTCAAAATAGCACCCCATCGGATCGGCGTAAAAAAACCGGCCCAGATAGGCGACCCCAAGGTTCAGCGCCCTGGCCCTCTGCATCCGGCCATTGTGAACAAAGTCGAAATGCGCTGCGTCCTGCGGGCCGTTCAACTGGTCATAATCGCGGCGCAGGATCGCTGTCGTCGCACCCAAAGTTGTCAATTCCTGCAACAGCCGCTGAAAGAACCGCGGCAGACCGGCAACACCCTTGTCGACCATCGGGCCGGGCAAATGCAGCCTGACCTCCGCCGCCGCCATAGCTGCCTAAACCCGGGCCGCGGCGAAAACCATGTCGATCATGGCCTGCGTGCCACGCACAAACTCCAGCGGGCAACCGTAGGGCACGCCGTCGCGCACCGACCGGCAAAATGCCTCGACCTGCAGTTTGTACTGGTTCACGCCCGGAAAGCGTTCAATCGTCACGCTCTGTCCCGGCTGGTGCAGTTCCAGTTGCGCCTGATCAAAAATACCGGCGTTGAATGGCGCGTTGGCAACACAGATCATGCCTTTGTCGCCCTGAAACACCACCTCTTGCCGCAGGAACATCCGCATCGACGTGATGGCAGAATAGGTGAACCGCCCCCCCGGCCCCGCCAACTCGCCCGTCACCTGCGCCCAGGTATCCACGCCATTCTCGCGCTTAAGTTTGGCATGCAATTCCACAGGCTCTGCTCCCGTGACAAACCGGACAGCACCATAGGTGTAGACGCCAATATCCCGCACGCCGCCCCCACCGGTTTCCGGCTTGTTGCGAATGTTGGCCAGATCATCGCGGTTGTCATAGGAAAACACCGTGTCGACATGCAGCACGCGGCCAATCGCCCCCTCTGCCACCAACTGCCGGGCCCGAAGCCACTGCGGATGAAACACGATCATATAGGCTTCTGCCGCCAGTTTTCCGGCAGCGTCGCGGGCGTGGATGATCTGGTCAATCTCGCGGGCGTGCAGGGCGATCGGCTTTTCGGTCAGCACATGCTTTCCCGCCGCCAAGGTCTTCAGCGTCCACAACACGTGCAGATGGTTTGGCAACGGTATGTAGATCGCCTCGACTTCGGGGTCTGCGAGCAGCGCCTCGTAGGTGGCATGCACCTTCAGACCCGGACAAAAAGCCTGAAACGCGGCAGCCTTATCGGGCGATGAGGTGGCCAAAGCATACAACTCCGCACCCTTCGCTGCATGAATGGCAGGCGCCATCTGCTCCAGCGCGAAATTGGCCGCTCCCAGAACACCCCACTTAACCGCTTTCATCATAATCTCTCCCTGCCTTTCACAAAGTTAGAAACAGATCGCAGTTGCGGCAAGCGACAAATTTCAGGCCTTCCGCGCCTTGCGACTCTGCCACACCGCGACAATCACGGCCAAGGCATAACCCAGGTCGACCACCACCATCGTCTCCCACGGAAAGCTCAACAGCGCGGCGACCAGCGCCACGAAGGCCACAAAGACATAGCGCACATGCTCGGCGTAAAACGTAACCCGCTTGAACGACGGCGTCGACACCCGGCTGATCATCAGCGCCCCGATCAGTGCCATGTACAGTGCCAACAGCGGCGGCGGCAATTGCGGCGCACTGGGCCACATGAACGAAACATACATCGGTAACATCGCCAGCATCGCCCCGGCAGGCGAGGGCACACCGGTAAAACTGGTGGCCGTGGTCTTGTCGGCACTGGGGCGGTTGCCAATGTTGAACCGCGCCAGCCGCAACAAACAACACGCCGCATAGATCAGCGTCGCAATCCAGCCGCCGCTTTGCAAGCCATGCAGCCCCCACAAATAGATGGTCAGGCCCGGTGCCACACCGAAATTCACGAAATCGACCAGCGAATCCAGTTCCGCCCCCATCTCGCTTTCGCTGCGCAACAGCCGTGCCAGCCGGCCGTCCAGCCCGTCCAGAATCGCCGCCAAAAGGATCAGCGCCACGGCAATCTGAAACTGGCCACTCACCGCAAACCGTATGCCGGTCAATCCCGAACACATCGCGGAAATCGTCATCAGATTGGGCAACAACTGCACCAGATGCAGTTCTGACCGCTGTTTAGGGCCCTGGTCGGACATCATTCCACCCGTGCCAGCCGCGCCGCAGTGCCAGACGCAAGGTCAGCAATGATCGTCTCGCCACCGATCATAGTCTGACCCAGGGCGACCATCGGGGCCACCCCCTCCGGCAAATACACATCCAGCCGCGACCCGAACCGGATCAGGCCAAAGCGGTCGCCGGTCCGCAGATTTTGCCCGACTTGGGTGAAACACATGATCCGCCTCGCCACCAGCCCGGCAATCTGCACCACCGCCAGCTTGCGCCCGTCCGGCAGCCCGATACAGACCGAATTGCGCTCGTTGTCGACACTCGCCTTGTCCAGACTGGCGCTGACGAATTTGCCGGGGCGGTAAGCAATCGCCTCGATCTTGCCGCCCACCGGCATGCGGTTGATGTGGCAGTTGAAAACCGACATGAACACCGACACCCGGGTCAACGCTTGCGGCCCCATCCCCAGTTCCACCGGCGGCACCGCCGGTTCGATCAGTGACACCACGCCGTCCGCAGGTGACAGGATCAGGCTATCGCCCAAGGGCACTGACCGTTTGGGGTCGCGGAAGAAGTAATAGCACCAGATGGTCAGCAGAACCCCGATCCAGCCCAAGGGTTGCCAGATTAGGAACAGCACCACCGTCACGGCGGCGAAAATCCCGACAAAGCGGTAGCCTTCGGGGTGCATGGGCTTAAGGAACGTGTCCCGCAGTCGCATCATCAGCACTCCCGGCGCAGTTGAAAGTCAGGCACGGGTCATACGCCGCAACGCGGCGAAGTTCAATCGAAACTCCGCCACGCCGCTTGCGTCACTCTGTCAGGCCGGCACGACCATGCCTTTGCCACGCGCCAGCTCCCGCATGCGGTCTTGCAGCTTTTCAAACGCCCGGACCTCGATCTGCCGAATGCGCTCGCGGCTGACGCCATAGCTTTCCGACAGTTCTTCCAGCGTAATCGGGGTTTCCGACAGCCTCCGCTTGGCCAGCACATCGCGTTCGCGGTCATTCAGCGCCGCCATGGCCTGGGTCAGCAGGTCATGCCGCGTGTCGAATTCGTCCTTTTCGGCATAGTCGCCAGCCTGATCCGAATCCTCATCTTCCAGCCAGTCCTGCCACTGCGTCGTGCCTTCGCCATCCGACCCCACCGTCGCGTTCAACGATGCGTCGCCGCCCGACAGCCGCCGGTTCATCGCGATGACTTCCGCCTCACTGACATTCAGGTCGGTGGCAATGCGCGCCACGTTTTCCGGCCGCAGATCGCCCTCTTCTAGCGCGCCGACCTTGGCTTTCGCCTTGCGCAGGTTGAAGAACAGCTTTTTCTGCGCCGAAGTCGTGCCAAGTTTCACCAGACTCCACGACCGCAGAATGTATTCCTGAATGCTGGCCCGAATCCACCACATCGCATAGGTCGCCAGCCGGAAGCCCTTTTCCGGATCAAAGCGCTTGACCGCCTGCATAAGGCCGACGTTCGCTTCGGAAATCACTTCCGCTTGCGGCAAGCCATAGCCACGATACCCCATCGCAATTTTCGCTGCCAACCGCAGGTGCGATGTCACCATCTTATGCGCCGAGGTTGAATCCTGATGATCAACCCAACGTTTGGCAAGCATGTATTCTTCTTCCGGCTCCAGCAGCGGAAATTTCCGGATTTCCTGCATATACCGGTTCAGGCCCTGTTCCGGGCTTGGTGCAGGCAGATTGGCATAGGTGCTCATTTTGACGCCCCCTGTTGGCCCCGGTGCAGTTGCGCCCCCGGGGAACTCCCTCATTTATGAAATGGCCATGTTCAGTTCAAGTAGACAGGCAAACCGGACGCAGAGGCCCTATCATCAATCAGTAAACGCAGGATGAACCGTTTTCCGTCGAAGCGTTAGCGCCTTGTAATATCCCTCACGCAGCCGTCATTGTTCACACACGCACACAAAATAACTGGGGGTAGCCGTTTCTCTTTCGCGCCCGGCCGTACTTGCCGTAACCTGCCCTTGGCCGTCCCGCGCCGCAAGGAATTGTCAAATTGGCAAATCAGGCTTTCAAGACATGGCGATGCGGCGCGAACGGCCCCCAAACACCGGAAGACCTGCGAGAGACCCTGACGGCCCTTGCGAAAAAGAAACGCGGCACCAAGCTGCTTTCGGGAAACTTTCTTGCAGACAACCTTTTCGCCGGCCAGTCCGAGGACATCACCCAATTGGCAACCTTGCTGGCCAACACCGCTGCGCTTGCCGCCGACGCGGTCCTTATCGGCGCAATCGATGCCAATGCGCAAAAAGAGGTGGTGAACTGGATCGCGCATGTTCCCGCCAAGGCATTCAGTTACAACGGCGGCGTCTGGACACTGTCTGCCACGGGCAGCATGGCAAAAGCGATGAAAGCCTATGAGTTCGCGACGGTCGATCTGGCCGCTCTGGCCAAGATCAAACCCGCAGATTTCGCCTCGAAAAGCGAGGATTGGCTGACCGAGTTCACCAAAAAGCCGCGCATAGCCTGCCGGTTTGGCAAAGACGGCACCCCGCTGATCTACCAGATGGACTTCTAAGCGCATTCCGAAAACTGTGACGCGGTTTTCGGGGAAAATGCTCGTCACAACAAATACTTGAAGCGGTGGCTCGCTGCGTGTCGTCCCCCCCCCCGCTTTAGGCGCCGCTTGCGTCCGCCAGCCGCGCGACCAGCTCTGCCATGTCGGCGGGCAAAGCTGCGTTGAACTCCAGCCTCTTACCCGTCACCGGATGATCAAAGCCCAGCGTCGCCGCGTGCAATGCCTGCCGGGCAAAGCCATTGCCCAATTCCGCGGCCTCAGGCCCAAATCGTTTCGGTGCCAGTTTACGCTTGCCACCATAGGTCTGATCCCCCAGCAATCCGTGACCCACATAGGCCATGTGCACGCGAATCTGATGGGTGCGCCCGGTTTCCAGCCAACATTCCACCAGCGTGGCGCCGCCAAAATCCTGGACCACATGCGCCCGCGTCACCGCATGGCGGCCCTGCTCCCACACCACGGCCTGCCGTTGCCGATCCGTCTTGTGCCGCGCCAATCCCGTAGCAATCCGCACGATGCCGCCCGCCTCGAACGAGACACCCCGGATACCGCGCAACCGGGGGTCGCCTGCGTCGGGCCGGCCATGCACCACCGCTAGATAGCGCCGATTGACGGTATGGGCCTCGAACTGGGCTGCCAGCCCGTGATGCGCCCGGTCGCTCTTGGCCACCACCAGCAATCCGGTCGTGTCCTTGTCGATCCGGTGAACAATCCCCGGCCGCCGCTCGCCGCCAATCCCGGACAAGGTATCCCCGCAATGCGCCAGCAGCGCATTTACCAGCGTGCCCGAAGGCGTGCCCGGTGCCGGATGCACCACCATCCCAGACGGCTTGTCGATCACAATCAGATCACCATCTTCCCACACCACCGACAGGGGAATATCCTCGGCCCGCGTTTCAACCTCCGCCGCCGGATCCAGCCGCAAACTGTAAACCTGCCCCTCGGCGACCTTCGCCTTGGCGTCCAGCACCGCCTTGCCATCGCGCGACACAGCGCCCTCGGCGATCATCCGCATCAGGCGGCTGCGTGACAATGCCGCCTGCTCTGGCACAAGCGCTGCAAGCGCCTTATCAAGGCGGTTGGGCGCGTCGGCCCCGATCGTCACGATCAACGTGCCGTCATCGTGCAAAGAGGTGGACATGACTGGAACCCCGGATGAGGACACGCTTCCGCCCTCGCTGCGCTTCTTGAAACATCTGGTCACGGCGCTGACGCTGACCATGATCGTCGGTGTCATAGCGATCGTAGTCCTGCTTGTCACCCGCCTGCCGCATCTCGGGACTGCACCCAGCTTGCCCGCGCACCTTGTGCTGCCTGCAGGCGCCGAGGTTGCCGCCGTCACGATGGGCAACGGCTGGGTCGCCGTCGTCACCAAAGAGGGCCGGATCCTGATTTTCGGGACGGATGGCAAACTGTGGCAGGAAATCACCATCGCCCGTCCGGCCGGCTGAAAGCGACATCACGGCGCCGCAAGCGGGTGGGACGCGCGGACAAATCGCATCGCACCATCCGGCGGACCAGACCCAAAGGACGCAAAATGGATGACCTGACCGCACTGGATGCGACTGCTCTGGCCGCATTGGTCGCCGGCAAGGCCGTAGACCCCACTGAACTGTTGAACCAAGCACTTGCGCAAGTGGATCGTTTGAATCCCGCTCTCAACGCCGTGGTCCTGGTGCAAGAAGCAGCGGCCCGCCGCAGCATCGCCCAAGGTCTGCCGGTTGGCCCCTTCCGGGGCGTGCCGTTCCTGTTGAAAGACCTTGGCTGCGAGGCCGTGGATTTTCCATCCCACAACGGCTCGCGCCTGTTCTCCGACACCAGATATGCCCGGAATTCCACTATATTTGACCGCATTCAGGCCACCGGAGTCGTGACCTTTGGCCGCACCACCGCCCCCGAAGGCGGAATTGGTGCGGCAACCGAAGCTGCCGTTTACGGCGGCCCCACCCGCAACCCGTGGAACCTCGGCCATACCTCTGGCGGGTCGTCTGGTGGGGCAAGCGCGGCAGTCGCCGCGGGCATTGTGGCCTTTGCCCACGGCTCGGATGGCGGCGGCTCAGTGCGAATCCCGGCGGCGTCCTGTGGTTTGTTCGGCTTCAAACCCACCCGCGCCCGCCTGCCCGACGGCCCCTATGCCGGTGAAGGCTGGGCCGGCATGTCGATCGACGGTTTTCTGACCAAATCTGTGCGCGACACGGCCACCATGCTGGACGCCTGCGCTGGCCCAGACCTTGGTGCCCCCTATGTTGCCCCGCCGCTGCTCCGCAGCCACGCCGACGCCATCAGCCGCCCGCCGCGCCGCCTGAAAATCGCTTTGTGCGACACGACCCTCACCGGCGACGCCATCCACCCCGAAGTTGCGGCGGCCGTCCGGGCCACCGCCACCCTTCTGGAAAGCCTCGGCCATCACGTCACCCCGGGCAGGCCCACGGCCGATGTCCCGATGATGATGCGGGCCTGGACCGATATCGTCGCCGTCGGCACCGCCTTGTGGTTGCGCGGCGGTCTGCAGGGCCGACCCGTCACCGACGACCTGATCGAGGGCGTCGGGCGCGGTGCAATCGCCCATGCCGAAACCCTTGCGCCAACCCGCGACCTGCAGGCCGTCAACGAAATCCACGCTTTCGGCCGACAGATGGCACAATATTTCGCCAATGGCCCCGATATCCTGATGTGCGCCACCCTTGCCGAACCCCCCGCCAAAGTCGGTCGCTTTGCCCACACGACGACCGACTACCTGAACTACCGCATCGGCCCTGACGGCATCTTCGCCTATTCGCCGTTCTGCGCGGTGTTCAACGCCTCCGGCCAACCCGCCGCCTCGCTGCCTCTGGCTATGTCCTCAGGCAATCTGCCCATCGGCATTCACCTTGCAGCCGCATATGGCATGGACGAAGATCTGATCGCACTGTGTGCCGAACTTGAAATGGCGCAACCCTGGGCAGCGATCCGACCCAACATGATCGTCCGATGACGAATTCCGTTGCACGGCTGCGGTGCGGCGGTTCAATATGATCAAAATTACGAAAGGTGAGTCAGTTTGGGTCAGGCCGTAGCAGTCGAAGCGCGTAATGCTGTCAAGGAATTCGGCGCTGGCCCCAGTGCTGTGCGGGCGCTGAACGACGTGTCGGTCAGCATTCTGGAGGGCGAGTTTTTTACCCTGCTTGGCCCATCAGGATGCGGCAAGACCACCTTGCTGCGCCTGATCGCCGGGTTTGAAATGCCGAGTTCCGGGACGATCCTGCTGAACGGTCAGGACATCAGTTATCTGCCGCCCAATAAACGTCCGGTGAACACGGTTTTTCAAAGCTATGCGCTGTTCCCCCATCTGACGGTCGCCGAAAACATCGGCTTTGGTCTGCAAATGCAGGGGCGCCCGAAGTCGGAAGTGACGGCCACGGTCAAACGCATGCTGGAACTGGTCAAACTCGAACCCCTCGCCAACCGCAAAAGCAGCCAGCTCTCCGGCGGTCAGCAACAGCGCGTCGCCCTCGCCCGCGCCCTGGCACCTTCGCCCAAGGTTCTGCTGCTCGATGAACCGCTTTCCGCGCTCGATCTGAAACTCCGCAAGGAAATGCAAATCGAACTGAAACGCCTGCAACTCGAAACGGGCATCACCTTCATTTTCGTTACCCATGATCAGGAAGAAGCGCTGACGATGTCCGACCGCATCGGCGTCATGTCGGCGGGCAAGCTGCAACAGGTCGGTTCGCCGCGCGACATCTACAACAAACCGGTCAACCGCTTCGTCGCGTCTTTCATCGGCGAGACAAATTTCCTGCCGGCCAGCCGCAAGGGCAGCAGCCTCGTGCTCGCGGGCGGCCACAGCGTGGATGCCCCTGCGGGCGGCACTGACGGGCAACACGTCACCATCACGGTCCGCCCCGAACAGGTCCGGCTGGTCGATTCCGCCGAATCAGGTGCCATCCCGGCCAAGGTCACCTCTCTGGTCTACTTTGGCACCGACACCCATTGTTACATGGCGCTGGCCGATGGCACCGAAATCATCGCCCGTCTGCAAAGCCCCGCGACGGGTGAAGCAGGCCTTGCCCAGGGTCAGAACGTCGCCCTGCGCTTTGCCCCCGGTTCCGTGCAAGTGCTGGGGGATTGAGGATGAGCCCTGCCGAGGAAACCCAGATCGCCCAATCCGCGCGCAACGGCTGGCTGTTGGCGACCCCGTCGCTGATCATTCTTGCCCTCGCCGCCGTCGGCCCCTTGCTCATCGTGCTGGTCTATTCCTTTCTGGCCCCCGGCGAATACGGCAATGTCGAATGGATGTTTTCCATCGACGGCTGGCGCGGCATCCTGTGGACCAAGGACATTTTTGACGAAGGCAAGTTCATTCTGGCCGACGCCCATCTGACAATCTTCTGGCGCTCGGTCAAACTGTCGCTGATGACCACCGCCTTCACCTTCGCCGTGGGCTTCCCCACCGCTTGGTTCATCGCGACCCGTTCGCCAAGATCGCGTACGATGTGGCTGTTCTTGATCACCATTCCGTTCTGGACCAACCTGCTGATCCGCACTTTCGCCATCAACGAGGTCATCCGCAACGAAGGTCTGCTGAACACGATCCTGTTGAAAATTGGCGTCATCACGCAACCGATCAACATGATCTACACCGACGGCGCGGTGTTCGTTGGCATGACCTATGTGTACCTGCCCCTGATGGTGTTGCCGCTGTTCGCCGCCATCGACCGCTTCGACATGCGGCTGCTCGAGGCGGCCTATGACTTGTATGCCGGTCGCTGGCAGGTCTTGCGCCGCGTGATCCTGCCCATCGTGCGGCCGGGCATCGTGGCGGGGTCGATCCTCGTTTTCGTCCCCGCGCTCGGGGCTTATGTCACGCCCCGCATTCTGGGCGGCGGCAAGAACATGATGATCGGCAACTTCATCGAACTGCAATTCGGGCAGGGCCGCGACTGGCCGCTTGGCGCATCGCTGTCGATCCTGCTGCTGATCGTCGTGACAGCCGCCTTGCTGCTGTATGTCCGCATCACCGGCCGCGAGTCGGCACATGGCTGACCGCGCCTTCTCAACCGCCCGTTTGCCCGGCTTTTCCGCCATCGCCATCTTCGTCTTTGTGGCGCTGTATTTGCCGCTGCTGATGCTGGTGTTCTACTCCTTCAACAGCGGCAAGGCGATCGGCGTGTGGGAAGGTTTCTCGCTGGATTGGTATGGCACGGCCTGGGCCAATGATGCGGTCAAGGCGGCAACGCTGCGCTCCTTCGGCATTGCCCTGACAGCCTCGATCATCTCGACCATCGTGGCGGTGATGGCCGCACTTGGCACGACCAGACGACGCGCATTCAGGGGCCAGACCTTCATCTACATGATGATCAACCAACCGTTGATGGTGCCCGAAATCGTGACCGCCGTGGCGCTGCTGATCTTTTTCGCGTGGATCAAGGTGAACACCGGCTATCAGGGCATCGGCTACATCGTCGTTGCCCACTCGGCTTTCTGCATCCCCTTCGCCTACCTACCGATCCGCGCCCGGCTCGAAGGAATGGATCGCACGCTGGAAACCGCCGCCGCCGATCTTTACGCCACACCGTGGCAGGTGTTCTACCGCGTGACCTTCCCGCTGCTGTTGCCGGGCATTATTGCGGGCATGATGCTGGCCTTTGTGACCTCGCTGGATGATGTCGTCATCACGCTGTTTGTCAAATCGGCGGGTCAAGAAACCCTGCCGACCTATATGCTGGGGCAGATCCGACGTTCCGTGTCGACAGAGATCTACGCCATCTCGACCGTCCTTCTGGCGCTGACGGTCGCCATGTTGACTGCCTTCTTTCTGCTGACACGCAAAAAAGACTGAAATCCATCCACTGGGAGTGCGAAAGATGAAGAAACTGCTCTGCGCAACCGCCCTGTTTCTGGCAAGTGCCTCACTGGCCAGTGCCGACGGCGAGTTGCAACTGTACAACTGGGGTGACTACACCAACCCAGAGCTGCTTGCCAAATTCGAAAAGGAAACCGGCATCAAGGTCACTGTCACAGACTACGACAGCAATGACACTGCGCTCGCCAAGATCGAGGCCGGCGGCTCGGGATTTGACCTTGTGGTGCCTTCGGCCAACTACGTGCCGATCTACATCGAAAAGGGCCTCGTCCAGAAACTGGATTTGTCCAAGATTGCGAACCACAAGAACATCGCACCGGAATGGATGGACGTGGCCTATGACAAGGGCCGCGAATACACCATTCCGTGGCAGTGGGGCACGACCGGCATGGCCGTGAACACCGACGCCTATGCGGGCGATATCAACACCTCGAAAATCTTCCTTGATCCGCCACCAGAACTGGTGGGCAAGGTCAACGTGACGCCGGAAATGAACGATATTCTGGCGCTGACCACGATGTACGAAGGCGGCCAGCCGTGCTCGGAAGACGCCGCCATCATGAAAAAAGTGCGCGATGACCTTCTGGCGGCCAAGCCGAAATGGCTGTCGATGGACTATGGCATGACCGAAAAGATGTCGAACAATGACGTCATGGCCTCGGTCTACTGGAATGGCGCGATCTTCCGCGCCCGTCTGGCCAATCCCAAAGTCAAATATGGCTACCCGAAGGAAGGCTACATCCTGTGGATGGACCAGGTTGCCCTGCTGTCTGACGCAAAGAACGTCGACAACGCCTACAAATTCCTGAACTTCATCGCCGAGCCGGAAAATGCCGCGCTGATCTCTGCCTTCGCGCGGTATGCCAACGGCATCGCCGGATCAGAGCAGTACATGCCCGCCGACATGAAGGACGCACCGGAAATCGTCATTCCAGCCAACATGAAGGACAAGGGCCACTTCCTGGCAACCTGTACCGGCAAGGCACAGGACTACATCACCGCGATCTGGACCGAACTGCAAAAGTAACGGTGCCGCCCTTGCTGGGCGTTGCCAAGTGCGGGGGGGGGCATACCCCCCCCTGCACCCCTCGCAAAGCATTTCGGCCAGGATGAAAATCAAAGATGCGGCTCTCCGATCAGTCTGCCTCTGACCTGTCGCGCCTGATTTCCGCGCGCAAGGTGGCCCCCTCCGAAGTCATGGCCGACCACCTCGACCGCATTGCCGAGGTCAATCCCGCCGTCAATGCCATCGTCTCTCTGCGCAGCCGCGACGCGCTGATGGCCGAAGCACAGGCCGCCGATGATGCGCCGTCGCAAGGCTGGCTGCACGGCCTGCCGCTGGCCGTCAAAGACCTCTGCGCGACCAAAGGCCTGCGCACCACCTGGGGCTCGCCGCTGTTTGCCGGTTTCATCCCCGATGCCGACGACCTTCTCGCGGCACGGATGCGCGGCGCGGGCGCGATTTTCATCGGGAAAACCAATGTGCCCGAATGGGGTCAGGGCAGCCACAGCTTCAACCCGGTTCACGGCACGACCCGTAACCCCTATGACCCGTCGCGCAGCGCGGGCGGCTCGTCCGGCGGTGCCGCCGCGGCACTGGCGACCCGGATGGTCCCGGTGGCGGATGGGTCTGACATGATGGGGTCATTGCGCAACCCCGCCGCCTTCTGCAACGTCTACGGCTTTCGCCCGACCTGGGGGCTGGTGCCCGGCGATGCTGTCGGCGACACCTACTTGGCGACCCTGTCCACCGAAGGCCCGATGGCCCGCACGATCGAGGATGTCGCCCGCCTCTTGCAGGTGCAGGCCGGCCCCAACCCCGAAACCCCGTTTGACCGCCCTTCCGAACCCTTTGCCGATCTTCTGACGACCGACCTGCGCGGCAAGCGCATCGGCTGGCTGGGCGACTGGGGCGGCGCTTATCCGATGGAGCCCGGCATTCTCGACCTGTGCGAGGCTGGGCTAAAGGTGTTTGTCGACCAAGGTGCCGTGGTCGAACCGCTGCCCGCTCCTTTCCCCGCCACCGAGATCTGGCAGGCCTGGACCACCCTGCGCGCCATGTTGACCGCCAACGGCAAACGGGTGCGTGTGCTGTATGACGACCCCGCCAAGCGCGCCCTGATCAAGCCAGAGACGATCTGGGAGATTGAACAGGGCCTGAGCCTGACCGCTGCGGACATTTACGCCGCCAGCCTGATCCGCTCGCGCTATCATGCCCATATGGCGCGGCTTTTTCAGCGGTTTGACGCCATCGCGCTGCCCTCCGCGCAGGTCTGGCCGTTCCCCGTCGAATGGCGCTGGCCGCACAGCATCAACGGCCAGCCGATGGACACCTACCACCGCTGGATGGAGGTGGTCATTCCGATCAGCCTGATCGGCCTGCCCGCCCTGTCGCTGCCGGTGGGCTTCGGCGCGAACGGCCTGCCAATGGGCCTGCAACTGGCCGGTCCGGTCGGCGCTGATGCCCGTATTCTGGCGATGGGCCAGTCGTATCATCGGGCCACCGACTGGCCCGCCAAACACCTGCCCAAAACCGTCTAGCCTTGCCTGACCCCCGCCATCCGCCTATTCCTCGCCCAAAAGGGGGGCTGATGTTCATCTACCGTCTGATCATGGCGCTTGCCCTGCCCGCTTTGCTGCTTTGGCAAGTGCGCGGCCCCAAGGGGGCCCTGACAGAACGGCTCGGCCTGTTGGCCAAGCCCGCCGCCTCAGGCCCGCGCCTTTGGCTGCATGGCGCGTCCAACGGCGAGTTGACCTCGGCGCGCTGGCTCCTTGAACGCCTGATCCAGTCCCGCCCCGGCCTGCAAGTGCTCGTCACCTGTAACACCGCCACTGCCCGCGCCATGGTGCGGGGCTGGTCGCTGCCCGGCCTTACCGCCGCCTTCGCGCCCCTCGACACCGCCTTCGCCAGCCAGCGCCTGCTGCACCGTTGGCAACCAAGCGCCCTGATCTCGCTCGAGGCGGAACTGTGGCCCGCCCGCCTTGCTGCCTGCGCCGCCACGCAGACCCCGGTGATCCTGCTCGGTGCCCGCATGTCGGCGCGGTCGGCCAGACGCTGGCACCTGATCCGCCCCCTTGCCGCCACCGCCCTGAAAAACGTCGCCTATGCTTCGGCCCAAGACCCGGCGTCGCGCGACCACCTCACGCAGCTTGGCCTGCCGAACGCTGCCTTCGGGCCTGATCTGGACCTCAAGGCTCAGGCCACCGCCGCCCTTCCTACCGTTGCGCCCCTCCCCCGCGACAGCCGCGCCGATTGGCTGCTCGCCGCCTCGACCCATGACGGCGAAGACGCGGCCATCCTCGATGCCTTCGTCACCGCCGCCACCTTCAGCCACCTGATCATGGCCCCCCGCCATCCGCGCCGCGCCGCCGCCGTCGCTGCCCTGATCTCCACCCGCAACCTGCCTTTTACCCGACGCTCCACCGGGGCGATGCCCACAACCGGCGTCTTTCTGGCCGACACGATGGGCGAGATGGACCTCTGGTATGCCCAGTGCGGCGCTTGCATCATCGGTGGCACCTTTGTCGCCAAAGGCGGTCATTCCCCGTGGGAGCCGGTGCGCCACGCCAGTGCCATCCTGCACGGTCCCAGCACCAGCAACTTTACCGCGCCCTTTGCGAAACTGGACGCCGCCAACGCCGCCCTGCCCGTGACACGCGAAACACTCGCCCAGACCCTGATGCACCTCGACGCCACCCGACAAGACCGCCTGTCCGCGGCCGCAACCGCCTGCCTTGTGGCAAATTCCGCGCCAGACGCGCTTCTCGCGCAACTCCTCACGCATTCGCGTCTTTGATCGCACACGGGTCGCTTGCAATATGTTCGCGTTGTGGCATGCTTATTTTCAGAGCAAAGACCCGCAACAGACGGGTCAGATTGCAGATTTTGCAGGCCAGATGAATATGACGATTTCAAATCCCGCCCCCGCCATTTCTGGCGGAACCACCGTGGCTACCCAGGTCGCCGCCCTGTGCTGGCGCCTGCGCGAGGGGGCCGTCGAGGTTCTGCTGATCACCTCACGCGACACCGGCCGCTGGATCATCCCCAAAGGTTGGCCGATCATCGGGTTGACCGCTGCCGGGTCCGCCGCCCGCGAGGCGTGGGAAGAAGCCGGGGTTCAGGGCCAGTTGCTGGATCAGCCGCTCGGCCAATATCTGTATGACAAGATCGCCCGCCCTGCCGCCGCACAGCCCTGTGCTGTCGCCGTGTTCCCCCTGCGGGTCGAAACCCTGCACAACCGTTTTCCCGAACGCAAGCAGCGCCGCCGCAAGTGGTTTCCGGCGACCGAGGCGGCGCTTCTGGTTGCCGAAACCGAACTGCGCCTGCTCTTTGAACTTGCGGCACAGCGTCCCGAACTTCTGGGTGCCGCTTTGCACGAATCCACGGGGGCCGCCGCCCCACCCGCTTGACTTCCGCCACAAACTCTCCAGTTACCCATCAGGGACCAGTCCGGCCCCGTTCCCAGGGCCAAGGCCAAAGCATGATCCGTTACGCCCTGAAATGTCCCGACGACCACGGCTTTGACAGCTGGTTTCAATCCGCCGATGCGTTCGACGGGCTGTTGAAATCCGGCCATCTGGCCTGTCCGGTCTGCGGCTCGACTGCGGTGAAAAAAACGCTGATGGCCCCGGTGGTCCGCCCGACCCGCAAGGCAGGCGAGGCTACTCCCGCCACCCTCAGCGCGCCCGAGAACGACCGGGAACGCGCTTTGGCCGCCCTGCGTGCCAAAGTCGCGGCGAATTCGGAATATGTCGGCATGAACTTCGTGGCAGAGGCCCGTGCCATCCATGACGGCGACGCGCCCGAACGGTCAATCTATGGCGAGGCTCGGCCTGACGAGGCGATCAGACTTCTGCAAGACGGCGTGCCGGTCGCCCCCCTGCCCTTCATGCCCGCCCGCAAGGGGAACTGATCCGATTGCTGTGCCACACGGAAATGGGGGGCCCCCTGCGCGGCCCCCCAATCGTCTTTGAATGATGTCTGCCCGATCAAACCTGACCGGACGAACCGTTTGGGGATCAGGCCAGTTCGCCGTTATAGACGTACGAATCTGACGGCAAATCGATCATCACGCCCGCGTTGACCCGGACCAAGGAATTGATCGAAGTCCCGAAGGTGCTGTCCAGATCAAAGACCCGGCCGATGTTCTGCTTGCTGTCCAGATAGATCGTGCCAAGCGAATAGTCGTCGCCGCCACCCGCCACGCCGTCTGCGCCGAAACTGATCAGCTCCAGGAAAGCGCTCTTGGCATCGCCAGTCTCAGACGAGATCACCAGGCTCAGGTTGAACACCTGGGTCAGATCGATCTGATCACGCATACGCGTGGTCGTAAAGTCGCTGACATAGTCATCGCCGTTGCAACCGCAATCGTCGCAGAACACAAAGTGGTCCTTGCCTACGCCGCCGGTCATCTCATCGTCACCGGCTCCGCCCGAAATCCAGTCGTTGCCCGCGCCGCCGTTCAGCAGGTCATTGCCTTCGCCACCGTTCATCATGTCATTACCGGCGTCGCCACGCATCACATCGTCGCCCCAGCCGCCGGTCATGTTGTCGACGCCGTCGCCGCCCGACATGCCGTCATTGCCAGAACCGCCATCCATGCCGTCATCACCAAGGCCGCCGATCATGGTGTCATTTCCACCCTGGCCGAACATCCTGTCATTGC
Source organism: Rhodobacterales bacterium (assembly GCA_025362795.1). Taxonomy (GTDB): domain Bacteria; phylum Pseudomonadota; class Alphaproteobacteria; order Rhodobacterales; family Rhodobacteraceae; genus Stagnihabitans. Next base: position 33,771 of record JANYFE010000004.1, on the reverse strand, counting down.
CGGCACCACCATCCATCAGATCCGCGCCATCGAAGGGCGTCTCTGGTGCATAGTAGTTGTAATTGATGTCGGTCGACATTGCTCCCATGTCAGACCATTGTCCGTCGGAATCGCCGAACATATTGTCGTCGCCGTCGCCACCCTTGACAACGTCAGCGCCGGTGCCACCCACGACATTGTCGTTTCCAGCATCGCCGTTCACATTGTCAGTGCCATCGCCGCCATCAACCCAGTCGTTGCCGTCGCCGCCATAGACGGCGTCGTTGCCGGAATCGCCATAGACCTGGTCAGACCCGCCAAGGCCGTGCAACACGTCATTGTCATTGCCGCCATACAGCTTGTCCCAGTTGGCGCCGCCGGTGATCACGTCGTTGCCGCTATCACCCCAGATCTGGAAATAGACTTTCTCTCCCAGATAGGTGCCGTTCGCGGTCTGGGCGACGGTTCCCATGCTCCAGGCTTCGATTCCCGCCAGCAGGCCGTTGCCGTCAATCACGTCATCGCCCGCCGTGCCATAGCTGGTTGCGATCCAGAAATCGTCCGGAGTTCCGTACCAGGCGCCAAAGGTGAAGGCACCCAGAATGACATCATAGGGTTTCGTAGGATCCCCTTCTGGAACGCAGTCCAGACTTATGCATTAAGGTCCGATATTCAGTTCGCAGACGGCTGCTGCTGAACCGACATAGCAGTATTCAGACATAGTTACCTCCACCAAATGATTTTTGAACTTCGGGGCGCCCATATACGCAACACCCTCTAAAATTATACATTAATTGGCTTGACTTTCTACGAGTAAGAACTGATCTGGCAAAGCCAGATTGAAATTAGTTATTTCTTAATTTTCATCAATACGTTACTGGCGTCGGCTAAACCTCGCTTAGCAACCAAGAGTTGCCTTGCAATCCGCATATGCACTTTTTGATTGAAATTTTGTGATTCGTTCTGATCGAAATCCGGCGATTTGGACACGTATGCGCTCCCTTGGGATTGCGGCCTAATTATGGCGTAAAACATTAATTTAGCGATTAACTGTGTCGCCAATTTGGAAACAATAGACCAAAAGCCTGTCGCCCCGCGCAAACCGGCCCGCGCCGGGCAGAGACGCCCGCAAAAGAACCGCCCCGCAAGCCTGCTGCACGGTGCCGGCACACAGGGCCATGACACGTGACAGCGGGCCGCGCAAAGCGGTCAGGTTCGGCCTAAATCTTGGAAAGTGACAGCGTCAGACCCGGGGCCAGCCTCGTCAGATCTGTTTCTCGGGCATCTGCACCCGCAGACCGTCCAGCGCGTCCGATACTTTCAACTGACAGGTCAGCCGCGACCGCAGCGGATCGGGGTTCCAGGCAAAATCCAGCATATCCGCCTCCATCGCGTCCTTCTTCGGCAGGCGGTCCACCCAGGCAGGATCGACATAGACATGGCAGGTCGAACAGGCGCAGGCCCCGCCGCAATCAGCCTCGATCCCTCGAATGCCGTTGTCGCGCGCCCCTTCCATCACGGTCAGGCCATTCGCCACGTCAATGACATGCTCGCGCCCGCCATGCTCCACATAGGTGATCTTCGCCATCGCATTCCCCTTGGTTCTCTGCCGCTATCTAGCCCATGGCTCCGCGGGCTTCCACCCCCCCAGTGCCTGCGTCCTGACGGCTTTCCTGCGGCGGCCTTTCGCACTATGATGCCGCCAGAGCAGTCCCGGACCGAACCGGGCAGAACAAGGCACGGGCACATATGGCATCTTTCAAGCTGACAGGCCTGCTGGCCAGCCTTTGCCTGACCGCCTGCGGCAATCCGATCCCGGTCGAGGCGCCGCAGACCGGCGATTTGTCCGCCGAACTGGTCCACCTCAACCACCCCGGCCCGCCGCCCGGTCCCGCAGGCATCTGCTGGGCCAGCGACATCACCCCCGCGGTGTTCGAGACGACGACCGAACAGACCCTTGCCACGCCAGAGGTCCGCGACGCTGCCGGCACCGTCACCATTCCCGCCAGCTACCGCACTGTCAGCAAACTGAAGATGCTGCGCGACCGGAACGAAGTCTGGTTCAAGACGCCCTGCGCCGCCGACCTCACCCCCGATTTTGCTGCGACCCTACAGCGCGCCCTTAAGGCACGCGGCCTCTATACGTTGCCGCTGAGCGGGGTGATGGATGCAGCCACGTCAGAGGCGGTGCGCCGCTATCAGGCTTCGCGCGGCTTTGACAGCCCCGTCCTCACCCTGGCCGCCACCCGCGAACTGGGCATCATCGCCACGGCACTCTCCGAAATCAAATAGGACGGACGGCAAGTTGCCCTGCCGCCCGTCCCACTGCCAGATCACGCGCATTTCTGAGGTCGACTGCAAATCGGGCCGGAAGTTTGAACCCCCGGCCACCGTGCCTTATTGGATCGTCAGTGCCACAAAGCGCGGGTCGCCGCCGTGCCGCACCAACAAAAGCAGCGACTTGCGCCCGGCATCCTTGGCCTCGCTCAAGCGGTCTTGAATGTCCTGCAACGCCGCAACCGGTTGCTGACCAGCCTCGGTGATCACATCACCCTCCCGCAACCCCTTGGTATAAGCCTCGGACGCAACATCGACTTTCGAGATGACCAACCCCTTGTCGCCCACTGTCATGCCCAGCCCTTCGGCCATGTCATCGGTCAACGGCATCAAGGTCAGACCCAGCACATCCGCGGTTTCAGGTTTGGCCGGGGTCGACTTTTCGGCGGCGGGCGTGGTCTGCGCCTCGGCATCCTCGCGACGGCCCAACTTGATCTGCAAGGTGGTCTCTTTGCCCGACCGCATCACCACCACCGGCACGCTTTCGCCAATCGGTGCATCGGCCACTTCGCGCACCAGACCGCGGCTGTCCTTCACGTCCTGACCATTGAAGGTCAGGATCACGTCACCCGACAGAATGCCGCCATCCTTGCCCGGGCCGTCCGGCACATCCGTGACCAGCGCACCCTTGGCCACCTTCAGACCCATCGCGTCGGCAACATCCTGCGTGACATCCTGAATCCGCACACCCAGCCAGCCGCGCCGCGTCTCGCCATATTGTTTCAGCTGGTCCACGACCTTCGAAACCACATTCGACGCCATCGAAAAGCCAATCCCGATCGACCCGCCCGACGGCGACAGGATTGCGGTATTCATCCCGATCACCTGACCGTCCATGTTGAACAGCGGCCCGCCCGAATTGCCCTTGTTGATCGCGGCATCGGTCTGCAAGAAATCGTCATAAGTGCCGTTCAACTCGCGCCCGCGTGCTGATACGATCCCCGCGCTGACCGAAAAGCCCTGACCCAACGGGTTGCCCATCGCCACAACCCAGTCACCGACCCGCATCTTGTCGCTGTCGCCAAACCCCACGAAGGGCAATGGCTCGGGGCTTTCAATCTTCAACAGCGCCACATCGGTTTTCAAATCGGTGCCGACCAGCTTGGCCTTGAACACCTTGTGATCGGCCCCGAACATCTCGATCTGAATGTCGTCGGCGCCTTCGATGACGTGGTTGTTGGTCACGATGTAACCATCGGCAGAGATGATATAGCCCGAGCCCAGCGCTTCAGACCGTTCCGGCTGCTGTTGCTGGCCGCCGCCGCCCTGGCCGTTCTGATCCATGAAATCCTGAAAGAACTTCTCAAACGGCGATCCAGGCGGCACCTGCGGCCGACCGTCAGCCGGGGCTGCGATCATCGAAGACGTGGTGATGTCCACCACCGCCGGGCTGAACTTTTCGGCCAGATCGGCAAAACTGGCCGGGGCGGTCTGCGCATAGACCGGCAAGGTCGGCCCGGCAGTCAGGGCAAGACCCAGACCAAACGCCAGCAGCACCCGCCTGGGTGACAAGGCTGCCCGCTGCGGCGGCAGTTTGGTTACAACGACAGATAGCGGCACGTTCGAACTCCTCTCGATGCGCGCGGCCCCGCAAAGTGCAGGGCTTGGCGAATGATGATCCTATCATCCGATGTGCGAGGCGATTTGCAATGCAATCCGCCTCGCATCGGCTCAAAGCCGCGTGATCACGCGCCGCGGCGGTCTAGGGCTGCGCCGCCGGTTTGGCAGCATCAGGGTTGTCATTGCCCAGATAGCGGAAGAACTCGCTGTTTGGTTCAAGGACAATCGAGGTGTTGCTGCCTGGCAAAGCGGTCGCATAGGCAGTCAGTGACCGGGTGAAGGCAAAGAATTCCGGGTCTTTGCCATAGGCCGTCGCATAGATCGCGATCCGCTTGGCATCGGCCTGCCCCCGGATAATCTCCGATTCTTTCTTGGCTTCCGAGGTGATTTCCACCGCCGACCGGTCCGCTTCTGCCCGCAGCTTCTGCGCTGCTTCGTTGCCGCGCGCCACTTCGTCGGTTGCCTCGCGCTGCCGTTCGGCCTGCATCCTCGCGTAAGTCGCTTCCAGGTTCTGCTTGGGCAGATCCGTCCGCGTCAGCCGCACGTCGATCACGTCGATGCCCAGGGTCGCCGCCTTGGCCCGTGCATTGTCGCGGATCTTGTTCATCAGCGTGACACGGTCTTCAGACAAGACACTTTGCGACGGCACCGACCCCAGAACCTCCCGGATTTCGGCGTTGACGATCTTGCCCAGGTTGTCGCGCGCCGCTTCCACGCCGCCCGCGCCCACCGCCCGGCGGAATTTCTGCAAATCCACGATCCGCCAGCGCGCGAACGCATCCACCACCAACCGGCGGTCATCCAGCGGCGTCACTTCCAACGGGTCGGTCGGCAGCCCCAGAATCCGGTCGTCATAGCGCAAGATATCCTGAAGGAACGGCACTTTGAAATACAGGCCCGGCTGGTCGATCGCCTGCTTGATTTCACCAAACTGCAGCACCAGGACCTTCTCGCGCTCGTCCACGGTGAACACCGACGACAAGGCCGTCGCGCCCAGGATGACCAGAACCGGTATGATATAGAACATGCGCATCAGTTCGACCCTCCTGCAGCGGCACCCGGCAACAGCGAACCCAGGTTGTTCAGCGGCAAGAAGGGCACCACGCCCTGACCGCCTGCCCCGGCAACGCCGTCCAGGATCACTTTGTTCATGCCACCCAAAATGCCTTCCATCGTTTCAAGATACATCCGCTTTCGGGTGACCGCCGGTGCCTTGACGTATTCGGCATAGATCGAGTCAAACCGGCTGGCGTCGCCCTGTGCCACGTTGACCACCTGCGCCGAATAGGCCTGCGCTTCCTGGCCGATCTGTGCTGCCGCACCCCGCGCCGCTGCGGTCACCTTGTTGGCATAGGCATCGGCTTCCTTCTGCAACTGGTCGCGTTGCTGCTGTGCTGCCTGCACTGCGCGGAAGCTGTCGATGACCTCTTTCGGCGGGTCGGATTTCAGCAGGTTGACCCGCACCACCGAAATGCCGCTGTCATAGCTGTCCAGCGTCGTCTGCACCGCCTGCACCAGTTCCGCCGTGATCGCCCCGCGATCCTTGTTCAGGATCGGCGCCAGTGCCGACCGCGCGATGATGTCGCGCATGGCACTTTCCGAAACCGCCCGGATCGTGTCTTCGGGATCTTTCAGGTTGAACAGGAACCGGGCCGGATCGTTGATGTTCCACACCACGCCAAACTCGATATCCACGATGTTCTGGTCGCGGGTCAGCATCAGTCCGTTGTCCAGCTCACCCTGAACGCCGGTGCCGATTTCCGTCGTGTTCTGACCGCTGGTCTTGACGATCTCTGCCGAAACCACGGGCCAGGGCGCGAAATTCAGACCCTCTTCGCCAATGCTGGAAAACTTGCCCAGGAAAAGTTCAACCGACCGCTCTTCCGGCTTCACCGTATAGAAAGACAGATACAGCCAGATCAGCAGCACGCCGACCGCGCCGAAAAACAGCGATTGCGGCGTCAGGAAATTGGGTCCGGTGCCGCCGTTCCCGTTCGAGCCGCCATTCGAGCCACCATTGGTGGCGCGTTTGCCGCCCATCAGAACGCGCAACTGCTCCTGCCCCTTTTTCATCAACTGGTCGATCTCGGGTATCTGCGGCCCAGAGCCGCGCTTGTCTTCGCCGCGCCGCCCGTCATCCTTGCGCCCGTCTTTGCCCCGCCGATCGTCTTCCGGACCGTCGCCGCCACCGCCCCAGGGGCCTCCGCTGCCTGCCATCCATCTTTCCCTTCTTGTTCTTCCGCACCTAACCTGTGCTTTGCGGGCCGAAAATCAAGCGCATGCGTCAAACCCGGCGCGTTGCCTTGCGCAAAGTGACCAATTCTTCCGACATTGTCGGATGCACCGCAACGGTCCGGTCGAAATCCGCCTTGGTCGCCCCCATCTTCACCGCAACTGCCACCACCTGAATCATCTCTCCCGCCTCCGGCCCCACGATGTGACAGCCCAGAACTCGCCCGGTTGCAACCGACACCACCAGCTTCATCAAAACCTTGTCCGGCCGCGCCGCAAACGCCCCGCGCATCGGGCGGAACGTCGTCACATACACATCCGCCGGTCCCAGCGCCTTGGCCTGTTCTTCTGTCAGCCCGACCGTGCCGAGTTCCGGCTGGGTAAAGACCGCCGACGGCACCAGATCATGATCCGCCCGCGTCGCCACCCCGCGAAACACCGTATCGGCAAAGGCATGGCCCTCGCGGATCGCCACCGGCGTCAGGTTCAGCCGGTCCGTCACATCGCCCACCGCATAGATCGAGGGCACCGCGGTCTGGCTCCAGCCGTCCACTTCGATCTGCCCGCTGGCACCCATGCCGACGCCCAGCTCCGCCAAGCCCATGCCGCCGGAATTGGGCCGCCGTCCGGTCGCATACAGCACCAGATCAAATTCCGCCGCCACCCCGGTCATGTCCACCGCGCGAACGCCGCCCGCGACCTTTTCCAGCCGCGCCACATCTCTGTTACAACGAATGTCGATGCCATGCGCCGCCATACCGGCCACCACATGCCCCCGTGCCTCGTCATCAAAGCCGCGCAAGATCTGTGCGCCGCGATAATACTGCGTCACCTTGACGCCAAGCCCGTTGAGGATACAGGCAAATTCCGACGCGATGTAGCCGCCACCCACCACCAGAACCCGTTTGGGCAAGGCGGGCAGATGGAACATTTCATTCGACGTCACCGCCAGTTCGGCCCCGGGAATCTTTGGCACAAACGGCCAGCCGCCGGTCGCGATCAGCACATGCTTGGTGGTAAACCGCTCGCCGGTCGCGATCCGCACGGTATGCGCATCCTCCAGCACGGCCCGCGCGTCGTGCATGACCACGCCGGCGTTTTGCAAAGTCCGGCGATACGCCGCCTCCAGCCGGTCCAGCTCGGTCTCCAGCGCGCGGCGAAACCGGGGCCAGTCGAAGGCCATGTCCGGAACATCCCAGCCGAACGCCTGCGCCTCTTTGAAAATCTCGGGAAAGCCAGAGGCGAACACCATCAGCTTTTTGGGGACGCAGCCTCGAATGACACAGGTGCCCCCCATCCGGCTTTCCTCGGCCAGCCCGACCCTTGCGCCCCCTTCGGCAGCCGCAATCCGCGCGGCCCGCACGCCGCCCGAACCGCCGCCAATCACGAACAGGTCGTAGTCGAACGCCAATCTCAGTCTCCCATGTCGCGGAAAATATTCTCGGATGCCGCGAATTCAATCCGGTCGTCATGTTCCGACCCGGCATTGATGTCGCGCACCGTCACCAGTCCGTCAGCATGGCCGATCACCACCACATCGCAAATGTCGATGAACAGCCCGTTCTCGACCACCCCCGGAATCTGGTTCAACACCAGCGCCAGTTGGCGCGGATTGCCGATCCGCTTCAAATGCAGGTCCATGATATAATTGGATTCGTCAGTGATCAGCGGCCGGGCACCGTTCATCCGCAACGTCACATCGCGGCTCAGCACGTCCATCGATACCAGAGTTTCCTCGATCAGCGCCTTGGTGGTCTGCCAGCCGAACGGGATCACCTCCACCGGCAGCGGAAATGCCCCCAGTTGCGCCACTTCCTTCGCCGCATCGGCAATGACGATCATCTGATCGCTTGCGGTCGCCACGATCTTTTCTTGCAGCAGCGCCGCCCCGCCGCCCTTGATCAGCGCCAGATTCATGTCGAATTCATCCGCGCCATCAATCGTCAGGTCCAGCCATTTCACATCGTCCAGCGTCGAAAGCGGGACGCCCACCTGCCGCGCCAGTTCCGCCGTCCGGGTCGAGGTCGGCACGCCGATCACCCGCAACCCTTCCTCGCGCACCCGTTCGCCCAGACAGCGCACCATCCAGGCGGCGGTCGATCCGGTGCCCAAACCGACTTTCATACCATGTTCGACGAAATCGACCGCCCGCTTGGCGGCCACAAATTTGGCCTTGTCGATCGGGGAAAGTTCGGCTGGCATGGGGCGCTCCTCAAGATATCGCCTTGCTTATAGGCAAAGCCTTTCGCAGGGGCGAGCGCTTTGTGACCCGGCCTGGCTTGACATTCCCTCGTCACACTTCATATTGCGACTAATTCGCATTTGCAGATGGAACGCCATGCCCTCCTCCTCGCCCAGCAGTCCTTTCGACCTTCGCTCCGGCAGCTGGCGCAAGGATCGGGGCGAGGCGCCGCTTTCCGAAGTTCACCGCTCCATCGCCCTGCCCACCGGCAGTTGGCGCCGGTTCGCGGCTTTTCTCGGGCCGGGTTACATGGTCGCGGTCGGCTACATGGACCCCGGCAACTGGGCCACGTCCCTCGCGGGCGGCTCCAGATTTGGCTATGCCCTGCTGGTGGTCGCGCTGGTGTCGAACCTCATGGCCATCGTGCTGCAAGCCCTCTGCGCCCGCCTCGCCATCGCCTCCGGGCGCGATCTGGCACAGGCCTGCCGCGACGCCTTCCCGCGCTACATTTCGATCCCGCTGTGGATCGCTGCCGAAACCGCCATCATCGCCACCGACATCGCCGAGGTGATCGGCACCGCCATCGGCCTGAACCTGTTGTTCGGCGTACCACTGGAACTTGGCGTGCTGATCACCGCGCTTGACGTGTTCTTGATCCTCTGGCTGCAAAACAAGGGTTTTCGGTGGCTCGAGGCGTTCATCGTCACCCTCTTGGGCGTCATCGCCGTCTGCTTCGCCATTCAGATTGCACTGGCCGATCCGGATTGGGGCGGCGTGATCCGCGGCTTTGCGCCCACCACCCAGATCCTGACCAATCCTGCCATGCTGTATCTGGCCTTGGGCATCCTTGGGGCTACCGTCATGCCGCACAATCTGTATCTGCACTCGGCCATCGTGCAGACCCGCGACTATGGCGACAGCCTGCCGGAAAAGCGCGAGGCGCTGAAATTCGCCACCTGGGACAGCACGATAGCCCTGACCTTCGCCCTCTTGGTCAACGCCTCGATCCTGATCCTTGCCGCCGCCTCGTTCAACGCCGCGGGCCAGACCGACGTGGTGGAACTGGGTCAGGCGCACCTCTTGCTCGGGCCGCTGCTGGGTGCCGGTATCGCCCCCAGCCTGTTCGCCATCGCCCTTTTGGCCTGCGGTCTGAATTCCACCGTCACCGCGACCCTCGCCGGTCAGGCCGTGATGGAAGGGTTCTTGCAAATCCGTCTGCCGCCCGCCCTGCGCCGCCTGATCACCCGTGGCCTTGCGATCATTCCCGCCGCCGCCGTCACCCTGATCTACGGCGCATCGGGCACCGGACGCCTGCTGATCCTGACCCAGGTGGTCCTCAGCCTGCAACTCAGCTTTGCCGTGGTGCCGCTCGTGATGTTCACCGCAGACCGGCGCAAGATGGGGGCACTGGTCGCCCCACGGTGGCTGGTCATGCTGGCAAGCCTGATTGCGGTGGTCATCGTCGCCCTGAACCTGAAACTGCTTTACGACTTCACCGGGCTCGGCGGCTGACCAGCGCCGCGTCGCAGCGCCGCCGCAGGGGGTTGCCCAAGGCCCGCGACCCCGACCTTGACCTCGTCCAGTGTCACCCTTCCGTCGGCGTTGCCATCAAACCCCAGCACCGCGCGCAATTGCCCGGCCCGCGCCTCGTCATAGGCCGCCAGCGCTGCCGCCCCGGCATAGGCCTGCAATTCGGCCGCCGACACCGCGCCGTTGCCGTCGGCATCCGCCTTGGCAAAATACACCGCCAGCCGGCCGCGCGTCACCGCCGCCGATGCCGCCTCGGTCACGCCGATTTCCACCGCCGTGACTGCGCCATCGCCGTCCAGATCCGCGCCTTGCAACCGCCGCAGCGCCACCGCCCGCCCCGAGGCCCGCGCCAGCGCCACCACATTGTCCAGCCCGGCGCGGTCAATCGCCCCCGCTGTACCAAAACCCGCGATCAAAACCGCCACCCCGTCCAGATAGGACGCAGGGTCCGCCATGATCCGCTTGACCAAGGCATCAGGCACCGCAGCCGCGACTGACGGAACCGCCAGCAATCCAAGAAAAGCTCCAAAAATCCAACGCATCGCAGTCTCCCTTGCCATCCCTGCGACAAGCCTCCTGCATCTTGCTTAAGAAGGCGTAAACAAAACGGGAACATTTCACAGAAAACCCATCGCAACCGCCGCTTTCGATGCTTGCCTGTCGGTTTTCGGAACGACGGCGCGGCACGGCGCGGCATACTGCCCAAAACTGAAAGGCTCCCGATGTATACGCTGCACTATTCTCCCGACACCGCCTCGCTGATCGTCCGCCTGGTGTTGCGCCAACTGAACCTGCCGTTCGCTGCCCGACTGATCGACCGCAATGCCGGCGCATTGGACAGCCCCGCCTACCGCGCGATGCACCCGCTGGGCAAAATTCCGGCGATGGAAACGCCAGACGGCCCGATGTTCGAAACCGCGGCGATCCTGCTCTATCTGTCAGACCGCCACCCCGGTCTTGCCCCGGCCCCCGACAGCCCCGACCGGGCGGCGTTTCTGAAATGGTTGTTCTTCACCTCGACCAACGTTCAGCCTACGCTCCTCGAATTGTTCTACCCCGACCGTGTCGCCGGTCCCGAACATGCCGCTGCCGTCCTGACCGAGGCCCATATCAGGATGCAAACCTTCCTGACCCTGCTGGACCAGATGGTTGCCCGCGACCGGCCTGACTGGCTGTCTGACACAAAGCCGACGCTGCTGGGCTATTACCTTGCGGTCCTGCTCCGCTGGCTGGCGTCCTGCCCGGCCGGCAGCCCCGCCCATTTCACCAGCGCCGCCTTTCCCGCCCTGCACCGCGTGCTGGCCACTTTGGAAAGCCAGCCTGCGGCACTCGAGGCGGCATTGGCGGAAAACCTTGGCCCCACCATCTTCACCAATCCGGCCACCTGACGCATAGCCCGCGCCAGCGGTCGCTTTCCGATGGGGTTTTTGCCGCGCTGCGCCTAGACTGACCCCGCAATCAAAGGGGTCGGCCATGTTCCTATCAGTGTTCGACATGTTCAAAGTCGGCGTCGGCCCGTCATCCTCGCATACGATGGGGCCGATGGTCGCCGCCGCCCGCTTTCTGGACGTGCTCAGAAATTCCCCCTTCAACCCAAAAGGCGTCAGGGCCTCGCTGCACGGCTCGCTGGCCTTCACCGGCATCGGCCATGCCACCGACCGCGCCACGATCCTCGGCCTCGCGGGGTTCGAGCCTGCGACCTATGACGCCGAACGCGCCGAGGCGACGCTTGCCGCCATCACCGCCACCCATCGCATCACGCCGCCCGGTCTGCCTGAACTGACCTTCGATCCCAGGCGCGACCTGACCTTCGACTACGGCCCTGCCCTGCCCGGCCATGCCAACGGCATGATCATCAAGGCGACCGACGCGCAGGGTGACGTCATCTTGCAAGAAACCTACTACTCCATCGGCGGCGGTTTCGTTTTGACCAAGGGCGAGATCGAGGCAACCGGCGGCAAGAAATCCAAGGTCCGCGCCGACGTGCCCTATCCGTTCGAGCAAGCCGACGAAATGATGGGGATGGCCCGCGCGTCCGGCCTTTCCATCGCCCAGATGAAACGCGCGAACGAGCTGAAATTCCGCTCTGCAACTGACCTCGACCAGGGCATGGCCCGGATCTGGGACGTGATGAACGCCTGCATCTCGCGCGGAATGGCGGGCAGCGGCATTCTGCCCGGCGGTTTGAACGTGCGCCGGCGCGCCAAGGGCATCCACGACGCCTTGCTGGCCGAACGCGGCTCCAACCAGTCGCCGCCGCATACGATCAACGACTGGATGAGCCTCTATGCGATGGCGGTGAACGAGGAAAACGCCGCCGGTGGTCAGGTCGTGACCGCCCCCACCAACGGTGCGGCAGGCGTCGTTCCTGCCGTGCTGCGCTATTACCTTGACCATGTTCCCGGTGCCTCGACCGCGAAGATCGGGGAATTCCTGCTGACCGCCGCTGCCGTGGGCGGCCTTGTCAAACACAACGCAAGCATTTCGGGCGCCGAATGCGGCTGTCAGGCTGAAGTCGGCAGCGCCGCCGCAATGGCCGCCGCCGCCTTGGCCGCCGTGCTGGGCGGCTCGGTCGAACAGGTCGAAAACGCCGCCGAAATCGCTTTGGAACACCACCTCGGGATGACCTGCGATCCGGTCAAGGGTCTGGTTCAGGTGCCCTGCATCGAACGCAACGGCCTTGGCGCGATCAAGGCCGTCTCGGCCGCCAGCCTTGCGCTGCGCGGCGACGGGCAGCATCTGGTAAGTCTCGATGTCTGCATCGAAACCATGCGGCAGACCGGCCGCGACATGCACGAGAAATACAAGGAAACCTCGCTGGGTGGCCTTGCGGTGAACGTGCCCAACTGCTGACCCATCTCCAAAATGGCCTGCATCGCGCCCTTTGCGCAAGACCTGCGGCTGGCCCTTGGGCGCAGGCCTGCCAACCCATTGACTCTCAACCTCAATCCAAAAATCCCCAACTAAAAGCGCTTTGGTTTCGCGGTCCTCACGGCTTTTGCCAGAAAAATTCTGTTGACTCGAATCATATGAAACTCTTATGACATCGGTGTCATGTCATCGGTGTCATACGATGACCTGCGGGGAGGGCGATCACAATGGCAACCATTTACGATGTCGCCCGCCAAGCGGGCGTCTCGGCCAAAACCGTCAGCCGGTTCATCAACGGCGATGGGCCGGTCAGTGCGGTCACCCGCGCGGCGGTCGACCTGGCGATCCGCAATCTGGGCTATGTCCCATCCAATGCTGCCCGCATGATGCGCGCGTCGAAATCCGGGCTGGTCGGCCTGATCACCGGGGCGATCACCACCGTCAAAGAGGCGACCCAACCGGCAGGCCTGCCTGATCTGTTCATCGTGCAGGGCATCCAGCAGATCATGGCGCAATCCCGCATGACCGTGATGATTGCCGACACCGCAGGCCGCAACGACGCCGTGCCGCACCTGATCGACACCTTTGTCAGCCACCGGGTCGAAGGCCTGATCTACGTCGCGGAATTCCACCAGCGGGTGATCCTGCCAAAGGTGCCGCAAAACATCCCGCTGGTGCTGGCCAACTGCTTTGATGATCTGGCCACCCCCGCCGTTCTGCCCGATGACGAACTTGGTCAGCACGACCTTGTCGCACGCCTCGTCAAATCCGGCCACCGGCGCATCGCCTATCTGACCCTGCGCTCCGATATCGCGGCAACCCGCCTGCGCAGCCTGGGCTACCGCACCGCCCTGACCGAAGCGGGCCTCGCCTATGACCCCGACCTGGTGCGCCCCTGCGATCTGGACGGCCACGAGGCGGAAATCCAGCTGATCTGGGACGCCATCGACCGCATGCTGCGCCTGCCCGATCCGCCCACCGTGTTTTGCTGTGGCAATGACAAGATGGCGCTCAGGGTCTATGGCATCCTGCGCTCGCGCGGCCTGCGCCTGCCCGAGGATATCTCGGTGGCGGGCTATGACAATTACCGGGTCATCGCCGAAACGCTGTATCCGCCGCTGACCACTGTGGATTTGCCCTATTACGCCATGGGCGTCCGGGCAGGCCAACGCCTGCTGTCCCTCATTTCCGGCGAAGGCCGGGATGACCACGCCCCGACGCTGGTGTCGGGCGAGGTCTTTTGGCGCGCTTCCGTCACAGAAAGGCGCGCCGCAAACGTCACGCAACTGAACACTTTCCGGGAGGAACAACCAAAATGACCAAAAAGACGTGGATGGCCGGTCTGGCCATCGCCACCGCCGCATGGGGCAGCCTTGCCTCGGCGCAGACCGCCCTGACAATGTGGTATCACGGTGCCGGCAACGAGGTAGAGGCCAAGATCATCAATCAGATCATCTCTGACTTCAACGCCAGCCAGAAAGACTGGGCCGTTACCCTGCAAAGCTTCCCGCAAGCCGCCTACAACGACAGCGTCACAGCGGGCGCTCTGGCAGGCAATCTGCCCGACATTCTGGACGTCGATGGCCCCAATATGCCGAACTGGGCCTGGGCCGGTTACATGCAGCCCCTGCAAATCGACGAAAGCAAGATCGCCAACTTCCTGCCGGGTCCGCAAGGTCACTGGGGCGGCAAGCTGTATTCGATCGGCCTGTGGGATGCCGCTGTGGCACTTGTCACCCGCCAGTCCTACTTGGACGAGTTGAAACTGCGCACGCCCACGCTGGACAAGCCGTGGACCGCCGCAGAATTCCAGGGCGCCCTTGATGCCGCCAAAGCCTCTGGCAAGTTCAAGTTTGCCCTTGACCTTGGCATGGCCTGGACCGGCGAATGGTATCCCTATGCCTTCTCGCCCTTCCTGCAATCCTTCGGTGGCGACATCGTGGACCGCACCACCTACAAAACCGCCGAAGGTGCCCTGAACGGCCCCGACGCGATTGCCTTTGGCAACTGGTGGCAGGGCCTGTTCAAAGGCGGCTACGCGCAGGCCACCCAAGACCCGGCTGACCGCGACAACGGCTTTGCCGCTGGTCAATACGCCTTCTCGTGGAACGGCAACTGGGCGGCTCTGAACGCGCTCAAGGCTTTCCCTGACACCCTGTTCCTGCCTGCGCCCGACTTTGGCCATGGCTCGAAGATCGGTGCCGCTTCGTGGCAGTTCGGGGTTTCGGCCAAGTCGACCCATCCCGATGGCGCATCCAAGTTCATCGAATTTGCGCTGCAGGACAAATACCTGGCCGACTTCTCCAACGGCATTGGCCTGATCCCGCCAACCACGACCGCCGCCGCGATGACCGAAAACTACAAGCCCGGTGGCCCGATGGCGGTGTTTTATGACCTGACCAAGGCGCAGGCTTTGGTGCGCCCCGTGACCCCCGGTTACATCGTGGACGCCAAAGTGTTCGAAAAGGCCGTGGCAGACATCGCCAACGGTGCCGACGTGACGGCAACGCTGGATGCGGCGGTGGACGAGATCAACGCCGACATCACCAAGAACAACGGCTACGGCCAGTAACACGAGTTGCGGCGGCAAGAACTTTCGGTTGCTGCCGCCGTGCAACCCACCAAGGCAGGCTGGCAAGGTTTAACGCCCGCCTGCCGATAGGGTCCTCCCGACCCTGCACTCGGGGGCGGTTCGCCGCCCCCCTTTTCCCCTCCCTTCGCATTAAGAGGCAGTCATGGCATCGAAATTCGTGGCGTCCAACCGGACAGGATGGCTGATGGCCGGCCCCGCCGCCTTGGTGATCCTGTCCTTCGTGATCATCCCCTTCGTCTTCGCAATCATCTTTTCCTTCACCAACCAGCGCCTGGTGTCGCCCAACCCCGCCGAATTCACCGGTCTGTCGAATTACCGCCAGCTTCTGGGCATGTCGGTCCTGACCCTCGACCCGGTCAAGGATGCAGCGGGCGCCGTCACAATGGCCGCCAATGGCACACCGGAATATCCTTCGTTGCGCAGCTACACCCGCAACAACCCCGACTACCCGAACCTTGAAGGCATGCGCGAATGGTTCAGCTTCAGCTGGGGCGAGGCGCGAACCTATGTGCTCGCCCGCGACGTGGTGTTCCTGACCGCCGTGATCAACACCTTCATCTTCGTGATCTTGGTGGCCCCCCTGCAAGGCGGCATCGCCCTGTGTCTGGCACTTCTGATCAACCAGCGCCTCCGCGGCATCAACGTCTTTCGTGCGATCTATTTCATGCCGGTCGTCGTCTCGATTGTCGTCGTCTCGCTGTTGTGGCGCTTCATCTATGACGGCGACAGCGGCCTTTTGAACAACCTGCTTGGCGCGGTCAGCTTCGGGGCGATCCCCAAGATCGACTGGCTCGGCAATGCGCACACCGCCCTGGGTTCGATCATCGCCATGTCGATCTGGCAGGCGGTCGGCTTTCACATGGTGATCTGGCTCTCCGGCCTGCAAACCATCTCGCCCACCCTCTACGAAGCGGCGGCCATCGAAGGCTCGTCCAGCTGGCAAACCTTCCGCTACATCACCTGGCCCGGCCTGCGCAACACTGCCATCCTGGTGCTGGTCGTCATCACCATGCAGGCCTTCGGTCTGTTCAGCCAGATCGACGTGATGACCAAGGGCGGCCCGCTCGACTCAACCCAAACCATCGTGTTCCAGGCAATTCAGCGCGGCTACGGCAAGCAGGACATCTCGGGCGGTTCGGCCATTTCGGTCGTCCTGTTCGTGATCGTGCTCTCCGTCTCGCTGATCCAGCGCTGGCTGACCCGGGAGAAAGCATAATGGCCACCATTTCCGCCGACAGCCGCGGCCTCCGGCTCGCCGTCCGCTATACCGTCCTCGGCATCATCGCGATCATCTTCGTCTTTCCCTTGGTGTTCATGCTGGTGTCGTCCTTGAAACCCGACGCGCAACTGCTGGCCGACACCGCCTCCCTGCGCGCCTTCCTGCCGGTTGGTGACATTTCCTTCGACAATTACACCGCCGCCTTCAAACGCGCCCCGGTTGGCCTGTTCATCATGAACTCCGTCATCGTCACCGGCATCACCGTGGTGCTGTCGCTGCTGGTCTGCTCGATGGCCGCCTTCGCCTTCGTCTTTGTCAACTGGAAGGGCCGCGAACTGGTGCTGACCATCATTCTCGCCACCCTGATCGTGCCGTTTGAAACCATCGCCATTCCGCTCCTGCTGATCTCGTCCAAACTGCCGTGGATCGGGCTGGACGGGTTGAAATGGGGCTGGCTCAACTCCTACCACGTCCAGATCGTGCCCTTCATGGCCGACGGCCTGACGATCTATCTGTTCGTGCAGTATTTCAAAGACCTGCCCGGCGAGTTGATCGAAGCCGCCCGCGTCGAAGGCGCCACCTGGGGCCAGATCTACCGCCGCATCGTGATGCCGCTTGCCGGTCCGGTCCTCGCCACCGCCGCCATCCTGAAATTCCTTGCGATGTATAACCAGTATCTCTGGCCCCTCATGGTGGTGCAGGAAGAAGGCTACCGCCCGGTCATGGTCGGCCTGCAATACTTCTTCCAGCTGAACCGCGCCTGGGGTGAAATCATGGCCTATCTCAGCCTGATCACCATCCCCGTCCTCGCCTTTTATCTGTACCTGCAAAAAGCCTTCATCGCGTCGATTGCCTCGACCGGCGTGAAGGGCTGAGGAGATATCATGACCATCAAGATCGACGGAAAATGGCTGTGGGACAGCTGGTATGCCAAGGATGGTGACACGTATCACGGCTTCTTTCTGCAAGCCGACACCAGCCTGATCGACCCCGACCTGCGCCACCTGAACGTGACCCAAGGTCACGCCACCTCCAAAGACCTGACCCACTGGACCCAACTTGGCACCATGTTCAAACCCGCGGCCTCGCCGGCCTGGGACGACAGCACGACCTGGACCGGATCGGTGGTGCAAGATGATACGGGCCTTTGGCACCTGTTCTATACCGGCACCACGCTGGCCGAGGCGTCGCTGTATCAGCGCATCGGCCATGCCACCTCGTCCGACCTGCACAACTGGGTCCGCGTCGGCAACGGCCTGTGTCTTGATCTCACCGGCCCCAACGCCGACACCTACGAGGCCGACCATGCCAAAGGCCACTGGCACGACCGCGCCATGCGCGACCCCTGGGTCATGCGCGACCCCGACAGTGACGGCTGGCTGATGTATTTCACCGCCCGTGCCCCCGGTATCCCCGAACCCAACGCAGGCGGCGCTGTAGGCTTTGCCACCTCGCCCGACCTCGAAACCTGGACCCTGCGTCCCCCGGTCTTTACCGGCGGCTATGGCCAGCTGGAAGTGCCGCAGGTGTTCCAACAGGGCGATCACTGGTATTGCCTGTTCTGCACCTCGTCCTTTCAATGGTCCGAACAGACCCGGCGCAGCAACAGCCACCCACCCGTCACCGGCACCCATTACCTGATCGCCGACCATCCGCGCGGCCCCTGGCGCGTGGCCCCCGGCTTCCTCGACGGGTCACTGCCTTGCCGCCGCTATGCTGCCCGCATCGTGGAAACGCCCGAAGGCATGGTCATCCTCGGCTTCGCCCACGGACCCCAGGACCAGTTCGGCGGCTATGTAATGGACCCCGAACCCGTCACCACCGGCCCCGGCGGGCTGCTTCACGTTCAATCCCTTTCTCAGGCAGCGGAGTAAACATCATGGCCGCCATCACCCTCAAGGGCCTCAAGAAATCTTATGGCCAGGCGCATGTCATCAAAGGCGTCGACATCGACATCGAGGATGGCGAATTCGTCGTCTTCGTCGGCCCCTCGGGCTGCGGCAAATCCACCCTGCTGCGGATGATCGCGGGGCTGGAGGATATCTCGGACGGCACGCTGACCATCGGCGGCAAAGTCATGAACGACCTGCCGCCCAAGGATCGCGGCGTGGCGATGGTGTTCCAGTCCTACGCCATCTTCCCCCATATGACCGTGCGCGAAAACGTGGCGTTCGGCCTGACCATCTCTGGCGCGTCCAAAGAGGAAAAGGAAACCAAGGTCGCCGAAGCCGCCCGCATCCTGCAAATGGAACACCTGATGGACCGCCGCCCGTCGCAACTGTCGGGTGGCCAGCGCCAGCGCGTTGCCATCGGCCGCGCCATCGTCCGCAAACCGCAGGTCTTCCTGTTCGACGAGCCTTTGTCCAACCTAGACGCCGCTCTGCGGATGGACATGCGGATGGAGATCGGCAAGCTGCACAAGGCACTTGGCGCCACGATGGTCTATGTCACCCATGACCAGGTCGAGGCGATGACACTGGCCGACAAGATCGTCGTCTTGAAAGACGGCCTGGTCCAGCAGATCGGCTCGCCGATGGAATTGTACCACCACCCCGCCAACGCCTTCGTCGCAGGGTTCCTGGGCTCGCCCGGCATGAACTTTCTGGAGGTCGATGTGAAGGAAGTGAACGGCGACCGCGCCACCGTGTCCAACGCCGCGCTTGACCCGGTGACGCTGACCGCCCGCCATCCCGGCATCAAGGCGGGCGGTAAAGCGCGGCTTGGTCTGCGCCCGCAATACCTGTCGCCCGATGCGGATGCGGGTGCGGGCGTGCTGCACGGCAAGATCGCTTTGACCGAGCGTCTGGGCAGCGAAACCATCGTCGAGGCAGTGACAACCGATGGCAAACCGCTGATCGTCGCCCTCGCCCGCGACGCGGTGTTCGAGATCGGCACACCGATCAGCCTGCGCTTCGATCCCGAAACCGCGCATCTGTTCGCACTTTGAAGAAAGCCGGGGGCGCTTCGCCCCCCGGCCCCCCCGAGGATATTTTTGAACAGATGAATTATGGGAATGTTAACCTCAACGCGGGAACCTGATTTTGCCGAACAGGGAGGGATCCCGATGACGGTAACAGGTGAAGCCTCCTGCCGCGCAAAAGTTGCGGCAGGAGGTACGCTTGCCTGCCCTGGATTTCACCTGCCCTGAAACATCCCACGGCGGCGTTCATACCCCGGTTCGGCAGTGCAGCAGGCACCGCGCGGAAAATTCACTCAAAACGACCCGATCTGCCGTTTTCCAACGCGCGACCGCATTGCCGCCCCGATACCCATCCCGCATGACCCAGATCCCCGCCCCCAATATCCTGCGCGGCCTTGTCCTGATGCTCGCCTTCTGCGTTCTGGCGCCGCTCTTGGACGCCGCCTCTAAACTTGCCACCACGACCATCCCCGTCGGCCAGATCACCGCCGCGCGCTTTGTGTTCCAGCTGTTGTGCATGCTGCCGCTTATGCTGGTCCTGCGGCTTGACTGGCGCGCCCGCCGGTCTGACCTTGCCCTGCTTGTCGCCCGCGCAGCCTGCCTGATGCTGTCGACCTATTGCTTTGTCGCCTCGGTCGAATTCATGCCGATCGCCGATGCCATCGCCATTGTCTTCGTCATGCCCTTCATCCTGATGTTTCTGGGCAAAGTGATCTTCGGCAACCCGATCGGCCCCAACCGCATCTATGCCTCGGTCGTGGGCTTTCTTGGTGCGCTCCTCGTCATCCAACCCTCGCTGAGCCATTACGGCCTTGTCGCTTTGTTCCCACTCGGCTGTGCCGTGGCGTTTTCCTTTTACGAGATGGCGACCCAAGCCATGTCGAACCGCGTCCACCCGGTGACGATGCAGGTTCACACCTCGATTGCAGGCAGCCTGATCACCCTGCCGCTGTTGTGGCTGTTCAACGGTTCCGGCCTCGCCGAACTTGACCCCGTCACCCCTGATGCGCTGAACTGGCTCTGGCTGTTCGGCGTCGGCTTCTGGGCCGCCCTTAGCCATCTGTGCATGACCGTGGCGATGAAATACGCCCCCGCGAGCACCCTGGCCCCCTTGCATTACCTTGAACTGCCAATGGCGGTTTTCCTTGGCTACGCGATCTGGGGCACCTTCCCCAATGCGCTGACCTGGGGCGGCATCGGCCTGATCGTCGGATCAGGCCTCTACATCATCCAGCACGAACACCGCGCATCCCAAGTCCATCCAATGCCGCCGCCAATGCCGACAGAGGCAATATGACCAGCATCAGATCGGCGCTGAATTCCAACAGCACCGGTCCGCTGACTTCGTTCGACGTCCCGATCATCCCCGCCGGGGCAAAGCTGATCCCCTGAAGCGGCCAGCGCAGCCCGGCGCTTGTGCCCGCCACCGGCCCCATCGGAAACAGCGACAGCCGCGAGCCCAGCGGCAAATCCAGCGCCAGCTGCCGGGGCGCCAGAAACGTCACATCCTGCGGGGCCAGGATCAGACAGCGCTTGTCAGGGTGGCTGACCAACCCGTTCAAAACCGCCAGTCCATGATCCAGCCGCGCCCCCGAAAACCCCAGCCCCAACACGAACGGTGCCGCAATCGAGCGCAACGCCTTGTCGAAATCGGTGGTCGCCTGTTCGGCGATTGGAAACAATCGGCCCGCCAGCCGCCGCCGCGCCACGGCCGAGATCGAATCGAAATCACCGATCACCGCCTCCGGTTCGACGCCCTGGCGCAGCAACCGGTCCGCCCCACCATCCGCCGCAACGACCCGAGGTGCCAGACTCCGCGCCATTTCCAGCATTTTAGGCGAAAATCGCCCCCCACCGACCAGCGTTACCCCCGCAGTTGATTGGACAATCACTTCATTCATGCCGATACTGTTCTTCCAATTGCGGCAATGTGCCGGTTCCAAGGACACAATCAATCCTTCAAATCACCCCGTTTTGTCCACGGATTCGATCATTCACACCGCCATGTTGACCCGTATCGAGTTTGACAGAAGGCGAGCATCCGATGAATGGTGCGAGTAAAATTCTTACAGTTTCTTATGGAACCTTCTCTTGCACGTTGGAGGGGTTTGAAGAGCCATTCAATACGATGAAGGCGATTGCGGAATATTTCCGCGATCTCGCCGCCGATGACCGCTACTTCGGGGCCGAACCGCCGACGCCCGATGCGGCCATGTTGCAACGCATCGCCGAACGCGAAATCCAGCGCCGGGTCGAGGCCAAGATTCAGGACAACGGCCTGATCCTGCGCGCCGCGGACGCCGTCACACCCAAAATCACCATGCCCGCGCCGCAGCACGCCCCGGCCCCGGCCCCCGTTCCGGCTCCCGTCCTCGCCACCGTGGCAGAGGCCGCCCCCGCCATTGAATCCGCCGCCGCCCGCCTGTCCCGGCTTCGCGCCGCTCAGGCCCAGATCATTGCGCCAGCCCTGATGACACCCACCGACCTGTCGGCACGCTTTGCCGATGTCGAAGCCTATGCCGAAGATCAGGACAGCTTGGTCACAGTACCGGAAACTCCGATCACTTTGATCGAACCAGCCGCTCAGCATGCCCCGTCGACAACGCTGGCCGCGGTCGTCGCCCATATCGCGGCCCCGCCGGCCACGCCCGAACCTGTCGCGGCCCGGCCCGACGATTCGGCAGACACCCCTGATACGCCCGACGCACCACAGCCGATCGAAGTGGCCGATCTGCCAGACCCGCGCGCTGCCATCGCAGCCGCCCCGGACTCTGTCACCGCCGCCGTGCGCGAAACTCTGGCCGGTCTGATCGACCTCGACGATCAACTTGTCCAAGACATCGCAGAAGCCGCCTCACCCTCCGCCGACTTTGACTTGCCCGCCGTCGCTCCGGCTGACATCAGTATTTCCGATCAGTTTGATGCCGATGACGCATCAGAGCCGGTCGATGCCTTTCCGGAAGTTGATGACGACGCAGCCACCGCCGACCTTCTGGCGCTCGACGGCGTCACGCTGGATGACGAAAACTTCCTCGGCGACGACGACTTTGCCGAGGCTGAATCCGGCGCTGAACTGAACAATGTTTTCGATCAGACTGATCCGGAATTCACCGCTTTCCCGGACAGCGCCGAACCTGAAACCACCGCCTCCGACGTGGCGCTGGACGCGGCACCCGTGGCCGACAGATTTGTTTTGCCGGCCCTGCCCACACCTCCGCTTGACAGCGCGGCAGCAGACCACGACACCCCCGCCGCCGAAAGCGTCGAAAAGCTGCAACGCGCCCGCGCCCGCGTCATCAAGGTTCGCCGTCTGGACACGATGCCGGTGGCCGAAGCACCCCAACAACAACCCGAATCCGCCTCGCTCACCGCCGAGGCAGAGGCCGCCTTGCAAAGCGAACTTGCCGCTCTTGAGGCTGAAATCGCGCCGATCAAGGGCTTTGCCGCGCCAGAGGCCACAGACACCGCCTCAGATCCCGCCGAAGTCCCCGAAGACGCGGCGCAAGCCCTGCCCGCATCTGACCCGGTCCTGGCGCAGGTTGCCGAATCCGACCCGGTCGTCGCGCCGATCCTCACCGACGCCGCCGCCGAGCCCGCAGCCCTCGTCGCAGCGCCCGCCGCGCCGCAAGATGAGGTGGCACCAGACGCCGCCGCGGACCTACCGGCACCTGAAAACCACAAGCTGCCCGATTCAGTGGCGGACGAGGCCGAACGCCTCCTGGCGCAGACCAACACCGCATTGGAAGTCCCGGAAAGCAAACGCCGTCGTTCGGCCATCGCGCATCTCAAGGCCGCGGTTCTGGCGACCGTCGCCGAACGCCGCTTCAACCCCAACGCCGACAAACAGCAGGCCGCGGTCCGCATGGATCCCTACCGTAAGGACCTCGACAAAGTGATGCGCCCCGGCGCGACCGTTGCTGTCCCGACCCCCGCCGCCGACCGCCCCGCCCCCCTGGTGCTGGTGTCTGCCCAGCGCATCGACCGCAAAAAGGACGCCGTCGCCGACCCGTCCCGCCCGATGCCACAGATTGTGCCCAGTGTCGCGCCGCCGATGGTGTTGCAACCTGCCGCCACCCAGCCCGGCCCCGCCCAACCGGTGCGCCCGCGCCGTGTCACGTCGGGCAGCCTCGCCGTCCAGACCGAAACCTCGCCGCTGGATGACGAAGATGAAGGCGCTCTGACGCCCGAAGACATGGCAAACATCTTCGCCAACAGCCAAAAGCAAAGTTTTGCGGAATTTGCCGAAAGCCTCGGCGCCACGTCGATGGGCGAGTTGATCGAGGCCGCCGGTGCCTATTGCACGCTGGTTCTGGGTCGCCCCAGTTTCACCCGTCCATTGCTGTTTCAGCAAATCGCCGACATGCCGCAACTGGCCGAGATGAACCGCGAAGACAGTCTGCGCGGCTTTGGCCGCCTGCTGCGCGACGGTCGCATCCAGAAAACCAAACGCGGTCAGTTTGAACTGGCCGAAGCCTCCCCGATCCTGATAGAGGCAAAACGTATCGCGGGCTAATCTGCCAAAAGGCTCGCTGATCAGGCGGAGGGCAAGCCTTCCGCCTGATCGAATTTACAGATCATTCTGAACCGGACGCCGGATCAGCTGATCTGCCATTTTTCGCAGAAAAATTGCGCCCTCCCCGACCAGACCCGACCCGACCCGATTTTTCGCAGAACAATCGCAACCGCGGCAGAATTGATCAGCTTTCCCGATCAATCTGATCAGGATCAGATTGGCCAATTCCCAGAAACACCGACTTCAGCGGCAGCATCCACAAAAAACCCAGACCGATATAGATCGCCAGTTCCACAAGAACCGACGGACGGTCGATCAATGCCACCAGATTGACCGCGACCACCACATACAGCGGCAATCCCACCACCAGGATCAGCAGCGCTAGCCTGCGCCGGCCTTTGTAGCTTAACGCCATAAACACTCCCTCGCCCGGTGCCACTACGGCGCCGATCAGCGGCACTTAGAGCATTTCCAGTTTAAGTGAACCCCGGTTAAGCGGTTCGGAAATGCGACAAAACAAGAAGCTAGTCTGCAAACGGGTCGGTAACCAGTATGGTATCCTCCCGCTCGGGCGAGGTCGACAGCATCGCCACCGGGCATTGGATCAATTCCTCGATCCGCCGCACATATTTGATCGCCGCCCCAGGCAGTTGCGCCCAACTCCGCGCGCCCGCCGTATTCTCGTCCCAGCCGTCCATTTCTTCATAAATCGGCTTGCAGCGCGCCTGTTGGTCGGCTGCGGTCGGCAGATAATCCAGCCGCACCCCGTCCAGATCATAGCCGACGCAGATCTTCAAAACCTTGAACCCGTCCAGCACGTCCAATTTCGTCAGCGCGATGCCGGAAACCCCGGATGTCGCACAGGTCTGCCGCACCAGCACCGCATCAAACCAGCCACAGCGCCGCTTCCGGCCCGTCACCGTGCCAAATTCGTGGCCCCGCGCACCCAGCCGGTCGCCATCGCCGTCAAACAACTCCGCCGGAAACGGCCCCTCGCCGACCCGCGTCGTGTAGGCCTTCACGATCCCCAGCACAAAACCAATCGCCCCCGGCCCCAGACCCGTCCCGGTCGCCGCCTGCCCGGCAATGACATTTGACGAGGTCACAAACGGATAGGTGCCGAAATCAATATCCAGCAGCGCGCCCTGCGCCCCTTCGAACAGGATCCGCTTGCCCGCCCGCCGCGCCTCGTTCAGCACTTTCCACACCGGCTGCGCATAGGGCAGGATCTGCGGCGCAATCTCGCGCAGCGCCGCCAGCAGGCCAGCCCGGTCCACCGGATCAATCCCCAAGCCCCGCCGCAAGGCGTCATGGTGTCCGATCAGCCGGTCCACCCGCGCCTCCAGCGTCGCCGCATCGCCAAGATCCGCCACCCTGATCGCCCGCCGACCCACCTTGTCCTCATAGGCCGGCCCGATCCCGCGCCCGGTCGTGCCGATCTTGGCAACCGAATTTTGCTGCTCCCGTGCGCGGTCCAACTCGCCATGCACCGGCAGGATCAGACTGGCATTCTCGGCAACCATCAGATTTTCCGGCGAAATTTCCACGCCCTGCCCGCGCAGCTTGGCAATCTCCATCACCAGATGCCAGGGGTCGACCACCACGCCATTGCCGATCACCGACAGTTTGCCGCCGCGCACGATGCCCGATGGCAGCAGGCTCAGCTTGTAAACCTTGCCGTCAATGACCAGCGTATGGCCCGCATTGTGGCCGCCCTGAAACCGCGCGATCACATCGGCCCGCTCGCTCAGCCAATCAACGATCTTGCCTTTGCCCTCGTCGCCCCATTGTGCGCCCACGACAACCACATTGGCCATGTCCATCCCCTTCGGCAGTCAAACCGCGCACGGTATAGACGCGAGGACGCGCCTGCGAAACCACAAACTGCGACCCAGTGATCTAGGCACACAGCTGATCTAGGCGTGCAACGTGTCCAGCCACCGGCTGAACCCGGCACCGTCCAGCGTCGCCCAGGCCCCTACCCCGACAAAGATCAAAAACAGCAGGATCAACGGCAGGGTCAGCAGCCAGTTGCGCGTCCCGATCCCGGCCATCCACACCCCGTTCAGCGCCGCGACGCCGCCAAACACCGCCAGATACAGCCCCGCCAACGCGACCGGGCTTTGCATCACCGCCGTGACTGGCAATTCGGCGCCCTGCGGCGCGTGCCGCCACGCCAGCGGCACCAGATCGGGCATGGTCCAGTTCAGCCCGAAATATATCAGGTACAGACCCATGACGCCCAAAAACACCGCGCAAAGGATCAGCACTGCACCTGAAAACCGCACTCTGCCCTTGCTTGCCGCCGCCATCATCCACCCCCGCCCCGCAACACGGCCCCAAAGCCCGGCACCCCTCGCAGGTTAGACGACAGTGGCCCAAACGCAAACTCTGTCTCAGGCCACCGGCAACCGCGCCAGCCGCTCTGCCACCAAAGCCTGCATCCGCCACAGATAGGCATCCCGGATCCCCATCGCTTCCAGATGCGAGACCGTGTTGAACAGATACTCGGCCATCGACCCCCACATGCCGACGGCAGAGGCCAGCCGGTCCGCCACCTCCGCCTCGCAGATCCCGCCGCAATAGCCCTCAAACCGGGTCGAAGTGGCAAAGGCCATCGCGCGCACCTCGCCCTGCGGCGTCATCGCCCGCACCCAGACCGGCGGTTCCGGTGGCTCATGCCGCAGCAGATCGTCCAGCGCCGCGGCCCGCCCCGCGCAATCCATCCGCAACACCATGCCCCGGCACTGGCCACCGCGATCCAGCGACAGCATCACCCCCGGCGCGTCAGGGCTGCCCCGATACCGGGTATCCGGCCCCAGACAAAACCTGCGATGCCACCCCCGCACGCTGGCCGCACGTTCTTCCACCACCGCAAAGCGCCGCTTCCACAGGATAGAGCCAAAGGCGAACACCCACAGCGGCCCGCCGCCAACCCGCGCCAGAACATCTGCGCCGGTCTGCGCATAATACGCCTCCGGCACCGGCCGCCGCGCCATTTCGCCGGGGTCGTCAATCCGGGCGGGCAACCGGTTCACCAGCGCCTGCGTCAGCCTCAAATGGTGTGCCACGTCAGCTTTCCTGAAAACTTGCGCGACAGTCCTAGCAAATGCTGCTTGATCTCGAAACCCGCAGCCGCGCACAGTCAGCGTGGATAACGGCCCAAAGGATCAGCCATGCTGCTTTACATCACTTACGGCACCATAGACCTGCCCCGTGCGGAACGGTTTTACGGCCCAACGCTCGCGACCCTCGGCATCGTCCAGATGGCCGAGGCAAAGGACGAATACGCCTATGGCATGCCTGGCGACAGCGGCCCCAGCTTTTACATCATACTGCCGTTCGACGGCCAGCCGGCAACCCGTGGCAATGGCACCATGCTGGCCCTGACCGCGCCCACCCGTGCCGCCGTTGACGCTTTCCACGCCGCAGCCCTTGCAAGCGGCGGCAGCGACGAAGGGGCCCCCGGCCTGCGCTATTCCCCGACCTTTTATTCCTGCTACGTCCGCGACCCTGACGGCAACAAACTGTCCGCGGTCTGCGATGGCCCGACCTAGACCCACCGCCCGCAGCGTTAATCCGCCGCGGCGGTCCGCGCTTCTGCACGCAAAAAAGACGCGGGCAAGACGCGGTCAAGACAGCACAATTTGCGCGTTTCCCCAATATTAACTGGTCTTTTCGACCTGATTCGCTGCGGCGTCCGAACCCCGTCGCTTCTGCCCGGATTTTCACCCGCCCAAAAAGACGTCCCCCACCGGCTCACACCCCCAACACCCTTGCAGCCCGCGCCACTTGCCCCTAGATAGGCGCGTCACCTCAAAGGGCCGCTCATGGAAAACGTCATTCTTGCCATCCACCTGATCCTGGCCCTTCTGCTGATCGGGGTGGTCCTGCTGCAACGTTCTGAAGGCGGCGGTCTGGGCATGGGTGGCACCGGGGGTGTCGTGTCTGGCCGTTCGGCAGCCACCGCTCTCGCCAAAGTCACCTGGATCTTCGCCGGCTGCTTCATCGCAACCTCGATCGCCCTGACCGTGCTGGCCGCCAAGAACAGCGCCTCGTCATCGGTGATCGACCAGTTCGGCGGCACCGTGGCACCGGTCCTGCCCGCAGTTCCCGCCACAACGCCCCTGACCGCGCTGCCCTCGACCGATGCGCCCGCAACCCCGCCCAAAGCGGAAAACTGACCACAATCCTTTGACAAACTCACCGGGAACCCGACAGCATCTAGCGGTCGGGTTGCGCTGTTGCTGTTTCTAAGCTAAGGCTCAACTCCCGTGATACTGCGATTCCCAACGCGCGAATCGTCGTCCTGAAACCAGACACGGGGGCTTCCAATGGCACGCTACATCTTCATCACCGGCGGCGTGGTGTCCTCGCTTGGCAAGGGTCTCGCCTCCGCCGCCTTGGGTGCCTTGCTGCAAGCCCGCGGCTACACCGTCCGCCTCCGCAAACTCGATCCCTACCTGAACGTTGACCCAGGCACGATGTCGCCCTTTGAACATGGCGAGGTCTTTGTCACCGATGATGGTGCCGAAACCGACCTCGACCTTGGCCATTACGAACGCTTCACCGGGGTTTCCGCGCGGCAGACCGACAGCATTTCCTCCGGGCGCATCTATTCCAACGTGCTGGAGAAAGAGCGTCGCGGCGATTACCTTGGCAAAACCATCCAGGTCATCCCGCACGTCACCAACGAAATCAAGGACTTCCTGCGCATCGGCCAGGATGAGGTTGACTTCATGCTGTGCGAAATCGGCGGCACGGTGGGCGATATCGAAGGTCTGCCCTTCTTCGAATCCATCCGCCAGTTTATCCACGAACGCCCCCGTGGCCAGTCGATCCTGATGCACCTGACCCTGCTCCCCTACCTCGCCGCGTCTGGCGAGCTAAAGACAAAACCAACTCAGCACTCCGTCAAGGAACTGCAATCCATCGGCCTCGCCCCCGACATCCTGGTCTGCCGCTCCGAACATCCGATCCCCGACCGCGAACTGGAAAAGATCGCGCTGTTCTGCAACGTTCGCAAAGAACATGTCATTCCCGCCTATGACCTGAAGACCATCTACGAAGCCCCGCTCGCCTATCACCGCGCCGGGCTGGATCAGGCCGTGCTGGATGCATTTGGTATCTCGCCGGCGCCAAAGCCCAACCTGTCGCGGTGGGAAGACGTGATGGACCGCCTGAAGAATGCCGAAGGCGAGGTCCGCGTTGCCGTCGTCGGCAAATACACCCAGCTGGAAGACGCCTATAAATCCATCGCAGAGGCACTGACCCACGGCGGCATGGCCAACCGCACCCGCGTTCGCGCCGACTGGGTTGACAGCGAAATCTTCGAACGCGAAGACCCCGCCGCCTATCTGGAAGACTTCCACGCCATCCTCGTGCCCGGCGGCTTTGGCGAACGCGGCACCGAAGGCATGATCAAAGCCGCCCAGTTCGCCCGCGAAAAAGGCGTGCCCTACCTTGGCATCTGCCTTGGCATGCAGATGGCCGTGATCGAGGCCAGCCGCAATCTGGTCGGCGTGGGCGACGCAGGCTCCGAAGAATTCGATCAGGACAGCGGCGCGAAACGCTTTACCCCGGTGGTCTATCACCTGAAGGAATGGGTGCAGGGCAACCACACCGTCACCCGCAAAACCTCTGACGCCAAAGGCGGCACCATGCGACTTGGCGCCTACACCGCCAGCCTGAAACCCGGCTCCAAGGTCGCGGAAGTCTACCACGCCCTCACCATTGAAGAACGCCACCGCCACCGCTACGAGGTCGACCTGCAATACCGCGCCCAACTGGAACAGCACGGCCTGATCTTCTCCGGCATGAGCCCCGACGGCCGCCTGCCCGAGATCATCGAAGTCCGCGACCACCCCTGGTTCATCGGCGTGCAATTCCACCCCGAACTGAAAAGCAAACCCTTCGCCCCCCATCCCCTATTTGCCGATTTCGTAAGGGCGGCTAAAGAGGTGGAGCGGTTGGTGTAATCCCAAAAAGGGCATCGCTTGATTTCTGGCCGCCGCGAAGCAAGGATTGACCCAGGGCGCGAATCTTTAGCCCTTATCTGTGCGAAATTTTCGCAAGATCAAAGTCATAGTGATGTAACGGGAGTAGTCGAATAGCCGTGGATTCAAAACAGATCGCCAAGCAGGTCGCCGATTTCGACAAGCTCATGAAAGACTCCGGCAAGAAAGTTAAGCAGTCGACCGAATCCATCAACAAACTTGAAAAGGCTTTCAAGGACGTCTTTCGGGAACACACCAACACGGCCACGGTGGTCAAAAAGTTGATTGGCGAGATCGCCTCGTGGTCCACCACCATCCAGTACAGCATCGACACGATCAAGAAATATGCTGACGAAGCCAAGAGCATTTCCGGCGATGTCGAAATGATCGGACGCAGATACGATGACGATTTGCAGGCGCTGCAGGCGATGTTCGAAGATCTTAGCGAGATTGACACGCAGTACAAAAAGGACAAGTCGAACAAAGATTTGGCCAAGAAATACGAGATCGCTGACAAGGCTTTTGTCAAGGCAAGTAACAACTCCGCCAAAACCCAAAAAGACTGGGGCGTTGTCGAGGGCCTTCTGGACAGCCTGTCCGAGCGCGAAATGCAGATCAACCTAAAAAACGTCGAAAGTCTCGGGAAGGAGCTTGGTGCACTTTCAGATGCGATCATGAGTGGACCGAAAATCACCGATTTTTTGGCCAGGTGCCGACCGCGCTAGACAAGTTGGGCTTTCGAAAAAAGGCAAGGGTGGGCGCAACTCGCCAGTGCAGGCAATTGGCAAGGCCTGCCTCACCCCCAATCCTCGACGCCCCAAGCTTTAACGCCACCCGGCACCGCCGAAATTCTTGACGACCGGTGTATTGCGGTTCTCAACCCCTTGTAATCACACACTTCCCAATGGCGTCCAGAACTGGACGCTACCCGTTGATCAGCGGCAACACTTCATGCGCACCGCGCCAGATCATGTCACCCGCCACATACAGGATAATTGCCAGCCCCAGATAGGCAATCCAGCGGTGATTGTTCAAAAGCCGGGCGATAAAGCTGGCGGCCAGCCCCATCAGCGCAATCGACAGGCCAAGCCCGAATACCAGCACCGACGGATGCTCCCGCGCGGCCCCGGCCACGGCCAGCACGTTGTCCAGCGACATCGACACATCGGCAATCACGATCTGCCAGGCGGCCTGGGTGAAGGTCTTTGACGGCCCGCCCGCCACGATCCCGTCCTTGTTCAGGTCGCTGTCGCTCAGCGCCTCGTCGGCCCGGTTCGCATCCCCGTGACCCGCGCGCAATTCGCGCCACATCTTCCAGCACACCCACAGCAGCAGCACGCCGCCCGCCAGCAACAAGCCGGTGATTGCCAGCAGATGCGTGGCCACCAGGGCAAAGCCGATCCGCAGCACGGTGGCCGCGATGATGCCGACCAGAATGGCCTTGGCGCGTTGCTCTTTCGGCAGACCCGCCGCCGCCAGACCAATCACGATGGCATTGTCACCCGCCAGCACCAGATCAATGGTAATAACCTGAAACAGCGCCGTCAGCGCCTCTGGCGAAAGAAAATCCATCGTGCGTCCGCTCCTGTCCCACTGCTGCTCTGGGCTAGTTAGGGCTGTAAGCCGCAGGTTTCAACCGCCAAAACCCGCCAAACTTGCGGTCAGGACGCATCCGCGCTAACCCGGGCCATGCTGTCCTACCAACACATCTACCATGCGGGCAATGCCGCCGATGTCCAGAAACATGCGCTTTTGGCCTGGAGTCTGGACTACCTTGTGCAAAAGGACAAACCGCTGTCCTACATCGAAACCCATGCCGGACGCGGTCTGTATGACCTTGGTTCGGACGAGGCGGTCAAGACCGGCGAGGCGGTGGCGGGCGTCGATTTACTGGCGTCACAGTTTGCGCCGGACCATCCCTACCGCCAGCGTCTGGCCGAGGTACGCGCCCGTTACGGCGACGCCGCCTATCCCGGCTCTCCGCTGATTGCCGCGCTGACCCTGCGAGACATCGACACCCTCCACCTTGCCGAACTGCACCCACAGGAATGCCGCGCACTGGCTGAAAACCTTGCCCCGTGGACCAGTCATATCCACCAGCGGGACGGGTTCGAGATGGCTTTGGCCCTGTGTCCGCCGACGCCGCGCCGCGGCCTGATGCTGATCGACCCGTCCTACGAGGTGAAAGCCGATTACGACCGCATGGCGACTCTGATCGCGCAAATCGCCCGCAAGTGGAATGTCGGCGTGATCTGCCTGTGGTATCCCCTTCTGCCCGCCAATCCCCATGCCCCGATGCTGGCGGAACTGTCCGAATCTTTCCCCGACGCCCTGCGCAGTGAAATCCGCTTTCCGCCCGCGCGTGAAGGTCATCGCATGATCGGGACCGGCATGTTCGTCATCAACCCGCCGTACGGGCTGGCAGAAGAGGCCGTCCGCATCACGACGCTGTTTCGCGCCGCCTGACCCATTGGCCTTTCCATCAGCGCCACCTATGTTGCCGAAATGAGCCTCCTTCGCGCCCTTTTCTCACCCGCACCCGCCCGCCTTGCAGAGCCTGATGCCCGCCTTGCCCTTGCGGCTTTGTTGGTCCGCGTCGCCCGCAGCGACGGCTATATCTCTGCAGACGAAAGCCTGCGCATCGACCGTATCCTAATGCAGCGCCACGCCCTGACCGCCAGCTCCGCCGCCGCCCTGCGCCAGGAAGCCACCGTGCTGGAGGCGGACGCCCCCGACACCGTCCGCTTTACCCGCGCCCTGAAAGCGGCGGTTCCGCTCGAGGATCGCACGGCGCTGGTCGAGGCATTGTGGGCGGTTGCCCTCGCCGATGGCCGCCGCGACGATGAAGAGGACCGCATGTTGCGCCTTGTCACCAGTCTTTTGGGATTGACCGATGTGGAAAGCGCATTGGCCCGAAAAAGGGCGACACGATGATTGCATCCCTTGGCATGTATGACCGAGACGAGGCGCAACCGGCCAATGACCGCTTGTGGGCGCTGATCCGCGACGGCATGCGCACCAACGGCTTGGCTGCACCGGATACTCTGATCCGCGGTGGGGGTGCCTATTGGGATGCCTGGCAACACCCCGATCTTGCGTTGTCGCAAACCTGCGGCTTTCCTTACCGTGCCAAACTGCACGGACGTGTCACCCTGATCGGCACGCCGGATTTTGGGGTAGAAGGTTGTCCGCCCGGCTATTACCGCTCGATCTTCGTCGCCCGCAAAGCTGATCCACGCGCCACCGTCAGCGATTTCAACGGTGCAGCCTTTGCGTTCAACGAAGACCTGTCGCAATCCGGCTGGGCCGCCCCGCAAAACCACGCCGCCGGGCTGGGAATTTTGCTGCCGCCCAAACTGCAGACCGGCGGCCACATCTTTTCCGCCAAAGCGGTCGCAGAGGGCCGCGCCGACATCGCCGCCATCGACGCCGTGACGTGGAAGATGATCACCCGCTGGGACGCTTTTGCCAGTTCCCTGAAAGTCGTCGGCGAAACCGATCCAACCCCGGGCCTGCCCTACATTGCAGCATTGGGTAGGAAGGCGGAGGCGACGTTCACCATCATAAACAGCGCCATCGCAGCACTGTCCGCGCCAGACCGCACGACGCTCTGCCTCAAAGGCATGACCAGAATCTCGCCCGAAGCCTACCTTGCGGTGCCGAACCCACCCAGCCCCTCCAGCCTCGGCTACCCCCTTTAGAGCGGGTTGCGTTCAATTGGTTTCATATCCTGCGGCTTTGAAGAAATTGTAGCATTCTTCTTCCTTGAAGAGGTCGCAGACATGCCCGACCGCCTTCCAGAGTTGGTCATAGGTCCTGGCGGCTGCCTTTCGGATCAG
>JANYFE010000071.1 GCA_025362795.1 Rhodobacterales bacterium | reverse complement strand
CAGTCTGGTGTAGAGTCTGCCCAACCCTGAAGGAGCAGACGAATGCGAAAGAGCCGTTTCACCGAGACGCAGATCATTGGGATGATCAAGGAGCAGGAAGCCGGGCTGACTGTGGCAGAGGTCTGCCGCAAGCACGGCATCAGTCCAGCGAGTTTTTACAAGCTGAAGGCCAAATACGGCGGGATGGACGTGTCTGATGCCCGGCGGCTTAAGCAGCTTGAGGAAGAGAACGCAAAGCTCAAGCGGCTGGTGGCGGACACGATGCTGGACGTTGTTGTGTTGAAAGACCTGCTGGGAAAGCGCTGACGACACCAGCTCAGCGGCGGGAAGCGGTGATCATTGCGATGCGGGACCACAAGATCTCGCAGCGCCGGGTCTGCGACCTGGTTGGTGTCGATCCCAAGACCGTGCGGCGCGAGCGCCCGCCTGATCATGCGGATATCCGCAAGAAGATGCATGAGATAGCGGGCACCCGCCGCCGGTTTGGCTATCGGCGTGTTGGCATCCTGCTTGAGCGGGAGGGGTTCACGATGAATGAGAAGAAATTGTATCGCCTTTACAGGGAGGAAGGCCTGTCAGTGCGGCGGCGGCGCGGTCGAAAACGCGCCCGCGGAACACGGGCGCCGATGCCAATACCGAACCGCCCAAACGTGCGGTGGTCACTGGATCCTCGCCATGGTCACTCGGACCAGTGGCGTTCCCATGGCTCGATGTCCGACACCTTCGGTGCATCGCGCAAGTTCCGTATTCTGGCGGTCAACGATGATTGCACCCGCGAAAATCTGGGGCTGATCGCCGACACCAGCCTTTCTGGTGCACGCGTTGCGCGGGAGTTGACCGCGATGATCCGGCTTTACGGCAAACCCGACTGCATCGTCAGCGATAATGGCACCGAGTTCACCAGCACCGCGATCCTCAAATGGGCGGGCGATACCGGCATTGCCTGGCACTACATCGACCCCGGCAAACCGCAGCAGAATGGCCTGATCGAAAGCTTCAACGGCAGCCTGAGGGATGAATGCCTGAATGAGGAAATATTCGACAGCCTCGCGGATGCCCGCCAAAAGCTGGCTCTGTGGCGCTACGACTACAACAATGTCAGGCCGCATTCCTCGCTTGGCAACAAAACCCCGGCAGAAGCACGCCGGGCGCTTGAGCTACCTGACGGCAACGCACCCGGCGTGCTTGCCCAACCCGAAACCGACGATTATCATCAAGCCAGACTCTCGTCATGAATGAGGGACGACCGGGGGGCAGGTCAGCCCCTATCCACACCACTCCCGGCACCCTATATTCCGCCCATCATTCAAAGGAGGCCTCAGATGTTCCTGTTCGACCGCCGCAAGTCCGACATGGTTGACCCCAAAGACGCCCTTCCCGGCCGCATCACCCCGCTGCCGACCGCAGACACCCATTTCGTCAACGGTCGCCCGCTCAAATCCCCGGTCCCCGAAGGCATGGCCGAGGCGATGTTCGGCATGGGCTGTTTTTGGGGGGTTGAGCGCATCTTCTACAACCTGCCCGGCGTCTGGCTGACGATGACCGGCTATGCCGGCGGCTTCACGCCCAATCCGACCTACAAGGAAACCTGCACCCAGATGACGGGGCATAACGAGGTGGTCCGGGTGATCTACGATCCCGCGATCATCAGCTATGACCAGCTTTTGAAAACCTTCTGGGAAGGCCACGACCCGACCCAGGGCATGCGGCAGGGCAATGATGCAGGCTCGACCTATCGCTCTGGCATCTACACCTACACGCCGGACCAAGCCGCCGCCGCCCAGACCAGCAAGACCGCCTATCAGGCGGCCCTCGCCGGCAATCGGTATGGCCCGATCACCACCGAAATCCTGTCCGCCCCGACGTTCTACTTTGCCGAAGATTACCACCAGCAATACCTGGCCAAGAATCCCGCCGGTTACTGCGGCATCGGCGGCACCGGGGTTACCTGCCCGATTGGTCTGAAAGCCAGCGCCGCTTGACCTGACCCAAGGCTGGGCATAAGCGACCCCCGACCCGAGGAGACGCCTATGCCCACCTTCACCGCCCTGACCACGCTGCCCGGCGAAGACGCCGCCCTTGCCCTGTCGGAAGCCATCGAAAAGATGGACCCCGAACCGATGGGCGTGGGCGTGTTCGAGATCGAGGATGACAGCGGGCTGTGGGAAGTCGGCGCCTACTTTACCGAACAACCTGACGAAGTGGTGCTGGACGTGCTGGCGCTGGCTTTCGGCGCCAAACCCTTCGCCCATTCCGAACTGCCGGAAATCGACTGGGTCGCCAAAGTCCGCCGCGAATTGTCCCCGGTCGAGGCGGGCCGCTTCTTCGTGTTCGGCAGCCACGACGCGGACAAAGTGCCGCCCGGCAAAATTCCCCTGCAGATCGAGGCGACGGTGGCCTTTGGCACCGGCCACCACGGCACAACGCTGGGCTGCTTGCGTGCCTTTGACCATATTTACGAGGCCGGCTTCCGCCCGGCCCGCGTCGCCGACATCGGCTGTGGCACCGCCGTGCTGGCGATGGCCGCCGCCGCCGTCCTGCCCGACGCGCTGATCATCGCGTCCGACATTGATCAGGTCGCGGTCGATGTCGCCCGCGCCAATGTCGCCATCAACGGGCTGGACGGACGGCTGGAATGTCTGGAAGCCGCTGGCTTCAGCCACCCCCGGCTGGCCGAGGTGGCACCGTTCCAACTGGTGTTCGCCAACATCCTGAAAGGCCCGCTGATCGAACTGGCCCCGTCGATGGCCGCCCATACCGCAGGGTTCGGCCTGATCATCCTGTCGGGTCTGCTGGTGGTGCAGGCTGACGCCGTGACCGCCGCCTATGTCGCCGCTGGCTTCACGCCCGAGGCGCGCGACGATATCGGCGAATGGTCCACTCTGGTTTTAAGACGCAATTAAGACGCAATCGGCGGTTGCGCCAAAGTTTCGCCACATTTCGGACGTATCCATATCCGCGGTGGGGGTCGGAATTGCTGGAGTAGTTGGGATGACCGACCCGAATTTGACAGATTTTTACGGACGCGTGGCCCGCATTCAGCGAGCGCGTGTCAAAGGCTATGGTTTTGAATCGCCGGGAACTTTGGGCCGTTCCTATTATCACCGCCCGCAGGCCAAGCGTCGCTCGATCGTGGCACCCGTGCTGTTCTTGTTGATTTGCGGCTTCCTGATGAAGGGGGCCATTTATCACAATGTCGGCGCATCATCCTATAATGGTCGGGTTGCCGCTTTGATGACAGGGCACGGCATTGACCGCGTCGGCGGTTGGATGATGCAGGCCGATCCGGTCACGCTCTATGTGTCAGACAAGATTGCCCAGGGTCTTGGCAAACTGAAATAAGGCATACTCCCGGTGGGCGACCTTGGTCAGGTCACCGCGTCTGCCGGCCGCTTTCCTTCGGGACAGCGGCCTTTTCTATTGGCCCATCAGTGTAAAATACCCGCCGCCAATTGCCCGCCCACCAAAAGAAAAGGGTCGCTTCCCCTGCGGGAAGCGACCCTTGATAAACCCGTCGGGCGCTGAGGTTCAGCGGCCGATCATCTCGATGTCACCACGGCACAGGCCGATGTCATCCAATTCGCTGTCGGACAAAGAGCCCAACGCTTTGCGAGTGATGCGGCCCGAATTCCAGGTCTGGAACACGTTGGCGACTTGGCTCACGGATTGGACCAGACGGAAAACAGTGATGGCGCCCATCGGCGCCGGGCGCGACGTGATATTGGCGGCCATAGCGGTAATCCTTTCAAACTTGCTTGCGTAAGAAGCGCGTATTCGCTTCCGATGCGTTGGATTTAGACGTTGCGCACAGCCGCAGCAAGCCGGGGCCGGGCAGACCCGTCATGCACGCCACGCATAGCTCTCAACCTTGATTTTGCCCTTATTTTGTTGGCGATAGTCCAAAAATCACCCCAAATGTCGGTTTAAGCTATGCAAATGCCGCTTTCCTTCTCTGCGACACCCCGCGTCGCATTTTGCCTGCAGCCTTTAATTCAACTTGGCGGATGTTCTCTTTTCGTGCTATTTCTGCAAAAAACCAAGAAAAGGGGCAGGGATGCGTGTGTTGGGGATTGATCCGGGCCTGCGGAACCTTGGCTGGGGCGTGATTGACGTTGATGGCCCGCGAATTACCCATGTCGCCAACGGCATCTGCCACTCCGCGCCCGGGGCAGGTGATGGCGACCTCGCCTTGCGCCTGTATTCGCTGCACAGCCAGTTGACCGAAGTGATGCGGACCTATGCCCCGGATGCGGCGGCGGTGGAAAACACCTTCGTCAACAAGGACGCAGTTGCCACGCTGAAACTGGGGCAGGCGCGGGGGATAGCGCTGCTGGTTCCGGCGCAGGCTGGCATCACCGTGGGCGAATACGCCCCCAATGCGGTCAAGAAAACCGTGGTCGGCGTCGGTCACGCCGACAAGGGCCAGGTCGACCACATGGTCCGCATCCATCTGCCCGGCGTCAAGATTGCCGGTCCTGACGCCGCCGACGCCCTTGCCATCGCCATCTGCCACGCCCATCACTTGCAAAGCGCGGGTCGTTTGCAGGCGGCCCTTCGAAAGGCGGCAGGATGATCGGCAAGCTTTCAGGCCGCCTTGACTGGCGCGGCGCGGATCAGGTGCTGATCGACGTGCGCGGCGTAGGCTACATCGTCCATATCAACGACCGCACCATGGCCCAAATGCCCGCGATTGGCGAAGCTGTGGCGTTGTATACCGACCTGCTTGTCCGCGAAGACCTGTTGCAACTCTTCGGTTTCCCCACCCTGCTCGACAAGGAATGGCACCGCCTCCTGATGACAGTACAGGGCGTCGGGGCCAAAGCCTCGATGGCCATCCTTGGTGCGCTCGGGGCCGATGGTGCCGCCCGCGCCATCGCATTGGGTGACGCCCGCGCGATCCAGTCCGCCCCCGGCGTCGGCCCCAAACTGGCACAAAGGGTCATTCTTGAACTCAAGGCCAAAGCCCCCGCCGTCATGGCGATGGGGGCCAACCTCGCCGCCAGCGCCGCCCATGACGGCGTGATCGAACCGATGCCCGCCGCGGCGCCACGCCAGCCGCCCTCCGCCGCCCAGCACCGCGCAGGCTTTACCGCTGACGCGCTCAGCGCGCTTCTGAACCTTGGCTACACGCAGGGCGACGCCGCCCAGGCGGTCGCCACCGCCTCCGCCGAGACGCCAGACGCCGACACCGCCTCTCTGATCCGCGCGGCGCTGAAACTGCTGATGCCCCGCTGAACTCGCAATCGAGGAGGAAGACATGACGCCAGACGACGATGACGACGATGACGATGACGTTGAAGAAACAACGCCAGTCGAGGAGGAAGACATGACGCCAGAACGCGCCGCCGCCCCCGAAACGCAGGGCCTGCCCAAAGGGGCCGTTCGGGCTGCGAACCCCGACCCGGAGCGCGCCGAACAACTCGTCGCTCTGCTGCGCGAGACGCGGGCGCGGTCGTTCACGCTGGACAGGTCGCGACCCGACCCCCTGTTGCCCGCCATTGCCTTGCGCGTCACAGCCCTGCATGCCGCATTGGGCGATACCTGTCGTCTCGCGGCCCCGCCTTCGCCAATCATCGGAGTCGCGGGTGACGGCACCAGCGGTCTGATCCGCACATGTGGGCACGCCCCGAACGAAAACAATGGCCCGCACCGCTGGGACGCCAGTGGCCAGCAGATCGGTTAGGGGGGCGATATGCTGTCAGTTCTTGCGGTAGCGCTAAGCGTGATGATCGGCGCGGCCCTGTCGCTGCATTACGCGTGGTATCAACTGTTCTGGCCCGCGACGGCAGTTTTGGTTGCAGGTTTGGTCTGCCACCGCACATCGTGCGCGTGGGTTCGCTCATTCCCGATGATTGCCGTCGCCCTGTCACCCGCCTCGGCGCTGTTCGCGTCAACCATCGTGGCCCTTTCGACCTTTGCCAGCATTGCCTTGGGTCTGGCTGTTCCTGGCTGGATCAATTCGGGCTGGACAAGGTCTGGTGATCCCGAACTCGCGAAATCGGTGGCGGGCGCGGTGCTGGGGGCGCTCACCGGGGTCATCGGCACGCTCTGGCTGAAAGACGCAGAGGATCCTGACAGTACATTCTGGCCGGCCGGGGCCTATCGCGCTGCGCTCGGGGCTGCTTTCAGGGGCGACCCCAAACTCAATTATCCCCGCGATGCGTCAATGGAACGGCTGTACCAGGCGGTCTACGATGATGAGGTGGGCCAGAAAGAAATCACCGGCTGGGACCTGCGCGCCCGCTGGCAGCGCGCAGGCATCGTGACCGTGTATGGCAAGACCCGATGACCCCCGACCGCCCCCTCACCCCCACGCAGATGCCCGAAGATCACGACCGTGCCATGCGGCCCCAGACGCTGGACGAATTCGTCGGGCAGGCCGAGGCCCGTGCCAATCTGGCGATCTTCATCACATCCGCCAAGATGCGCGGCGAGGCGATGGACCATACCCTGTTCCACGGCCCGCCCGGTCTGGGCAAAACCACCCTCGCGCAGATCATGGCGCGCGAACTGGGTGTCGGGTTCCGGATGACCTCCGGCCCGGTGCTGGCAAAGCCGGGCGACCTTGCCGCGATCCTGACCAATCTGGAACCGCGCGACGTGCTGTTCATCGACGAGATCCACCGCCTGTCGCCGGTGGTCGAAGAAGTCCTGTATCCCGCGCTGGAAGATTTCGCGCTGGACCTTGTGATCGGGGAAGGCCCCGCCGCCCGCACCGTCCGCATCGACCTGCAACCCTTCACGCTGGTCGGGGCCACCACCCGTCTCGGCCTGCTGACGACCCCCTTGAGAGACCGCTTCGGCATCCCCACCCGGCTGGAATTCTACACCGAAGACGAGCTTGACCTGATCGTGACCCGCGGTGCCCGCCTGATGAACATCACGGCCGATCCGCAAGGCACCCGCGAGATTGCCAAACGCGCCCGTGGCACCCCGCGCATCGCCGGCCGCCTGCTGCGCCGCGTGGTCGATTTCGTGACGGTGGAAGGCGACGGCCGCCTGACCAAGCGCATCGCCGACAACGCCCTGACCCGGCTGGGCGTCGATCATCTGGGGCTCGATTCCAACGACCGCCGCTACATGCGGCTGCTGGCCGATCACTACGGCGGCGGTCCGGTCGGGGTCGAGACGATCGCCGCCGCCTTGTCAGAGGCGCGTGACGCCATTGAGGAAGTCATCGAGCCGTATCTTCTGCAACAAGGCCTGATCCTGCGCACCCCCCGTGGCCGCATGCTGGGCCAGCGCGCCTGGCGTCACCTGGGTCTCGAGCCGCCCAAGCCACCGGGCCAAACCGACCTGTTCGAACC
Source organism: Rhodobacterales bacterium (assembly GCA_025362795.1). Classification (GTDB taxonomy): domain Bacteria; phylum Pseudomonadota; class Alphaproteobacteria; order Rhodobacterales; family Rhodobacteraceae; genus Stagnihabitans. The sequence continues at coordinate 67,589 of JANYFE010000071.1, read as the reverse complement.
CTGACCCTTCCGTTCATCTGTTCCTGAAGATCCCAGGGGTCATACTCCGCCCTCCAGCGGCAGTTCCACCGCAATCGACGCCCGGCCATCCGCCGCCTTCGCCCGCCCGGCCATTCCCGCCACCACCAGCAACAACAGCGCCAGTACGCCATAGGTGACGCGGAACCCGATATGCTCAGCCACAAACCCGATGGCCGACGGTGCGATCAGGATCCCGCAATAGCCAATCATCGTGACCGTGGCCAAACCCGCCCCGGCACTCATCCCGGGATGGTTTCCCGCAGCAGAAAACAGGATCGGCACCATATTGGCCACGCCCAGCCCGGTGAGCGCAAAGCCTACAATCGCCACCGCCGGTCCCGGTGCCACAGCGGCCAGAAGGATGCCCGCCGCGCCGACCAGCCCCGACACCCGCAGCGTCGCTACCGCACCATACCGGTTGCGCACCCCGTCGCCCAGAAACCGCATCCCCGCCATCGCCCCCGCGTTCAGCGCATAGGCCAGCCCCGACACCGCCAACCCGGCGCCAAGTTCCTTGGAAACATACAGCGCCGCCCAATCCAGCACGGCACCCTCCGGGATCATCGCGAACAATGCCATCGCCCCCACGATATACAGCGCCGGAACCCGCGGAAATATCGCGGTTCTGGCGCGGGCGGCATGCGCCACGGCTGGCGCCTCGCCGATCAGGGACCGCGCCGCGATCTGCACGATCACAAAGGCGATCACCGCCACGCCGACGGCCTGCTCCACCGCGCCATACCGCGCCAGGGCCAACCCGCCGACCGCACCGCCGGCAAAGCCGCCCAGGCTCCAGAACCCGTGCGACGACGACATGATGGCGCGGCCCAGCTGGCGCTCGACCTCGACCGCATTGGCGTTCATCGACACATCCATGCTGCCAATCAGCGCCCCCATCAGCACCATCGCCGGGGCCACCAGCCACAGCGTCGGGGCCAGCACGACCAGAGGCAGCAATGGCGTCGCCAGCGTCGCAAACAGGATGACGAGCCGGCGCGACCCCAAAGCTGCGATCAGCTTGCCGGCAAACAGCATCGCCCCGACCGCCCCGGCCCCCAGACCGAGGATCAGCAACCCCAACACCGCTTCGGTGATGTGGTGGCGCGGCAACAGCAGGGGAATCTGCGGCGCCCAGGCCCCCATGATGAAGCCGTTGACGAAAAACATCGCCGCCACCGCCCATCGCCCGCGCTGTGCCTGCGTCATGTCAACTCTCCTCATTGCCCGACCGTTCATAGTCAGGATGGCGGGCGGCTAAAAGGCCGGGCCGCGCAAAGAATGGTGCACAATGCGCCCGCGCCCCAAAAGACCCAAGGGGCGGAGCCTTCGCGCGGCCCATCGAGGGCCGCTTGAAGGCGCTGCCGGTCCGGCGGTTGCGCGCCGGGCGATGGCCTGCCTCGGCAGACGCCCGCGGATCGCCGCACCGGACCTGGTGCCGCCCTGACCAAGCCTGCCCGGCGCTCAACCTGCCCGGGATGCCGCCCTGCCCGGTGCCAAAACGCCCGGTGCCAGCCTCAGGCCGCACCACAACCCGCTGCTGCGCGCCGTCCGGGCTGATCTCCCGGCCCGGGTGCGCGGTAAAGGCATCGCCCGGTCCCGGCCCGTCCGTCAGAACGTCAACGCCAGCCGTGTCCCCTGATCAATCGCGCGCTTGGCGTCCAGTTCCGCAGCCACATCCGCCCCGCCAATCACATGACACCGCCCGCCCAATGCATCCGCCAAAGACCGTTCCGGCACCTGGCCCGCGCACAGAACCACCGTATCCACCGCCAGCAGCGCCGAAACCCCGTCGCGCACAATCACCAGCCCCGCGTCCGTGATCCGCTCATACGAAACCCCACCCCACATCTTCACGCCCCGGGCCTGCAACGCCGCCCGGTGAATCCACCCCGTCGTCTTGCCCAGACCGCGCCCGGGCTTCTCCGCCTTGCGCTGCAACAACCAAACCTCCCGCGCCGCAGGCACAGCCTGCGCAGTGACCAGCCCGCCCGCGACGTCCAAGGGATCACCCACCCCCCACTCCCGCCGCCACGCCGCCACATCCAGCGCCGCACTCGGGCCCGCCTGCGTCAGAAACTCCGCCACGTCAAACCCGATCCCACCCGCGCCAATCACCGCCACCCGCCGCCCCACAGGCGCGCTGTTCAGCACATCCACATAGCTCAACGCCCGCTCCACCCCCGGGGTCGCCACCGGACGCGGCAAAACCCCCGTCGCAATCACCACCTCATCAAACCCCGCCAAATCCGCGACCGTCGCCTCCACCATGCGCACCTCAACGCGCGCCAGCATCACCCCGTACCACGCTACCAGCGCGTCAAACTCCTCCTTCCCCGGCACCTTCCGCGCCAGGTTCAGCTGCCCGCCAATCGCGCCTTTCTCGAACAAAACGACCGTGTGCCCCAACTCCGCCGCCTTGACCGCGCAGGCAAGGCCGGCCGGACCCGCCCCCACCACCGCCACCCGCTTGCGGATCACCGAAACAGCATCAAACTCCGCCTCATGACACGCCGCCGGGTTCACCAGACAAGACGTCATCCGCCCGCTGAAAGTGTGGTCCAGACAGGCCTGATTGCAGGCGATGCAGGGTGCTATCTCCGCCGCCCGCCCCTCCCGCGCTTTTCGCACAAACCCCGCATCCGCAAGGAAAGGCCGCGCCATCGACACCATATCCGCCTGACCCCCGGCCAAAATCCCCTCCGCCACCTCCGGCGTGTTGATCCGGTTCGACGCGATCACCGGAATGCCAACCTCCCCCCGCAGCCGCGCCGTCAGCCAGGCAAACGCCGCCCGGGGAACCGAGGTCGCAATTGTCGGCACCCGCGCCTCGTGCCAGCCGATCCCGGAATTGAGCACCGAAGCCCCCGCCGCCTCCACCGCCCGTGCAAGCGTCGCCACCTCGTCCCAGGATGATCCATCCGGCACCAGATCAATCAGCGATATCCGGTAGATAACGATGAAATCCGCCCCCACTGCCGCCCGCACCCTACGGACCACCTCCACCGGCAACCGCATCCGGTTCTCGTAACTGCCGCCCCACCGATCCTCCCGCCGGTTGACGTGCCGGACGAGGAACTGGTTCAGGAAATACCCCTCCGACCCCATCACCTCGACCCCGTCATACCCCGCCTCCTGCGCCCGGACAGCAGCCGTCACGATGTCCGAAATCTGCTTCTCAATCCCCGCCTCATCCAAAGCCACCGGCACAAACGGCGAAATCGGCGACTTCACCGCCGAAGCCGACACACACCCCCGCCCATAAGCATACCGCCCCGCATGCAAGATCTGCATCGCAATCCGCCCGCCCTCGCCATGCACATGATCCGTCACAACCCGGTGGTTCGCCACGTCCGAACCCGAGAACACCCCCGCCGCCCCCGGAAACACCCCACCCTCAAGGTTAGGTGCCATCCCCCCCGTCACCATCAACCCCACACCCCCCTTGGCCCGCTCCCCATAAAACCGCGCCACCCGCCCCCAGTCGCCAGCCTCCTCCAAACCGGTATGCATGGAGCCCATGATGACTCGGTTCGGCAGGGTGACGGAGCCGAGGGTGATGGGGGAAAGAAGATGGGGATACATGGGTGTGCCTCCGAGGTTGGAAGCGAGAGTGCAATGGGGGAGGGGAGGGGGGCAAGGGGGAAGGTCCATGCCGTTGGGTCACGGGCGCCGTGTCCGGAGCGAGGATCGCTCACAAGGCCTGCCAGCTTGCCACCCCCAACCCGCCTTGGGCTGAGCGGAACAAGTCGATCTTCCGGGGGAAGATCGGCCCCGCTCACAGTGCCACATGGCCACGCGACCGGTTCCGCAAGTACAGTCAGAGGGCAGCGCACGACCCGGCGGGAGCGAAGCGCCCGCCGGGGGCGGGTCGGGCGCTGCCCGGTGGCTTTGGGCCACCGGGGGTCAGGCGGAGAGGTGGCTCTGTGGCAGGCTCGATGGAGCCTGCCAGACAAGGGACGATCCGGTTCCACCAAACGCCATCCCGTTCTTGGCAACAGACCAGCCGGGGTCCCCCTCACGTCCCCCTCGGCTTCGCCCGTACCGTAGGCTCCGCGGCCCAAGGCTCCTCCGGCCACGGGTGCCTCGGATACGCGCCCCGCATGTCCTTCCTGACATCCAGATACGACGTCCGCCAGAACCCCGGCACATCCTGCGTCACCTGCAAAGGCTTCCCCCCCGGCGACAGCAGCGTCACCCGCAGCGGCGCGCCCCCTACCAAAGGATGCACCGAAACCCCGAACATCTCCTGCACCCTTACCTCGACCGAGGGCACCCCATCATAGTCAATCGCCACCCGCCGCCCCAGCGGAGTCACAAAATGCGACGGCACCACCCGGTCCAACTCCGCCTTCTGGTCCCACGAAAGCATCCCCAGCAACGCCTCGCTCAAATCCAGCCCGCGAATATCCGCCTCCGTCCGCACCCGCGCGAGCCAGGGCAGCACCCACCCAGGATCCGCCAATAAAACCCCCTCCGACACATCCATCCCCAACAACCCCATCCGCGCCCGCAGCCGCCTTGCCGCCGCAGTCCAAGGCAGCCCCAAGTCCCGCATCCCCTCAAACGCCGCCAAAGCCACCCGCTCTACAGGCGCATCCCAAACCCGCTCCCCCAGCACCAGCGCCCCGAAACACTCCTGCCGCCGCGCCACAACCCGCCCCTCCCGCCGCGACCACTCGCAAACCTCGCGCCATTCCACAGGGTACAACCCCCGCAACTCCGCCTCACTCAACTCAACGGCCTGCCGCACCGCCGCCTCCCGCGCATCGCCGTCCAGATCCAACGCCACGATCAGCCGCGCCGATGCCAGCGGCCCCGCCACCACCGCCCCCTTGCCCCCCGACAGCAGAAACCGCCCGCCAGCCCCGCGCGCCAACCCGATCCGGTCCGGATAAGCCAGCGCCGCCATCTCCCCCAAACTCCGCGCCTCCCGCTCAGGCACAAGCCGCGCCAACCGCCGCGCCTCCACCTTCACCCGTTCGACGACCGCCCGGTCGCCCGTCCCCTCCCGCACCGCCGCCACCCGCAGCGCAAGATCCGGAGCCTCCCCCCGCAACACATCCCGCTCCGCCAGCAATGCCGCGACCAAAGCCCCCCCACTCCCGGCAACCACCAGCATATGCGCCAACCTTGGATGCAGCGGCAAAGCCGCCAGCGCCCGCCCATGTTCGGTAATCCGCCCCCCGGCCAACGCCCCCAACCGCTCCAGCAACAACCGCGCCTCCGCCAATGGCCCCGCAGGCGGCGGCGTCACAAACGCCAGTTCCGATGACCCCCACAGCGCCAGTTCCAGCGCCAGCCCGGTCAAATCCCCGGCCTCGATCTCGGCAGGCGGAAACGCAACCATCCCGCCTTCCTCGCCCTTGGTCCACATCCGGTAACAGACGCCCTCGGCTACCCGCCCCGCCCGCCCGCGCCGCTGCTCGGCCTCCGCCTTCGTCACCCGCTCCGTCACCAGCCGCGACATTCCCGACGCCGCATCAAACCGCGCCCGCCGCGCCCGCCCGCCATCCACGACGACGGTAATATCCGGCAGCGTCAAAGACGTCTCGGCAATCGAGGTTGCCAGCACCACCCGCCGCCCCGCAACCGGCCCCAAAGCCGCCCGCTGCGCCGCAAACTCCATCGCGCCATACAAAGGCAGCACCACACAGCCCTCCAGCCCCGATAGCATCGCCAAAACCCGCCGGATTTCCCCTTCCCCCGGCAAAAACGCCAGCAACCCGCCCTCCGGCACCTCTTCCAGCGCAGCCCGGATCAACCCCGCCATCGCCACCTCGAACCGGGCATCCGAAGGCCGCGCCAGCCACCGCGTCTCGACCGCAAACGCCCGCCCCATTGACGTGACCACCTCCGCCCCGATCAGCGCCGCCACCGGTGCTGCATCCAAAGTTGCCGACATCACCACCAGCACCAGATCCTCGCGCAACGCCCCCCGCACCTCCAGACACAGCGCCAGCCCCAGATCGGCGTTCAGGCTGCGTTCGTGGAACTCGTCAAAGATGACACAGCCGACGCCGGAAAGCCCCGGATCGCCCTGGATCATCCGGGTCAGGATGCCCTCCGTCACAACCTCAACCCGCGTCAAAGGCCCCACGCGAGACTCGCCCCGCACCCGGTAGCCGACGGTCGCGCCGACCTTCTCCCCCAGCACCTCCGCCATCCGCTCCGCCGCCGCCCGCGCCGCCAGCCTGCGCGGTTCCAGCATCACGATCCGCCCCCGGATTAACCCGGACTCTAGCAAATCCAGCGGCACTCGCGTCGTCTTGCCCGCCCCCGGCGGTGCCTGCAACACCGCCATCCCCCGCGCCGCAATCGCAGCGCGTAAGGCAGGCAACACGTCTTCTATGGGCAAATTCAACCGCATATGCTCTTATCGCCCCGCCAGACCGTTCCAAACAACCCCCGCCATCATCTGTCCCCAAATATCCCCGCCGGAGGCTCCCGCCTCGCCCACGAAACCGCCGCTTCCCCATTGACGCCCCGCCCGATTCCCCCTAAACGCCACAAATCCCATTCGGAGCCTGGCCCCGGCCCGCGCTTCCAGTCCCGTGTTACAAAGGAATACCAAGATGTCGCGCGTTTGCGAACTTACGGGCAAAGGCCCGATGTCTGGCAACAAGGTCAGCCACGCCAACAACAAGACCCGTCGCCGCTTTCTGCCGAACCTGAACGAAGTCACGCTGATTTCCGACGTTCTGGCGCAAAGCTTCAAGCTGCGGATTTCTGCGGCTGCGCTGCGCTCGGTCGATCACCGCGGCGGTCTGGACGCCTATCTGGCCAAGGCCAAGGCAGAAGAATTGTCGCCCGCTGCCACCAAGATCAAGAAAGACATCGTCAAGGCGCAAGCGACCGCTGCCGCCTGATCCTGTCTGTCGCGACTGATCCAGGGCCCTGTCTCCGCGACAGGGCCTTTGTATTTGCAACGGTCGCTTTTCCGCCAACCCGCCTACCCGCATGGACGCCAGCCGTCCGGCCCGCTAAACAGTGCCATGCGCCGCCTTTACCCTCTTGTCCGTGTCCTGTTTGCGCTGAGCCTGCTGTTCGGCTCGGTCGCGGATGCCGTGGCACGCAGCCAGATGCAGGGCGCCACCGGGCAGATTGTCTGCGGCGCCAGCGGCCCGGTCACGCTCCTGATCGACGCGGGCGGCCATCCGGTCAGACCGGGCCATCCCTGCGGTCATTGTCTGGCCTGCGCGCCCATGGCGCTGCTGACGGCTGTTACCGTCGCCCGGTCCCCCTGCCGCGCCGCCACTGCCGAAAAACTCGCCACCGCCCCGCCGGCTCTGCCCCTGCTGATGCGGCAACGCCCCGCCGCACGCGCACCCCCCGCCTTGTCTTGAACCCGCCATCCCTTCCGTTCAAATGCGAGGACTTCATGCGCCCGATCAAATTTGCCGCCCTGGCTGCGGCCCTGCTGTTTACTATCGCCACATCCCTGCCCGCCGCCGCCCACAAAGGCATCCATATCCACGATCCCTATGCCCGCGTCATCGGGGCCAATGGCGTGGTCTTTCTGCTGATCGACAACCACGAGGATGCCGATGACATCCTTTTGTCGGCCAGCAGCCCGGTGGCCGGCATGGCGATGCTGATGAACGACACCGAAGACGCCAACGGGGTCATGCATATGCGGGATGTCCCCGAAGGCTTCACCGTCAAGGCCGGCCAGTCGCGCCTGCTGACCAATGTGGCCGACCATGTCATGCTGTCGGACCTGAGCCAGAAACCGAAACCCGGTGACACGTTGCAGCTGACCCTGACGTTCCTGCATGCCGGCGCGGTCACTGTGACCGTTCCGGTCGACAACCTGCGCACCACCGACCCCGGCATGGGGCCGACGCCCTATGACGCCAAATCCGCCGCCGTCGAACCCGGCACCGCAGATACCACCGCGCCGGCGCATGACATGGGCACGATGGACATGTCGGCAAAGCCCGCGCCGTAACCCAATCCCGCGGCTCCCGCACGGGAGCCGCCCTCAAGGTGCGCCATGACGCCATTCCATCTGATCCCCGATGCCCTCTCCGCCGCCGAATGCGCGGCTCTCACGGCGCTTTGTGCGGCAAGCCCGCTCAAGGACGCAGGGCTGGTTGGTGCCACCACCGCCCACCAGATCCGCCGCGCCGATCTCAGCTGGCTTGATGACCTGCCCGAAGCCGCCTGGGTGCTGGACCGGATGATGCGGGTCGTGGCGCAGGCCAACCGCGAGGCCTATAATTTTGACCTCAGCGATTTTGCCGAAAGCCCGCAGGTTGCCCGCTATACCGCCGAACGCGAAGGCCATTTCGACTGGCACAGTGACATCGGGGCAGGGGTGCTGGCCGCCCGGCGCAAACTGACCATCGTGGTGCAACTCTCCGACCCTGCCGATTACGACGGCGGCACCCTGGAACTGCGCCCCGACAGCACCATCCGCCAAGCGCCGACAACCCGGGGCACCGCCATCATCTTCCCCAGCTTCACCCTGCACCGCGTCACCCCGGTTAGCCGGGGCATCCGCTGGTCCCTCACCCTGTGGTCGCACGGCCCGGCGTTCCGCTGATGCTGTGTTCCGCGAATTTCCTCTTTCAGAATTTTCGCAGAACATTCGCCCTGTCCCGGTCACCAAAATATTTGATCAAATCGAACGACCTGCTACACCGGGCCAAAAGGACGCCGCATGACCAAACGCCCCTCCGCCGCCCCTTCAGACCGCACCCGTGTCCGCCGCACGCCGGAAAAGGCCGCTTATGACCGTGCCACGGTCGACGCGATCCTTGATGCCTGTCCGGTCGCCCATGTCGGCTATGTCCTGAATGGCACACCCTTTGTCACGCCAACCCTGCAATGGCGGATCGGTGATCAGGTCTACTGGCACGGTTCCGCCGCCAGCCGGATGCTGCGCACTGGCGAAGGCGCTCAGGTCTGCCTGACCGTCACCATCACCGATGGGCTGCTGCTGGCCCGGTCCGGCTTTGAACATTCGATCAACTACCGCTCTGTGATGCTGTTCGGCCAAGCCCGTCTGGTGGACGATGCCGAGGCCAAGACCCGCCATCTGCAAGCGATGATGGATCAGATGTTTCCCGGGCGCTGGCCGCAGCTGCGCCCGATGACGACCCAAGAGCTGAAAGCCACCACGATCCTGTCCCTGACCATCGACGAGGCTTCGGCCAAAGTGTCCGCCGGCATGCCAGCCGACCCGCCAGAGGATAAAGACTGGCCGGTCTGGGCCGGCGTCATTCCGGTATGCCAAACCCTCGGCATCCCAGATCAGGATCCCGACAACGCCAAAGGACTGACCCTGCCGCTCGTGAGGTTCGGCTAAAACTGGCGTTCATCAGGCCACTTTGGCATGATGAACGGCGGTGCGCGTCCGTCTACTGCGCGCAGGCCATTTCCGCTTGCTGGCCAAATATGGTGTAGCGATTCCAGAATTCGTCATCATTGCGCGTCTTCGACATATGCACCTGCTGCGCCTTGTCAGGGTCGCGGAAAAACGCGGCCGCCCGCCGCTGGTCGGAATTGCCCAGCGTTACATCGGCAACCTGCTGGATACAGGAACACAGTCCCGCATTCGCGCCATTGCGTCCCGCCTGCAAGCACGCGCTCTGGATCGGACCTGCCGAAGCTGCGGTGGCCATGAACCCCAACGCCAGCGCCGCAAACCCAGCCCCAAAAACTGCTCTCTTCATTGCTCTGCCCTCATCTCACCTGCGCCGTGTTGGCGGGGTTTTCCCCGGCCACCGGTCATTCATTGCGGATGATTATGCCGATTCGATAGTGATTTTTCAAGGCTTTCAGGGGTTTGAGCCAGTCTTTGCCCACATTCGTTTCCAATTCCGCTACAATCTGTGCGCCGCTTGCCAGACCGCGCAATCCCTAGACCCCCGCCCGTCGCAAGCCCCCTTCCACGACCCCCGGCTTCCCGCTATATCGCCCGCATGACCCAGCTTTCCCTCATCCGCAACTTCTCCATCGTGGCCCATATCGACCACGGCAAATCCACCCTTGCGGATCGCCTGATCCAGTCGACCGGCACCGTGGCCGACCGCGACATGAAGGCGCAGATGCTCGACAGCATGGATATCGAACGCGAGCGCGGCATCACGATCAAGGCCAACACCGTCCGCATCGAATACAAGGCCCGCGATGGCCAGACCTACATCCTGAACCTGATCGACACCCCCGGCCATGTCGACTTCGGCTACGAGGTCAGCCGCTCCATGCGCGCCGTCGAAGGTTCCCTGCTGGTGGTGGATGCGTCCCAAGGCGTGGAAGCCCAGACCCTCGCCAACGTCTACCAGGCCCTTGATGCCGGTCACGAAATCATCCCGGTCCTGAACAAGATCGACCTGCCCGCCGCCGAGCCCGACCGCATCCGCCAGCAGATCGAGGATGTCATCGGCCTTGACGCCAGTGACGCCATCCTGATCTCCGCCAAATCCGGCCTCGGCATCCCCGACGTGCTGGAAGGCATCGTCCACCGCCTGCCCGCCCCCAAAGGCGATCCCGATGCGCCGCTCAAGGCGATGCTCGTCGATAGCTGGTACGATGCCTACCTTGGCGTTGTCGTCATGATCCGCGTCATGGACGGCGTCGTCCGCAAAGGCGACCGCATCCGCATGATGCAGACCAACGCCGTCTATGGCATCGAGAAACTCGCCGTCCTGAAACCCCAGATGGTCGATATCGCCGAACTGGGGCCCGGTGAGATCGGCATCTTCACCGCCCAGATCAAACAGGTCCGCGACACCCGCGTCGGCGACACCGTCACCCACGAACGCCGCGGTTGCACCACCCCCTTGCCCGGCTTCAAACCCGCCCAGCCCGTGGTGTTCTGCGGCCTGTTCCCGGTCGACGCCGCCGATTTCGAAAACCTGCGCGACGCGATCGAAAAGCTGTCGCTCAACGACGCCAGCTTCTCCTCCGAAATGGAAACCAGCGCCGCTTTGGGTTTCGGCTTCCGCTGCGGCTTCCTCGGACTTTTGCACCTCGAAGTCATCCGCGACCGGCTGGAACGCGAATACAACCTTGAACTCATCACCACCGCGCCCTCCGTCGTCTTCAAACTCTATATGAAAGACGGCGAGGTGCGCGACCTGCACAACCCCGCCGACATGCCCGACCTCACCTTCGTCGACCATATCGAGGAACCGCGCATCAAGGCCACCATCCTTGTGCCCGACGAATATCTGGGCGACATCCTGAAACTCTGTCAGGAACGCCGCGGCATCCAGATGGACCTCAGCTATGCTGGCAACCGCGCGATGGTCGTCTATGACCTGCCACTCGCCGAAGTGGTGTTCGACTTCTACGACCGCCTGAAATCGGTGTCGCAGGGCTATGCCTCCTTCGATTATCAGATCAGCGAATACCGCGAGGATTTCCTCGTCAAGATGTCGATCCTCGTCAACGACGAACCGGTTGACGCCCTCAGCATGATGGTCCACCGCGACCGCGCCGACCTGCGCGGCCGCGCGATGGTCGAGAAACTTAAAGACCTGATCCCCCGCCACATGTTCAAGATCCCGATTCAGGCCGCAATTGGCGGCCGGGTAATCGCGCGGGAGACGTTGAGCGCCATGCGCAAAGACGTGACCGCAAAATGCTACGGCGGCGACGCAAGCCGGAAGCGCAAGCTGCTGGACAAGCAGAAGGCGGGCAAAAAGAAGATGCGCCAGTTCGGCAAGGTCGAGATTCCGCAGGAAGCGTTCATTGCGGCGTTGAAGATGGATGGCTAGCGTCAGAGATTTTGTGAATAATCCGTGGATCGACTTGGCTATTGAAAAGCATGACGATCAAGCCGCTATCGGCGGCGAACTTTTAGCATTCGCTAGAACGATCATTGATCGACCCGAGAACTATCAGAAGATAGTAAACTCCGACGCAGGTCGTGCGGTTTTTATCCAGTGTTCGGCCGTACTAAATGAGTTGATACTCTGGACGGTGAGGATGTGGGAGGATAACGGCTACTCGCTGCCGAGGTTCGCGAGTTCTATTGCCAGCAAGGTAGATGAAATTGTTCGTGGCCGAAATCTTGCGCACCCCGACTGGCCAGAAGCGCAACTCCAACTTTCATTGGTCGCAACGGAAGTTTCCCAGTTCTGCGATGAAGTTGCTTCTTTGAAGGGATCTGACACTGTTGCCAGATTGAAAGCGTGGCGCGATGAAAACCTTGGCCATATTTTAAAGGCCGGCCAAGCTCCGGCGGGAAAGCGCCTACGTAAACTTGGTATTTCTGAAGATTTTAGCTGGAATGAAGTGACTGCTCTTGTGGTGCGATCACTTGAGTTGCTTTCAAAAGGCAGGCTAATTTTCTGGTTCCAGTCCGTTAATTATCTTCAACAATCAATCAGTCTTCAGAAGCACTGTGAAAGCTATTGGAGGCTTCTGCCCAATTTTTCTGACCTTGAACAGCACGAGCGGGATCAAAAAATCAGTGCCAGGCAGCTGTAGAGTGGTTGCAACCCACCGCCCCATCGCCTTCGGTGGCTTCCACCCACCCTACCAATACACCTCACCCCTCGGCCCTACGCCCACCACAACCACAACCAGCCGCCCATCCTCAATCCGGTAAATGATGCGCCAAGTCCCCACCCGGACCCGCCACTCATTCTCCCGCCCCTCCAGCTTGCGGCAACCCTGCGGCCTCGGGTCATCGGCCAGCGCATGGATCGCTGCTCTGATCCGCTTTGCCAGTCGCATATCTCGGATCGCGTCAAAATCCTTGCGGCCTTTACGGCTGAACTCAATGGTCCACCGGCTCATTCCGCGGCTTCACCCTTGGATAGACCGGCGAACACCTCTTCCGCCGAAACGGTATCGTTCGGGTCATAGTCAGGGTCCGCCTCGTCCTCAGCCAGCCGACGCCGCCAGAACGCATCCTCGGCGCTTTCCATAAGGGCCAGGTCGCCCATCGGCACAATCGCCGCGATGGGTTTGCCATGCTTGGTGATCGTCACCAATTCGCCGGCATGTTCCACCTGACCCAAAAGCTCCGCCAATCGCTCTCGCGCCGCCGAAACCGTCACCTCGATCATGCCACCCTCCAAATCTTGCGTTACGTACAATACTTGCAATTCGTACAAATCGCAACCCGCTCACGTCACGCGCATCGTATCTCCGTCCGGCATGCCCTCTTCGGCAAAGCGTTGCTGCAAGTGTTCGACGATCTTCGCCTTGTCCATCCCCGGGCCGTCCGGGGCGTCCTGCCAATCGGTGCCGGCCCGCTCTGCCATGTCGCCAAAGCGCGGCTTGCGGCCGGAATGCTTTTCGGCGCGCTCCTTGAAATGGTTGATGGTGTCGGCGCCTTTGATCACCCCCGCCAGCCGGGCGTACATATAGCTTTTCAGCACGTCATTGATCCGCGGGCCGTAGCCGTCGCCCATCGACTTGAAGAACTTCACCACGTCCTCTTCCAGCCGCAGGTTGACCTTGATACCGGGCCGTTCGGGGCGGCGGCTGGCAATCTCGTGCCATTCCTCCGGGATGCGCCCGGTGATTTCGATCGTGTTGTGCAAATCCCATTCCAGACGCTGCATGACGTCCATCATATAGGTGTAATGGGCGCGCTGTTTGGGGGTCTGCTTGGCAAGATTGGACATCGTGGCCTCCGGGGTTGAAGGCCGAATTTGCCAAGATCAGGTTAACAAAGCCCTAGACCAGCGTGTAGACGCCGGCAAGACGCGGGCAAGACGGGTTCAAGACATTAACCAGCCGTTAACCAATCCCGGCCAGACTGCCCCGATGAAATCCCTTATCCCCTTGATTTTGCTTGCTGCTTGCGGCGCCCAACCGTCTCCGGTGATGATCGGCGCACAGCGCGCCGATGTGACCCGCGATGGGCGGCAGTATACTGTCTACTGGACCGACAACCTGGTCGAGGTGATCCGTCTTGGCTATGCGAAAGGCGGCGAACATGCGGCGATCCGGGCGACGATGATTGCCCTGATTCCCGAGGTAACCCATTGTAAAGCCAGCGAAACCGCCCTTACCGGCGATTCAGGCGAAATGCATGGCACGCTCAGCTGCCCGAAGGCCCCTTGATGATCAGCACCCAGCCCGCGTAAGCCCCTGTCGCGCCAAACAAAAACGCCCACATCGGGTTGCCCGACCACAGCTCGTACCCGCCCCAGGCCAACGGCAAAACCGCCGTCGCCCACCTCCGCCACACCACTCGGAAAAACGGGTCGTCTGCGTCCAGCATCTTCTTCATTTTTCAGCCTTTTGTGCAGGTTGGCGTTGTGTAACCCTAGCTGCGAACCCCTCTTGCCGCAAGCCATGCCACGGGCTATGCTTATCGTAAAGGGAGGCCGCGATGACCCAGATTTCCCAAGGATTTCAAGGCCAAACCGTGATCACCACCTTTGAGATGACGCCAGGCACCTGTGCGGATCTGTTGGAAGAGCTGACCTCCGCCTATGCCGAATTCATCCGCCACCAGCCCGGTTTCGTTGGTTCCGGCCTGCACGTTAACGATGCCCAAACCCGGATCGCCAATTATTCGCAGTGGATGCGCCGTGAGGATTTCCTGGCGATGTTGCGAACACCGGAAATGCGGGCCCGCAATCGCAAATTCGCCACCCTGTGCAGCCGGTTTGAACCGGTGATGTACGAGGTGGCTGCCGTTTTCTGACACCGGCGTTTAACGAGGCGCCGGGGTAAATCATCGGGCAAAGGAGTTTATCATGACGATCACAGGCTTGCTTTTCATTCTGATCATCGGAGCAATAGCCGGCTGGCTTGCCGGAAAAATCGTGGAGGGCTATGGCTTTGGCCTGGTCGGCAACATCGTGGTGGGTGTTGTTGGGGCATTTCTGGCCGGACTGATCTTTCCGCGGATCGGCCTTGGCTTTGGCGGCGGCGCGCTGGCGTCGATCATTCATGCCACGCTGGGCGCGGTGATCTTGCTGGTGCTGCTCCGGCTCGTCAGGCGGACCTGACCTAGCTGCAATAAGACCCGGGCCGGGTCATCTGAGCGCAGGCGTCGGTCCGGGTTTTATAAAAATCGTTCGCACTTGCCGCGAACATGCCCTTGCCATCAACGGGCGTTCCCAGCCCTTGCCCGACCGCCGTATAGCCTTGACCGCTTTCTTGCGCCTGCCGCATTCCAAGATCGGCGGCTTGCGCGATCTGGGCCAGCTGCTCTTGATGCCGCTTGGGGTCTTCCCCAGCACCGGGCGAACGCAGAAGCACGGTTTTCAACTCTGTATGCAGGTTGGAGGCGCTGGTCCGTTGCGCCTTGGCATCGGTCGCAGCCTTGGTTTTCAGCTCTGCGGCACGGGCGGATTGTGAGGCGTTTTTTGCAGAAATCTCGTTCTGTACACTCAGCCAATAGCCCGTCAAACCGCCGGCAACTGCCCCGGCGACCGTGGCGTTGGTCCGGTTGCCGCCACTCTGCTGTGCCAGAATGTTGCCCAGAAGTGCCCCCACAACGGCGGCCCCCACTGTTGTTTGCACCCGGCGGGCCTTGATGTCGTTCGCCTTGCACAGCAGCCGCACGGATTCTGCCGTCGGCTTGGCGCAATTGATGGCGGTATTCGCAAAGACTGGCGACGCCAAAGGTAAAATCAGCAGACTCAGGCCAAACAGAAACGATTTTTGCATCGGGAACCTCGTCAGACAATGATGGCAACAGCATGAAGCGGATTGCTGCACATGGCAAGCTTTGCGCGGCCAAGGAAATCAATGTCTTAAGATCAAAATGGGGCGTCAGCTACCGCACACTGCACCCCGACTGCCCTCTACCTCCCCCGCCGCGGCTTGCCGCCGCGTTGACCCGGTCGCCCTCCGGTTGATCTGCCGCCGCGTTTCACCGCGTTGTCCACCGCCGCATCCACATCGGACTGCCGCGCCAACGGGTCGTCTGCCACGGCGAGTTCCACCGCCTCCAACCGCCTGACCTCGTCGCGCAACCGCGCGGCTTCCTCGAACTCCAGGTTCTCGGCAGCTTTGCGCATCGCCAGCCTGATCGCATCCAGATGCGCTGCCAGATTCGAGCCAATCATCGGTTGATCGACCTTGGTGGTGATCCGCGCCTGATCGGTGTCGCCATTCCAAAGGCCGTGCAGCACGTCATCGACATTCTTCTGGATCGTGGTCGGTGTGATGCCATGCGCAAGGTTATAGGCGACCTGCTTTTCGCGCCGCCGGGTCGTCTCGCCGATCGCCCGCTCCATGCTGCCGGTGACGCGGTCGGCATACATGATCACGCGGCCATCGACGTTGCGGGCGGCCCGGCCAATGGTCTGGATCAGCGAGGTTTCTGATCGCAGGAAGCCTTCCTTGTCGGCATCGAGAATGGCCACCAGACCGCATTCCGGAATGTCCAAGCCCTCGCGCAGCAGGTTGATCCCGACCAGCACATCAAACGCCCCCAACCGCAAATCCCGCAGGATTTCAATGCGTTCCAGCGTGTCGATGTCCGAATGCATATAGCGGATGCGAATGCCCCGTTCGTGCATGTATTCGGTCAGATCCTCCGCCATCCGCTTGGTCAGCGTCGTCACCAGCGTCCGGTAGCCCGCCAAAGCCACCCGGCGCACCTCGTCCAGCAGGTCATCGACCTGCATTTCGACCGGGCGAATCTCGATCTGCGGATCGACCAGACCGGTTGGCCGGATCACCTGTTCGGTAAAGACGCCGCCAGTCTGTTCCAACTCCCATGCCGCAGGCGTGGCCGACACGAATACCGACTGGGGCCGCATCGCATCCCATTCCTCGAACTTCAAAGGCCGGTTGTCCATGCAGGACGGCAGGCGGAACCCGTGGTCGGCCAGCACGAATTTGCGCCGGTAGTCGCCCTTGTACATGCCGCCGATCTGCGGCACCGATACGTGGGATTCGTCTGCAAAAACAATGGCATTGTCCGGGATGAATTCGAACAGCGTCGGCGGCGGCTCGCCCGGCGCACGGCCCGTCAGATAGCGGGAATAGTTCTCAATCCCCGCGCAAGACCCCGTCGCCTCTATCATCTCGATGTCGAAATTGCAGCGTTGTTCCAGCCGCTGCGCCTCCAGCAGCTTGCCCTCTTTGATGAACTGGTCCAGCCGCTGTTGCAGCTCGAATTTGATCGCCTTGGTGGCCTGTTGCAGCGTGGGGCGGGGGGTGACGTAGTGGCTGTTGGCATAGATGCGGATCTGGTCGAAATTATCGGTCTTATGCCCGGTCAATGGGTCGAATTCGACAATCGTTTCAAGCGCATCGCCAAAGAATGAAAACCGCCACGCCCGGTCTTCAAGGTGCGCGGGCCAGACTTCCAGGCTGTCGCCCCGCACCCGGAACGACCCGCGCGTAAAGGCCTGATCATTGCGGCGGTAGGCTTGGCCAACCAGTTCCGCCATCACCCGGCGCTGGTCATAGCTTTGCCCCGCCACCAGCTCCTGCGTCATCGCCGAATAGGTTTCAACCGAGCCGATGCCATAGATGCACGACACCGAAGCTACGATGATCACATCGTCGCGCTCCAGCAAAGAACGGGTGGCCGAGTGGCGCATCCGGTCGATCTGTTCGTTGATCTGGCTTTCCTTCTCGATGAAGGTGTCGGTGCGGGCGACATAGGCTTCAGGCTGGTAATAGTCGTAGTAGCTGACGAAATACTCGACGGCATTGTCGGGAAAAAAGCCCTTGAATTCAGCGTATAATTGCGCGGCAAGCGTCTTGTTCGGGGCGAGGATGATCGCGGGCCTCTGGGTTTCTTCGATGATCTTGGCCATCGTGAAGGTCTTGCCGGTGCCGGTTGCCCCCAACAGCACTTGATCCCGTTCGCCTGCCACCACCCCGGCTGACAGCTCTGCAATCGCCGTGGGCTGGTCGCCTGCCGCGGTGAAGGGCGTTTGCATCACAAAGCGGCGGCCGCCCTCCAACTTGGGCCGGGTCAACACTTCAGGACGTTCGGACAGAGCGTTGGCGTTATTGTGCGGCATGGTGATTCCCTCCGTGTGCCAATCTATTCCGTTTTTGTTCACGGGGAAGGGGCCTTTGACGGCTCGTTAACGTCGCCTGACAGGCGGTAAACAAAGGCAATTCAATTTTAGGGAAAACACTTCGAAAACCGACAGCTTTTGGTTGAAAGTGCCCAATGGATACGGCAAAGTGCAAGGGCAAGCAGCAAACTCAACTGTCGGCTGGCCGCACCACACACCCCACCCACTCCCAGTGGTCAGCCGACAGCTACCGCCAAACTCCAACGGGCCTTGCGTTTTTTCCTTCAATTCGGAATAAAGCTCTGCAACTAAGCGGAGGATTGCCATGCGTGCGCGGATCTACCAACCGGCCAGGACCGCCATGCAGTCTGGCACGGCCAAGGCGAAAGGCTGGGTGCTGGAATTCGCACCCGACAGCGCACGAGAGGTTGATCCTTTGATGGGATGGACCTCGTCCAGTGACATGGACTCGCAGGTTCACCTGCGGTTTGACAGCCGCGACGCCGCCGAAGATTACGCACGTTCCAAAGGCATCGCTTTCGACGTAACGGAACCAAAGCCACGCAAAGCCGTGATCCGGCAGCGCGGCTATGGTGAGAATTTTGCGACCGACCGCAAGGGCGTCTGGACGCACTGATTTACAACCGCCCCGACGGGGCATTTCAACCAAGAGGTTTCTTATGACCAAGACCGTTGTTCTGGCCGCCGTACCATTTCTTTTCGCGGGCGCCGCGTTCGCCGATCCTGCCACTGACGAGGGCGCGGCCCACCTGACAGAGGTGTTCCAGACTTACCTTGGCACGACCGACGGCGTCGTCAGTGTCGAAGTGAATGGCGACACATATGACCTGACGCTTGACCCCACACCGTTGATTGCGTTGGCGAAAGACAGCGGTGCGACCGGCACCGTCACCCCTTTGAAGATGAGCCTGACCGACAATGGCGATGGCACTTGGGGCGTGAAACAGGATCAGGCCGTTTCGATCGCCTTTTCCGCGCCCAACGCATTTGACATCAAAGAGGATTTCGCCCAACTCACGCTGGACGGCGTCTTTGATGAAAGCCTGATGACGTTCTCTTCGGGCACTGGCGGGTTCAACGGCGTCAAGGTCATCGAAGCGGTTTCCGCGCCGAACCAACCCCCCACAACGGCCGAAATTACCGTCGACACGGCCACGTTTACCCTGACGGGCACCGCCAATGCCGCCGGCGGCGTCGACAGCGAGACCAAGATCGAGGCTTCGGGGCTTGGTGAAACCGTGACCATGCCGCCGATGGGCGACGGTCAACCCGGTATGCCGCTCACCGTCAAGGCGGAAAGCCTGACCGAAACGGCCAAGGGCACAGGCTTTATGATGGACGGCATCTACAAAACCATCGCCTGGGTCGTGGCACATCCCGACAAGACCGCGATGCAGGCCGACAAAGCCGGTATCAAGACAATCCTGACCGAGGCGCTGCCGTTCTTTGGCAACCTGACCGGCTCTGGCACGGTCAGCAAACTGTCGGTTGAAACGCCGATGGGTCTGGTCGCCATTGACGAACTGGGCTTTGCGATCGAGGCGAATGGCATCGTCGCGGATGGCAAGTTCCGCGAGGCGTTCACGCTGTCGGGTCTGACCCTGCCTGCCGGCATCGTGCCGGACTGGGCCGCGCCGATCCTGCCGCAGAAACTGTCGCTTGACGTGCAAGTCACGGATTTTGATGCGGCAGGTGCCGCGACCGTGGGGCTTGGCGTGTTCGATCTGCCCGAAGGCACCGAACCCGACGCGGCTTTCCAGGGCAAGCTGATGGCGGCGCTGTTGCCCAAGGGCACCGTGACCATCACCCTCAACCCGGGCGATGTCAGCGGCGATGGTTATGCGCTGACCTATGAAGGCACCATGGTGGCCGGCCCGGGAATGCCGATGCCGACTGGCACCGCTAAGGTCACGCTGACCGGGATCGACAAGCTGAACGCCGCGCTGGCCAATGCGCCGGACGAGATCAAGGGCCAGGCCTCGATGGGTGTTGCCATGGCGCAAGGCATGGCCAAGCCGGGCGACAATGGCGAACTGGTCTGGGAAATCGACGCCAGTAAACCGGGCAGCCTTTCGGTCAACGGCCAGCAGATGATGGGCGGCAACTGATGCCGCAGGCGCGCCTGGACATCACGCGGGAAAGCCCCTTGGGGCCCGACCTCGCGACGTTGATGGCGCGCCACACCGCCGATATGCACGCCGATACGCCGCCTGAAAGCATTCATATGATGGATGCGCACGCCTTGGCGGTGCCCGACGTGCAGTTCTACGTGATGCGCGAACAGGGCCAGCCGGTTGGCATGGGGGCGTTCAAGCGGATGGATGCCGCGCATGCCGAAATCAAGTCGATGCATGTCCTGTCGGAACTGCGCGGCCGCGGCTTGTCGCGTCTGATGCTGGACCATCTGGTCGCCGAGGCGCGGGCAGCGGACCTGCAACGGCTCAGCCTGGAGACCGGTTCGCAAGACATGTTTGCCCCGGCCCGCGGGCTTTACCTCAAGGCCGGCTTTACCGAATGCGCCCCCTTTGCCGACTACACGCTTGACCCCAACTCCGTTTACATGACGCGCACCCTTGCGTGACGCGCGCTGCTGTCGCAAAAGACCATTCATCGGCCCCGTAGCTCAACTGGATAGAGCACGGACCTTCTAAGTCTGGGGTTGGGGGTTCAAGTCCTCCCGGGGTCGCCAGATCTACGTTTTTGTCGGCGCACCACCGGCGAACCGATTGCCGTGGCGATAGTCGCACGGCGCTTCCTGCATTTGCAGGTGCAGGCCAGTGCCGGTGTAGGGATGGGCGCGGGCAAGGTCTTCGTCAAATTCGATCCCCAGTCCGGGCGCTTCGGGCGGGATGATATAGCCGTCCTCCCACTGGATCGAGTTCTTGATCAGCGCCAGATGAAACGCCCCGCCGGTCTGGATGGTTTCCGCCATCAACAGGTTGGGGATCGACGTCGCGAAATGGATGTTCGCAGCCCATTCCACCGGCCCGGCATACAGATGGGGTGCCATCTCGGCGTTGTACACTTCGGCAATCGCCGCGATCTTCTTGGCTTCCCAGATGCCGCCGACCCGCCCCAGCGCCGGTTGCAGGATTTTCACCCCACCGGCCCGCAGCAGCAGACCAAACTCGGCCTTCGTCGTCAGCCGCTCACCTGTTGCCAGCGGAATCCGCACGGATTTGGCCACTTCGGCGAATTCCAGAAGATTGTCCGGCGGAATTGGTTCTTCATACCACAAGGGATTGTACGGCTCCAACTCGCGCCCCAGCCGGATCGCCCCGGGGGTCGAAAACTGGCCGTGTGTGCCGAACAAAAGGTCCGCACGGTCGCCCACTGCCGCGCGGATCGCCTTGCAGAACGCCACGGACCGGCTGATGTCGCTCATCGCCGGTTCATGGCCGCCCCGGATCGTGTAGGGACCGGCCGGGTCGAATTTGACCGCCGTAAACCCCAGGGCGACACAGCGCGCCGCCTCTGCGGCCTGCAGGTCCGGGTTGACCCAGAACTCCATCGCGTCCTGATGCGGTTCGGGATACAGATAGGTGTAAGACCGGATCCGATCGTTCATCCGGCCGCCCAGCAAGGCCCAGACCGGTCGGTCACGCGCCTTGCCCAGAATGTCCCAGCACGCAATCTCCAACCCCGAAAACGCACCCATCACGGTCGGATCCGGGCGTTGGGTGAAACCAGCGGAATAGGCGCGGCGGTACATCAGTTCGATGTCTTCGGGGTTCGACCCCTGCATGTGGCGTTCGAAGACGTCCTCGATCACCGCTTTCATGGCCATGGGCCCGACGGTCGAGGCATAGCATTCGCCAAAGCCCACTATGCCGGTATCCGTCGTAAGCTTGGTGAAAATCCAGTACCGGCCGCCCCAACCCGGCGCGGGGGGCGCCACGACAAAAATTTCAAGATCGGCAAGTTTCATGGCGGCCTCCGCTTTGGGTCAAGGCTACGGCCTGAATTGCGGCTTGGGTGGTCTGATTGCGACCTCAGCCATGGCCAATTTCGGCCAGGAATGTTTCCAGCAGCGCGGCATATTCGGCGGGCTTTTCCACCATCGGCAAATGCCCCGCGCCGCGCATCAGGGCAAAGCGGTGGCCCGGGATCAATTCCGCGGTTTCCCGCACCAGATCGGGCGGGGTAGACCCGTCATTGGCCCCGGCAATCACCAGCGCAGGCAAGCGCAGACTGGCGGTCGTTGTGTAGAAATCAGCGCCGGCGATCGCGGCGGCGCACCCGAGCCAGCCATCGGGCGCGGTCCGGGTCAGCAGGTCGCGCAGATAGGGCAGGGCGGGATTGGTGCGATACCCCACGCCCAGGATTCGCTGCATTGCGCCATCGACATAAGCGTCCAGACCAGTCTCGCGGATTTCGAGCATCCGCGTCTGCCACATTTCGGGCGTGCCGATCCGCGCGGCGGTATTGGACAACACTACCCCGCGCACCAGATCCAGCCGCTTGACCGCCAGCCCCTGTGCCACCAGCCCCCCCAGCGAGACACCGATGATGACCGCGTCTTTCAGCGCGAAATGATCCATCAGGGCTTCGCAATCCCGCACCAGCGCCCCCATCGCATAGGGCGGGGCGGGGGTGTCTGACCCGCCATGGCCCCGTTGGTCATAGGCCAGCACCCGAAACCGTCGCGGCAGCTGCGCCAGCACGCCATCCCAGATCGAAAGGTCGGTGCCCAGGGCGTGGGCGAAGACCAGGGCGGGCGCACCAACCGGCCCCTCGATGCGGGCGTTCAGGCGGATGTGGGGCAGGTAGATCAAGGACATGTTCGATTCCAGCAAGGTTGAGCAGGGTTTCGCGCCAGTTGGCACAGCCAGGGTTTGAAATGCGTCAGCCCGGAAACCGCTCCAGCGCGGTTCGGAAAATGGCCGGTTCAACATTGCCGCCCGACGCCGTGCAGATCACCGTGTCAGGCAGATCGGCGCGGAACAGCGCAGCGGCCAGTGCCACCGCGCCACCCGGTTCGACCACAATCCGCAGATGGGCAAAGGCCAGCGCCATCGCGTGCAACGCTTCGTCATCCGACACGACCAGCCCCGGCCCGCACAACCGTTGCAGGATCGGAAAGGTGATCTGCCCCGGTTGCGGCGTGATGATCGCATCGCAGACAGACCCACCAAGCGCCGCGTTCCGCTCGATCCGCCCCGCAGCAAGTGATCGGGCGGTGTCATCAAACCCCGCAGGCTCGGCAGGACGCACCCGCATCTGTGGCGCACGCGCCGCCAGCGCCAGCGCGATGCCCGAAGTCAGCCCGCCGCCGCCACAGCACGTCACGACGTCGGCGGTCACGATTCCGGCGTCCGCCGCCTGTTCCGCAATCTCCAGCCCGACGGTGCCTTGCCCGGCAATCACCAGCGGTTCGTCATAGGGCTTGATTAGCGTCAGCCCGCGTTCGGCGGCCAGCGCAGCCCCGATCACATCGCGGTCCTGCGTCAGCCGGTCATACAGCACCACCTCCGCGCCATAAGCCCGTGTGTTGGCGATCTTCACTGCAGGCGCGTCGGCGGGCATCACAATCACCGCTGGAACCTGATGCAAGGCGGCGGCCCAGGCCACCCCCTGCGCATGATTGCCCGATGAAAACGCAATCACCCCACGGCGGCGCACCTCTGGTGGCATCGCCGTCAGCGCCGACCACGCCCCGCGAAACTTGAAACTGCCGGTCCATTGCAGACATTCGGCCTTCACAAACACCCGCCGCCCGGCAATCCGGTCCAGCAACGGGGCATTCAGCAGTGGCGTCCGGCGGGCATGGCCCTGCAGGCGCAGCGCCGCAGCCTCGATCATCTCGATGTTCATGTCAGGGCTTTCAGGAATTGGTCTATCACACCAAGGCTTTCCGGTTCATCCAAAAACGGGATGTGGGCGCGGTCGGGCACATTGGCAAAGATCATGTCCGGGCGTCGCTGCAGCATTTCGTCCGCCGTCGACTGCGCCAGCAGGTCCGAATTGGCCCCGCGGATCAGGGCAAGTGGTAGCCCAGCACCGGCCTCGAACAGCGGCCACAGATCGGCCGGTGGCGTCGCCAGCCCCGCCATGAACGCTTCGCGCAGGGCCGGATCGTAGGGAATCTGCAACCCCTCAGCCGTCATCTTGGCGTGCTTTGCCGCTTCCGCCTGCCAGCGGTGAGCGGGCACATGGGCAAAGCCCGGCGAATTGCGGCCCAGCCGCAGCGCATAGTCCTCCAGATCGGCCGCCGCCGGGTTGCGCCCGACATAATTGGCTATCCGGTCCAGCCCCGCCCGCTCGATCACCGGGCCGACATCGTTCAGGCACAGCCCCCGCAGCCGTGGTTTCGCCAGCACCGCCAGCAGCATCCCGATCAGCCCGCCGCGCGAGGTGCCAAGCACCGCAAACCGGTCAATTCCCAGATGATCCAGCAACGCCAACGCATCCTGCGCCTCTTGCAGCACGGTATAGCTGACCGCTCCGGTCCAGTCGCTGCCGCCACGACCGCGATAATCCATGCGGATCACGCGACACGGCAAGTGGGGCAGAACATACTCGAAATCCGCCATAGTCCGTGTCAAACCCGGCAGACACAGCAACGGCACACCGCTGCCCTGTACAGCATAGGCAAGACGGGTTCCGTCAGGTGTGGTGAAATGCTGGGTCATCGCTGCGGCAATCAAGCACGACGCGGGCTTGGGCGAAAGGGGTTGTGCGCTTGCGGTACGGGCGTGTCGGGCATAGATGCACCGGGCGACAGGCGGGGGCGAGTTATGGCGTATCAGGATGGCAGCGAAGACCGGGCAAAGTCGCGGCAAGTGGGGGCCTTGCGCGGGCTGGCCCCGTTCATCCGGCCTTATCGCGGCATGGTTGCCATGGCGGGCGTCGCACTGGTCGCCACGGCATCCGTCAGTCTGATTCTGCCCTTGGCGGTGCGCCGGGTGATCGATGGCTTTGGCGTGGAACGCGCGGCGCTGCTGGATCAGTACTTCGGCGCGGCGATGGTCATTGCCGTGATCCTCGCGCTGGGCACCGGCATCCGCTATTATTTCGTGACGCGGCTCGGCGAAAGGGTCGTCGCCGACATTCGCCGCGCCCTGTTCGACCGCGTCATGGGGATGTCTCCGGCCTATTTCGAAAACGTCATGACCGGCGAAGTTCTCAGCCGCATCACCACCGACACCACCCTCATCCTGTCGGTGATCGGTTCGTCCGTCTCCGTCGCCCTGCGCAACGTGCTTATGCTGGTCGGCGGGTTGGTCCTGCTGATGCTGACCTCGTCCAAACTGACGCTGATGGTGCTGCTGATCGTGCCCGCCGTGGTGGTGCCGATCATCGTGCTAGGCCGGCGGGTGCGGGCCTCCTCCAGGGAAAATCAGGACTGGATTGCGCAATCCTCCGGCAAAGCCTCCGAGGCCCTCAGTGCCGTGCAAACGGTGCAGGCCTTTACGCACGAAGACCAGACCCGGGCCGATTTCGCCTTTGTCACCGAGAAAAGTTTCGCATCCGCCCGCAAACGCATCGGCACCCGGTCGGTGATGACCTTCATCGTGATTTTCCTGGCCTTTGCCGGCGTGGTCGGCGTGCTGTGGATCGGGGCGCATGATGTGCGGGCCGGGGTGATGACGCCCGGGCAGCTGGTGCAGTTCGTGATCTATGCGGTGATGGTGGCGGGCGCAGTGGGCGCCCTGTCAGAGATTTGGGGCGAATTGCAGCGCGCTGCCGGCGCAACCGAGCGGCTGGTTGAAATGCTGAACGCCAAAGACCCCGTGCAGGACCGTGCCGAACCCAAAACCCTGCCGCGCCCGGTGCGGGGCGAGGTGCAGTTTCGCGGCGTGGGGTTTGCCTATCCCTCGCGGC
The DNA here is from genome assembly GCA_025362795.1 of Rhodobacterales bacterium. Taxonomy (GTDB): domain Bacteria; phylum Pseudomonadota; class Alphaproteobacteria; order Rhodobacterales; family Rhodobacteraceae; genus Stagnihabitans. The sequence continues at coordinate 41,814 of JANYFE010000071.1, read as the reverse complement.
TTGGCACATCCGCCCTGCGGGATGTGACACTGACCATCAGTCCGGGCGAAACCGTGGCGCTGGTGGGTCCGTCTGGCGCTGGAAAATCGACGATCTTCCAGATTCTGCTGCGCTTTTTTGACCCCCAGCAAGGCGCGATCCTGCTGGATGGCCTCGACCTGCGCGACCTAGCGCGTGCCGATTTTCGCAAGGCCATTGCCCTGGTGCCCCAGGATCCGGTGATCTTTGCCACCTCCGCCCGCGATAACATCCGCTTTGGGCACCCCCAGGCCACCGATGCCGAAGTAGAGGCTGCCGCACGTGCAGCGGCCGCGCATGACTTCATCATGGCCCTTCCGGAAGGCTATGACAGTTTTCTGGGCGAACGTGGCGTGATGCTGTCGGGCGGCCAGAAACAACGGGTGGCCATCGCCCGCGCAATCCTGCGCGATGCGCCCGTGCTGCTGCTGGACGAGGCGACCTCGGCGCTGGATGCCGAAAGCGAACGCGCGGTGCAACAGGCGGTCGAACGGCTGGCAGTGGGGCGCACGGTGATGGTTGTCGCCCACCGACTGGCCACAGTGAAACGCGCCGACCGCATTGTGGTCATAGATCAGGGCCGCATCGTCTCGGTCGGCACCCATGATGCACTGGTGGCCGAAGACGGGCTTTATGCGCGGCTGGCCCGGCTGCAATTCACCGACGGGGTCGCCTGATCCCCTCGCGTAACGACGCCAGAAAAAGCCGGACGGCCTTCAAACTCTGCCCGCTTTCCAATACTGCCAGTTCGGTTGTGCTGCGCTTTCGGTCTGGTTCAAGCGCCGCGATCAAGCTTTGCCGGGTCACATCCTGCGCCTCGGTCAAAGGCAGGCGCTCTGCCGCTTGCAGCAGCAAAACCGCCTCATGCAGTTTGCGCATCGCCCGGAACGCCTCCGTCATCGGCCCCAGCAGTGCCGGTTCGGTCCGCCAGCTTTTGCCTTCGAACACCTCTTGCGACACCCGCTGCCCGGCCCCGTGGCAATCGAACTGCACACAGCCGGAAAACGCCTGGCTAAGCTGGCTGTGAATGGCACAGCGGTTGTCACCCGACAAATGCCGGCAAGGCTCGTCCGCCGCCTTGTCAAAGCCAAAGGCGTCGGACTTGTCGAACGGCAGCACCACGCAGCACAAGGCGGCGCAGCGGCTGCAATCTGCGGTCAGGTCGATTTCCGCCATGTGTCCCCTTTTCCCGGCCCGAAGATAATGCGGGTTTTGGCGACGCAGGCAATCCGGCGAATGCAGGCAACGCGTGTGCTTTTCCTTGGCAAATCCCGTATTTGGCCCCATCCTTGCCAAAACGACAGGCCTTGCAGGGGCGATTTGGGGGACGCATGGGCAGTTTCAGCAATCTGGCGGATATCAGGGCGATCGAGGCCGAGGCACCCTATGATGACCTGGATCTGGCCCGCACGATGTACGAGTTTCTGACGCGGGCAAAAACCGCCTTCGGCCCCCGCCCGGCCATCAGCTTTCAGTTGCAATCCGGCCCGAAAGACCGGGCCGAAACGCTCAGCTGGGCTGATTTGCATGGCAAGGTGACGCAGGCCGCCAACCTGTTCCGCAAACTCGGCATCGGTCCGCAGGATGTCGTGGCTTATGTCCTGCCCAACGCGATGGAAACCGCCGTCGTTTTGCTGGCCGGGGCGGTCGCAGGCGTGGTCAACCCGATCAACCCGCTGCTCGAACCGGACCAGATCGCCTCGATCCTGCGCGAAACCGGGGCCAAAGTGGTTGTCACCCTGCGCGCCTTCCCCAAAACCGAACTGCCGCAGCGGGTGGCCAAGGCGGTCAGCCTGGCCCCCGGCGTGACCCATGTGCTGGAGGTTGACCTGGCCCGCTATCTTGGTTTTCCGCAGAATATCGTGGTGAACTTTGTCCGGCCCAAGAACCCCACAACCCATGCCGCCAAAGTGCTGACCCTGAAGGACGAATGCGCGAAACAACGGTCCGATGCGCTGGACTTTCCCGACGATCCCGCCGACCGTGTCACCGCCTATTTCCACACCGGCGGCACCACCGGCATGCCCAAAGTGGCGCAGCACCGCGCGTCCGGCATGATCTACAATGGCTGGCTCGGGGCGCGGCTGCTGTTCCGGGCCCAAGACACCGTGCTGTGTCCGCTGCCGCTGTTCCATGTGTTTGCGGCCTATCCGGTCCTGATGTCGATGATCGCCTCGGGTGCCCATGTCGTCTTTCCAACCCCGGCGGGCTATCGCGGCGAAGGCGTGTTCGACAATCTGTGGAAGCTGATTGAACGCTGGCACGTCACCTATCTGATCACCGTCCCCACGGCCCTGTCTGCCCTGTTGCAACGCCCGGTCAATGCAAAGATCGACACGTTGCGCAATGCCTTTTCCGGTTCTGCCCCCTTGCCGATCGAACTGTTCAACCGGTTCGAGAAAACCACCGGCGTGCAGATTGTCGAAGGCTATGGGCTGACCGAATGCACCTGTCTGGTGTCCGTCAACCCACCGGAAGGCGCCAAGAAAATCGGCTCGGTCGGCATCCCGTTCCCCCACACCAAGGTGCGCATCCTTATGGCCGAAGGCGCGGGCTGGCGCGATTGTGCGCTGGACGAGGTGGGCGAGATTTGCGTGTCCAACCCCGGCGTCTATCCTGGCCATACCTATACCGAGGCGGACAAGAACAAGACGCTGTTTGCCGACGGCACCTATCTGCGCACCGGCGATCTGGGGCGGCTCGATGCCGATGGCTACCTGTTCATCACGGGACGGGCCAAGGATCTGATCATCCGCGGTGGCCACAACATCGACCCCGCCGTCATCGAAGAGGCGCTGATGGGCAACCCAGCCGTCGCCTTTGTCGGTGCGATTGGTCAGCCCGATGCCCATTCCGGCGAACTGCCCTGCGCCTATGTCGAACTGGTCAAGGGTGCCACGCTGGATGCCGACACGCTGATCGCCTATGCCCGCGCGAACATCACCGAACGCGCCGCGGTCCCCAAGCATATCGAAGTGCTGGCCGAATTGCCGAAAACTGCCATCGGCAAGATCTTCAAACCCGAACTGCGCCGCCTTGCCATCACCCGCGTGCTGAACGCCGCCCTGCGGGACGCCGGATTGGCCGCGCAAGTCAGCCAGGTGGTCGAGGATAAAAAGCGCGGGCTTGTCGCCTACATCGTGCGGCAAGGCCCGACAGACGACGCCGCCATAGCGGCAACGCTTGGCCAATTCGCGACAGCTTGGGATTGGGCGGCCTAGCCTCCGCCATATGTTGCTTTCTACCCGCACGGCCAATCCAAGGAACATGTTCGCGTTTTTTTCGTTTGCATGAATCGCAACTCTCGCCAATCCTGTCCGTGATCGAAAACAGGAGGGGTGTGGAATGAGACTTTGGCAAGTTGGCGCGATTGCGGGCTTGGTGGGGTTTGCGGCAATGCCTGCCTTGGCGGACACCACGGATGTCCTTTACGAGTATAAAAGCTGGATGGTGGAAGGCGTGACCTTTGACGACGGCACCTATGCCTGTCTGGCCGAAGTGACCGATCCCGGGGAAAGTTTCTCGATCTGGGCCTTCCCGGATAAGACGATCCGGCTGCAATTCTATTCCCAGGACTGGGATTTTGGCGAAAGCGACACCGCCAATCTGGAAGTAGAGGTGGATCACCGCTCTCCCTGGACGCTGACCGGTGCGAATCTGACGCAGAATTCCGTGCTGTTCGACCTGCCCGATCAGGATCAAAGCGTGAATTTCGTGCTGGAGGTCGCAAAAGGTTCGACCCTGCATCTGCGAAGCGAGGCGGGCGATAAAATCCGTGACTATTCGCTGTCGGGCTCGTCGGCCTCGATCCAGCATCTGATCGATTGCGGCAACTCGATTGCGGGCGACAAGAACCCGTTCAACTAAACCGCCGTGTCCAGCCAGATCGTCACGGGGCCGTCATTCACCAGACTGACCGCCATGTCGGCCCCGAAAATTCCGTTGGCCACCGGAATACCCAGTGCCGCCAGGGTCGCGGAAAAATGCTGATACAACCGATTGCCGGTTTCGGGGTCGGCCGCGGGTGAAAAGCCCGGCCGGTTGCCTCGCAAATCAGCGGCCAGCGTGAACTGGCTTACCACCAGCGCCGCACCGGCCACGTCCTTGACCGACAGGTTCATCTTGCCGCCCGCATCCTTGAAGATCCGCAACTTGGCGATCTTGGCCGCCAGCTGATCCGCCTGCGCCGCGCCATCGCCCTGCATCGCACAGACCAGTATCAGCAGACCCGCCCCGATCTGGCCAACAACCGCGCCCTCCACCGTGACCGACGCCTGTGTAACCCGCTGCAGGAGCGCCCTCACACCTCATTCGCCCAAGGCGGATTGGCACCGGGGCGCGAGCAGGTGATGGCGGCGGCGCGAGTGCCCAGCGACAGGGCATCGCGCAGGGCATCCTCCGACAGGCTGGCAACGGCGGCTTTGGTCAACAACCCGGACCGGTCCAGCGCGGCCAGAAAGCCCGCGTTGAACGTGTCGCCCGCGCCCACCGTGTCCGCCACCACGATCTTGGGCGACGCCACCGAAACCTTGCCCCGCGCGGTATAGGCGGTGGCCCCCTTGGCCCCCTCGGTCATCAGCACAACCTTCGGCCCCTTGGCCAATATCGCCAGCGGTTCCACTGTGCCATACAGCCACTCCGCATCCTCGTCCGACACTTTGACGATGTCAGACGCCGAAATCATCCGGTCGATCCGCGCGGTATAGGCCGCCCGGTCCCGCACAAAACTGGGCCGCACATTGGGGTCAATCATCGCCACCCGCGTGCCGGCCTCGCGCAGCAGCATCGCCTCCAGCGCTGTGCCGCAGGGCTCTACCGCCAGCCAGATCCCGCCGGTGAAATAGGCGCCGATCGTGTCGGGCAGGGCTGGCATTTCCTCCAGCGTCATCATCCGCCCCGCCGTGTTTTCGTCATAGAAGAAATAGCTGGCCGACCCGTTGGTCAGTTTGACAAACGCCAGCGTTGTGGGCCGGTCCGACACCACGGCAAAGTCCAGATTGACATGCGATGCCTGCAACGTCTGGCGCAGCACATCACCCATCAGATCGGTAGACAGGCCGGTCAGAAACGATGATTTCGCCCCCAGCCGCCCCAAGGCGATCGCGGTATTCATCACCGCTCCCCCCGCATAAGGCGCAAAACACGGCTCACCAGCCGGGCTGGTGCGCGGCAACATGTCGATCAGGGCTTCGCCCGCACTCAGAATCATTCCATCCTCCCCCGGATTTTTCCCAAGCATAACCGTTTCGCGCCTGTTAGCGCAAACAGGTGCGCGTCACCCCGTGAAATAGGGTGCCAGATGCGCCCGCACCCGGTCCAGTGGCGTGGCAAAGCTGGTGTCGGGCACAAATGTTCGACCGGTAATCGCCTCGAAGGCATCGATATAGACTTGTGACGTCGCCGCAATCATCGCTGCCGGAATTTGGGGGATCGGATCGGAATAGGGGTCGCACCGCGCCACAACCCAGGCCCGGATGACGTCCTTGTCAAAACTCGGCGGGCGCGTTCCGGCCGCAAACGCTGTCTCATAGCCATCAGCAATCCAGAACCGGCTGGAATCCGGCGTGTGAATCTCATCCCCCAACAGAATATTCCCCAGCGCATCGGTGCCAAACTCATATTTGGTGTCGACCAGGATCAACCCGCGTTCCGCCGCCATCTTCTGGCCCCGTGCAAACAGCGCCAGCGCCTTGGCCGACACATCCTCCCATTGCGCGGCGGTCAGCAAGCCCTGCTCCACGATCTCGGCCGCCGTCAGCGGCGCATCATGTGCCCCGTCAAACGCCTTCGACGTGGGCGTGATGATTGCCGCGGGCAGCGCCTGATTGTCGCGCAAACCGTCCGGCAGGACATGACCATACATCGCCCGCGCCCCTTTGCGGTATTGCGTCAGGACAGAGGTAGAGGTGCTGCCCGCAAGATAGCCGCGCACGACAATCTCGACCGGCAGGATGGTCAGCCGCTGGCCGATCACGACATTCGGGTCAGGGTAAGACAGCACATGGTTGGGGCACAGATCCGCCGTCGAATCAAACCAGTACCGCGCCACCTGGGTCAGAACCTGACCCTTGAACGGAATGGCGGCCAGAATGCGATCAAACGCCGAAATCCGGTCCGACGAGATCAGGATGCGCGTGCCGTCAGCCAGATCGTAACAATCGCGCACCTTGCCGAAATACGGGTTCGGCAATTCGGCAATGCGGGCGTGGTCCAGTATGCGCATACGGCCTCCATCAGACATGCCGCGGCTATCGCGCAGGGTCAGGGTGTTGTCAACTGTGGCACCGGTCACCGGAATTGGGACGGGTCATACAGGTAATAGGCATAGCTCGCCGCCCCCACCATAATCAGAACACCCAGCACCGCAAAGGCGATCTTCCACGCCGACCAAGGCCGCTCGCCCTGCACTTCACCTGTCTGGCCATTGACCAGAAAGCGATAGCTTTTGCTGCCGTATTTGTAGGCGGCCATCCAGACCGGCAACAGAACATGCTTGAAGGTTTCGGCGGCATAGTCGCTGTCGATATTGTCGATCCGCTGCTCGTCGCCACCAATGGCTTGGCGCACGTCCTGATAGATCACCGCCGCCATCTTGGCCCGGCCGGTCTGATGGCCATCCGCCAGCGCCACGACATAGCCTTCCGCCTGAAAGCCCGCCAGATAGTCCGGGCTGTAGCCTTGCAGCGCCGCCATATCCCAGGGCTCCAGCCCGTCGCCCAGCTTTGCGGGCAGGCTGGTCGAGGCGATCACCAGCACATCATCAAACTGGCGCGCGACCGCCCCTGACGCCGGATACCACTGGGTCTTCTGCACCTGCTCCTGACGCTGTTCCGAACGCCCGTTCACATTCACCGTCACGGTGCGCGTCTCGTAATAATGCACCCCTTTGGCCCCGCGATAGCGGCTGTGGGTGGTGGCATCAAAGGTCCAGTAGGGCACGTAAACCCCGTTCATCGCCCGCCCGGCTCTGGTGAACTCCAGCAACCTGTTGGGCGCGAACCACAGTGACCCCAGCCAGGCAATCAAAGCCCGGCGCGCCGTCGGCTCGTCCAACTGGAACGGAATCAGGGCCTGCGGTTTGATCCGCCGATGGCTACCCGTGTCCACCACAACCGGCGTCGCGCAGAATGGGCATTCGGTGGCGTGGTTTGCACCCTGAAACTCCACCACCGCGCCGCAATTCGGGCAATGTGTCGACCGGACATCCTCGCTGGCGCTGTCGGGCAGGTCGTCTTTGAGACCCTTGCCCAGATCATGCTCGGCAAAGGTCGCATCTTGGCTGCCGGCACCGGCTATCTTCTGCTCATGCCCGCAGTGGTCACATTTCAGGACGGTCTGGCCGGGGGCAAAGCGCAGCTCTGCCCCGCATTGCTCGCATGGATAAAGATGCGCCTCAGCGACCGGTGCCATGGCCTACTGGCCAGGCGGTGGCGGCGGAGGTGGCACCATTGAAAACAACCGGGACAAATCGGTATCGCCAGCGGCTTTCCAGCCCTCCTGCCCGGCGGTCCAGACCTGCGCCGCTTTGGTCAACCCGCCCGAAGACACCATCGCGGCAATCTCGGCCTCTGAAAACGGCCCCTTGGTCGCGCCATTCTCGACGACATGCCATGCCCGGCTCGCGGGTGGCGGCGGTGGCGGCGGTGCTGCAGCAGCAGGCGCCGCACCCCAAGGCCCCGCCTGCTGCTGCCCCATGCCAAAGCCCATGCCGGCCCCCATCGCAGCCCCCATCGTGGCCCCCATCGCCGACCCCGGCTGGGCCATGCCTTCAGCCGCATTGAACTGCATGTACTTGTTCAGATCGCCGGCAATTCCCATGGACGTGCGCTTGTCCAGCACCTTTTCCACTTCTTCCGGCAGGCTGACATTTTCGATGTAAAACTCTGGCAGCACCAACCCATAAGCCGCAATCGCCGGCGCAATCGCGGTCGACACCAGCTTGGCCAGATCCATCGTATTGGCCGCCATATCCAGCACAGGGATGCCCGACTTTGCCAGAACCTGGCTCATCTGCTGCAAAATCACGTTGCGGATCTGGTTCGAGATCTCGTCCGACGTGAACTCGCCATCCGTGCCGACGACTTCCTTCATAAATACGCCCGGGTCCGAAACCCGCATCGAGTAATTGCCGAAGGCCCTGATCCGCACCGGCCCGAATTCCGGGTCGCGGCACATGATCGGGTTCTGCGTGCCCCATTTCAGATCGTTGAACCGCGTGGTGTTGACGAAGTAAATCTCGCATTTGAACGGCGACTGGAACCCGTGGTCCCAGTGCTGCAACGTGGTCATGATCGGCATGTTGTTGGTCTGCAACTCGTACAGCCCCGGCGTGAACACATCCGCCAGCTGCCCTTCGTTGATGAAAACCGCCGCCTGCCCTTCGCGCACGGTCAGCTTGGCACCGTATTTGATGGCGTTGTCGCGCCGTTCAAACCGCCAGACCATCGTGTCGCGCGTGTCATCCAGCCAAGAGATGACGTCAATGAATTCGCCTTTAAGAAACCCGAATACCATATTTACTCCTTTGCCGCGTCAGCGCGGTCAACTCTCGCCGCCCATCAGACGGCTTGCAAGCGTTTCGACGATCGGTCGCGCCTCGGCTTCGGTCATGCCGGGGTATAGCGCCGGGTTATAAAGAATGCGCAACATCAACTCGTCCTGCCGGGTCAGCAGCGCATATTCCTCGTCATCGTTAAAGATCGAAGGGCGGGCGGCGTTGCTGTCATTGGGCAGGCCCAATGCCTGGGCCAGTTCTTCGTGGATGCAGGACAGCCGCAACAGGTCGGGATGTTCTGACGGGATCACGGCAACCGCGGCCACATAGGCCGACGTCAGCGGGTTGGACTGGGTCAGCACCTGACAATAGGTGTCGCGGTCCATTGCGGTCACACTGGCGATCTGGCCCGGCGTCAACTCGTTCAATTCGGACGCCAGCACCGGGCCCAGCGCCGCCCTCTCGTCCACCGAGGCGATGTGTATCCAGAAATTCGGGTTCCGGTCGTTCAGCGCGATCGCGTGTCCGGTCACGCCCGCCAACCGCGCCAGAAACGAAGAGACCCGCAACGTGTCGGTGGCACGTTTGTCCTGCGGTACCGATGCGCCAAAGATAAGCGCAACCCGCACGGGCTGGTTCCAGCGCAGCAACCGGATCGGGTTGACCCCGCGAACCGTGCCGATCTGACCATTCGCATATTCTTCATACAGCGCGATTTTCAGGAAATTGTCGGTCAGGTTGCGGTCGGTAAAGGGCGCATCCGCGCCGCCCATATCGGTGCGCAACAGGCCTTGGGACAGCAGCGACGTTTGCACCTGCGCATAATAGGCCCGAATTGCGGCGCTGGCCGCAGTTTCCGGCGGCGGTGACACAACCGGCGGCGCAGCCGTTATCGGCACGGCCGCAGGCGGCGGCACCGGGGCCGTTACGCATGCGGAAAGCCCGGCCACCCCGATGATCAGGGCGGTCAGGCAGATCAGTCTGGCGCAAAACAGCCCTACAGGCATTATCCTTGCAATGCGCCCCCGGTGTCTTCGCCCAAGCCCGTTTTAGTGGCACGGGCTGCGGACAAGGTGTCTTTCAATTCGCTTTCCATCTTGGTCAGTTCTACTTCTGCCGCCGCGCGACGGGCTTTCCCCTCGTCAGCGATGGCCAGGCTTTCCTGAATGGTGGCGATCAGTGTGGCGTTGGCGGACTTGACCGATTCAATGTCGAACACCCCGCGCTCCATCTCGGTGCGCACGATCTTGTTGCTTTCCTGCAGATTGTTGGCGTTTTCGGTCAGCAATTCATTGGTCAGGTCGTTGGCATCCTTGATGGCCTCTGCCGCCTCGCGCGACCGCTGAATGGTCACAGCCTGCGCCAGTTGAGTTTCCCACAAGGGCACGGTGTTCATCAGGGTCGAGTTGATCTTGCCGACCAGGCTTTTGTCATTCTCCTGCACCAGCCGGATCGAGGGCAAAGACTGCATCGTCACTTGCCGTGTCAACTGCAAGTCATAGACCCGGCGTTCCAGATCGTCGCGCGCCGAACGCATGTCGCGCAATTCCTGCGCCTTTTTCAACTGGTCTGGCTCTGCCGCCGCCTTGACCTCGGCCTCTTTGGCCGGGATCGTGCCGCCGTCCAATTCCTTCAGCTTGGCTTGACCGGCCGCGATATACAGCCCCAGTTCGTCATAGAACGTCAGCGTGCGGGCGTACAGAATATCCAGCGATTTGATGTCTTTCAGCAGTGTCGTCTCGTGCATCATCAGGTTTTCGGTGACCTTGTCGATCTGGGTCTGCACCTGTTCATACCGCGCCATAAAATGCGCCAAAGGGGCGGCCGCTCCGGTCAGGCGCTCCCACCACGACCGCTCGCGGTTGACGTCCAGTTCCTCACCCGAAAACCCCCGGATGGTCGAGACGATCTCGCGCAGACTGTCGCCCGCTGGCCCCACATCCTTGTTCTTGACGCCTTGCAGCATGTCCTGACTGATCACCTGCAGTTCAGCCTGCGCCCCTGACCCGAAAGAGATGATCGACTGGGTGTTGGTCATGTCCAGTTCGGCCATGCGCTTCTTGATTGCGTCGGCTTGCGGGGCAGAGGCGGCCTCCAGCGGCACAATCGCAGTGCCGGGTTCGGGCAGGACCGAGGCCGTGACCTTTTCAACTTCGGAAAGGGCGGTGGCGGCCTGATCGCGTATGGTGTCGGTCATGGTCTCTCTCACTCTTCAAGCCCGCAAACCGGGCGGTTTTGGGTCAAATCACTCAGCCTTCCAGCTTCAGCCGGTCCCGCAGCACGGCAATTTCGACATCCAGATCGGTGTGACTGTCGTTCAGCAGCGCCTTGGTGCGGGCGGCAAAGTTGGTCTCCAGATCGCCCAGCAGCGCTTCGTAATCAGCCCGCGCCTTGGGGTCCCGGTTGCGGGCATAGACATCGGCAAACTTCACCGTCGCGTCGCGTGCGCCCATCAGATAAATCGACAGATATTTGCGGGCAGCCGTCAGATCGCCGGGGTCGCCCTCGATTGTACGAAACAGACCCCGCGCGAGGGTGGCAAAACCGTCAACCCGCAACTCCAGCTTGCCATCGTTCGCCCGCAAGATCGCGTCCTTCATGCCCGCCAGATAAGTCTCGCCCTCGTCCACGGCACGGGCGACGCGGTCGGTCTGAAACTGGTCAACCCCCTCAACGCCCTTGCCCTTCAAAGGGTCCGGCCCAAAAGCACCGATGTGCAGGAAAGCGCCCAGCATGCCGAACAGGAACGGGTAAAGGAAATTGCCCTGCCAGCCCATCGTGCCCAACAACAGCGCGGCGCCGGTCAGACAAGCCGCGAACAGCTTGCGCGGAATGGCGGGACGCCGGGCAACCTTGCGCGCGTCATATTCCATCTGCGCCTTGATCCCTTCGCGGGTCAGCCAGGCCGCCAGGATCAGCAGCCCCGCCGTTCCCAGACCGACAAACAACCCGTAGGCCGGGCTGGCAAAGGCCTTGAAGATGAATAGAAAAGGCAGAGCAAACAAAAGGTTGGATTTCATCCCTGCCCCAGTAGGGGTATCGGCCATCACCATCGGCTGCGTCCCCGGATCAACCGGGTCACCGGTCGGGTTCGGGCTGTATTTACCGCCATACCGCTGCGCCATTACAGCCCCCCGCCAAAGGCTACATAAACGGTCAGGCCGACCAGCAGCACGAAAGACAGGGATTGAAGTGCTTTGGCCGACATGGAAACTCCGTCCCAAACCTGTATTGCGCCGGACTATATGCGACAGCCCCCGCCCGTGGCTATAGGCCAAAGACTGGGAATGCCCGCGATTATTCCCCGCGACGGGGCTTCGGACCCGGCTTTGCCGGTTCCGGACGGCGCGGCTTTGCGGGGGCGGTGGCAACCTTTGCAACATGGCGCTTGGGCGCGGCGGCCGCGGCCGGTTTGGCAGTCGCGGTGCGGGGCGCGCGGGTGGCCTCTTGCCAAGCCTCGGACAGTTTCTTCAACCCCTCGCCCGGTTTCAGACGCGCACCGGCGCTGCGGGTCACCAAACGCTTGGGCTTGTCCGCATCATCCTGCGTCCGTCCCTCGCCCAATTGCTCGCGCAAGACCTTGCCTTTGATTTCCTCGACCTGACCCGGTTCCAGATCGCCCAGCCGGAACGGACCATAGCTGATGCGGATCAGGCGGTTGACGGTCAGTTCAATCGCCGTCATCGCCCGCCGGATTTCGCGGTTCTTGCCTTCGCGGATGCCCACCGTCAGCCAGGCATTCGCCCCCTGAATCCGGTCAAGCACCACCGACATCGCCTGAAACTTCTCGCCATCCACCGTGATCCCTTTGCGCAACGGCTCCAGATCCACATCGGTCGGGTTGCCATTGACCCGCACCCGGTACTTGCGCAGCCAGCCGGTCGACGGCAATTCCAGCCGCCGTTTCAACTCGCCATCATTGGTCAACAGCAACAGGCCCTCGGAATTCAGGTCCAGCCGCCCGATCGACATGACGCGCGGCATCTCTGCGGGCAGATTGTCAAACACCGTATCCCGGCCCTTTTCGTCGGAATTCGACGTCACCAGCCCATCGGGTTTGTAATACAGCCACAGCCGCGCCGGTTCGGGTTCGGCCAAAAGCTCGCCCTTTATCAGGATGCGGTCCTTGTCGGTGACATTCAGCGCGGGCGAGGTGATCACCTTGCCGTTGACACTGACCTCTCCCAATTCAATCATCCGTTCGGCCTCGCGCCGCGAGGCAACACCCGCCCGCGACAACACCTTGGCAATCCGTTCACCCTCATGGGTCTTTGCGACGGGGGGCTTGGTTTTTGCGGCCATAGACGTCATCCTTGGGCGTGGGTGGCCAACCCCGTGGACTGCCTGCCCCGGACACAAAGAGTATTTGAGCCAGGATGAAAGAGCAACGCAGCTTCCGGTCCTACATGGATATTGCGCTGGAACAGGCGCGGGCGGCGGGCAACCGGGGCGAGGTGCCGGTCGGCGCCTGTGTCGTGGTGGCTGGCGACGTCGTGGCGCGGGCAGGCAACCGCACCCGGGAACTTGCCGACCCCACCGCCCATGCAGAGATGCTGGTGATCCGCGCTGCCTGCGCCTCGCTGGGGGCACAGCGGCTGGCACAAGCCGATCTCTATGTGACGCTGGAACCCTGCCCGATGTGCGCGGGGGCGATTTCGGCGGCGCGGATCGCGCGGCTGTATTATGGCGCGGCGGACCCCAAATCCGGCGGCGTGACCACCGGGGCGCGCGTGTTCAGCCATTCCCAATGCCACCATGCGCCAGAGGTTTATGATGGCATCGCCGCCGCCGACGCGGAAACCCTGTTGCGCGACTTCTTTGCATCCCGCCGCTGACCCTGTGACGGCATCGCCACAACCTTCAGTCCATCGCGGGAATCGGATTGCAATATTCCGGCCCTGCGCTAAAAGGTCGCATCCGCAACGACCAAGCAGGAGGGTGTGCCATGATGAAAACTGTTCACAGCCTCCGCGGCGCCCTGACCGGATATGTTCTGTCACACGGAACCCGCTGCGCACGCGGCTGACCTGACCAGAACCTAAGCCGGTCTCCCCGGCTTGCCACCCCAACCTCAACCACGTCCGGCACCCAGATCGGGTCATTCCGTCTTGGCACCGGGCATCATTCCCAACAGGAAGCGGCGCGTATGCGCCGAGGAGTTTTGCCATGAAGGCCACTTTTTCCACCCCCGAAACCAAACCGCTTGCCAGCATCGAGGCGCTGATCCTGCGGCACGGTGCCGCCGTCGTCGGGCTTGCCTATCTGCGGGCTGCACTCGCGCGGCGCAACCATCCGCCAAACGCCAGTGACATCTGGCTCAGCGACCATTTGCGCCGCGACATCGGCCTTGGCCCCACGTCGGCGTCGATGCGCGACAAGGGGCAGCCGTCGCTACGGCGGGATTGAATAAGGCCAGCGCGGCACAAGGCGGGGGTCGGGCGCATCCGGTGCTCCCGACCCCGGCCTTGCGCCGCACGGAGTATTAATGCGGCCCAATCGTCTTTTCGTATAGACGCAAAGAAGACGCGGTCAAGACGGGTTCAAGACACGAATTATCCAGCCTTTTCGGCCTGTTAACCCTGTATTTCAAGGCCGATTCGCACCCGGAAGTTTGCAGCCAAACTCTGGCTCAAATCGTGATCGCCACCATCACCTGCGGCTCGATCACCTGCACCCCGGGCAACCCGTCGCGCAACACATCGGCGTTTTGCTCCAACAGCGGAAATGTCCGGTAATGGCAGGGAATGACCGTCTTGAACTTGAAATAGCGCTTTGCCGCATAAACCGCTCTGGCCATGTCCATCGTGAAATGTCCACCTGCCGACAGGATGCCGATGTCTGGTTTGTGATAGTCGCCCATCCAGTCCATATCGGCCATTATGTCAGTATCTCCAGACACATACAGAACATGGCCTTCGCCCGCGATCATGAAACCGCACTCCGACCCAACCGCCGCCGCACCACTATCTGTGCCCGCAGTCGACGAATGGCAGGCATTGACCAGCGTGACCTTGACGCCGTTCAAATCGACAGTGCCGCCCTTGTTGAACCCCACAATCTGCACCCCGTCCCGCGCCTGCAAAAACCCGGCAAGATCGTAGATTGCGATGACAGGCACATTGATTTCATTCGCAATTCCAGCGACATCGCCCATGTGATCGCCATGCCCGTGGGTCAGCAGGATATGCGTCACATCCTTGATTGCCTCTGCCCGACGCTCCGCCGGAAACATCGGGTTTCCGCTAAACCACGGATCTATAAGGAAAATTGCGGCACCGATTTCGATGCGAAACCCTGAATGGCCCAGCCAGATGATGTTCATCATACTCTCCCTATTTTGCCCAATCTAGTGCTGGTCCTTGCATTGTCCAAACCTGTTTCGCCGGCTTGCACCCAATCCTTCGCCCCGTTAAACGATCCCCAAGTTTTCATGGAGAAACCCCATGTCCATTGACATCGACACAGCCAGAAAAGTGGCGAAACTGGCACGCATCCGGGTGGAAGAAGCGGACCTTCCCCGCCTGGCCGGGCAACTTTCGGGCATTCTCGGTTTCATGGAACAGCTCAACGAAGTTGATGTGTCTGGCGTTGATCCGATGGTATCCGTCACCCCTATGCGTTTGAAAAGACAAAAGGATGTGGTGACGGACGGCAATATCCAAAGCCAGATTCTTGCCAACGCGCCTGATGCAAGGGAAGGGTTTTTTGCAGTGCCGAAGGTGGTGGAATGAACCCGAACGAACTGACCATCTCCGCCGCCCGCGATGCCCTGCGCAAGCGAGAGCTAAGTGCGGTCGACCTGACAATGGCGTGTATGACCGCAATGGATGCGGGCGATGGTTTGAACGCTTTCGTCCACAAGACCCCGGAAATCGCGTTGGACCAGGCCCGTTTGGCCGACGGTCGGATCGCGACGGGCGATGCGCCTGCGATGTGCGGGATTCCATTGGGAATCAAGGACTTGTTCTGCACCAAAGGTGTGCTATCCCAGGCCGGATCAAACATCTTGAAGGGTTTCAAGCCCGAGTATGAAAGTACTGTCACCAGCAAGCTGTTCGAAGCCGGCGCCGTGATGCTGGGCAAGCTGAACATGGACGAGTTTGCGATGGGATCGTCCAACGAGACTTCATGCTACGGCAATGCCGTCAATCCGTGGCGTCGCGACAATGACGCTGCTGCGCTGACACCCGGCGGCTCTTCGGGCGGCTCCGCGGCGGCGGTGGCAGCGGATCTGTGTCTGGCAGCGACGGGCACGGACACCGGTGGCTCGATCCGCCAACCTGCTGCTTTCACTGGAATTGTTGGCATAAAACCAACTTACGGCCGTGTCAGCCGCTGGGGCGTTGTCGCTTTTGCGTCGTCGCTTGACCAAGCCGGACCTATGACCAAGTCGGTCCGCGATGCTGCGATCATGCTGGGGGCAATGGCGGGGCACGATGCCAAGGATGCCACCTCGGCTGATCTGGCCGTGCCAGATTTCGAGGCTGCACTGACGGGTGATATTCGTGGAAAGCGCATTGGAATCCCACGCGAATATCGCATGGATGGCATTCCGGCAGAAATAGACAAACTGTGGGATTCTGGCGTGGCCATGATGAAGGATGCGGGGGCCGAGATTGTCGATATCTCGCTTCCACACACCAAATATGCATTGCCGGCGTACTATGTGATAGCGCCCGCTGAAGCCTCGTCCAACCTCGCGCGATATGACGGGGTGCGTTACGGCCACCGCGCGAAACTTGCGCTGGGTGATGCCATCACCGACATGTACGAAAAAACCCGCGCCGAAGGGTTTGGGGCTGAAGTACAGCGGCGTATCATGGTCGGCACTTATGTGCTGTCAGCGGGGTTCTACGACGCCTATTACAACCGTGCCCGCAAGGTACGCGCGTTGATCAAACGTGATTTCGAACTGGTGTTCGCTGCAGGTATCGACGCGATCCTGACCCCTGCGACTCCCTCTTCCGCCTTTGGACTGGGTGAGATGGCAAATGCCGATCCGATCGAGATGTATCTCAACGATGTGTTCACTGTGACTGTTAACCTCGCGGGATTGCCGGGAATTTCAGTTCCGGTGGGCCTCGACCATAAAGGGCTGCCGCTGGGGCTGCAGTTGATCGGCAGGCCGTGGGAAGAGGGCGAACTGCTAAATCACGCATATGTTTTGGAGCGCGCGGCCCACTTTGTGGCAAAGGCCGCGAAATGGTGGTAAACGCTGCGCAAAGTGAATAAAAGTCGAGGCAGACCATGCGTGCGCCCATCCTGATTTTCTTGGCATTCGGCCTTGCGGCTTGCAATCCCAAAGTTCCCGATTCCGGTGCTGGAGTCGGGTTCGAGGATTACAACAGTTACATCCATAATAGCACCGCTGGTATTCCTGCCACACAACCCGCGACTGATAGTGGTGTCGCTGCGGCGCCTGCTGCGGGGTTTTCCACAGATGCGGCGGCGTCGGCCATTGCGGCTGCAGAGGCGGGGACCACAACAGCGGCGGCAAGTACGGCGCCACCAGACCCCTCAGGCTTGCCTGCTGACCGTCCGCGCGGCAATGCGCCGGCTGGGATTCAGGAAACTACCGCCGAGATGAACTATGTGACCGGCGGCGTTTCTGACGAGCAGGATTTCAACGCCGTCAAATCGCGCGAATCCATTGAGAGTGACAAGGCTCGTATCGAGGCCAACAAGGAACAATATGTTGTGGTCCAACCGGGCGCATTGCCACAACGCACTGGGGATACTGGGCCGAACATCGCTGAATTTGCCATTTCCAGCAAGAATGCTGTCGGTGAAAAACTGTACAACCGCCCGTCTTTTTACCTGACCAGCCCGCAAAAAGCCTGCCTGAAATACACGTCGCCTGATTTGGCGCAGCAGGCTTTCCTTGCTGCGGGTGGGCCGCAAAAAGATAGCAAAGCACTGGACCCGGACGGAGACGGGTTTGCCTGTGATTGGGATCCGCGTCCCTTCCGCACCGCGCTGCAGTGACGGTCAATCGCTCGCCCAACCATGGCGAGCGGAGGGGTGGGGCGATGCCATCGCTGATCGTTTTGCACTACACCGGAATGGCGACCTGTGCTGCGGCGCGGGATCGGCTTTGTGATCCGGTTGCCGAGGTTTCGGCCCATTGGTTGATTTCGGAGACCGGCGAGACGCTAGAACTGGTAGAGGAAGACCGCCGTGCTTGGCATGCTGGTGCGGGGGAGTGGGCGGGGTTTGCGGATGTAAATTCGAATTCCATCGGGATCGAGTTGGCAAATCCGGGGACGCAGCCGTTTCCCGAACGGCAGATGGTGGCGCTTGAAGTCTTGCTGTCTGAAATCATGCCGCGGTGGAGTATTCCGGCGCATAGGGTGATCGGGCATTCTGACATGGCACCGACCCGTAAAGGTGATCCGGGGGCTAAATTCGATTGGCGCCGGTTGGCTTTGGGTGGCGTGTCCGTCTGGCCGGTGGCGCAAGAGGCTGATATCAAAACATTTTTCTGTTCACTTCGGGCGTTTGGCTATCCTGATGTTGCGGAAACAGCCCTGCTGGCGGCCTTCCGGTTGCGGTTTCGGCCCTGGGCCATGGGGCCGCTGGATACCACCGATGCGGGCATGGCGGCCGACCTTGCGCGTCGCTTCGCGGTTGACGCATCGCAGCCCACAGCGTAAGCCGCCGCTTGCGCGGATGGCTGGATGATCGCGGGGCTTTCTGTAATGGGGGCTTCGAGGAAAGTCCGGACTCCATGAAGCAAGGGTGCCGGGTAATCCCCGGCGGGGGCAACCTCAGGGAAAGCGCCACAGAGAAAAGTCTGCCGTGGTGTCAAAGGCTTAGGCCCGCGACGCACAGCTACGGTGATGGTGAAACGGTGGGGTAAGAGCCCACCACGGACCGGGCAACCGGGACGGTATGGCAAGCCCCACCCGGAGCAATGCCGAATAGGGGCCTCGCGTGGGTTTGGTCCGAAAGGATACCGCCACAGGGACGCTTCAGCCCAGAGGCCCGGGTTGGCAGCTTGATCCCCTTGGTAACAAGCGGGACAGAGGAATGATCATCCATGGTGATCGACGAAAGTCGGGGCCCGGGACAGAATCCGGCTTATAGGCCATCCGCGCAAATCACTTGATTCCATAGGTTAATTTGCGCAAAAGACCGAAAAATCGCTGTCTTTTTTGCGTCTTGCCCGCGTCTTTTACCCGTCCCTACGATTTTCTGCTGGAACCCGATTAACGCAGCGCACGCCTGAAAGCCGGGATGCGCAGGTCTAGCGCGGTTTCTGGACGGTTTGCGGTTGACTCTGCGGTCGGCGTCGCTAAAAGGCGGGCTTCAAGGATTTCGCGGGGCGGCGGTGTTGCCCTGATGCAGGAGAAACGACTATGGCCAAACCGGCGACGATCAAGATCCGTCTGAACTCGACGGCTGGCACCGGGCACTTCTATGTGACCAAGAAGAATGCCCGTACCATGACCGAGAAGATGTCGGTCAAGAAGTATGACCCCGTCAAGCGGGAGCACGTGGAATACAAGGAAGGCAAGATCAAGTAAGATCTGCCTGTCCGTCCGAATGTCAGGCCGTGCCGATGGGTGCGGCCTTTTCATTTGTGGATCATCGCTTATCTTGCTGTCATGGCTGATGCTTTGACCCTGCGCCACGCGACGCTCGCTGATCTTGCGGCGGTGGATGATTTGCTGGCGCGCTGCTACCCACGGCTTTTGGCCAAGGACTATCCGCCGTCAACGATGGTGCTTGCGGTGCCCCTGATCATGCGGGCGCGGCCTGAGCTGCTGACATCGGGCCGCTATCACCTTGCGATCACCGAGCAGGGCCGTGTGGTGGGCGCTGGCGGGTGGAGCGGGCGCGGGCAGGGCTGGGCGCAGGTGCGCCATGTGGCGACCGACCCTGGCCATCTGCGGCGCGGTATAGGGCGCAGGCTGATGCGGCGTGTGCTGGCAGAGGCGGCGGGGCAGGGCGTGACCCAGTTGGAATGCCTGTCGACCCTGACAGCGGTGCCGTTCTATGCCGCATTGGGTTTTGCCGTTTTGGGGCCGATCGAGATTGGGCTGCGACCGGGCATTACATTTCCGGCGGTCAGGATGTTGCGTCAGGGCAAAGCATAAGGGCCGAGGTTTCCCCCGGCCCTTTGGTTTCAGACCTTGAACAGTTCAGCGGCGGTTACCCATGAATTGCAGAAGGAACATGAACATGTTGATGAAGTCGAGATACAGGCGCAGGGCACCCATGATTGCCGACTTGCCCAGCCATTCATCGTCGCTGGACTGCGCACGCTGGATGTACTCTGCCTTGATGCTTTGCGTGTCGAACGCGGTCAGGCCGGCGAAAATCAGGATGCCGATGACCGAGATGGCGAACTGCAGGGCAGACGAGGCCAGGAAGATGTTGATGACCGAAGCCACGATCAGCCCGATCAGGCCCATCATCAGGAACGACCCCATCGCCGACAGGTCACGTTTGGTGGTGTAGCCGTAAAGGCTTAGGCCGCCAAAGGCGATTGCGGTCGACAGGAAGGTCGCCGCGATGGAGGTGCCGGTGAACACCGCGAAGATGAAGGCCAAAGACAGGCCCACCGCAGCGGCGTAGACATAGAAGAACAATTGTGCCGCGGCCACCGACAGGCGGGGCAGCATCGCGCCAAACGCAATCACCAGACCGACGGGGGCAAGCATCACGATCCAGCGCAGGACAGTGGTTCCAAAGATCACGTTGATCATCGCAGGGCTGGAGCCGACGGCCCAAGCCACGCCCGCAGTGATCAGCATGGCCACGGACATCAGTCCGTAGACCTTGTTCATGTGAGCCCGCAGGCCCTGGTCGATCTCGGCGGTCCGGGCGCCGGCGCCTAAAGTTCGGATCGTCTGATAGTCAGCCATTAAAAGCCTCCGATTGTTCTGACGGATGGCACGGGCAATCCGCACCACCTTATGCCCGCAATATCGGGGCACTGGGCCCAAACTTCAAGGATTTCCCGATTAAATCGCAAACCGGGCCGGATCAGCGGTGCCACGTGGTGGGGGCGTCCCAGATTGGGCGGCAGGCTTCGGCCAAGGCCTGATCGCGGGTCAGACCGATGTCGGACAGCAATGCTGCGTCAAGTGCCAGCAGCGCC
The DNA here is from genome assembly GCA_025362795.1 of Rhodobacterales bacterium. GTDB lineage: Bacteria > Pseudomonadota > Alphaproteobacteria > Rhodobacterales > Rhodobacteraceae > Stagnihabitans. The sequence goes on along the minus strand of JANYFE010000071.1, from coordinate 21,196 downwards.
TGCCGTTCGCGCCGGGTCGCAAATGCGGCGAGGACGCGCCGGAACAGGCTGCGCTTGGCGGCGGGGGCTGCGCAAAGGGCGGGAGTATGGATTGCGGCGGTCATCTGGTGTCCTTTCAGGTGCATCGAATCGGGTGATGGTGGATTGCCCATTCATCAGCAGGCTTGATCTTAGTAGGACAGTCTGGCACATTCTGGAAATGAATGGTTTTGACGGCACTCATCAGGATTTGTGATATGGCAAGAAATCTGGACCTGACCTCTTTGCGATCTTTCGTGGCGATTGCTGATGCGGGTGGTGTGACGAGGGCGGCGGGGTTTTTGAACCTGACGCAATCGGCGGTGTCGATGCAGATCAAGCGGCTGGAAGAGGCGCTGGGCTGCGACGTTCTGGATCGGTCGACGCGCAAGGTCGGGCTGACGTCTGCTGGCGAACATCTGCTGAGTTATGCCCGGCGGATGCTGGCGCTGAATGACGAGGTGTATGGCCTGCTGACGCGGTCGCAGTTTGAGGGGGAGATCACGCTGGGCGTGCCGCATGACATTGTCTATCCGGCCATCCCGCAGGTGTTGCAGCGGTTCGCGGCGGAGTTTCCCAAGGTGAAGGTGCGGTTGCTGTCGTCGTTCACCCGGGCCTTGCAGGAGATGTTCGCGCGGGGCGAATGCGACATGATCATGACGACCGAGCATGGAGTCGAGGCGGGGGGCGAGACGCTGACCGAGTTGCAACTGGTGTGGGTGGGTGCGCCGGGCGGGCAAGCGTGGCGGCAACGGCCCCTGCCATTGGCCTATGAACAGCGCTGCATTTTTCGGCAGGGGGTTCAGGCCGGGCTGGATGCGAAAGGTATTCCATGGATTCTGGCGGTGGACAGTGACAACACCCGCACGGTCGAGGCGACGGTCAGCGCGGATCTGGCGGTGCATACGATTCTGGAGGGTTCGGAACCGCGCCACGTCGAGCGGATCAACCACGGCGGCGCGTTGCCGGAACTGGCGAAGATGAAGATCAACCTTTATGTCGGCGAAGCGGTCCACGGGGCGGCGATTACGGCGCTGGCGGAGCTTATGCGCCGTGCCTATGCCAGCAGAGTGCCGCGGTTGACCGTTTTTGAACGGTCGGACGCAGCACTTTCGGCCTGAGGTTGCAAAGAACCCATACACCCACAGGTTGTGGTTTTTCAAGGGTTTGTGGCGACTTTCTGAACAATGTCAGGAGGACGTTTGCGTGAAACAGCCGTCAATTTTTACTTTTCGGACCGGCCCGGGGCGATTTTCCTTGTATTTCGTTGCAAAACGGCAAGATGTGGGACCGTATGCATTGTAATTTGCAATGCAATATGAAAAACACCCGCAGGGAGAGTAAATTGGGCGTGACAACCCCACACGGCGATAAAGACAGGCTTACGTTGAATTCTTGCTCAGGTGTATAATTCAACTTGTCCAAAAAGACAGGTTTTTCTGATTACACAGTCAATATTCAAGAAAATGTGCCTGCAAACAAATTTTGGCACGATTCTTGCTTAGATAAAGTCAAGAGCGTAACTCGTAAATGGAGACTGGAATGAAACACCCTGTTGATGCGCATGTCGGAAAAAGGATCAGGCATCGGCGCTGGATGGTCGGGATGACCCAGCAACAGTTGGCAGACAAAGTGGGGATCAAATTCCAGCAGATCCAGAAATACGAAACCGGCATGAACCGGGTTTCGGCCTCGCGTTTGTGGGATATCGCCGAAACCTTGGGTGTCACTATAAGCTTCTTTTTCGAAGGTCTGGCGAACGGCGTGATCAACCCGGCTGGGAATGACATGATGGCCGACAAAGAAGCGATGGAGCTGGTGCGGTCGTACTATGCCATCCCAGAAGCGCAGCGCCGCCGCCTGTTTGATCTGGCGCGGGTTCTGAGCGAAGCTGCCTGACCCGGATTGAACGCAACCGCCGCTTGACCCAGCCTGCTTCACGGTTTAGCGCCGTGCAAAGCGGCGGGGGAAGCGATGGCGAATTTAGGCAAGGCATTGGCGGACCAGCTTGTGGCGACCGCCGCCCAATTGGCGGACGCCGCCCGTGAGGCCACACTGCTGCATTTCCGCGCAGAGGGGCTGACGGCAGACACCAAAGAGCAGCACCGCTTTGATCCTGTCACGGTGGCGGACCGGCTTTCGGAAGAGCGGATGCGGGCCATTCTGGCCCGGCTGCGCCCGGACGACGGGATTTTGGGTGAAGAATTCGGCCCGGTCGCCGGCACGTCTGGCCTGACTTGGGTGCTGGACCCGATTGACGGCACGCGCGGCTATCTGTCGGGAACACCGACCTGGGGGGTTTTGATCTCTGTCGCCGATGGCACCGGACCGATTTATGGGATCATTGACCAGCCGTATATCAAAGAGCGGTTTGAGGGCGGGCTTGGCCGCGCCGAGGTCAATGGACCTATGGGGCACCGGGTTTTGAAGGCGCGGTCCGCGCGGCCACTGACGGAAGCCATTCTCTTTTCCACCTTTCCCGAAGTGGGCTCTGCAGAAGAAGCTGCCGCGTTCCGGCGCGTGGCCAGCAAGGCCCGGCTGGTGCGCTATGGCATGGATTGCTATGGCTATGCGCTGATCGCGGCAGGGCAGATTGATCTGGTGATCGAGGCTGGATTGCAAACCTATGATGTGCAGGCCCCGATTGCGGTAATCGAGGCGGCGGGTGGTATCGTGACCGACTGGCAGGGCAGGCCCTGTCCGCAGGGCGGGCAAGTGCTGGCGGCGGCTAACCGGGCGATTCATGCCGAAGCTTTGGCTCTGTTGAACGGTTGACCATGCGTGGCGAACTCCTGATCCGCAATGCGACAGCCGTGGTGACGATGGATGCCGGTCGCCGCGAATTCGCTGGTGGCGACGTCTTGCTGCGTGGTGGCGTGATTGCGGCAGTCGGCACGGGCCTGACCACAACCGGCGACGTTGTGGACGCGGCTGGCTGTGTCGTGACACCCGGGTTGGTCAACACCCATCATCACCTGTATCAAACCCTGACCCGGGCCGTGCCGGGCGGCCAGGATGCCTTGCTGTTTGGCTGGCTCAAGACGCTGTATCCGATCTGGGCCCGGTTCGGGCCGGAGGAGATGTTTGTCTCGGCCCAGGTCGGTTTGGCGGAACTGGCACTTTCGGGATGTTCGATGTCGTCTGACCATCTGTATCTGTATCCGAACGGATCGCGGCTGGACGACACGATTGCGGCGGCGCGGGAGGTCGGACTGCGGTTTCATCCGACGCGCGGGGCGATGAGCATTGGCGAAAGCGCAGGCGGGCTGCCGCCGGATGCGCTGGTCGAACGAGAGACGGACATTCTGAAGGATTGCATCCGGGTGGTGGATAAATTCCATGACGCCAGTGCCGGTTCGATGCTGCGGGTCGGTCTGGCACCGTGTTCGCCCTTTTCGGTCTCGCGGGATCTGATGCGGGAGGCGGCGCTGCTGGCGCGGGACAAAGGCGTGATGCTGCACACCCATTTGGCCGAGAATGACGAGGATGTGGCCTATTCACAGGCGATGTTCGGCTGCCGACCGGGGCAGTATGCGGAAGACCTGGGGTGGACCGGGGATGATGTCTGGCACGCGCATTGTGTCAAGCTGGACACGCGAGAGATTGATCTTTTTGCCCGGTCGGGAACCGGGGTGGCGCATTGTCCGTGTTCGAATTGCCGGCTGGGGTCGGGGATTGCGCCGGTGCGGGCGATGCGCGACGCCGGGGTGAAGGTGGGGTTGGGGGTGGATGGCTCTGCGTCCAATGACGCGGGCAGCCTTGCGGGTGAGGCGCGGATGGCGATGCTGTTGCAACGGGTTTCCAAGGGGGCGGATGCGATGAGCGCGCGGGAGGCATTGGAGATTGCGACATTGGGCGGGGCACGGGTTCTGGGGCGCAGCGATTGCGGGTCGATCGAGGTTGGCAAGCGGGCAGATGTGGCGGTTTGGGATGTGAGCGGGATCGAAGCTGCGGGGTCGTGGGATCCGGTGGCGTTTTTGCTGGCAGGTCCGCCGCGCGTGCGGGATCTGTTTGTCGAAGGGCGACAGGTGGTGGGTGCGGGGCAGATGATGACGATGGATCTGGGCGCGGTGGTCGAGCGGCAGAACAGGCTGGCGAATAGGTTGCAGGAGTAGGTCATGTCCCATAATTATGAGGCGCAAAAGCGCGAGACGTTCGAAACCTTCCGCAAGGCGCCAAAGGGCCAGAAGCTGCCAGAGACGGCGGTTGTGGATTATCTGTTCTTTGTCGAGGAGAACGATGCCAGCTGGCCGGCGTTTGAGCGGGCGCTGCGGTTGAAAGGGTTCAGGACGCGGCGGGAGGGCGAGCATCTGATCGCATCCTATGGGCCGATTCCGGTGACGCCCGAGCCGATCTGGGCGAACGAAAAACTGTCGACAGAGATCGCGCTTGCCCATGATTTCTACCCCGATGGCTGGGATCTGGCGACGGACTGACGGCGGTCAGGTTGCGGAGCACTTGCCAAGCGGCGAAAGCGGGCCAGGGCTTGCCGTGTACTTGTGGCGCTGGGCGCGCGTCACCTTTGGTCGGGTGACGTCGGTGTCAGGTCAAATCCATCGCTTTCGCCTTCGGTGAGCCCTGGCGGCCAGCGTTTCCGCACGATTCCCGTCAGATAGAACGGCTGGCAGGCGGGCATTGACGCAAGATGCGCCTCGCCCATTGCAATCCCCAGGTTGCGCAAAGACTGGCCATAGCGGGTCAGAGCCGGTGACAAGAACCGCACCGGCAGGCTGTCGCGCCCGATGATGGCGATATCGCGGCCGGGCAGGACGCCGTTTTCGGCAAGGCCGCCACAGAGGCTGATTGCCAGCGTTTCATCGCTTATCACAATGGCGGTCGGGCGCGGGGGCAGCTGACACAGCAGTTTGGCCACCTCGTATCCGCCCATCTCGCCGGGCTGCGAGCGCAGGAGGTTGCCTGGCTCCAGTGTCAGGCCGTGTTCTGCCATGGTGGCCGCGACGGCGGCGTGAAGCCAATGCCAAAGGTTGATGTCGTCAAGCGGGAGGGCCGCTGCGACGTTGCGGTAACCCCGGCTGACAAACCTTTCGACGGCAAGGCGGCCGATGCTTTCGAAGTCGGTGTCGATCCAGGACTGCTCAAGGCGACGACTTTGGCACCATCGTCTACAATGGCGCGAAGCAGGCGCAGAACGACTCCGGTGCCCAGGTTGACTTCGTGTTTTCTCTCTGGTCAGCGAAAAAGATGGTCCAGCAGTTGCGCGAGGCTGTCGCCTCGGCCCCCGATGGCATTGCCGTGACGGGCCATCCGGGGCCGGATTCGATTGAACCGCTGGCAGAAGAAGCGTCCAAGGCGAGCATTCTGATGATGTATCAGAACGTCAATGTGCCGACGGTGAGCGCCAAATTTGGTGGCGGTTACATCGGTGCCAATCTTGCGCCGCAGGGCAAAGCGCTGGGGGCAGAAGGGATCCGTATGTCGCGCCTCAAGGCCGGCGACTAGGCCATCGTCGTTGCCGACCGGTCGCAGGAAAACCGGGTGATCCGGGAACTGGGCAGCGCCAAAGCGCTGAAACCGCTGGCCTGACCGTGATTAGCCTTTTCCGGCTGTCATGGCGTTTGCGGCCTGGATATTCGCAATTGGGGTACAGGCCGGTTGCGATCCCTTCCTGTGTTTTGCCGCCGGTGTGGCCGTCGGTGTCATTCTGGGCAGTGCCATCGGGGCGGTGGTGGTTTATGGCGGTTTGTCGTCATAGGGACTGAGCTTTCTGATCCGGGGCGCCATTTTGATCGCGACGGGCGGCAAGTCGATTGCTGTGGTGTCGCTGAAGGACACGACCGCGTATCAGGTGTTGTCCAGCACGATCGGCGGGTTTCCGGTGCAGATGTTCTGGGCCATCCTGTTCGTCGTCGTTTCAATTTTTTTGTACGATCGGCACAAGTTCGGGGCATGGCTGTATTGCGTCGGCGACAATCCCGACAGCGCAGCGCAAATGGGCATAGATAGCGGGCGCATCCGGGTTTACGCGCTTGCCTTCATGGGGTTCGCTGCTGGACTGGCTGGCATCTATTCGACGGTGATCCATTTCGCCTGGTCGACTGCCGGCGATTCCTATCTGTTGCCGACCCTGGCCGCCGTATTCGTGGGGGGCACCCCAACCTGAGGCGGCATCGGCGCGATTGTCGGCGGTACGATTGGCGCGGTGATTGTTTCGTTCATTCAGGTTGGAATCGTGCCGGCGGGCCTTGATGGGTTTTATGTGCAGTTCTTCAACGGGCTGATCATAATCTTCGCGCTGCCGGGCCACCGCTTGTACCAGATTTGCTATCGCTGGCCGGACCAGCGGCAGGTCGCGGAAAACAGACCTGGCCCGGCGCTAAATGCCGACCGCGTCAAAGGCACCGTCCGGCGCGTTCAGACGGGACCGGATCATGCGGCCCAATTGGTCAAGCCGCCCGGTGGATGGGGCGGCCCCGGCCTCTGCCGCGGCCTTGGCCAAGGCGGGGTCATGGGCATGGCGGGCGATGCCGCCAAGGAACCCGGCAAGGTACAGTTCACCCGCCGCATCGGTCCCGGCCTCGATCAAGGCGGCGGCATGGGTCAGATCATCGCGCAGCGCCAGCGTGTCGGGGGTCAATGCCATGTCAGCACCGGCCAGCAACGGCGCGGCGCGGGCCGGCAGGTGGCGCAGCAGCGTTGCCTGAAACACGGCAAGGCTTTCCAGCGGTTTGTCGAGAAAACCATCCGCACCGGCCGCAAGTGCCAGACTGCGGCCATCCGGATCGCCCGAGGTGCCCAGAACCACGGGACCAATCGGGCTGCGCTGGATCACGTCGCGGATCAGCGCCTCGCCCCGGCCATCGGGCAGGCCAAGGTCGATGATCACCACATCGGGCCGATAGAGCCGCAGATGCGACAGGGCCGCCCCCAGAGTTTCAGCCCGCCGCAGCCGTGCCCCAAGCCGCTGGCACATCAGGCGCAACGCTTCGGATGCAAAGCGGCTGTCCTCGACCGCCAGCACGGTCAGGCCGCGCAGAGGCAACGCCTCTGTCACCGCATTGGGCAGGGGGGACAGGCCGCGCTGGGACAGGTCTGGCAATTCGACGGCGAGGCTATTGGGCATGGCGGACCTCTGCGGTTGGGATGAACCAAGGAAGCACAGTATCCTTAACTGCGGGTTAATGCCGCAGCCGGTGCCTGCGATGTCTTGGCCCTTGCCCCGACCGACTGGCTTTCGCATAAGGGCCGCACCCAGACCGGAGTCCTGATGATTGGCCGCCTGAACCATGTTGCCATCGCCGTGCCGGACCTTGCCGCCGCCGCAGCGCAGTACCGCGACAGTCTGGGCGCCGCGGTCGGACCCGCAACGGACCTGCCTGATCATGGCGTGACGGTGGTGTTCGTCACCTTGCCCAACACCAAGATCGAATTGATGACGCCCTTTGGGGATGCCTCGCCGATCCGGGGGTTTCTGGACCGGAATCCCGGCGGCGGCGTCCATCACCTGTGTTACGAGGTGGCAGACATTCTGGCGGCGCGGGACCGGTTGATTGGCCTTGGCGCGCGTGTACTGGGCGCACCGAAGATCGGGGCCCATGGCAAGCGGGTGGTGTTCTTGCACCCCAAGGATTTCACCGGAACCCTGATTGAACTGGAAGAGACATGACCTGGACCGGTGCCATCGTGCTGTTCGCCGTGACTTGGTTCATGGTGTTTTTCTGTGTGCTGCCGCTCCGGTTCACCTCGCAGGATCAGGCGGGCGCGGTGGTGCCGGGCACGCCAAAATCGGCCCCGGCAGATTTTCTGGTGGCACGAAAGGCCAAGATCACCACGGTGGTCACTCTGGGTGTCTGGGCCGTGCTGTGCGTGACCATCTACATCCTGTCGCAGCATTATGGCGCGAAGGATCTTGATATCTTCGGGATCATGAAACAGGGCTGATGCGGCCTTAGCGGCTGCGCGGGATCGAACTTTGGCTGAAGCCGGAGGTGCCTTGCAGCCGGTGAAACAGGTGGGTGAAGGTGGCGGCCCCCAGCACCGGGATGAACAGATTGATCAGCGGCAGCGACAAGGGCGCGGCCATCAATGCCCCGGCCAGCCAGACCTGACCGCTGTTCTGGCGGCGCAGTTCCTTGGCGGCGGGGCGGCCGATGCGCCGGCTGGCGACGAGGGTGAAATACTCGCGCCCCAGAAGGTAGCCGTTGATCGCCCAGAACACGAAGGGCACAAACGGTCCGGCAAAGGCCCACAGCACCAGCGAAAAGCTGTTGACCACAATCAGGATGCCCAAAAAGTTTACCGTGTCGATCAGCGTGTCACTGAAAGGCGTGGGGATCGAGGCGGCCAGGCCGGGGTAGTGACGATCCTCGACCGCCTGGGCCACATCCTCCAGAAAGAACGCGGTGAAGGCGGCGGCGACCGGGACCATCAGGAACACCGACAGCACCAGCATCAGCAAAAGCGAGGCCCAGCCAAGAAGTTTGGGCAAAGCATCGAGCGCGCCGACGAAGGGGATCTGGATATGGCCGGGGATGAACAGGTCGATCACGCCCAGAAACAAGGCGTAAATGCCGAACAGCAGGGCCAAAGACAGCAACAGGCCATAGCACAGCACCCGCAGAAAACGCGGGTCAGCGAGCTGGCCCAGCGCCTTGCCGAAGTCGCCGAATATCATGCGTCGGCCCAGGTGACGAGGCGGGCAAGGTCGGGGCGCGGACGGTCGGGGCCATCCTCGGCGGCGGTGCCGATATGGACGATGCCCGCGACAGTTTCGTCTGCGGTGCAGCCAAAGGCGCGGGCGGCAAAAACCGGGTCATGCGCGGTCCAACCGGTCAGCCAGTTCGCCCCCCAGCCCGCCGCCTCTGCCGCGTTCAGAATGTTCATGCACAGGGCATGCGCCGAGGCCAGTTGTTCGGCGGGCGGCACTTTGGGGTGCGGTTTGGGCTGGGAAATCACCACGACGGCCAGCCGGCCCAGATCAAATTGCCCCCGTCCCTTGCCGATCTTTTCCGTATCACCGCCCAGCTCTTGCGCCCGCGCTTCGGCCAGATCCGCCAGCCGAGCCATTGCGGGGCGTTCGATCACGATCAGCCGCCACGGTTCGAGTTTGCCATGATCGGGCACCCGGGCTGCGGCGGTCAGGATGGTCACAAGCTGGTCCCGGTCCGGCACCGCCCCTTTGAACAACTTGGCCGGCCGCGACCGGCGGTGCGCCAGGAAGGCGAAGGCTTGGGCGTTGGGATGCGGCATTGCAGGCTCCTTGTCGGGCAAGATGTGCGGGCGGCGCGGCGCCGCGTCAAGGTGTGCAACGGTCCGCAGCGCGGATTCCGGCGGGGATTGGTGCGGAAATTGATGTCAGTCGGCTTGGCGCCGGGGCGGACCCGCAGGGTACAAAGGGAATGCAAGGGTTTTTTGGACCTTGGCGCCTGTGGAAAAAGCCGTCCGGGCAGTCACTTCAGCCGGTAAGTGCCCTCTGGCAGGTTCAGCGCGGCGGCCAGATCCTGGACCTGACGCTGCGACAGGGTGATGCGCACCGGCATGTCGGTTAGCGGGTCGACCTGCTGCAGGACAATGCATTCCTCGTAGGCTTCGATCGTCACATCTTCGCCCAGATGCACGCTGCCTTCGTCCACCAGAGTGATCACGGTCGCGTCAAATTCGTATTCGATGGTAAACATGCGCGGGATGATAAGCGGTGGGTTTGCGGGGCGCAACCGGGCATGGTTGGCGGATTGACCTTGGGCGCAGTCCGGTTGATGACGGGACGATGTTGCAAATCATGGACATCGTCCGCGACCGGGGATCGCGTTATGCCGTATCGGGCGGGCCGGTGGCGGACCGTGTGGCACTGGCAGCTTTTCTGGCCGATCTGAAGCGCGTCAAGAAATTCGCCCGGGCCAGCCACAATTCCTGGGCGGTCGTCATCGGCGGGGAGCCTGCGAAGGACGACGATGGCGAGCCCGGGGCGGCAGCGGTGATCCTGAAGATGATCCAGCGCGACGGTCTGGCGGGTCATGTCATCGTAGTGACGCGGTGGTATGGCGGGGTCAATCTGGGCGGCGACCGTTTTGCCCATGTTGTCACCGCGACACGGGCCTATCTGCAGGCGCTGCACGCAGGCTGATTTACAGACGCCGGCAGTTTGTGTCTGATGCGCCAATTGAGGAGGCAGGGACGCGGATGAAAAAGCTGCTGCAAGCCGAGGCGCGGCGTTTTGCCAATACGGTGATCTGGTCACTGGACGGCTGGCGCGCGGCCTGGGCCACCGAGAAATCATTGCGACAATGGACGTTGGTCAACGGGCTTAATCTCGTTATGGCCTTTGCTCTGCCGCTGAGCCGCGGCGAACGGGCGCTGGTGCTGGCGCTGGGGCTGCTGGTGTTGGCCGCGGAACTCATGAACACCGCGCTGGAGGAAGTTGTGGACTGGCTGTCAAAAGACCACGACCCCCGTGCAAAACGCGCCAAGGATTGCGGATCTGCCGCGGTCGCACTGACCGCGCTTGCGGGGGGTGTGGCGTGGCTGGTGATCTTGCTGGGGTAGGTGGGCTGCACTTGCGCCGCGTGTCAGCCGACCCCTCGGGAGGAGCCGCTTGGGCATGCTGCGCGGCTTCGTCAGCGGGGGCAGCCCCACGGCTTCATCGGCTGTTTGGGAACATTCAGGTTAGTCGGGGCCTTGGACAAAGAATGCCAGACCAGGACAGGCGGATCGCGCTGGGGAAAGTCAGTACCCGTGTGTTCGGTCGACCAGATGCAGGAACGGTTCGCCCGCCGCGCCGCGCCGGATGTTTTCTACCAGAACGCGGGCCGCACCGGATGGGCGGGTGTCGGCGGCAATATGGGGGGTCACGGTGACGCGGGGGTGGGACCAATAGGGGTGATCCGGTGGCAAAGGTTCGGTGCGGAACACATCGAGTGTTGCATGACCGATGTGGCCGGCGCCGAGGGCGGCCAACAGAGCAGCGTCGTCGATCAGCGCACCGCGACCGGGGTTCAGGATACAGACGCTAGGTTTCATCATGGCCAGGCGGCGGGCGTCTAACAGGTTTTCCGTCTCGGGCGTTTTGGGCAACAGGGTCACCACGATATCAGCACCGCGCAGGGCGGCTTGCAGGCCGCTGTCGCCATGCAGCACCGGGATGCCCGCAATTTGTTTTGCGCCGCGGCTCCAGCCGGTCACCGGGAAATTGAGGGCCTGCAGGGCGCGGGCACAGGCGAGACCGAGCGCCCCCATTCCCAGCATAGCGACCGGACGTTCACGCGCGAGCGGCGGGCAGGTCGGATCCCAGATGTGGTCCGGGTTCAGGATATGACGGTCCATGCCAAGGTGGTGGCGCAAGGTGTGACCGACCACCCATTCAACCATGCCTTCGGCCAGCCCGTCCTCTACCATGCGGCACAGGGGCTGGGTCAGCGTCGGGTTGCCGACAATCCGCTCGACCCCCGCCCACAGGCTGAGCACGGCCTTGCAGCGGGTGAAGGGGGTGAAGTCCTGTAACGGGGCAGAGGGCGCATAGATGATGTAATCGACGGCCGCGGGATCGGCGACCTCGGTCACGACCTTTGCTGTAAGCCCGGACTCTGCCAGCAGCGCCGGCAGCAGGTCGCGGTACTCGGGCCAGAGTGCCGGGGAGGCGAAATAGATGAGGAGCATGGTAACCTTCAGCGGCTGAGCGCGATGCCGGCATTGACTGCCAGCGCCAGAATGACGGTGTTGTAGAAAAACGACCCGATGCCGTGAAACAGCACGACGCGGCGGATCGTGGCGTTTGTCACCTGCACGTCGGACACTTGTGCCGTCATGCCGATGGTGAAGGCGAAATACATGAAATCCACCACGCCGGGGTTTGGCGTGGTGTCGCCGGGAAACATCAACCCCGCATCCGGGTCGGGTGAATAGTACAGATGGGCATAGCGATAGGCGGCCAACACATGGATCAGCGCCCAGCCCAGCGGGGCCGCCAGCAGGGCAAAGCAGGATTGCAGCAGGTCGCCGTTCGGGCGGTTCAAGACCAGGAAGATTGCGGTCAGGCTAACCAGAACCGCGCCCATTGCAATAAGCAGGATCAGAGCGGAGCCTTCATCATCGGCCTCTGCATGGCGGCGCAGGTCTTTGACGGTGGTGGTCAGTGACAGCCACAGCATCAGGGCAAGGTAAGTTACGAAGAACCCATTCACCGCCATCAATGCGGTCATGGCACTGTCGCCGGGCGTGGTAGAGGCGACCACCCAGATTGTGATCCCCAGCACGAAAGCCACCAGAAACCGCATATGTCGTTTGACTGCCAGCATCAGCGCAACCTGTGAACAATGGCGCTTTGCACCAGACCAAAGGCCAGCAAAAGCACGAGCGTGGCGGAGCCGCCATAGGACAGGAACGGCAAGGGCACGCCGACTACCGGGGCCATGCCCATCACCATCCCCAGATTGACGGCGAGATACAGAAAGAAATTGACAGCGATGCCAATGATCATCAGCGAGGAAAACCGGTCCTTGTTATGGACCGCCGCCCAGAACAGGAAAATCAGGATCGTCGCATAGAGCGCCAGCAACGAGATCGCGCCGACAAAGCCAAACTCCTCGCCCAGGGTGGTGAAGATGAAGTCGGTGTGCTTTTCAGGAAGGAAGTTCAGCCGCGACTGGGTGCCCTGCATGAAGCCTTTGCCGGTCCAGCCGCCCGAGCCCAATGCAATCTTGGCCTGCATGATGTTGTAACCGGCCCCCAACGGGTCGGCGGACGGGTCGAGGAAGGTGTCGATCCGCTTGTACTGGTAGTCATGGATCAGTTGCCACGGGGTCCCACGCAACAGGAAGATGCCCGCGATGCCGCCGCCGAGCAGGCCGATCACCACGACGAAATACCACAGCGAGACCCCGGCGGCGAACATAACCGCAGCCCCGGCGACGATCAGCATCAGCGAGGTGCCGAGGTTCGGCTCCAGTATCACCAGAATGGTGGGTGTGATGATCAGCAGGACCGGGATCAACACCCAGAGCGGGCGCGATACCTTGCGATCGTCAAGCCAGTCATAATAGGTCGCCAGCATCATGATCAGGCTGACCTTCATGAATTCCGAAGGTTGCAGGCGGATGAACCCCAGATCAATCCAGCGCTGTGCGCCCATGCCGACCGCACCAAAGAAATGCACGATGATCAGCAGGATGAAGGTCGACACATAGGCCGCCCCCGACATGCTGCGCCAGAACCAAATCGGGGTGAAACAGAGGACAAGCGACAGGATCATGCCGACGCCGTAGCGTTTCATCTGCGGGCCGGCCCATTGGCTCATATCGCCGCCCGCGATCGAATACAGCATCAGCCAGCCAATGGCCGCCACCGCCGTGATCAACAGGTACAGGCCCCAGTTGACATACAGCACCTTGGCAAAGCCGGCGGGCGCGAATTTGACGCGGTATTCCAGAAAGCTCATATCAGGCCCTTGTATCTGTGGGCTGGCTGCCGTCGGGCGACCGGAGTTTCAGTTCCTTGAGCATCGTATCAATCCGGCCGCGCTGGTTGGCCGGGTAATCCTTGGGGTCTGGAACGGAACCGGTCAAGGCCCGCAGCATGGCGTCGCGGGCGATCGGGGCCGCAACCGAAGAACCGCCGCCACCATGTTCGACCACGACCGCCACCGCATAGCGCGGCGCATCGGCCGGGGCAAAGCAGACGAACAGCGCATGGTCGCGCTGTTTCCAAGGGAGGTCATTGTTGCCGACCACGCCGGTTTCACGCTCTGCCGCAGAAATATTGCGCACTTGACTGGTGCCGGACTTGCCCGCCATCAGCATCGCGTCATTGGCTATCCGTGCGGCGAACGACGTGCCGCGGTCGGAATTGACGACGCCGATCATGCCGTCGTGGACGGCGGTCAGGTGGGAGGTCTCAAAGCCCAGGTCGGCAGCCTCCTCGACGGGAACCGCTTTGCCGTCGATCTCGCGGATCAGCCGCGGCACCACACTGCGCCCGGTTGCCACCCGCGCCGCCATCACCGCCAGTTGCAGCGGCGTGGCCACGACATAGCCCTGGCCAATCGCCGCATTGATCGTGTCGCCGATGCGCCAGTCTTGCTTCAATTTCTCTTGTTTCCAGGCGCGATCTGGCAGCGTACCTTCGGAAATGGCCGACATTGGCAGATCGTGGCGCTGCCCGAGGCCCATCTTGCGGCCCATTTCGGCGATCTTGTCGATACCGACCCGCTGCGCCACGTCATAGAAAAACACGTCGCAGCTTTGGGTCAGGGCCGAGCGGACATCGACTTTGCCGTGGCCACCCTTTTTCCAACAGTTGAACTTCCGATCGCCGAATTGCAGGTAGCCGGGGCAATTCACGACGGTATCAAGGCTGATCTTGCCATCGGACAGCGCGGCCAGCCCGGTCACCATTTTGAAGGTCGATCCGGGCGGATAGCCGCCCTGCACGGCCTTGTTGGCCAGGGGGCGAAAGTCATTGCCGGTCAGAACGTCGTAGTCGCGCCGTGTGATGCCGCGCACGAACAGATTGGGGTTGAACGACGGCGCTGAGGCGATAGCGATCAGGTCACCATTGGTGACATCGATCACCACGCAGGCGGCAGATTGGTCACCCAGCCTGGCCTGCACGAAATTCTGGATGTCGGCGTCGATGGTCAGCCGCAGATTGGCACCGGAAACGCCATCGGTCTTGTCCAGTTCGCGCATCACCCGGCCGACATGGTTGACCTCGATTTTCTTGTTGCCAGCTGACCCGCGCAGGGTGTCTTCCATCCACTTTTCGACACCGATCTTGCCAATCTGGAATTTCGGGATGTGCAGAAGGGGATCGGGGTTTTCCAAGCCCTCCAGATCATTTTCCGACACCGGGCCAACATATCCGACCACATGCGCGAAATCGGTATCGCGCGGATAGACCCGGCTAAGGCCCACATCCGGCGTCACACCGGGCAAAGCCGGGGCGTTCAGGGCGACTTTTGAAAAGTCGTCCCAGCTGAGCCGGTCCGCCACGGGAATCGGCACAAAGGACGAATTGCGATCCACGTCCTTCAGCACGCGGGTCATGTCGGTTTCGGTCATCGGGATCAGATGCGACAGCCGGTTCAGCACCAGTTGCACATCGCCCGCGCCTTCGCGGGTGATGACCACGCGGTAATTCTGTTCGTTGCCGGCAATGATCTTGCCATTGCGGTCCAGAATCAAGCCGCGCGCTGGTGGGATCAGTTGAATGTTGATGCGGTTTTCTTCGGCGAGAAGGCGGAACTGATCCGCCTCCTCTACACCCAGATAGCGCATACGTGCGCCGAGCCCCGCCATCGTCGCGGCCATGCAGCCGCCCATGAACAGGGCGCGCCGGGTAATGCGGCGGGCGCTGTCTTCGCTGTCGCGGGAAGTGCGTTTCATAGCGGCCTGCCGTAAGCGTCAAGTTCGCCGGTGGCCGGCTTGTGCAGGTCAAGCCCGTAGCGCGATACGGCCACGACGAACGGATAGGCCAAGACCGACCACAGGATTTGCACCAGCGCGAAGCCAAAAGCAGGTTGAGGCAGAAAGGACATTGCCAGGATTACCCGGTAACTGACGAAGATCGCTACCATCAGCCCCGCGACCAAGAGCCATTCGACACCAAAGTTCAATTCCCGCGTCAAAGCCACGCGCGAGCGAATGAATTCGGACCCCAGGATCACCAGACCGGTCCACAGGCCCGGCGGCCGCATCAGCAACAGGTCTTCCAGCAGCACCACAGCCGCGATCATCAGGACCGGCAGATATTCCGGCCGCCGGACAGTCCAGGCCAGGATCAGGCACAGCAGCAAATCCGGGCCGGGCAGATGGCCCGCCGTGGATTGCAGTGGCAGCAGTTTGACAAACATCAGCAGCGCTGCGACCGCGAGAAACAGCAGCCGGTGCAGCCAGAGCGAGGAAATCCAGCCGTCAGCCATTGCCGCCTCCTGCCACAGCTGGTCGCGTCAACCCCGGACCGGGAAGCAATGGCCCCTGATAACCTTCGGGCAAGGGTTGCGACGGTTCGGGGGCCAAAAGCGCACCGGCGTCGGTGATCGGCTCTGCCTCGTGGCTGCGCAGCACGCGCAGGAATTCCAGCCGCTGGTAATCTGCCGCCAGCACCACCCGCAGCCGTTTGTCGGCACCAAGGGCCACTGTGCCGACCAGCAGGCCTGCCGGAAACACCTCACCATCGCCAGAGGTCACAACCTGATCGCCGGGCTGGACCTGATCGGGGTGTTCCATGAAATCCAGGGGCGGCTGCGTGGTGTTGTCGCCAGACAGGATCGCCTTTTGCCCGGTGGCTTGCACAACAACCGGCACCCGCGAATTGCTGTCGGTCAGCAGGATGACCCGCGCCGTCCGTTCGCCCACTCCGGAAATCCGGCCGACCAGACCGATGCCATCCATTGTCGCCCAGCCGTCGCGGATGCCATCGCGGGCACCGACATTCAACAGCACCGACTGGCGGAAGGGGGAACCTGAATCGGCCAGGACAACCCCGGTCACATGGGTCAGCATCGGGTCGAGCCGCACCTGATTGAGGTCCAGAAGACGGGCGTTTTTCTGCTCCAGCTGCAGCGCCGCCTCTTTCCATGCCTTCATCTGTTGCAATTCATCGCGCAACTGCTGGTTCTGTTCGTAGAGCCGGGCGTAGGATTGGAAATTGTCGATCATCGACGCGGCTTTGGTGACAGGCACCATCGCCCAGCTGAAATTGGGCACCACCGCATCGACCAGGGCGGTGCGGAACCGTTCGACCCGTGGGCTGTCGATGCGCCACAGCAGGAACAGTGCCAGCAGCAGCAGCACCAATAGGCCCACCAGCACCCGCCGCAGCGGGCGGGAGAATTCTTCGGAACCATAGGTGCGCATCTTGGCCATCGGGCGCTTTCAGGCGATCAGAGCGCATCCGAAAAATTGTCCAGCGGTTTTCGGATTGGATGCGCGAAAGTACAGAATAAGACTAGCTGTCGTAGTCGATCACATGCCGCAACTGCTTTTCATATTCCAAGGCCTTGCCGGTGCCCAGTGCCACGCAGTTCAAAGGTTCGTTGGCGACCGAGATCGACAGCCCGGTCTGTTCGCGCAAGGATAGGTCCAGATCGCCCAGCAGCGCCCCTCCACCGGTCAGCATGACGCCGCGGTCCACGATATCGGCGGCGAGGTCAGGCGGCGTGGTTTCCAGCGCCTGCATCACCGCGTCGCAGATCGCCTGCACCGGTTCTGATAGGGCTTCCGCGACTTGCGCCTGATTGATCTCGGTCTCTTTCGGCACGCCGTTCAACAGGTCACGGCCGCGAATGGTGATCGAGGCACCCCGGCCATCGTCGGGCATCCGGGCGGTGCCGATGGTGGTCTTGATCCGCTCGGCGGTCTGTTCCCCGATCAGCAGGTTCTGGTGGCGGCGCAGGTAGCTGATGATCGCCTCGTCCATGCGGTCGCCACCGACGCGGACCGAACGGGCGTAAACGATGTCACCCAACGACAGAACCGCGACTTCGGTGGTGCCGCCGCCGATGTCGACCACCATGTTGCCGGTCGGATCGGTGATTGGCATGCCGGCACCGATGGCCGCCGCAATCGGTTCGGCAATCAGGCCGGCACGCCGCGCACCCGCGGACAGGACCGACTGCCGGATTGCGCGCTTTTCCACCGGGGTGGCACCGTGCGGGACGCAGACGATGATCTTGGGTTTGCTGAAAGTGGAACGCTTGTGAACCTTGCGGATGAAATGCTTGATCATCTCTTCTGCCGTATCAAAATCGGCGATGACGCCGTCGCGCATCGGGCGGATCGCCTCGATGCTGCCCGGCGTACGGCCCAGCATCAGCTTGGCGTCCTCGCCCACTGCCAACACCTGCTTTTTGCCGTCCTTGACGTGATAGGCGACGACCGAAGGCTCGTTGAGGACGATGCCCTTGCCCCGGACATAGACCAAAGTATTGGCCGTCCCGAGGTCGATCGCCATGTCTGACGAGAAGAGGCCAGAAAGTAACCACATGCTGAAGTGCCTTCGTGTTCGCAAAAGATAAGTGCCGCGACTCGGGCGGTGAGCGACCGAGGGGAGCGCCCTCCTATACTGGTTGCGAAGGATGAGGGAAAGGCCTGACGAAGGGTCGGGCGGAATGGCGCCCGACCCTCAAGCAATTGTGATTTAACAACATTTCAGGCGCTATTTTACGCCAGAATGCGAGGAGTCCTTGTAGTAAATCGACTTTACATCAGAATCCGGTGCCGACTTTTGCCGCCGCTGGATCAGCCGGTTCAACGCATTCACATAGGCTTTGACCGATGCCACGATGGTATCGGTGTCGGCAGAGCTGCCTGTGGCGATGCGGCCATCCTCTTCGATCCGAACCGAAACCGTTGCCTGGGCATCAGTGCCTTCGGTCACGGCAGACACCTGATACAACTGCAAGGCGGCGTGGTGCGGGTAGAGCATCTTGACCGCTTTGAACGCCGCATCGACCGGACCGTCCCCGGTGGCGTCGATGGAATAATCCACGCCGTCAATGGTCAGGGTTAGCTCGGCCTCCTGCGGACCGTCCGTGCCACACACGACCCGCAGCCGTTTGACCTGCAACGTGTCATGCGCTTCTTGCGTGCCCTGGTCCTGCACGAGCGCAATCAGATCGTCGTCAAAAACTTCCTTCTTGCGGTCGGCCAGCGCCTTGAACCGCACGAACACGTCGTTCAACTGGTTGTCCGCCATCTCATACCCCAGATCGCGCAGCTTGGCCCGCAACGCCGCTCGACCGGAATGCTTGCCCATCACCAGCGAGGTATCAGCCAGCCCGATGTCCTGCGGGCGCATGATTTCGAAGGTTTCGGCGTTCTTCAGCATGCCGTCCTGGTGGATGCCGCTTTCATGCGCAAAGGCGTTCTTGCCGACGATGGCTTTGTTGAACTGCACCGCAAAGCCGCTGACCGAGGACACTTTGCGTGACAGGTTCATGATTTTGGTCGTATCAATGCGGGTGCGGTAGGGCAGGATGTCATTCCTGACCTTCATCGCCATGACGACTTCTTCCAGCGCGGTATTGCCGGCCCGTTCGCCCAGCCCGTTGATCGTGCATTCGATCTGCCGGGCGCCGGCCTCGACCGCCGCCAACGCGTTTGCGGTCGCCATGCCAAGGTCGTTGTGGCAATGCGTCGCAAAGATGATCGTGTCGGCCCCTGGCACGCGTTCCAGCAGCATCCGGATCAGGTTCGAGCTTTCGCGCGGGGCAGTATAGCCGACCGTGTCGGGAATGTTGATGGTGGTCGCCCCGGCCTTGATGGCGATTTCAACCGTGCGGCACAGGTAGTCATGTTCGGTCCGGGTCGCATCCATCGGGGACCACTGGACGTTGTCGCACAGGTTGCGGGCATGGGTCACGGTTTCGTGGATGCGGTCGGCCATCTGGTCCATGTCCAGATTGGGGATCGCGCGGTGCAGAGGCGACGTGCCGATGAAAGTGTGGATGCGGGGGCTTTTCGCATGGCGCACCGCGTCCCAGCAGCGGTCGATGTCCTTGAAATTCGCCCGCGCCAGCCCGCAGATCGTGGCGGTCTGCGACAGTTTGGCAATTTCGGAAACCGCAGCGAAGTCACCTTCAGAGGCGATCGGGAAGCCGGCCTCGATGATATCCACCCCCATCTCGTCCAGCAGGGTCGCAATCTCCATCTTTTCGGTATGGGTCATGGTGGCGCCCGGCGATTGCTCGCCATCGCGCAAGGTGGTGTCAAATATTAAAACGCGGGGTTGGTCAGTTTGCGCCTTGGCGGCGCGGGGTTGGTCAGTTTGCGCCTTGGCGGCGCGGGGTGCGGCGGGGTCGGTCATGGGGAAATTCCTTGGCGGGGTTTTCTTTTAGCCGGGCGCTGTCACCTTCCGAGCGGTCGCACCCGTGGGGTACGCTCAGAGGCGGCTAAGAAGAAGCAGGCCAAGGTCTACCGCGGGGCGGTTTGCCCCCGAGTTCGCAGATATGATGCAGCCCTTGGTCATGGCGTTGGATAATACGGGGGTTTTTGCGGAAAGGAAGGGGCTATTTTGCAGGGGCGTCCACATGTGGACAGTGATTGGAAACATGCAAATTCAATGGCTTGACTCTTTTCGTTAACCACTTTTTCAGATTTGGCCACCTTGCCGCCACACGCTGCCGCGCTAGTTTTGGGCAAAGGAGAATATCATGCACAACGCTCTGATCATCGGCGCATCCGGCGGCATTGGCGCGGCTTTGGCGGGCACGCTCGCCGCGCGGGGTGCGCAAATCACCGCACTGTCGCGGCGCGAACACGGTCTGGACCTGACCGACGAAAGCGCGGTTGCCCGCGTGTTGGGAGAGCTGACGGGCCTCTATGACTTGATCTTCGTCGCCACTGGGGCGCTTGAGCTTGGTCCCCACAAGCCGGAAAAATCGCTGCGCCAGGTCGCGCCTGATGCCTTGGCCGCCCAGTTCGCCCTGAATGCAGTGGGGCCGGTGCTGGTTCTGAAACACGCGCTGCGGTTGATGCCCAAAGACCGGCCCGCCCGCTTTGCCGCGCTGTCGGCCCGGGTCGGGTCCATTGGCGACAACGCGTTGGGCGGCTGGTACGGCTACCGCGCCGCGAAAGCAGCACTGAACCAGCTGCTCCACACCGCAGCGATCGAGGTCGCCCGCAGTCATCCGCAGGCGGTGGTTGTGACGCTGCACCCGGGCACGGTCGACACGGGCCTGACTGAGGGCTATCGCGGTGGACATGCCGCGATGCCACCCGCAGAGGCCGCCGGGCATCTGCTGCGGGTGCTGGACGGGCTGACGGTGGCCGATACCGGCGGGTTTTATGATTGGCAGGGGGTGCGGGTGCCGTGGTAGGTTGGGTTTCCCATCCGGCACCTCGCGTGACACGCTGGGGTGGACCCCCAGCCTACGGCCGCTGACATGCCCGAAATCACCGCCCCGCCCAAGCCCGCCACCAAGACCCGCACCGAGCGGCCAAAGCTGTACAAAGTCATCTTGCTGAACGACGACTTCACCCCGCGTGATTTTGTGATTTCGGTGCTGAAGGCGGTGTTCCGGATGACGGAAAGCGAGGCTTTGGGCGTGATGATGACGGCGCACCGCAAGGGGGCCTGTGTGGTGGCGGTCAGAGGTGGTTCGGGAAAACTGAACAGTTGGGATAAGTGGATTTTCCGCGCAACAACGGCATGATTGCCGCATGCGAGGAGATGACCATGACGAGACGACCGCGCCGGAACCACAGCCCGGCATTCAAGGTGTGAGGAG
>JANYFE010000069.1 GCA_025362795.1 Rhodobacterales bacterium | reverse complement strand
CTGAAATGGACCGGCACACGCGTCGATCTGGTGTTCGGTTCAAACTCGCAACTCCGCGCTTTGGCCGAGGTTTATGCATCCGATGATGCCAAGGCATCGTTCGTGCGCGACTTCGTGGCTGCTTGGACCAAAGTGATGAACCTCGACCGATTCGATCTGGTCTGAATTGGATCTGGCCTAACTTAAATGGGCGCGGCATCACAGCCGCGCCCATAGCTTTATTTCACCTTGGCCTTGATCGCCTCGACGTCCGCCGTGGTCATCTCGCCAATCGTCGTCACCTTGCCATCGACGATCTGCCACAGCCGGAAGGGGCCGGCAATGTCGCCATACTGGTCAAAGTTGACCGGCCCGATGACGCCTTCGTAGCGGATTGCTTTCCCAGCCGCGATCAGCGCCAACGCTTTGACGAATTCGTCCTTGCCGGCGTAGATCACTTCACCCTTCGGATCGACGGCCTTGCGGATGGCGTCGGGCAGTTTGGCCGCGTCAGGCCCGCCGGCTATGGCGATGGCCAGACCGACCAGGGCACCCGCGTCATAGGAACGGTCGGCAGCAGGCGCCGCCGGGTCAATGCCCGAGAACGCCTTGTAGTTGGCGTTGAAATACTCGGTCGAGGCGGATGCAACCGTGCCTGACGAGGTGCCAAAAGCATTGCCCAGATATTCCTTGCCGACCGCCGTGACGAAGTCATCAGAGTTCATGCCGTCGTTCAGCAGGAATTTCTGCACGCCGCCCTGGCTGATCCAGGTCCGCGCGATCGTCGCCCCATCGACCGGGTCCGAGATCAGATACAGCGCGTCGGGGCTGCCCGCCATCGCTGCGGTGACTTCGGACGCATAGCTGGATTGTTTGGCATTGTAGGGCGTGACCGAGATCACGGTGCCGCCAAGCGCCACGTAGGGGTCGGTGAATTCCTTGACGAGGTTGACGCCGAAGTCATTGTTCTGGTGGATGATGACGATCTTTTTCATCCCCTGATCAATCGCGAACTTTGCCGCAGCGACCCCTTGCAACGCGTCAGAGGTGATGGTGCGGAAGAACACGCCGTTGGTCTTGCCATCCCGCGCCAGCGCCGTCAGCGTGGGCGAAGACGACGCGGGCGAGACTTGCAGCACTTTGGCCGGGCCGGTCACGGAGGTCAGGATCGGGATCGACATCGGCGAGATGATGCCGCCGATGATGGCGGGCACATGGGCGACTTGCACCAGTTGCGTGGCCGCATCGACCGCGACATTGGCCTGGGTCTGGCTGTCGCGCGTGTCGGTTTTCAAGGTGCAACCCGCGACACCACCCGCATCGTTCAGGTCACGAAAGGCCATTTCGACCGATTTCGCACCGGCCTGACCGTATTCGCCGGCCTCGCCGGTCAGTTCCAGCACAAGGCCCACGGTAATATCGCAAGCGGCCTGTGCGCCGAACGGCAGCAGGGTCAGCGCGGCTGCAGTGGCAAGAAGGGTTTTTCTCATCATATCCTCGTCTGTTGGTTTGGGCCTTTTGTTATGCGCGCCGGATCAGGCATTCCGGCGCGTGGAGTCCTTTCAGGACGCCTTGTTCAGGTTGTACTTGATGATCTGGCCGTGCCGTCCGTTGCGGTCACGCTCCAGCGTATAGGTGTCGCCTTCGGGCACGCGACCTTGCGACAGGATCGCCGCAATCTCGCGACGGTCCTGCGCGGTCAGATGCAGCGAGGCGACCTTCAGGTTCTGGGCCATATGGCTGCGGTTGCGTGCCCCCACGATCACGGCTGCGACAGCGGGCCGGTCCAGCATGGCGGCACTGGCCACCGTGGCGATATCGGTGTCGTGGCGGGTGGCAATCTGGCGCAGGGTTTGCAGCAGGGACTGGAACAGATCCCACCCGCCAAAGTCGTCGATGATCAGTTTGTATTTGGTAAGCGAGCGGTTTTCCAATGGGTGTTGCGGTTCTGGCAGCCCCAGCCAGCGGTCGCCCAGAAAACCACCTGCGACGGTGCCATAGCATAGAATCCAGAACCGGTTGTCCTGCGCGGCGCGGGCCAGCAGCCGTTCGGCGCGGGTGTCCAGCAGGCTGTATTGGACCTGCATAGACAGAATGGGTATGCCCGCGCTGATCATTTCCAGCGTGCGGCCGGTGTCGAAATTTGTGCCGCCGATCTGGTCAACCTTACCCTCTGTCCGCAGTTCGTTCAGCCATTGGGCGGCTTCAAGGTAACGGGGCACGGCATAGTCCCACCAATGGAACTGCACGAGGTCAAGCCGCTGCATCCGCAGGCGTTGCAGCGAGGTTTCGACGATACGGCGGACATAGGCGCGGTCGACCGTTGCAAGGGCTTCAAGGTCGGGGACCAGTTTGGTGTGGACCTTGATTCTTGCCAGCGCTTCTGCCCCCCGCTGGTTGGCATAGGCGGTGCGGAAAGCACCAATCAGCTCTTCGACGCCCGTATAAATATCGGCGCAGTCAAAGCTGGTGATCCCCGCATCTGCAAAGGCAATCATGTCATCGACCTGCTGCGCCGGATCGACCGGACCGTGACCGCCCGCCAGTTGCCAGCCGCCCCGGATGACGCGGGAGGTGGTGTAGCCGGGACGCAGGGTAAGGGTGGGAACAGTCATGGCGCATCCTTGGGCAGGGGAACGGCGGTGGTGTCGGCGTGTGAAAAGCTGCGTTTGCCGATGCGGGTGATCCGCAGGCGAGAGGGGCAGTTCGGGTCGGGACAGGCAACCTCTGCGTCCGAGGTCATCCAGTCGTGCGGATGGGTCATCCTCTGTTTGGCGGGCAGAAGGGGCAGGATGGCGGAAAGAGAATAGATCGAAAAACTTTGCCCCGGCGGCATGTGCAGTTGTTCGCCATGCAGTTCGAACCAGTCGCCGACCTTGCCACAATAGATTTTGGCACCCTCTGGCGCGACCAGTTCGACGCGCAGGTCATAAAGTTCAAACTCGTCCATCACGCGACCCTTTCAAACGTGATCTCGCACGCCCCCGCGCGGCGGATTTTGCCGCAGGCATCGGCAAGATTGACTCGGTCCTCCGGACGAACCTGAGCAACGACAGAGCCCGCAAGCCAGCCGATTGGAAAGAACATCCGCGCACCAGGTCCGTAGAACAGGCCGATGTCGAAGATCGGGTCCGGGTTGCCGCCCCACATACGGGCCGGGACATAGGCCAGCACGATGTCACCTGGCTGCGGATGCAGGGTGGCGTTTTCCGGGGGCAGGGCGGGCTCGTTGGACAGGTGGGCTGCGGGGATCGGACAAGATATCTCCGGGCCGGTCCACATGGCATGGATGCCGGGCACCACGCGCGGGGTTTCCAGATAGCGCCACAGGAAGGCCGCGTTGGCCGGGGCCTTTTCGGGGATCATCGTGGCGAGGGCGTCGAGGCCGGAGGGGCCGTGGGTGATGCGGATCGTGGTCATGCGGCGTCTTTCGACAGGAGTTTCTTGCGCAGATAGGTGAAGGGGCGGCTGATATCGGCGACCAGGGCTTCGCGGGCAGCCTGGGGTTTTCCGGCGACGAGGGCGTCGATCATGTTGTGGTGAAAGCGGGCGCTGTCGGTTTCGCCCGCCTCGGAAAAGGCAAAGATTGCCGCGCGGGTGCAGGGGCCGGATTGCAGCCACAGGCTTTCAATCATCGGGATCAGCGCGAGCGAGCCGCAGGCGTTATAGATTTCGAAATGGAAGGACTGGTTCAGTGCCGCTTCCTGATCGACGGTCGCAGGATCGCCGTCCAGCCGCAGCACCTGCCAATGCGCCATGTATTCGCGCAGGGTTGCAATGCGCTGCGGGGTCATGCGCGGCGCGGCAAGGGCGATCGCCTCACCTTCGATCAGGACACGCGCACGGAGCAGGTCATTGATGCGGTCCAGCGTCATTGGCGGCACGCGGATCGAACGGTTGGGCAGCGCCTCCAGCGCGCGTTCGCTGATCAGGCGGCCCAACGCCTCGCGCACGGGCATGGTCGACGTCATCAGGGCGTCAGCCAGCTGCCGGATCGTCAGGACCTGACCGGGCGCGAAAACCCCGCTGATCAAGGCGCGGCGCAGTTCGGAATAGACCCGGTCCTGCACCGTTTCCCGCCCCACCGGAGCCAGCGTCAATCCCCCGTCACCGTCCGCCATCTGCCCCTCACGAATCATCTTGCCGGGCGGATTAGACGACCATATTGTGATCAAATCAAGTGTGATCACAGATCAAACATCAGAGGTGACATGGCGGTCCTTGAAGCGCGCAATGTGTCCAAACACTTCGGCGGCGTGACGGCCGTGGACCAGATGTCCTTCGCGGTGGCTCCCGGCGAAATCCTGGGACTGATCGGGCCGAACGGCGCGGGCAAAACCACGATGTTCGATCTGTTGGCGGGTTCGGTGGCGCCGTCGTCGGGCGAAATTCATCTGATGGGACAGAATGTGACAAAGTCCGCCGCGCACAAGCGGCTGTCGGGCGGGATGGGGCGGACCTTTCAGATCCCGCGGCCGTTCCCGGAACTGTCATTGGTGGACAATATGCTGCTGGCCCGGCAGGGGCAAAGTGGCGAGCGGTTGTGGATCAACTTTGCCTCACCCCGGCGCGTGGCCGTCGAGGAGCGGGCGGCACGTGAAAAAGCCTTGGGTCTGCTGGATTTGGTGGCGCTGCGGCGCCTGGCGGATGATCCGGCGCGGGTTTTGTCGGGCGGGCAGCGCAAACTTCTGGAACTGGCGCGGGTCATGATGGCGGACCCCAAAGTGGTGCTGCTGGATGAACCAGCGGCGGGCGTGAACCCCACGCTGCTGGAGGTGCTGATCGACCGGATCAGGGAGATCAACGCGACTGGCGTCACGTTTGTCCTGATCGAGCATAACATCGACATGGTGACGCGGCTGTGCCACCGCATCCTCGTGATGGCTTCGGGTGGGATGCTGTGTCAGGGCGCGCCACAGGATGTGGCCCGTGATCCGCGCGTGATCGAGGCCTACCTCGGGGGTGTACCCGCATGAGCATCCTGCAGGTGAAGGGGCTGGTTGCGGGCTACGAGCCGGGGCTGTCGATTGTCAAAGGTGCGTCGATCCAGGCCGATGAACGCGAGATCGTGGTAATCCTTGGGCCGAATGGGGCGGGAAAGTCCAGTCTGATCAAGGCTGTGGCGGGGCTGGTTCCGGTAACGGGGGGGCAAGTTCTGCTGGACGGTCGCGACATCACTCACGGTGCTGCGCATCTGCGGGTGCGGCAGGGACTGGCGTTTGTGCCGCAGACCGAGAACATCTTTCCGCTGATGACGGTGGATGAAAACCTGCGGGTGGCCGGTGGTGTTCTGGCGCGGTGCGAGGTGCAGGGTCGGATCGACGAAACCTATGTGATGTTCCCCGATCTGGCCCGGCAACGGCGCTTGGCGGCAGGCAGTCTGTCCGGCGGGCAACGACAAATGCTGGCGGTGGGCCGGGCGTTGATCGTGCATCCACGGGTGCTGATGCTGGATGAACCGTCGGCAGGGCTGTCGCCGAAATTCGTCGAGATGGTCTTTGCGCGGCTGGGCGAAATCCGGCGGGCCGGGCTGACGATCGTGCTGGTGGAACAGAACGCGCGGGCGGCGCTGGCGATTGGCGACCGGGCCTATGTGCTGGTCGAGGGGCGCGAGGCGCATGAGGGGCGGGCGGCGACGTTGTGGGATGATCCGGTGGTGGCGGAACTGTATCTGGGCCAGCGGAGGTCGGCATGACCCTGCAATTCATCGCGGACGGACTGATTTCCGGCAGTCTGATCGGGCTTGGGGCCATCGGGATCACGCTGACCTATTCGATCCTGCGGTTTTCCAACTTTGCACATGGCGATCTGATGGCGTGGGGGGCATATGGCACCTTGGCCGTGGTCGGTGGCATCGGTGAAGTGGTGGGCGGGGCCGCGCCGATTGGTGCGTTGTCGTTTGGCTGGCCGCTGATCCTTGCGGCGCTGGCGGGGATGGTGATGACGGCCTGTCTGGCGCTGCTGCTGGACTGGCTGCTGTTCGCACGGCTGCGGGAAAAGGGCCAATCAATCATCGTGGTCATGGCGTCGTTCGGTGCGTCGATGGCCTTGCGCAGCCTCTTGGAGTTCATCTTTTCCTCCAGTCCGGCTTACTATTCTCGCGGCATTCAGATGGCGATGCCGATCGGGTTTGGCATCCGGATCACCCCGGATCAGATCGTGCTGCTGGGGGTAACGGTGGTTCTGGTGACGGCGATGCACCTGTTCATGAGTCGCAGCCAGACCGGGCGCGAGATGCGGGCATACAGCCAGAACCCGGCACTGGCGCGGGTGGTGGGCATTGATGTGAGCGGCGTGGTGCGGGCGACATGGATCATCGGTGCGGCCTTGGCCTGCGCGGCGGGGGTGATGGTGGGGATATTGGTGCAGATCCGGCCGCTGATGGGCCTCGACCTGCTGCTGCCGATGTTCGCGGCGGCGATTTTGGGGGGCATCGGCTCGGTGCCGGGGGCGGTTCTGGGCGGGTTGATCATCGGGTTGTCAGAGGCGGCGGCGGTGCAGTTGATCGGTGCGGAATGGCGGTCGGCGGTGGCGTTTGGAATTCTGATGGCGGTGTTGCTGGTGCGGCCTGTCGGGCTGTTCGGGAGGGCGGAGCGGTGATCGACCTCATGGGCTACGGCGCGTTTTTCCTGTCTACCGCGCTGATTTTCGGGCTGATCACGCTGGGTCTGAACCTGCAATGGGGGCTGACCGGGCTGTTCAATGTGGGGATTTCCGGGTTCGTGGCGATCGGGGCCTATACCTCGGCGATTTTAACCAGTCCCGATGCGGTGGACCGGGTCGGCGGGTTTGACATGCCGATCGCGCTGGGCTGGCTGGCGGCGATGGTGGTGACGGCGCTGGCGGCGGCACTGACCGGGTTTGCGACCTTGCGGCTGAAGGCGGATTATCTGGCGATCACGACGTTTGGCGTGGCGGTGGTGGTGCAACTGGTGGCGCTGAATGCGCAAGGTCTGACCGGGGGGCCGTTTGGCGTGGCCTTCATCCCAAGACCATTCGCCGGGGTGCAGGATCAGGCGGTCTTGTTCAACTTTCTGAACCTCGGCGTCATCGCCGCTGTCACCTTGGCGGTGTATCTGGCGCTGGAACATGTGTCGCGCAGCCCCTGGGGACGGGTGCTGCGGGCGCTGCGCGAGGATGAACGCGCGGCGATTTCGCTGGGCAAATCAGCACGCTCCTACCGCATCCAGGCCTTTGCGGCAGGTGGCGCGGTGATGGGGCTGGCAGGCGCGGTGCAGGCGCATTTCATCGGGTTCATCGCACCCAACAGCTATCTGCCGACACTGACCTTTCAGGTCTGGGCCATGCTGATGGTGGGGGGATCGGGGTCGAACAGGGGGGCCCTGCTGGGGGCGGTGGTGGTCTGGTCGATCTGGGTCGGCGCCGGGGCCTTCAGCGCGGCGGTGATTCCGGGGGACTGGCAGGCGCGGGCGGCATCGCTGCAGATCGTGGCAATCGGCGTGATGCTGTGCCTGATACTGCTGTGGCGGCCACAGGGATTTTTTAGCGCTCGGCGGCGGGGATGACATTCGATCCGGACACCCTGTGGCACGCATCCAGCTGTGCTACTTCCCTGCGGCCAGCGGCGTCGGGCCAGATAGCGGCGGATTTGCTGGTGGTGGGCGGTGGCTTCGCTGGCCTGTCAACGGCACTGCATGCCGCCGAGGCCGGTCTGCAGGTCGTCCTGGTCGAGGCGCAGCGGATCGCCTGGGGCGCATCGGGACGCAACGCCGGGTTCGTGGTGCCAAACTTTGCCAAGGTGGACCCGGATGCCGTGTGCATGGCTTTGGGCGAGGATCAAGGCGGCCGACTGGTGCGCATGGCGGCGGGCAGTGCCGATCTGGTGTTTGATCTGATCCGGCGACACGCTATTGGCTGTGACGCATTGCAGTCCGGGTGGATACAGCCGTCGCATTCAGCCGCTGCGCTGGCCAAGGCGCGGGACCGGGTGCAACAATGGGCGGCTTTGGGGCGTCCTGTAGACTTGCTGGATGCGGCGGCGATCAACCGGCTGACCGGGGTGCGCGGCTGGCTGGGCGGCTGGATCGATCGGTCGGGTGGGGTGCTCAATCCGGTGGGCTATGCGCGGGGGTTGGCTGTCGCGGCAGAGCGGGCGGGCGCGCGGATATTCGAACGTTCAACGGTCACATCGCTTGGTCCGGTGCCGGGCGGTTGGTTGGCGCAAACCGGTCACGCCAGCATTTTCACCAAAAAGGTGGTGCTGGCGACCAACGCCTATGTAGGCGATCTGATGCCGGGACTGGCGCAGTGTTTCTTGCCACTGCGGGTGTTTCAGGTTGCCACGGAACCGTTGCCGCAACAGATGCGCCGCCAATTGCTGCCGGGCGGGCAATGCGTGTCCGACAGCCGCCGTAACCTGTTCACCTTCCGCTTCGATGCCGAAAACCGGTTGATCAGCGGGGGGATGCATGTCTTCGGACCGGGGGCGGCGACCCGTGTGCCGCGTGCCATTCACCGCCGGATGGCGCGGATGCTGGACCTGCCCGACCTGCCGCCGCTGGCTTATGCGTGGTCTGGCACCGCAGCGGTGATGCCCGGGTTCCTGCCGCGTCTGATCACGCCAGCCTCGGGCCTGATCGCGGGATTTGCCTGCAACGGGCGGGGCATTGCCATGACCACGGCACTGGGGCGGGAACTGGCGCTATGGTCAGCGGGGACGCCGGTTGCGGCGCTTGCGATCCCCGCCAGCCCACCTTCGCCCATCCCGATGCACGCCTTAATGCGGCATGCACCGAATGCGCTATTGCCAGTCAGCCACCTGCGCGACCAGATGGAAAGCCCGGTCGATCTGGCCCACTAGCGATACCCGGCCGCCTGCAATTCAAACAGCTCGGCATAACGCCCTGATTGGGCGAGCAGCTCCTCATGGGTGCCGGAGGATTCGACACGGCCACCTGACAGCACCAGAATGCGGTCGGCCATGCGCACCGAACTGAACCGGTGCGAGATCAGGACGGCGGTTTTGCCGGCGCTGAGTTCCTTGAAGCGCTGGAACACCTCGAATTCGGATCGGGCGTCCAGCGCTGCCGTGGGTTCATCAAGTATAAGAACCTCGGCACCCCGCATATAGGCCCGCGCTATGGCGATTTTCTGCCATTCGCCGCCCGACAGTTCAACGCCATTGCGAAATCGCTTGCCGATCATCTGGTCATATTTGTCGGGCAAGCCTGCGATGACGGGATCGGCCATGCTGCGCTGGGCCGCCGCCACGATCCGGGCGCGGTTGGCGCGTTCCTCGATCCGCCCCACGGCGATGTTATCTGCCGCGCTCAGGTTATATCGCATAAAATCCTGAAATATAACGCCCATCGCGCCGCGCAAACCGTCCAGATCATAGTCGCGCAGGTCGTGGCCATCCAGCGTGATGCGGCCTTCATCCGGGTCGTAAAGCCGGGCCAGAAGCTTGACGAGTGTGGTCTTGCCGGCGCCATTCTCGCCCACGAGCGCCAGAGTTTCGCCCGCACGAAGCGTGAAGCTCAGGCCGCGCACCGCCCAGTGTTCCGCACCGGGATAGCGAAAGCCGACGTTGTCAAAGACAAAACCGGTCTGGATCGGCGCTGGCATTGGCCTTGCATCGGCGGGCGACAGGATTTCGGGATGCACCTCGAAAAAGCTGAACAGGTCGTCAAGGTAAAGCGCCTGTGCGGCAGTGGAGGAAAAGCTGGTCAAAAGCCCTTCCAGCAGTCCGCGCAGCCGCAAGAACGACCCGGACAAAAAAGTCAGATCGCCAAGTGTCAGGGTGCCCGCCAACGTGCTGTATATGATCCACCCATAAGCCGCATAATAGCCAAGCGTGCCGATGGCGGTGAACAGGCCACCCCAGAAGGCGCGTTGCAGGGCAATCTGGCGGCTGGCGATGTAAAAGCTTTCTGACAGCGTGCGGTAACGGTCGGTCAGAAACTGGTTGAGCCCAAAGATCTTGACCTCTTTCGCGCTTTCGACACTTGCGGCGGTCTGGCGGACATAATC
This sequence comes from Rhodobacterales bacterium, assembly GCA_025362795.1. Classification (GTDB taxonomy): domain Bacteria; phylum Pseudomonadota; class Alphaproteobacteria; order Rhodobacterales; family Rhodobacteraceae; genus Stagnihabitans. The sequence goes on along the minus strand of JANYFE010000069.1, from coordinate 52,799 downwards.
CAGCTCGCGGCGTTCTGGGGTGCGGCGGTAGTCCAGAGAATAGGTCTGTGCGTTGAAATGCGCCTCGCCGATAAAGGCGGGCACCAGCGCCAGCAGCAAAAGCAAGATCAGCCAAGGGTTGTAGACGAGCAGCCCGGTGGCAAAGGTGGCGACGGTCAACAGGTTCTGCATCTGGCTGAACAACTGGCCCATCAGCGCCATCCGGCCACTGGATTGCCGCCGGGCGCGCTCCAGCTTGTCTTGAAACTCGGCATCCTCGAAATCCTCAAGGTCAAGCGTTGCGGCATGTTCCATCAGACGGATCGACGAGGCCATCGTCAGCTTGTCGGACAACAGACTGTCCACCAGCCCGACGACGCGGCCCAGTATATCGGACAGGATCGCCAGCGCGAACTCCAGCACAACATAGACTGACAACAACGTCAGATGACCGGCGTGCCACCAGTCGGCCAAGGTTTCCGGTCGGTTGGTCAAGCCAGACAGCCGCACCACATCGTCGATGATCAGTTTGCCGATCCAAAGTGCAGCAATGGGCAGCACCGCGCGGATCACGCGCAGCACAAGCGAGGCGAGGGTCAGGCCGGGGCTGGCGTTCCAGACCAGTTTCAGGAAAGGCGCGATGTTGCGCAAAGCAGCCCATCGGGCGCGGAACGAAGTTTGGGGGGACACAGAGGCGGTTTGGTCGCGACTCAACGGCAATCTTTCTGGCGATGTTCCAAGTGACAGAACGCCTTCCCATAACAAAGCGCCAGTACCAGCCTAACGTGACCACTGCGAAGGGGCCGCAGTTGTCCCTTGGCACCCACTGACCTCCGCCAATTGCCCGCTCGGGTCCGCGCCAACCTGCTACAGATTGGCTTCAATGGCGTCCTGAATCGCGCCGCCAAGCGGTTCGGCATAGGCGTCCCAGGTGGCAACCACGTAGCCGGACTTGTCGAACAGCACCTTGTTGAAATTCCAGTCAGGCGTGAATCCTGCCGCATCGTGCAGCCATTGGTACAAAGGATGCGCATCCTTGCCTTTGACCTTCGAGATGGTGGCCATCGGCAGGTTGATGCCAAACGTCATTTCGCAGAAATCCTTGACCGCCGCATTGTCAGCCTTTTCTTGGTTGAAATCATCGGACGGCACGGCAAAGACGATCAATCCCCGGGCCTTGTAAGTGTCATACAGGCTTTGCAGGGCACTGAACTGCGGGGTGAAGCCGCACAACGAGGCGGTGTTGACCAAGAGGATCGGCTTGCCTGCAAATTCGGCGGAATCGTAGGTGCCACCATAGATCGAGTCGATCTTCCAATGCGGGGCGGGGCTGTTGGACTGGGTTTTGGCGGCAAGCATTTTGGTCACTCCGAGTGTTGCGGCGGTTGCGACGGTGGCAAGCGCGCCGAGCATGTGAATACGGCTGCGGTCGGTCATGGCGGTTCCTGTCGCGGTGCAGGTTTCGCCCCGTATATGGCGCGGTTCTGCCAAAAGCCAAGCTTTCAGGCCTGACCCATGCGGTTCCACGCATCCAGACCCGCGACCTTATAGGCTTCCGCCAGAGTCGGGTAGTTGAAGGTGTTTTCAACAAAGAAATCGACCGTGCCATGCAGGTTGATCACCGCCTGACCGATGTGGATCAGTTCGGTGGCCCCCTCACCCACGATATGCGCCCCCAGGAGGCGGCGGGTTTCGATGGAGAAGATCAGCTTCAAAAAGCCCGCGTTCACCCCCATGATATGCCCGCGCGAGGTTTCACGGAACCGGGCGATGCCGCATTCGTAGGCCACGCCGCTGGCGCGGACCTGTTCTTCCGACTGGCCCACGGTCGAAATCTCTGGCACGGCATAGATCCCATAGGGAAAGGTTTCGGGCGGTGGTGGCAGCGTGATGCCAAAGGCGTGGCAGGCGGCCACCCGCCCCTGTTCCATCGAGGTCGACGCCAGGCTGGGAAAGCCAATCACATCGCCCGCCGCATAGATGTTGGCGGCGCTGGTCTGAAAGGTTTTCTGATCGACTTTTAGCCGGCCCCGGCTGTCAACCGCGATGCCCACCGCGTCCAGATTAAGCGAACCGACATTGCCGGTGCGACCGGCTGCATACAGCAGGCATTCCGAACGAACCTTGCGCCCATCCGACAAGGTCACGTTGACGCCCATATCGCCCGAGGTGATTTCCTGGATCGCCGCGCCCAGACGGATCGTCATGCCACGGTCGCGCATCTGATGGATGAAGTCGTCCACCAATTCGCGGTCAACGAAATCAAGGATCGTGTCGCGGCTCTCAATCAGGGTCACAGGCACATCCAGCGCCGAAAAGATCGTGGCATATTCGACGCCGATCACACCGCCGCCAATCACGGTCAGGGTGCGAGGCAGGTGTTCCAGTTCCAGAAACTCGTCGCTGTCAAAGACGCGTTTGCGGTCAAAGGGCACCTCTGGCGGGCGGTGCGGGCGGGTGCCGACAGCGATCAGCGCGTTCTTGAAGCCGACCTGGCTGACCTCGCCCGCATCCGTGGTCAGCTCTACCGTATTGCCGTCCAAAAACCGGGCTGCGGCAAACATGCTTTTCACCATGTTGCGCATGAACTGGTGCTGCAACACCTCGACCTCATGATCCAGCGTTTTGGTCAGGCGCTGCAACAGGTCGGCGGCAGAGATGTCCTGCTTGACGCGGTAGCCGCGCCCGTAAAACCCACGTTCGCGCCAACCTGACAGGTTCAGCACCGTTTCGCGCAACGTTTTGGACGGGATGGTGCCAGTGTGCACCGACACGCCGCCCAACCTGCGGCCCCGGTCCACCACCAAGACCGACTTGCCAAGTTTGGCCGACTGCACCGCCGCCCGCCTGCCGGCCGGACCGGAGCCGATCACCAACATATCCACCTTATCCATCCGGCACCTCCTACATCCCAAGACAGAACCGGGTTTTGACAGGCAGCGCAACGGTTTGATTGACACAGGACCCCGCGGCCGCCCGGTCAGCGCGCCAGCGATGCGACGGGGTGCAACTCAGGTCTTTTCCGGCAAGCGCGGCAACAGAATGGTCAACAGGCCGAGCAGCGGCAGGAACGAACACAGCCAGTAGACATATTCAATGCCATGCGCATCGGCCAGCGTGCCCAAAATTGCCGCCCCAAGACCACCTGTGCCAAAAGCAAAGCCAAAGAACAGCCCGCCAATCAGCCCGACCCGGCCTGGCACCAGTTGCTGGGCAAAGACCATGATCGCCGGAAAGGCCGAGGCGAATATCAGACCGATCAGCACGCTTAAGACGCCGGTCCATAACAGGTCGGCATAGGGCAGCAGCAGCGCGAAAGGAATGACCCCCAGGATCGACAGCCAGATCACAAAGCGGGCGCCATACCGGTCGCCGATCGGGCCGCCAAGGATGGTCCCCACGGCAGCAGCGCCAAGAAAAAGGAACAGCATCAACTGCGCCTGTTGCGTGGTCATCGCAAACCGCTCGATCACGTAAAACGTGAAATAGCTGGAAATGCTGGCCATATAGATGTTCTTGGTGGCGGTCAGCAGCACCAGAACGACAAGCGTTTGCGCCACTTTGCGGCGCGCGAACGGCAGAACGCGGGACGGCGCAGACTTGCCTTTGCTCTGGCGGTTCTGGATGGCGTACCAGCCGCCCACGCGGGCCAACAGGATGATGCCGATCATCGCCAGAACCGACAACCAGGCCACGCTGTGCTGGCCGAAAGGCAGCACGACAAAGGCTGCCAGCAAAGGGCCAATCGTCGATCCGACATTGCCGCCAACCTGAAACAGCGATTGCGCCAGCCCGTGTCGCCCGCCCGAGGCCAGACGCGCCACACGGGATGCCTCTGGATGGAACACCGATGACCCGACGCCAATCAGTGACGCACCCAGCAGCAGCACCGGATAGCTGGCGGCATTGCCCAGAAAAAGCAGCCCCATGAATGTCGAAGCCATGCCGACTGGCAGCGAATATGGCAACGGCCAACGGTCGGTCGCCATGCCGACCAAAGGTTGCAACACGGATGCGGTGACCTGAAATGTCAGCGTCAGAAGACCGATCTGCACAAAGCTCAGCCCGTAGTTGGCCTTGAACAGCGGATACAGCGACGACAGCAGCGACTGCATGATGTCATTGAGCAGATGCCCGCAACTCACCAGAATCAGGATCGACAACGTGGTTTTGCCAAAACGGCTGGCGGTTGCCGTTGCGGTGGCAGGTGCGGTCATCGGTGGCCCCGGGAACTGGTCTGAACTCTGGTCTGACCAGCGAGGCTTGATCCCTAGCGCGGGGCAGGTCAACAGGCTAAACATCATACAATCCGATCCCCCTTCACAAACCATGTCAGGAGATGCCAATGACGCGCCGTTCCGTCCTGTTCGCCGGTGAAAGCTGGATCACCCATTCCATTCACCAGAAGGGTTTCGACAGCTTCACGACCACGGAATATGCAGAGGGCGGCTTCTGGATGAAACAGGCGTTGACGCGAGCTGGCTGGGACATCACGTATCAACCGTCGCATATCGCGGCGCGGGAGTTTCCATCCACCGCAGTGGCGCTGCAGGCGTATGATTGCGTGATCCTGTCTGACATCGGGGCCAATACGCTGCTTCTGCATCCCGATACATTCGTTCGGGGCCGGGTATTTCCGAACCGGCTGGCTGCGGTGCGTGACTACGTGGCGCAGGGTGGCGGCCTGATCATGTGCGGCGGCTATCTGACGTTTCAGGGCATTGATGCGAAAGGCCAATATGCCGGCAGTCCGGTGGAAGAGGCGCTGCCGGTCATATTGTCTCGGCATGATGACCGCATCGAATGCCCGCAAAGCGTGAAACCACTGGTCGAGGCTGCGCATCCGGTTGTGGCCGGACTGGGGACGGACTGGCCCTATCTTTTGGGCTATAACCGCGTCACGCCGAAACCGGGGGCCACCGTGGTGGCGCATGTCGGGGATGATCCGCTGATCGTGGCAGGCAGCTACGGCAAGGGCCGCAGCATCGCCTTCACGTCGGATTGCGGGCCGCACTGGGCACCGCAGCCGTTTGTCGACTGGCCGGGCTATGGCCGGCTGTGGGCGCAGATGGCGGATTGGGCGGCCGGATTGTCCTGACAGTTCCGGCGCCCGCACCCGTGCCAAGAAAGCAGTTTTAGAACAAAAAAGGCGGGGCAGGGCGATGATCTGCCCTGCCCCGCGTTGCAATACACTCACTCGTTAACAACGGTAACAATGCCACTCGATAAAATTCAATTCAAACTGGTTCAGCTGGCGAGGCGGTCCACGACGGACTGGGCAAAAGCCTGAATCATCGCCTGATAATATTCGTCGCTGCTTGCACTGAGCGTGGTCATGTCGACAGTGGCCGGGAAGTAGGTTTTGGCAAGATTGACATCGACCGTCAGCGTGTAGGATTTGAAGTTCGAATTGTCCTTCACATCGGTGATCGAAACGATGCCTTGCAGATGCGTATCGGCCGAACCGATTGTTTCGCTGAACGAATTGCTCAGCTCGACTTCGGAAATGTCGACGCCGACCTTCATCCCTTCATCCGCCAGACGGTCCACCAGACGCGACATGATCGCATTTTTCAGATCATCAGAGATGTGCGTGTACCGCAATGCTGCGGCCTTGTTGGTGACGGCGGGCAGGTCAATCGAAACATCGACGGACGACACCATATCGGTGGCCGCAAAGGACGCGGCGGCGATGAACAAGCTGGCAAGGATACTGGGTATTAACAAACGCTTCATGGCGGCTCTCCTGATTTAAGCGCGGATTGCAGTTGGATTTTCGCGCGATGGCTCTCCATAGACCCAGTCGCAAGACGCCATGCTGATGTGGATCAGGCCCGAATAAATTTCGCCCCACATGCCTGGATCGGGCGGCTACTGTCGCGCTGGGCCATTATGGTCCAGATAGTCGCCCTCGAAATCGGCGAATGTCACCAACGCCGCGAAATCGTCAAAGGTCACGCGGCCGTTCTGGAACGTCACCAGCCCCATTTCGCGCAATTGGCGCAAGACCCGGTTGACATGCACGTCGCTCAGCCCCAGCGCATCGGCCAGATGATATTGCGTCAAGGGGCAGGCATAGCCCGCATTGCTGGCCAGCCCGACCAGCCGCAGTCGCGCACCCAGTTCCAAAAGGAAATGCGCGATCCGTTCGGCGGCATTGCGGCGGCCAAGGCCCACCAGATGGTCAGCCACCATCGATTCGTCCCGCGACGCCGCCCACAGCACGGCCTTGGCGAGTGCGGGCGTTTTGGAAAACGCATCAATCAGATCGCTGGCCAGCACTTCTGACGCCTCGATCGGGGTGATCGGCTCGACGTTCTGGTCCGATCTGCGAAACAGGATCGAGCGCAGGCCCAGAAAATCGCCGGGAATGCGAAAATCGACGATCTGCCGGGCACCGCTGGGCAACAGCACATAGGAAAACGCCCAGCCATCGGCAAGCACATAGACGGTGCGGTTGGGGTGACCCTGCCGCACCATGTCACGCCCCATGGCAAACTTGCGGCGGCGCTGGTGCAAATCGGACAGGATGTTCAGGTCGGTGTGGGACAGGGTGGCAAAACTGGTCAATTTACGGGCGAACGGACTATCGAGCATCTGCATTGTTTGCTCTCCTTGCTATCTGCGACTTCTGAATGCGACCGCCGAAAAAAGACCCGGCAACCACGACACTGCGAAACCCAAACTTAATCTCGATCAGGATGAATGCGCGTATTTCCGCCAAACTTGCGCGGATTTGAGCGGTTTACAGCGCCCCAAAATCGGCGACATTTGGCCGGGTTTGCACTGCACCCGGTTTCGTTACGTCAGGTAACGAATGCGCAGAAATGTCAATAAGCAACTGTTTTTGTTATGTATAATGGAAAAGACGAGACGGGTTCCCTGACGCAGCAGCGGCCCGTCATGGTCAAGATAACCGCGGTCGAAATCGGCGAAGGCGACCAGCTTTTCAAAGTCGCCGAACACCACCTGGCCGTTCTGGAACGTCACCGTCCCGCCTTCGCGCAACTCGCGCAGGACGCGGTTGATGTGTACCGCGCTCAGGCCAAGCGTGTCTGCCAACAGGTATTGCGACAAAGGGCAGGCTTAGCCGGTCTTGTCGCCCAGACCGGCCAGGCGCAGCCGCGCCGACAGTTCCAGCAAGAAATGCGCGGTGCGTTCGGCGGCATTGCGACGGCCCATCCCGACCAGATGTCCCACCACCATCGCCTCGTCGCGCCACGCCGCCGACAGCACGGCGGTGGCAAGGCGCGGGTGCGGGTAAAGGCCTCGATCAGGTCGCTGGCCAGCACGTCTGACGCCTCGACCGGGGTGATCGGTTCGACATTGTGGTCCGAAGTCCGAAACAAGACCGTTCGCAGGCCAAGAAAATCGCCCGGTATCTGGGTGTCGATGATTTGTCGGCTGCCACTTGGCAAAAGGATTTAGGAACAAACCCAGCCATCGGCCAGAATATAGGCGGCTCGATCGGCTGCACTCTGACGGATCATGTCGCGTCTGGTTGCGAATTTGCGACGGCGGCGAAACAGATCGGACAGCACCAGCAGATCAGTTTCGCCGAGCGTGACAAAAGTTGTCAGCTTGCGGGCAAAAGGACTGTCCAGCACCTGCATTCAGGTCAATTTTTCGTCCCACCGACTCGCCGTCAGCGGGCACCAACTAGGTTGACCAATCTCGCGCGAAGTGGTCAAGACACTGATACAGGTTAGCGTCTCGGCAATATTTTGGGTGACACTGACCTCAGCCTCGGCGGGTCATTCCGAAGCCAGGCGGATTAAACCTGTTCCCCCAAAAGTTGCACAGAAAAGGTCTGACCCGCCAAACGCACCCTATACCGCCGGCCGGGCTGCCCTTGCCATCTGCGAATCTCTGCTATTGGCCCTTAACGATCGCCGGATTTTACCCGAAATCGAAATGTTAGAGGTTCCTATTGATGCCGCTGCCGCCCCTACCAACGCCCCCTCCGGTGACGGTCAGGAGGATATGCGCCGACAGGTTGCCGCGATTCTTCAAAAGATTACCGATGGTGGAAATTCGGTGCGCCGCCACTGACTTCATGCTCCGGGCGGTCAGCGAAACAGAATTCCGCGGCTGATTTCAGCCCCCTGAGAGGCCCCCCTGATACAGGTTAGTGCACAAGACTCGCAGATGGGTCAAATAAGGATAACGGTGACGCCCGGCGTGGTTAACTCCATCCGCCTGACCCGGCGCACCGTCCACCCCTTGATCCTGATAGAACTGGAGCCTGACATGGCACAAGAACCCACCCCGATCAAAGCCAGCGACGCAATCCCGGACTATGACGCGCTGATGGCGCAGTTGACCAGTCTGCGCGGCGAAATGGCCAAGCTGGCGTCCTCTGTCGGCAAAAGCGGCAGTGCCATCGCACAGGATATGACCGACGGGCTGAACGACGCGCGGCGCTATGTGTCGCGCAAGGGCCATGATGTCGATTTGCGTGTTGAAGGTGCGGTTGCCGCCAATCCCTACATGGCGCTTGGTCTGGCGGCGGGTCTGGGCCTGCTGCTGGGCGTGTTGTCGCGCCGGTAAGGTGGTGATCCTGTCACGCCAGACCTCGAGGCAGTTCAAAGCTTTCGGCCGAACGTTGGTCTCCCAAGTGACCAGCGCGGTCGCAGTCGGCGCGCTGCTGCTGACCGGTGGCGGCTTTCTGGTGGCGGCAGGCTATGGCTGGCTGTCGCACCAGATCGGCCCGAATGCGGCCGCAGCACTGGTGGGTGGGGGATTGGTGTTGGCCGCGCTCGTCGTCGCCGTGCTGGGCAGACAACGGCGCGATGCCGACCGCGCGCAGGCGCTTCTACTTGCTGAGTTGCAGGCTGCGCGCGAACCAGCCCGCGACCCGCTGCAAAACATCTTGTTCGAGGTCAGCTTTGAACTGGGCCGCATGCTGACTGCCAGACGCCGGCGTTGAAGTCTTCGCCTTTGCAGAGGTTCGACGACGGTCGCGTCTCCCTCACAGAATAGATGACGGAAAGAATCGGGTTTACAAATCTTACTCTTTCCGTCATCTATTTTCCTGAACCCAAGCCACCCCCTGACGCGGGAAGCCCGGATTGTTTTGCCAAGGAGTGCGAAATGCCCGCGACCACCGCAATCGCCACCGTCACCGCTGCCGCCGAAAACTGGCAAAGCCTGACCCCGTTGCGGGACGCAGTATGAACATCCGCAGCCCGGTCATCGCCGCCGAAGATTATCCAACCCATGACGCGAGGGTGCTGACCGCAGGCCAGACCGTGGCCCGCATCGCGCTGGACGCTCAGGTTTACACGCTCCGCATAACGAGGGCGGGCAAGTTGATCCTGACAAAATGAACATCGCGGGGTCCTTGCAAGACATTCCGCCCGCCGATCCGGCTACGGCTGGCACCAGAACACGAAAAGGAACACCGATGCGCCCCCTTCTTTTGGCGGCTTTCGCCACCACGGCCCTGTCCGCGCTGCCGGGTTTCGCGGCCACGCCTGCCGAAGTCGTCAAGACCTACGCCGATATTGCCGAGGCCACCTATGGCGACAGCCTGACCACCGCCCAAACCTTGCAGGCGGCGGTGGATGCCTTGATTGCGGCCCCGTCGGACGACACGCTGAAAGCGGCCCGCGCGGTATGGATTTTGGCGCGTGTGCAGTATCAGCAATCGGAAGCCTACCGTTTTGGCAACGCCATCGTGGATGATTGGGAGGGGCGGGTGAACAGCTGGCCTCTGGACGAAGGGCTGATCGACTATGTCGCAGGCGACTATGGCAACGCGGAAAACGATCTGGCGCAGCTGAACGTCATAGCCACCCCGAAATTCACCCTGTCAGGCACTGAAATTGACGCCACCAAGATCACGCCAGAGCTGTTGTCCGGCACTTTGCAAGAAGCTGACGGCATAGAGGCTAATGTGGCAACCGGCTATCACGCGATCGAGTTTCTGTTGTGGGGCCAGGATTTGAACGGCACCGGACCGGGGGCGGGAAACCGGCCGTTTACCGATTATGTGCAGGGTGCTGGTTGCACCAACGGCAATTGCGACCGCAGGGCAGATTACCTGCGGGTGGTAACCGGTCTTCTGGTCGGGGATCTGACCGAAATCACGGACGACTGGTCTGCCGCCGGCGCGGCGCGGGCGGCGGTGATCCAGGACCCCAAGGCCGGGGTGCTGGCGATTTTGACCGGGATGGGCAGTCTGTCTTACGGTGAACTGGCCGGACAGCGGATGAAGCTGGGTCTGTTGCTGAACGACCCGGAAGAAGAGCATGACTGCTTTTCCGACAACACGCACAACAGCTATTACAATGATGGCATCGGGATGCGGAACGTCTATCTCGGCAGCTATACGAGGGTCGATGGCTCGGTCGTCACGGGTGCATCGGTGTCCGACCTTGTGGCCTCGGTGGATCCCAAGGTCGACACGCAGTTGAAAGGTGAACTTGACGCTACCGTCGCCGCATTGGGCGCGATAAAGATCCGCGCCGAGGCGGGCATGGCCTATGACCAGATGCTGGCGGCGGGCAACAAAGAGGGCGAGGCGTTGATCATGGGCGGTGTCGATGCGCTGGTGACGCAGACCCAGTCGGTGCAGCGGGCGATTGCCACACTGGGCTTGCAGGCGGTCGCGTTTGAAGGCTCCGACAGCCTCGACAACCCCAACGCCGTGTTCCAGTAAACCATTGGGCAAGCGTCTGCGATTGAATCGGTTCGGAAAAGCTGGCATCGACGGCCAAAAGCCGAGGTCTTTGATGCTGCGCGCCGTTCTGGTTCTGTCCACCATTGCCGGACCTGCCCAGTCGCAGACCCTGGACGACCGCGCATTGGCCGTCATCCCGCGCACTGGCGCAGAGATCGCCCGGATCGCCAAAGTGCTGGCCCCGCCGGTGGATTTCAGCAAGCCCGAACCATTCGAGGCCAAACCTGCCGGCGCCGCCACGGTGCGGGCGCGAACCAGTGCGGATGCGTTTTCGTTGTTTTCCGGCAACATGCCCTTTGAACGGCAGGCCGATTTCAATCTTGGCAATGGGTTGTTCACCAAGACCTGGGTGCCGGCTCCGTCATCAACCCGTGCATCTGATGGGCTGGGGCCTTTGTACAACGCCAGCGGTTGCCAGAATTGCCACCTTAAGGACGGGCGCGGCCACACAACCGAGCCGGGCAGTGACAGCCGGGTGTCGATGTTCCTGCGGCTGTCGATTCCCGGCGGGTCCGCTCCATCCCGGATTGAAGGCTACCTGTCCACCCTGCCGGAACCGGTCTACGGCGGCCAGTTGCAGGATCTGGCGTCCGAGGGCTACCCCGCCGAGGGGAGGATGCAGATCGCCTATACCGAAGTCCCGGTGACATTGGCGGACGGGGCCGTGGTCAGCCTGCGTCAACCGACCTATTCGGTGACCAACCTCGGCTATGGCCCGATGGACCCCGCCGTCATGCTGTCGCCGCGTGTGGCACCCCAGATGATCGGTCTGGGCCTCTTGGAGGCCATTCCGGCGGCGGACATTCTGGCGCATCAAGACCCCGACGACGCGGATGGCGACGGCATCTCCGGGCGGGCGCAGATTGTGCCAAGCGTGGAATATGGCGTCCCGATGTTGGGTCGGTTTGGCCTCAAAGGCGGCGCGCCCACAATCAAGGAACAATCGGCCGGGGCATTTTCCGGGGATATGGGGCTGTCAACGCCGCTGCATCCGGATCCGTCGGGCGATTGCTCGGTGGCACAGCCCGATTGCCGCACAGCGCCAGCCGGGCAAGAGCCGGATATCCGGGACGGGCTGGAAGTGGACCGCCAAAGCCTTGATCTGGTGACGTTCTATGCGCGCAACCTTGGCGTGCCGGAACGCCGCAATCTGGCGGACCCGGTCGTGCTGCGCGGCAAAGCGGTGTTCTACGACAGCGGATGCCCGGCGTGCCATACGCCGAAATTCGTGACCAACCGGCTGAAGGACCAGCCCGAGCAAAGCTTCCAGCTGATCTGGCCCTATACCGACCTGTTGCTGCATGACATGGGGCCGGGTCTGGCCGACAACCGCCCCGAAGCCCGCGCGTCGGGCAGCGAGTGGAAAACCCCTCCGCTGTGGGGCATCGGGCTGACCCGCCAAGTGTCCGGCCACAGCGAGTTTTTGCACGATGGCCGTGCCCGAAACCTGCTGGAAGCGATCCTGTGGCACGGTGGCGAGGCGCAGTCCGCGCGCGACCACGTCACACGTCTGCAAACCGCCGACCGCGATGCGTTGATCGCCTTTTTGGAAAGCCTTTGACATGCTGCGCAGCCTGTTCCTGACCCTCGCGCTCGCCTCGCCAGCCATGGCCGATTTCCCGGAAACCGTGAAAAATCATATCCTTCCGGGCTATGCCAGTTTTGCGTCCGCCACCAAGGCGCTGGCGGATGCGGCGGCGCAAAGCTGCGATCCCGTGACGTTGCAGCCTGGGTTCAATCTGGCGTTTGATGCCTGGGTGGCTGTGCAGCATGTGCAATTCGGCCCGATCGCGGCGAACGGCGATGCGCTGGCCATCGAATTCTGGCCTGATCCCAAAGGCTTGGGCGCCAAGGCGCAGCGCGGGATCTTGATGGGTGACGCCGCAGCCTTGACCCCCGAACACTTCGCCGAACAGTCCGTGGCAGCACGCGGCCTGATCGGTCTGGAGCGGCTGCTCTATCCGGCAGAGCCGTTGCCCGCTGAGCCATGCCCTTTGATCCGCGCCACCGCCGCCGACCTGGCCCGGATGGCGTCAGAGGTGCAGAAAGCCTGGCTGGACGGCTATGCCGACATCGTGCTGACCGCCGGGGAGCCGGGCAATACCACCTTTCTCACGCAGGCAGAGGTGCGGCAGGCCTTGTTCACTCAACTGATCACCGGGATAGAGTTTCTGCGCGATCAACGGCTGGGCCGCCCTTTGGGAACCTTTGACAAACCACGCCCCGAACGCGCCGAAGCGCGGGCATCGGGGCGCAGCCTGACCAATATTCGGCTGTCGCTGCAAGCGATGAAGGCAATGGCTTTCAGCCTGACCCCGGATGCCCCCCTGACGATGGCGGCCTTTGATCGGGCACTCACCCTGTCGACCAAACTGAACGATCCCGTGCTGGCCGGCGTTGTTACGCCGGCGGACCGCTTGAAGGTAGAGATTTTGCAGCAATCCGTGACCGCGCTGCATGACACGGCCGTCAAGGAACTTGGCCCCGTACTGGACGTGGCCGTAGGGTTCAATGCGGCAGACGGCGACTGACTGCCGCACGGCGGTGGCTGTCGCGGGTGCCGCGCCATAACTCCCGCCGAACCAAAAGAAGGTTCAGAATTCTTCCAAACCGCTTTAAGTGGCGCTTGTTGCGCCTATTCGGCATGGCTTACATGGCGGCAGGGCTGAACCCGACCCCCGACAGGCAACGAGGCGGCGATGGAATATCTGGATCATACGCTGAAAGGCCTGTTCGTGGACCTGCATCGTTCGGGCCTCTGGCCGGATGAAAAGGCGATATCGGATTCCATTCTGCTGGCCCCGGCCGATGAAATTCTGCGCGCTTACGCTGCGGCAAAGCGGCGCGGCGTCAACGACCTGCGCGGGTTTTATGATCGGTTCTTCCAGCCCGTTGGCAGCTCTGATGACGGATACCGCACCAATCCGGCTCATTCCGCCAAGGACCATATCGCGGCGTTGTGGCCTCAATTGACCAAGCCCGCCGATGACCAGACCGAACGCTCAACCCGGTTTGCGCTGCCCCATCCCTACGTCGTGGTGGGCGGGCGCTTTCAGGAGGCCTATTACTGGGACAGCTATTTCACCCAACTCGGTCTGTTGAAATCGCAGCAGTTTGACCTGGTCCGCAACATGCTGGACAATTTCGCTTATGCCATCGCCGAGATTGGTCATATCCCCAACGGCTTCCGATCGTATTTCCTGACCCGGTCGCAGCCGCCATTCTTCGCGGCGATGGTGCAGGATTATGGCCTGGCCATCGGCGATCTGGCGGGCGTCTATGCCACTTACCTGCCCGCGATGCAGGCGGAGTATCGCTATTTCATGGCGACCGAACACAATGCGGCCGGTCTGGGCCGGTACTGGGATGCCGCGAATACGCCGCGGATCGAGATGTATGGCACCGATCTGGAATGGGCCGATCATGCGCAGTCCCACCCGCAGTTTTACCGGAATCTGCGGGCGGCCTGTGAAAGCGGATGGGATTTCTCGTCACGCTGGCTGGTGGACCCGATGGATCTGGGCACGATCCGCACGACCCAGATCTGGCCAGTGGACCTGAATTGCCTGCTGCTGCGCTACGAAGAGATTTTGGCGGAGGCGACGGCCGATACGGACCTGGCGCCGGGCTACCTGGCCGCTGCGGCCGCGCGACGGGCGGCGATTTCAGAGCGGTTTTTTGACGAAAGCCGAGGTTACTTCTTTGACGTCCTGATTCAGGATTGCAGCCTGATCCCCATCACCACCGCCGCCGGGATGTTTCCGCTTTACGCCGGTGCGGCCACCCAGCAACAGGCCGAACGGGCGGCGGCGTGGATGCAAGCCCACCTGTTGAAGCCGGGCGGTTTGCTGACCACCGATGTTGCATGCGGTCAGCAATGGGACAGCCCGAATGGCTGGGCCCCGCTGCAATGGATCGCGGTGCAGGGCTTGCGGCGTTACGGGCTGCACGATCTGGCAGAGGTCTTGCGGACCCGCTGGCTGGCCAGTTGCGAAACGGTGTTTCGGGCAACCGGCAAGTTTGTCGAGAAATACAACATGCTCGACCCTCTGGCTGCCAGCGGTGGTGGCGAATATGCCTTGCAGGACGGGTTCGGCTGGTCGAACGGCGTATATCTCGACCTGTCAGACTAGGCCCGCGGCCGTTCTTTACCCTCGCGGGCTGCAAGCGCAAAGCGCCCGACAGGAGGCGACAAGCGTTTGGATCAGCCAATCGGGAAATGACAGGCCACGGCGCGGCTGTTCTGGCCGGGGATCAGCAGGGGCCGTTCGGTGCGGCAGCGGTCCTGCGCCACCGGACAGCGCGGGTGGAAACGACAGCCGCTGGGCGGTGCAATCGGGCTGGGCACATCACCGGTCAGAATGATCCGCTTGCGGGTGCCCGTCGCGTTGTGGGCGTTGGGCACGGCAGAGATCAGCGCCTGCGTGTAAGGGTGCTGCGGCGCGTCGAAAATCGCCTCGGCCTGCCCGATTTCCACAATCGAACCCAGATACATCACCGCAATCCGGGTCGACACCTGCCGCACCACGCTCAGATCATGGGCGACAAAAACGTAGGTCAGCTTCAGCCGCTCTTGCAGGTCTGCAAGCAGGTTCACGATCTGGGCCTGCACCGACACATCCAGCGCCGATACCGGTTCATCCAGGATCACCAGCTTCGGCTCCAACGCGATAGCACGGGCGATGCCGATGCGCTGGCGCTGCCCGCCCGAAAATTCATGCGGATAGCGTTGGGCGTGGTCCGGCAGCAACCCAACCTGCTCCAACAGGCCCGCGACGCGGTCGTTGACCTCTTTGGCAGTCAGTTTCAAATGAATGCGCAGGGGCTCCGCAATCAAATCATGCACCCGGCGCCGCGGGTTCAACGAGGCATAAGGGTCTTGGAACACCATCTGGATCTTGCGCCGCAAGGGGCGCATGTCGCGGGTCGACAGGGTAGAGATGTCGGTGCCGTCGAACACCAGCTTACCCTCTGATATCTCGTACAGTCGTGACAGGCAGCGGGCGAGGGTGCTTTTGCCACAACCGGACTCGCCCACCAGCCCCAGCGTTTCGCCGGGCGCAATCGACAGCGACACCCCGTCCACGGCATGTACCGTGCGCACGCCCTGCTTTGAAAACCGCGTGCCAACGCGAAAGCGTTTCGAGACATTGGTGATGTCATACAACGCGCTCATTGGGCGCTTTCCAGAAAACAGGCGGTGGCGTGGGCTTCGGCGCCCAGCGGCGGTTTGGCGGCACAGGCATCGAACTTGTAGGGACAGCGCGGACCGAAGGCGCAGCCCTGCGGCAGGTTCAAAAGCGAGGGCGGCGCACCCGAAATCGTCTTCAACCGGTTGGGCCGCGCCCCTTCCATCGGCGGAATAGAGTCGAGCAGCGCCTGAGTATACGGATGCCGCGGTTCGGTAAAGATGCCCGCATTGGTCGACCGCTCCACGATCCGCCCAGCATACATCACCATGATGCGGTCGGCGAGATCGGCCATGACGCCCAGATCGTGGGTAATGAAGATGATGGAGGAGCCGTGCTTTTGCTGAAGACTGCGCAACAGGTCCAGAATCTGCGCCTGCACGGTCACGTCCAGCGCGGTCGTTGGCTCATCCGCCACCAAAAGCGCCGGGTTGCAGGTCAGGGCCATCGCAATTACGGCGCGTTGGCGCATCCCGCCTGACAACTGATGCGGATAGCGGTGCACCGCTTCCTCTGGCTTTGGAATTCCAACCTCGGTCAAAAGATCTATGGCCTGGGTCCAGGCCTGTCGTTTGCTGACCTTCTGATGGGCCAGGATCTGTTCCGATATCTGCCAGCCGATGGTGTACACCGGGGTCAGCGCCGTCATCGGGTCTTGAAAGATCATCGCAATCTCGCGGCCCCGCAGCTTGCGCATCTCACGCGAAGGCAGGCCGACCAGTTCGCGGCCGCGGTACTTGATCGACCCGGTGATGACGCAGTTTGGATCGGTGATCAGACCCATCACGGCCAGCAAGGTGACGGTCTTGCCCGAACCGGACTCGCCTACCAGCCCCAGGACTTCGCCTTCTTCGACATCAAAAGACACCCCGTCGATGGCACGGACCATGCCTTGTTCGGTGCGAAAGGTCACACGCAGGTCGCGGACTTGCAGGATCATGGGGCGCGCACGCGCGGATCAAGGATGATGTAGACGACATCGACCACGGCATTGGCCAGGACGACGAAAAAGCTGGCATAAAGGACGGTCGTCATGATCACCGGCAGGTCAAGGTTTTGCAGCGCGTCGAAGGTCAGCTTGCCGACGCCCTGAAGGCCGAACACCACCTCGGTCAACAAAGCCGATCCGCCGACCAGTGCCCCAAAATCCAGCCCGAACAACGTCACGAACCCGATCAGCGAGGTGCGCAGGGCATGGCGCAGCAGAATGCGGGTCTCTGACAGCCCCTTGGCGCGGGCGGTGCGGATGTAATCCTCTTGCAGCGCCTCGGTGATCGCGGCGCGCAGGACGCGGCCATAAAGGCCGATGTACAGGATCGACAGCGTGATCCAGGGGATGATCAGCGTCAGGAACCAGCCCTTCGGATCATCCATCAGGTTCTTGTATCCCAGCGGCGGCACCCAGGAAAACAGCCAGGTATCGTGAAACCGGCTCTGGGTGACCAGGTTCATGACCTCGCCCAGCCAATAGACCGGCATCGAAATCCCGATCAGGCCGGCGATCATCAGCACCTTGTCAACCCAGGTGTCGCGGTAGGCGGCGGCCAGCACACCGATGATCAGGCTGAAGATGATCCACAATATGGCGGCACCGATCACCAAGGACAGCGTGACCGGGACGGTGTCCAGCACGGCGGGCACAACTTTCCAGCCGCGGTTGACGAAGGATGTCAGATCGCCGGTGACGAAGATTTTCTTCATCATGGTCAGGTATTGCACGTAAAATGGCTGATCAAAGCCAAAGCTGATCCGCACCGCCTGCAGTACCTCTGGCGAGGCATTGCGCCCCGCAATCCGCGCCGCAGGGTCCACGCCGGGTGTCCCGAAAAAGATCAGGAACACCAGCATCGAAATGCCGACCATGACAAAAATCATCTGCCCCAGACGTTGCAGCACGGCATAGGTCATCAGGCGCGCCCCAGTTTGATCTTGGACTTCGGGTCCAGCGCGTCGCGCAAGCCATCCCCAAAGACATTCAGAGACAGGACCGAAATCACGATCATGAAGCCGGGGGCCAGGGCGACGGCGGGGCGGGTATAGAGCAATCCCTGACCATCCTGAATGATCGTACCCCAGCTTGCGTCCGGCGGCTGCACGCCGATTGACAGAAAGGACAGCGCACTTTCCGTCAGCATGTTCAGCGCCATCATGATCGGCACGAAGACGATCAGCGTGGTAGAGATGTTGGGCAGGATGTCTTTCCACAAAATGCGGTGACTCGGCGCACCCAATCCAATGGCGGCCATCACGAAATCGCTGTTGCGCAGCGCCATGACCTGACCCCGGACCGGCCGCGCAATATAGGGGATATAGATTACGCCTATGATGAAGATCGGCAGCCACAACGACCCTGAATCGATAACGAACGGCCCGATGGAAAGACCTTGTGTGATCAGCACGATCGAAAGCGAGATGGCCAGCAGATAGACCGGAAAAGCCCATAGCACATCCAGGATGCGCGACAGGATCATGTCGATAACGCCACCAAAAAAGCCCGCCAGCAGCCCGAACAATGTGGCGAAGATCAGCGTGAACCCAGTCGCCGTTCCCGCGATGATGATCGAATTCAGCCCGCCATACAGCAGCCGTGCCATCACATCGCGGCCTTGATTGTCGGCGCCCAGAAAATAGTTGCCGGGCCGCCAGGTTGGACCGATCGGAGTATAGCCCAAAGCAAGGCCGGTCGTCGGCAGCTCCATCACCGGCTGTTGCACGCCGTCAATGGTTAGAACGGCGTCGAGCGTCGATTTGAACGGCTCCACCCCGGCCCACCAGGCGTAAACCGGGGCCAGCAGGCAAGCGATTACCACCAGAACAAACACCGCCAGCGCCACCAGCGCGGTGCGATCATGTGCCAGCCGGTTCAGCGCCGTGGCCCAGGGGCCACGGCTGGTTGCAGGGACGGTTGGGCCCGCAGCGGTCATGCGTCTGGACCGGTCATTGAACCCAGGACTGCGTGATCATCCAGTAGAACTGCGAGTTGAACTGGAAATTCCCGACCCGCTTGGAGGTAAAGTCCACGTGCCTTGGGGTAAACAAGGCCGCGATCGGCGCCAGGTCCACCACGGCGCGGTCGATTTCCGCCCACATCTTGTTGGCGGCCTCGGGGTCGGTCACGCCCAAGGCCAGCGCCGCTTTCATCTTGGCGTCGATGTCCTTGTCACAGAAACCCGAGATGTTGATCGAGCTGTCCGAACCCGGGGTGAACGACGAACAACCGAACAGGATGTTCAGAAAGTCCGACGCCGCCGGATAGTCCTGATACCATTGGCTGATCGAGATCTGGACCTTGTTGTTGGTGTTCTGGATATAGGTGAACTGGATATTCGGCGAGATCGGCTTGACCTGCGCATCATAGCCAATATCGGTCAGCACGGACTGCATGTAGGTGCCGATGGCCTTGGACACCGCGGTATCTTCGGCAATGATCGTCACTTTCTGGCCCTTGGTGCCCGATTCCTCGACCAGTTGCTTGGCTTTCTCCAGATCAGGGGCCGACCATTTGGCACCCGGATCCTTGCTATAAGGGCAATAGTCGACATGGCCGGGGAATCCCGGCGGCAGAACCTGACAGATCGGGCTGGCCAGAACCGGGCCGCCAAACAGGTTGACCAAGGCATTGCGGTCCAGCGCATAGTTGACGGCCTGACGCGCCTTCAGATTGTCAAAGGGCGGCAGGTTCACGTTCATCGGCGCATACCACCACGCGGTAAGCGTGTTCAAAAACACCTGATCGGCATATTTCGTGCCGATCTCGCCCAGACGGTCGGTCGGCGGCTGATCGAACATCCAGTCCGCCTCGCCATTCTGCACGGCGGTCACTTCCGCTTCGTCCGTCAGCCCAAAGTCGTATTGCACGACGTCCGGATAGCCATCCGGCTGTGCCTCCTCGCTCCAGACTTTGAAGTTGGGATTGCGGCTCATCGTCATGCCCTTGTTGGGGTCATAGGCCGAAATGTAATACGGACCGGTGCCGGGGATCGGGCTGGACCCCACATCCTGGGTCGGTGTGTCGGCCGGCAGGATCGCGGCATGGGGCAGGGCGATCTTGTCAAAGAACTCGGCGTCCGGCGCGTTCAGGTTGATGGTGACGGTGCCCGCAGCCTCATTCCCCACAACGCCGCCTTCCAGCGTGCAGGTTGCAGCATCCTTCAGGCATTTGTCCGCACCGACAATGACGGAATAAAAGCCGCCGGCGGTCGGGCTGGACACTTTGAAAATACGCTGGAACGAGGCGACAACGTCCTTGGTGGTCAGGTCCTGGCCGTTGGAAAACTTGATACCCTTGCGCAGCTTGAACGTATAGGTTTTGCCGTCATTGCTGACTTCGGGCATCGCCTCTGCAAGGTTGGGCACCTTGCTGAACCCCGCCTCACCCGGCGCCTTTTTGAAGGCCAAAAGCCCGCTATACAGATTCTGATAGATCTGCCAGTATTGCAACGTGTAGTTGATTTGCGGATCTATGGTGCCGGCGGCAGACCGTGCCACCAGACGCATCGTGCCGCCGCGATGTTCGGGCAGATATTCCGCATTGGCCGGCGCCAGCGTGCCAGCCAGCAGACCGACCGCAGCCGTGGCCATCAAAAATTGCTTCATTTCAGTCTCCCGGTTGGTTTGGTTTTTTTGGTTAGTCGTTTTCGTCCAGAAAAGCCCCGACAGTCGCCATGCACAGCGCCTTTTCCTCGACATGAGGCATGTGGCTGCTGTCTTCAAAGATCACCCATTTTGACCCTTTGATATGGTCCTTGTAGGGCTGCACACAGGTCGGCGTCGCTTCGTCATGGCGGCCCGAGATGATCAGCGTCGGCACATTGATCTTGTGCAGTTCAGGCGTAATATCCCAGTTTTTCAGCGTGCCGACGACAAAGAACTCATTCGGCCCGTTCATCGTGTGGTAGACTGTGGGATCAAGGGCCATCTGCGCAAAACTCGCAGCCACTTCGGGCGGATTTGGCACGACCCGGCAGACGTGACGGGCATAAACCCAGTCGGTTGCCGCTTTATATGCCGGGTCGTCATAATCCCCGCTGGCTTCATGCGTGTTCAGCGCATCCTGAATGTCCTGCGGCATGTCTTTGCGCTGGCGCATCGCTTCGCGACTCCAGGTTGCCAGTGACGCGGGCGAATTGGCGATGGTCAGGCTTTTCAGGCCCTGTGGCCGCCGCACCCCGTATTCCGCACCCAGCATCCCGCCCCAGCTTTGCCCCAAAACGTGAAAACCCGCCCTTTGGCCCAGGTGATCGATCAAGTTTTCCAACTCGTCCACAAACAACTGCGGTGTCCAGAACGCGCCGGTCTTGTCCGGCAGATGGGTGGATAGTCCGCAGCCGATCTGGTCGTAATGGATGACCGCCCGCCCGTCCTCTGCCAGCAGCTTGTAGCTGTCGATATAGTTATGGGCGACACCCGGCCCGCCGTGCAGCAGGAAGATCGGTGCCTTGCCGGACTTCAGATCGCCCGTCACCCGGTACCACGTTTCATATGGCCCGAACGGGGCGCGCCCCTCGACCATTTTCGTCGCTAAATTCATCGCCGACCCCTGTTCATCCCTGCAGCTTGCATAGCCTTTGATCGACAGCTTGGGCCCATCTTGTTGCAGCTGCCAAGTTTTCGGGCAGAACGGCTTGCAGAAGAAACTTTAACCCTGAAATAGTTTGAGTCAAGCTGACGTGACGCCAGCCACCGACCACAGTCGCTTGATCCACCGGGCCAAGCCTGAACATTGTGCAGCATTGTGTCACCGCCACCCTATTCAAACACGCAGCGCGGGAAATAAAAGCTGACCACCCAGTTTGGCATGTCGACGATTTCCGAAATCCGCAGATCCCCACAGGTCGAGACCAGCATATAGGCGTCCACCGCCGACAGCCCACGCGTGGCGCACAACAGGTCGATCATGCCCGACACCGCATCCCGCGCCCCGCTGAACAGGTCAGGGCCAATGCCGGTCGTGACTTCGTATCCTTTGGCGTCCAGATGGCGCGTCACCGGCCCGGGCGTGGTGAAGCGCGGCGTTTTCAGGTTTGCCCCCTTCACCAGATCCAGCGTCAGCACCACATCCATCGGGCTTTCAATCGCCGTCCCGCAGACCTCGCCATCGCCTTGTGCGGCATGCGTGTCACCCACGCTGAACAAGGCCCCCGCCACCTCGACCGGCAGATACAGCGTGGTGCCCGCCGCCAGATCGCGGATATCCAGATTGCCGCCAACCCGGCGCGGCGGAACGACAGAATGCAGGCCCTTCTCGGCAGGCGCGTTGCCAATCGTCCCGGCAAAGGGTTTCAGCGGCACGCGGGCATGGGCACCGAACAGGGCAGGGGCAAGACTTGCCGGATCATATTTCCACAAGGCCAATGCCGGGTCTTGGAATTGGTCCGCCAGCAGACCAAAGCCCGGAATGTTCGCGGTCCAGCCCCAGCCTGACGGCGCAAAACTGTCGATCGTGATTTTCAGGGCGTCACCGGGTTCGGCCCCCGCCACATAGATCGGGCCGCTGACCGGATTGACCTTGCCGAAATCCAGTGTGCCGACATCGGCAACCGTGGAGGCTGGGCTGAACTGGCCCGCCGACGAGTCAAGGCAATGGAACAGGATCGTTGACCCCGGCTCCACCCGTTCTGCCGGCGGCAGCGCATTGTCCCAGCCAAAATGGTGCTGCGCCCCGTGGATCGTATAATTGCAGTCCCTGCACATCGCAGCACCTTTCCCGAACGGTTGCAGCCGCAAGGTTACGCCCCATCCGGCGCGGGGTTCAAGCGCTGGCGCTGACGGACCAGGATCCCCACATTCAGATCGGGCATATTCTGATAAAGATTATTAGCATAACCCGCCCTATCCGCTGGAACCTCCCCCCGAATTGGCGTTACGTAACGCATCCGATCCGCGATTCATCTCACCAATCCTGACCAAGCAGATTTGCCGTGACTCCGCCGAACTTCCCGATCCGCCGCCCGTTAGAGGTCATGGCCATCGACGACGCCAAAAGCTGGCGGGCGGGGCTGATCACGTTGTGGCGCATGACGCGGATCGCCTGGCTGACGCCGTGGCAGGTGACATTCGCGCTGGTCGCCACCCTGTTTTCCGCCACCATGCAGCTGATCATCCCGCGCCTCTTGGGTCGGGCGATTGACCAGACGCAGCTTTTTGCGAGTGACCCTGCTGCGGCCAAATCGGCGCTGATGGCCACTGCCGTCCTTGTGCTGATCGTGTCGGCGCTGCGCGGCGTGTTCACCACTTTCCAGAACTATTTCAGCGAGGCGGTGAACCATCACTCGGGCGTTGAACTGCGGCTGCGGTTTTACGAACAGGTGCAGCGGTTAAGCTATGGTTTCCACGATTCCGTCCATTCCGGCGACTTGATCACCCTGGGCCTGTTGGACGTGGACGGTGCGCGCCAGTACTTCTCGACCGGCCTCAACCGGCTTGTCCTTCTGACCATCCTCATCGGCTTTGGCGGCGTGATGCTGCTGCGCATCGACCCCGTGCTGGGTCTGATGTCCCTCAGTTTCGTGCCCATCGTCGGCTGGTCCTCGTCCATCGCGCAATTGCGGCTGCGGCTGACATGGCGCGACCTGCAAGACCGCATGTCGGTGCTTAGCCGCGTGATGGAGGAAAATCTGGGCGGTATCCGCGTGGTGCGGGCTTTCTATGCCGGGGCGCATGAGCAGGAAAAGTTCGACAAAGCTTCGGACTCAGCGCTCGATCTGGCGCATGAGCGGGTGGATATCCGGGTGCGCTCGACCGGGATCATGACGCTGTCGTTTCTGGTGGCGATGGGGCTGGTGCTGTGGGTCGGCGGCGCCAAGGTGATGGCAGGGCAGATGTCGGTCGGCACGCTGACCGCGTTTCTGACCTTCATGACGATCCTGCAAATGCCGGTGCGCCAGTTGGGACTGCTGGTCAATTCCTTCGCCAGAACCTCGACATGCGGGGCGCGGGTCTTTGCGTTTCTGGACCTTGACCCCGCCATCGCCGATGCACCGGATGCCAAAGTTCTGACCCTGACCGACGGTGTGCTGCGGTTCGAGAATGTCGATTTCGCCTATCCCTCGGCCCCCGCCACCAAGGTGATCTCGAACCTCAGCTTCACCGCAGCGCGCGGCCAGACCATCGGCCTGATCGGCCCACCGGGCAGCGGCAAATCCACCTTGTCACACCTGATCCCGCGGTTTTACGACGTGACCGGCGGGCGGATCACGCTGGACGGGCAGGACATTCGCGGCGTTACCCTTGCCAGCCTTCGCAATGCCGTGTCGGTGGTGGCGCAAGATGTGTTCCTGTTCACCACGACGCTGGAAAACAACATCGCCTACGCTGACCCCTGGGCCGCGCCGGACCAGATCGAGCAAGCTTCGCAACACGCGCAAATCCACGCCCATATCTCCGGTCTGTCGCGCACCTATCGCACGATCGTCGGCGAGCGTGGTGCCTCGTTGTCCGGCGGGCAAAAACAGCGGGTGGCAATCGCCCGGTCCTTGATGCCCAATCCGGCCGTTCTGGTATTCGACGACAGCACCGCAGCGGTCGATGCGAACACCGAGGCGCGCATCCGCACCGCGCTGCAAAAGGGTGCGGCGGACCGGGTCACGCTGATCGTGGCGCATCGTCTGAATTCGCTGCTGCATGCCGACCGCATCCTGTTTCTGGACAAGGGCCATGTGATCGAACAGGGCACCCACGCCGAGCTGCTGGCCTTGAGGGGCCGCTACCGGGCCTTGTATGACCTGCAAACCCACGGCTCGGATCGCGAGGCGGCGCAATGATCGACCAGACCGCCGTGGAACAAGACTACCAGTCCGACCGCGAATCCGCGCCGGGTGCCCCGACCTTGCGGGCCGTCGTAGGCTCGCACCGGATTGAGGAAGAGATGTTCGGGCGGGTGTTCGATCCCCAGATCATCCGGCGGATCGGTGCCTTCGTGCGGCCCTACCGCCGGCAATTCGTGATTTCCGTCGTGGCGGTGCTGGTCTTTACCGTGACACAGCTGGCCATTCCGATGATCATCCGCCGCGCCATCGACAAGGGCGTCATGGTGGGACCGGCCGGAATGCCGGTCTTGTATCAGTCCCTTGTCGCCTTCGGCATCGTCATCGCCCTGAACTTTGTCGCCAGCCATGTGCAGGAAACCGTGGTCGGCAAGGCCGCCGAAAACGTCCTGTTTGACATCCGCCGCGCCATGTTCGCCCATCTGCAACGGGTGTCGCTGTCGTTCATGGACAAGACCGAAGTGGGCCGCCTGATGTCGCGCCTGCAAGGTGATGTCGGCTCTATGCAAGAGTTTCTGGAAACCTCCGTCCTTTCGGTCGGTGACATCGTGCTGCTGTTCGGCATCATCACCCTGATGCTGTATCTGGACCCCGGGCTGGGTCTGATCACACTCTCGGTCTTGCCGGTGCTGTTCGTGGTGCGGATTTTCTGGCTGCCCATGGCGCGCGACGCCTTCATCAAGGCACATGAGACGAATTCGGCCGTCAATGGCGCCTTGGCCGAAGGCATCCACGCCGTGCGCACCGTGCAGGCGATGGGGCGCGAAACCCTGAACGCGCAACTCTATGACGCAAAGGTGCAGGCCAATCTTGCAACGCATCTGTGGGCCGCCAAACTGGCCCAGATTCTGGTGCCGGTGGTCGATACGCTGACCGGCCTTGCCATGTCGCTTGTCGTGGTGCTGGGCGGCTCGATGGTGCTGGATCACCGTCTGGATGTGGGCGTCATGGTCGCCTTCCTGTTCTACATCCAGCGGTTTTTTGATCCGATCCGGTCCCTCACCATCCAGTATTCGGTGATGCAGCGCGCCATGGCCTCTGGTCAGCGGCTGATCGAAGTGCTGGACGTCGCAATCTCGATCCAGGATCAGCCCGGCGCGGTGGATTTGCCTGAAACCGACGGCTCTGTCGAATTCCGGCAGGTGAGTTTCGGCTATGAACCGAACCAACTGGTCCTCCAGGACATTTCCTTTCGGGTAGAGCCGGGGCAAACCGTCGCGCTGGTCGGGCCCACAGGGTCGGGCAAATCCAGTGCGATGGCGCTGATCCATCGGTTCTACGACGTGACCGAAGGCGCGGTTCTGGTCGGCGGCCACGATGTGCGGCAGGTCACGCAAGCCTCCTTGGGCCGTCAGATCGCGATGGTCCTGCAAGAACCGTTCCTGTTCACCGGCACCATTCTGGACAACATCCGCTACAACAAGGACAGCGCCAGCCGCGACGACATCATCGCCGCCGCCACGGCACTTGGGGCCGATCCGTTCATCCGCGCCTTGCCGCAGGGTTATGACACCATGCTGGGCGAACGGGGCGGCAGCCTGTCCACCGGGCAGCGCCAACTGCTCAGCTTCGCCCGGGCGCTGGTGGCAGATGCCCGTATTCTGGTGCTGGACGAGGCCACGGCCAGCATCGACAGCGCCACCGAACAGGTGATCCAGCGCGCATTGGCGATCCTGCTCAGGGGCCGCACGGGTCTGGTCATTGCCCACCGCCTGGCGACGGTCCGCCATGCCGACAAGATCATGGTGCTGCAAGCCGGGCGGCTGGTCGAAAGCGGCACCCATGCCGAATTGCTGCGCGAGGCAGGGCTGTATGCCGGACTGTACCGCGCCAATTACGCCAGCTTTGATGATGTTGGCTAAGCCAGCCAGGGCGCCGGGCAATGGGTCTTTGCCCTCGATCACTTGCTCACTGCGTTTCCGATGCGCAGCCCTCGCCACCTGACACGCCCCGTGTTGGTCAGACCAAATGTCCCTGCCATTCCCCTCGCGCAACGCTGCGTCGCTCGGAGACTCGCGGCAAAATGCCGAAATTGCAAGGAAATAACGGCGAATTTACCCACGGCGCATCTGGCTTGCGAAAATGACCTTGCTGAGATAGGTCTTGGAATCAGGATAACTGGTCTAACCAGATAAACGGACAATCGCCTCCGTTTATCTATCGTGACCGATCGGACTCGCCGCTTAGGAGGAACGAATGCACCTTTCAACACACAACTGGATGCGGGCAGAGCCCTTGGCGGTCACGCTGCGCCGGATCAAGAAATACGGCTATGAGAGCATCGAAATCTCGGGGGAGCCAACGCAGTATCCGGTCAAGGAAACCCGCGCGCTGCTGAAAGAGCATGGCATCCGCTGCTGGGGTGCCGTGACGCTGACGCTGGGCCAACGCAACCTCGCCGCGCGTGATGAAGGTCAGCGGGCGCGGTCGGTCGACTATGTGAAATCGGTGCTGACGATGGTGTCGGAACTGGAAGGCCAGATCATCACGCTGGTGCCCGCGACCGTCGGCAAGGTTGTGCCCGATGGCACCGAGGCCGAGGAATGGAAATGGGTCGTAGATGCCACCAAGGAATGCTTTGCGCATGCCCAGAAGGTCGGCGTCAAAGTCGCAATCGAGCCGCTGAACCGTTTCGAAACTTATTTCTTCAACCGCGCCGCCCAGGCGCTGGCGCTGGCCGACGCCGTCCACCCGGATTGCGGCGTCTGCCTCGACGCGTATCACCTGAACATGGAGGAATCGAACATCCATGACGCCATCCGCTCTGCGGGCAAGCGTCTTTTCGATTTCCACATCGCCGACAACAACCGCTTTGCCGCTGGTCTGGGTCATCTGGAATGGGCCAAGATCATCGCAACCCTGCGCGAAATCGGCTATGACGGGGCGCTGACCAACGAATTCGTGGCACCCGTCGACCGCACCCCTGCCGCGATGTATCCTGACATGGTCGAACGCAACCCGGTCGACATTTCGCCCGAACAGCTCAAGTTCATCCAGGACCACGGTTCCAGCCTTCTGACCGAAGACTTCTACGACAGCCAGATGCGGATCACAGCCGAAACCATCCTGCCGCTGATAAAGTAGCAGCCCATGAAGATCGTCAGCGTTCAGGCATGGTGGGTCAGCATTCCGATCGAAACGGCGCGTCAGCACCGCAGCGATTTTGGCACGCTGACCACGTTTGACGCGGCGATCCTGCGGATCGAAACCGATGACGGTCTGGTCGGCTGGGGCGAGGGCAAGAATGCGGCCGGGTCCGCTGGCGAATATGCCGCGTTGGTCCATTTGCTGAATGTCGAAGTGGCCCCCAAACTGATCGGCCGCAACCCCGGCGACATTACCGCGATCTGGGAGATGCTGTACAACGGGGTCCGCGCCGCAAAGGCCGCGACCTCTGGTCATGCCATGCCCGCACTGGCCCGGCGCGGGCTGACAATCGCCGCAATTTCCGCCGTCGATATCGCGCTTTGGGACATTCTGGGCAAGCACCTGAACCAGCCCGTGTGGCAACTGATCGGTGGCCGCATGGCCGACCGCCTGCCTGCCTATGCCTCGGGCGGCTGGGCCAACGCGGCCGAAATCGGCGCACAGCTGCAAGGCTACATCGACCAGGGTGGCTTCAAATCCGTCAAGATGCGCATAGGCTCGATGGATGCCAACGTCCACACCAGCGCCGAACGGGTCAAAGCCGCCCGCGCCGCCCTTGGCCCCGACATCGAAATCGCCGTCGACGCGCATGGCACCTATACCGTCGCAGAGGCCAAACGCTTTGCCTACCTTGTCCGGGATTGCGACCTGGCGTGGTTTGAAGAGCCGGTCATCGGCGACGACAAGCAAGGCATGGCCGAAGTTCGCGCCGCCACCAACATTCCCATCGCCGCCGGCGAATCCGAATGCACCCGGTTTGATTTCCGCGACCTCGCAACCCTGCGCGCCTGCGACATTTTTCAGCCTGACCCGGCGTTTTGCGGCGGCATCACCGAATCCCTGCGCATCGCCGCCATCGCAGCCGCCTTCAACCTGCGCTTTGCGCCGCATCTGTGGGCCGGCGCTCCGTGCTTCTTTGCCGGACTGCACCTCTGCGCCGCATCGCCCGCAAGTTTCATCGTGGAATACTCCAGCGGGGCCAATCCGATGATCCACGATCTGACCGAAGGCAAGATTCAACTGGCGGATGGAATGATCTCGATCCCCGATGGACCGGGCCTTGGATTTTCGCTATCGGAACCCGTGTTGAGGGCCCATATCAGGAACGCTTGAGCGATGTCCGAAAAGAACCTGCTGCCGGACCTCGCCGCGTATCTGTACGCGACCTCCACCGCTGACAGCGGCCGCACCCCGTCAGAGCGTGAACTTGCCGAACATTTCAGCGTCAGCCGCGGCCAGATCCGCGAAACCCTTGCGATTCTGGAAGCGATGCGCATCGTCGAACGCCGCGCCAAAAGCGGCATCTACCTGACCACGCGCACCGCCTCGGTCGAAGCACTTGCGCTGTTCGCCAAGGCCGGGCTCCCGCTGGATCCGATCCAGATTTACGAAGCGGTCGAGCTGCGGAAAATCCACGAAATCAAGGCCGCCGAACTCGCCTCGATCCGTGCTACGGACGAAAATTTCGCCCGGCTTGCAGAGATTCTCTCGCGTTCCGAACATCGCCTTGCCGCCGGTGAACCGCTGGCCGAAGAGGATCGCGATTTCCACCTCGAAATTGTCCGCGCCACCCAGAATACCGTGTTTTTTCGGGTCTGTTCGGTCTATTACGCAATGGGCGAACGTCGGCTGCCGATCTATTTCGCTGACCCTGAACGCGGAAAACGCAGCCATGCCGAACACTTGCAAATCTTTGACGCGTTGCAACGCCGTGACGCCAATCTTGCGCAGGCCCTTATGAGCAGCCATCTGCAAGGTGTCGAAGGCTACTGGAAGGGGCTGATCTCCGGTCAGAAAACCTGACATGCGACGGGTTTTTTCCACCCATCCGCTCCACCCGGACGTGACAGCACGGCTGATTGCCGCGACAGAATATGGCGTGGCCTCTGCCCCCACGGCCGCTGCGATCATGGCCGAAGGGCTGGCGGCAGACGTGTTGATCGTCCGCACCAACATCCCGCCCGCATACTTCGCCCAAGCCCGCAACCTCCGCGCCGCGGTCCGCCACGGCGCTGGCCTCGACATGGTGCCGATGCAGGTTGCCACCGCCGCGGGCGTGCTGGTCGCCAATGTGCCCGGTGCCAACGCCAGCACCGTCGCGGAACACGCCATTTTCGCAGCCATAGCCTTGCTGCGCCAGTTCCGCGTGATGGATGCGACCCTGCGCAGCCAAGGCTGGACGGCAGGGCGGAACACTTCGGATCACAACCGCGATCTGCGCGGCCGCACGCTCGGGATATTCGGTTTTGGCAACATAGGCCGCGCTTTGCACCGCATGGCACAGGGGTTTGGTGTGAAAATCGCAAGCCACACCCGCCGCCCCGATAGCCTGCCATCCGACGTGACGCCTCTGAGCCTCGACGATCTGGTCGCAACCGCCGATGTGCTGGTCCTTTGTGCGCCCCTGACCGACGACACCCGGGGCGCCCTGAATGCCGCCCGCATCGCGAGCTTGAAACCCGGGGCCATCCTGATCAACGTGTCGCGGGGCCCCATCATCGACACCGCCGCCCTGATCCCCGCCCTGCAATCGGGCCGTATCAGCGCCGCCTTGGACGTGTTCGACGTCCAGCCGCTGGCAACCGACAGTCCGCTCTGGTCCCTGCCCAACGTCATGCTGACCCCGCATGTCGCCGGCATCACCCAAGACAGCATGTGGCGCATGGGTCAGGTTACTGCCGACGAAGTCCTGCGCATCCTGGACGGCGACCTGCCGCAGAATTTCTGCAACCCCGACGTCGAAGGTCACTATCGCAAACGCTTCCCCCGCTAAGGCGCGTGATGTCGCGCACCTTACCCGCCGTGCCGCAGCGACTGCCCGCTTTTCGCGTCAAACACCACCACCCGCGCCGCCTGCCAGCCGACCGGCACCGTGTCACCGCGCAGGAATTTTACCGTGACCGGCACCGTTGCTCGCAACGCCTGCCCTCCCGCCGAAAGCGAGATGATCTTTTCAACCCCGTGATTCTCGATGTCGGTAACGACGGCTTCCACACCATCCCCGCCCAGCACCAGATCCTCCGGTCGCACCCCAAACACCAGCCCGCGCCCCGCAGCGCCCTGACCGCCCGGGTGATCAAACACCATCGCACCCAACTCTGCCCGCCCGCCGGCCCAGACCCCCGTCAGCAAATTCATCGCCGGCGTCCCCACAGCCCTTGCAACAAAGGTATTGACCGGATTGCCGTAAATCTCTTGCGGGCTGCCCACTTGCACCAGCGCCCCCTTGTTCAGGACGCCGACCCGGTCGCCCATCGACATGGCCTCAACCTGGTCATGGGTGACGAACAGAAACGTCTCGCCCAAATCCATCTGCAAGCTTTTCAATTCGCCCCGCAGCGCCTCGCGCAGTTTTGCGTCCAGCGCCGACAAGGGTTCGTCCATCAGGAACACCTTGGGGGTTCGCACAATGGCCCGCCCGATCGACACCCGCTGCATCTCGCCGCCCGACAACCGGTCGGTCTTGCGGTCCAGCAGATGCTCGATCCTGAGCGTCGCCGCAACCTTGGCAATCCGTGTCGCAATCTCTGCCTCCGCGATGGGTCGGATCGGCGAGCGCAGCGGAAATTCCAGATTCTGCCGCACGGTATAGCGCGGGTACAGCGAGTATTGCTGCAAGACCAGCGCCACATCCCGCGCCGCCGCCCCCCAGTCTGTCACGTCCTGCCCGTCAATCCACACCCGCCCGGTCGTGGGCTTTTCCAGCCCCGCAATCATCCGCAGCGTCGTGGTTTTCCCGGCGCCCGTCTCGCCAAGCAAAACGAAAAACTCGCCGTCCGCGATGTCCAGATCGATATCCCGGATCGCCGGAACCCCGGCAAAACTTTTCGATACACCCTTTAGTTCGATATGCGCCATCAGACCCTGATCCCCAAAGACTGACCGGCCTCGTCAAAAAAATGGGCGCGGCTGGCATCGGCCTTCACGTACACCCGCAACCCCGGTCCTGAAACCAGCCCGGCCCGGGTCCGCGCCCGCACCAACGCCTGGCCTATCCGCAGATCCACAATGTCATGTGACCCCAAACTCTCCACCAGATGCACCTCCGCCCCAATGGCACCCGCGCTTGGCTCCAGTACCACTTCCAACGCTTCCGGCCTTATCCCCAGCGTCACCTTGGCTTGTAACTGCTGCGTCAAGGCTTGCGGCATCGCAAACCCCTCTGCCGCGCCCGCCAGCGTCACCACCCCATCGCCAACCACAACATCGCAAACATTCATCACCGGGCTGCCGACAAACTGCGCCACGAACAGGTTCACCGGGTTAGTGTAAATCTCTTCCGGCGTGCCCACCTGCTGCAACACGCCCGCATGCATCACCACGATGCGGTCGGCCAGCGCCATCGCCTCGATCTGGTCATGCGTCACATAGATCGTGGTCGAGCCCTGTTCGACATGCAGGCGCTTCAACTCCACCCGCATTTCCTCGCGCAGCTTGGCGTCCAGACTGCCGATCGGCTCGTCCATCAGCATCGCCTTGGGGTTGCGCACCAGCGCCCGCCCAATCGCCACCCGCTGCAAATCGCCGCCCGACAGGGCCGAAGGCCGCCGCTTCAGCAACCCGCTGATCTGCAAGACGCCCGCCACCCGTCGCACCGTCACATCAACCTCTGCCTTGGGCGTTCCCACCGCGCGCAGCGGAAAGGCCATGTTCTCGTACACCGTCAGATGCGGATAGAGCGCAAAGCTCTGGAACACAAAGGCGATGTCCCGATCCTCTGCCCGCGTATCCTGCACCGGCACGCCGCCTACCAGAATCTCGCCCGAATCCACCGTCTCCAGCCCGGCAATGGCCCGCAACGTCGTGGTCTTGCCGCAGCCCGACTGGCCCAGAAACACCACGAATTCCCGGTCATTCACCGTCAGGCTGACATCTTTGATAACCTGAACCGCCCCGAAAAACTTGTTCACATTGCGCAATTCAATCTGGGTCATTCGTCGCCCCTCGGCGCGGAGGCAGGTATCTTGGTGGTGATCATGAAACTGACCAACCCGATCAGCGTCAGCGTCATGCCATAGCGGTGCAGCACCTCGACCCAGGGCTGGCACAGCGCCACGATCCCCAAAATCATCACGGTCTGCGCCACGGGGATCAGCACCCGCTGGTTGGTGTCGCGAAAACTCATTTGCGGATCGCCCCGAAACTCATGCCGCGCAACAGGTGGTTGCGCAGAAGGAAAGTGAAGATGGCGACGGGCACCAGAAACAGGAACGTCCCCGCCGCAATCACGGTCCAGTCGGGCAGGCCCGACCCCACCTGCGACGGGATGAACGGTGGCGCGGTCTGCGCCCGTTTGTTGGTCATGATCAGCGCAAAGGCATACTCGTTCCACGCCGTGATGAAACAGAACACCGCTGTTGCCGCGATCCCGGTCGCCGCCTCTGGCAGCACGATGCGAAAGAACGCCTGCATGCGGGTATAGCCATCGACCAGCGCCGCATCCTCGTATTCCTTGGGGATCTCGTCGATGAACCCCTTCATCAGCCAGACCGAGAAAGACAGGTTGAACGCAGTGTATAGTATGATCAGCCCCAGATGGGTGTCGTTCAACCCCACAACCCGGTACATCAGGAACATCGGGATCGCCACCACCACGGGTGGCAACATTCGGGTCGACAGGATGAAGAACAGCCAGTCATCCTCGCCCGCCACCTTGAACCGCGAGAATCCATAGGCCGTGATCGTGCCCATGCCCACCGCCAGCACCGTCGACGTGATGGCAATGATCAGCGAGTTCAGGAACCGGCTCGGAAAGCCCGACAATTGCACCTCGCCCTTGCCAGACCGCACCACCTTTTCACCGCCGTCAAACACCGTCTGCTCCCACCATGGGGCGGCGTTGTAAACCTCCGCGGTGGGGGCTGACCGCAGCTGGCTGCGCTTGGTCATCAGCTTGACGAACGGGCTGAACTCGGGCTGGAAAAACACCGTGGGCGGCACCGTCGTCGCCAGATTGCGCGGCTTGAACGCCGTCGCGGTGATCCAGAAGATCGGGGCCAGAAACAGCGCCAATATCACCAGCAGGCTGATGATCGACAGCCGGTGGCGCAGCATTTCGCCTTTGGTGCGGACCGCGGCCATTCTAGCGTTCCTTCACTTTGTTCAGGTATTTGACATAAATGTTGGTGATTGCCAGCACCATGACCAGCACGATATAGGCAAAGGCGCAGGACAGCCCCGTCTGCCACTCCTGGAACGCCATCTTGTACAGCCGGATCGAGATGACTTCCGTAGTCGGCTGCGAGGCAAGGATATAGGCAAGGTCAAAGGTCTTGAACGCCTCCATCGTTCGAAAAATGACGGCGATCATCAGGATCGGTGCCACCAATGGCAGCGTAATGCGGAAAAAGACATACAGGCCGGACGCCCGGTCTATCGCCGCCGCTTCGTACAGGTGCTTTGGCACCGCCGACAGGCCCGCCAGCGACAACAGCATCACAAACGGCGACCACATCCAGATATCGGCAATCGCAATCGCATAAAGCGCCATCTTGGGATCGGCCAACCATTCAAATGTGCCCAGGCCAAACGCATAGTTGATGATGCCGAAACTGGGGTCATACAGCAGCTTCCAGAACAGCCCGACCACCGCCGCAGACAGCATCATTGGCAACAGCAACAGCGTCGTCAGCAGCCCCTTGAACGGGATGTTGCGGTTGAGCAGCATCGCCACGCCAAAGCCGACAATCACCTGACCCGTCACCGAAATGATCACGTATTTCGCCGTGATCGTAAAATTGCTCCAGATGTTGGGGTCAGACAGCAGGGTGCGGTAATTGTCCAGTCCCACGAAATGTGCGGGGTCATTGGACGAGGCGCGAAAGTCGGTGAACGAATATCCCAGCGAATAAATCAGCGGGAAGATGTTGAAAACGATCAGGAAAACAATGGTTGGTATGATGAACAGATTGCGTATCGCCAGATCACTCATCCCATGCGCACGCGGTGCCGTTGGGGCCAAGGTTTGTTGAGCCACACGGGCCTCCGGGTTCATTGTGCGCGAATGGGAAAGTGGAGGGGCGTCATCCGCCGCCCCTCCCAAAGGTATCAGCCGCCGCGGCCATACTTGGCAAACGTCGCCTTCCAGTCCGCCGCCAACGCATCCAGCGTGTCCTTGGACGACCCTTCGCCACCCACGATCAACGGGTACAGCCTGGTGTTCATCTGGCTCAGCAGTTCGGCATATTCCGGCACTGCCCAAAAGTCCTTGACCTTGAACATCGTGTCATAGAACGCCTTGTTGTAGGGTGTGGCGTTCTGGAAGTCTGCGCTTTCCAGCACGGACTTGTTGCAGGTATAGCCCCCCAAAGCGGCCCATTTCTTCTGGGTTTCGTCCTTGATGAACCATTGCAGGAACTTGAACGCTTCGTCCTTGTTCTGGCTGTAGGACACGATCGAGATGCCCTGACCGCCTAGTGCGGCAAACTGGTCGCCACCGGGTCCGGGCGGGTTGGCAAAGAAGCCGGTGTTCTTGGCATTCGGGTTCGACGCCTCGTTCAACAGCGCCGGGAAGAAGGCGAAGTAGTTCATCGACATCGCCGCCAGATTTTCGGTAATGGCCTGATTGTCCTCGACAAAAAAGGACTTGGCCCAGCCGGGCGGGGTGAACTTGTACAGTTCGCGGTAGGCGTCCAGCGCGGCGATGGCCTTTTCAGAGTTGACGATGCCATCGACTTTGTAAGTGCCAAAGTCACCCAGTTCGCCGCCAAACGAGAACAGCGCGTTCTCGAAGCCCATCGCCATCGCGTCATAGGAATTGTCGGTGTAGATCGCGACGCCTGCGCGCTTTTGATCAGGCCGGTAGAAGAATTCCGCGATGTCGCGCAACGCTTTCCAGTCCTTCGGCACGGCAAGGTCATAGCCATACTTGGCCTTGAAATTCGCCATTTCGGTCGGGTCTTCGAACCAGTCCTTGCGATAAGACCAGCCCACCGCGTCGCCCTCGGCCGGGATCGACCAGTATTTGCCGCTGTTGCCGGGGTATTCCGAATAGAATTTCACCGTCGCAGGCGCCATCGTGTCCAGAACGTGGTTGTCCTTCACGAATTGCGTCAGATCGACATAATGGCCACCCTCAGACGCCGCCCCCAGCCACTGGCTGTCGCCGACGATCAGGTCATAGGCACTGCCCTTGGCGTTGAATTCCGTGAACGCCTTGGTCTGGAAATCCGCCCAAGGCGTGGTTTCCACCGTCACTTTGACGCCGGTCTCCGCCTCGTAATCGTTGACCAGTTCCTGCAGATAGTTGGCCGGATCCCATTCCGCCCAGAAGATCGTCAGCTCTTGTGAATAGGCGTGCGACGTTCCAAAAAGCGTCATCACGGCCCCGGCAAGCAACCCTGCCATTTTACTGTGCATCAGCATTCCTCCCTTTGATCAAGCGCCTCCCCAACCCATCCGCCTTCTGATTGGGCAGATTCGGAGTGGATAGGTCAAACTGGTATTACCAAGAGGCGAAGTCAGTCAAGATGAATGTCGGATGACACCCTAAATCTGCAGGCAGCCTGTGCCGGGCGAAATGCTGCAACGCCGCATAGATTTCAACGAAATCAGCCCGGAACACTGCTGTGCAGCACGCCTCGCGCGGCATGACGGCCAGATCAACCATTGCAAAACTGGTCCAACCAGTTACGCTGGCTTAAAACCTCGTTTCAACCCCGGAAATTCCGCTTGCCTCATATCCTCGTCATCGGGACCGCCGACACCAAACCGCAGGAACTGGCCTGTCTCGCCACGCTCCTCCGCGCCGGCCCATGCCCGGTCCTGACGGTGAATGTCGGAACCCGCACTGCCGCCATGGCCTGTGACATTGCCGCAGAAACCATCGCGGCCCACCACCCGGACGGCCCGCAGGCGGTGCTGAACCTTACCGACCGGGGCAAGGCGGTCGGCGCAATGGCCACCGCCCTCGCGCAGTATCTGCCAAAACAACCCGACATCGCCGGAATAATCGGCATCGGCGGCGGCGGCGGCACGGCCATCATCACCGCCGGCATGCGTGAGTTGCCTTATGGCCTGCCCAAGATCATGGTCTCGACCCTCGCCTCCGGCCAGACCGCCCCCTACATCGGCATATCCGACCTGATCCTGATGCCCTCCGTCACCGATCTCGCGGGCCTCAACACGCTCAACCGCATGATCCTGCACAACGCGGCTCAGGCGATGCTGGGCATGACCGCCAACCCTGCACCAAAACAGCAGGGCCTGCCCGCCGTCGGCCTGACCATGTTCGGCGTCACCACGTCCTGCGTCACCGCCATCACCGCCGCCCTGCCGGACCGCGATTGCCTCACCTTCCACGCCACCGGCACGGGCGGCCGCACGATGGAGAAACTGGCCGACTCTGGCCTGCTGACCGCCTTCATCGACATCACCACGACCGAGGTTGCAGACCTTTTGTTTGGTGGCGTCCTCGCTTGCACCGAGGATCGGCTCGGCGCGGTCGCCCGGACGAAACTTCCCTGGGTCGGCAGTGTCGGCGCGTTGGACATGGTCAATTTCGGTGCCCCCGAAACCGTCCCCCCGCACCTGAAAGGCCGCCTGTTCTACCACCACAACCCACAGGTCACCCTGATGCGCACCACCCCGGCCGAGAATGCCCGGATCGGCCACTGGATCGCCACCAAACTCAACCAGTGCAGCGGCCCCGTCCATCTGCTGATCCCCGAGCTGGGCATCTCTGCACTGGACATCGCCGGCGGCCCCTTCCACGATCCAGCCGCCAACACCGCCCTGTTCACCGCGCTGGAGGATCGGCTGATCCCCACCTTCAACCGCAAGATCACCCGACTGCCGCTGCACATCAATGATCCCGCCTTCGCCGCCGCCTGCGTGCAAACCTACCGAGAGATTTCATAAATGCCCGCCATTCCCCGCGCCCAAATCCTGACCCGCCTGCATGACCTCAAAGCGCAGGGCGTGCCCATCATCGGCGGCGGCGCAGGCACCGGCCTGTCCGCGAAATCCGAGGAAGCAGGCGGCATCGACCTCATCATCATCTACAACTCCGGCCGCTACCGCATGGCCGGTCGCGGTTCCGCCTCTGGCCTGCTCGCCTATGGCAACGCCAACGACATCGTCCGCGAAATGGCCGTCGAGGTTCTGCCGATCGTCAAACACACCCCCGTCCTCGCCGGGGTCAACGGCACAGACCCGTTCATCCTGATGGAGCCTTTCCTGAACGATCTCAAACGCATGGGCTTTTCCGGCGTGCAGAACTTTCCCACCATCGGCCTGTTTGACGGGGCCATGCGTCAGAGTTTCGAAGAAACCGGTATGGGTTACGGGCTAGAGGTGGACATGATCGCCGCCGCCCACGCGCTCGACCTCCTCACAACCCCCTATGTCTTCAACCCGTCCGAAGCCGAGGCCATGACCCGCGCAGGAGCCGACATCATCGTCGCCCATATGGGCGTCACCACGGGCGGCGCCATCGGGGCCACCTCCGCCAAGACCTTGGCCGATTGCGTGACCGAAATCGACGCCATCGCCGCCGCCGCCCGCAAAGTCCGCGATGATGTGATCATCCTGTGCCACGGCGGCCCCATCGCCATGCCCGACGACGCCGCCTATGTCCTGCAAAACGCCGCAACCTGCCACGGCTTTTACGGCGCTTCGTCGATGGAGCGTTTGCCCGTCGAAACCGCCATCGCTGCGCAGACCCGTGCCTTCAAGGCGCTAACGAGGAAACCATGACCAAATCCCCCTATTTCACCCACCCCGACCAGGTCGCTGCCTTCGGTTTTGACTGGGGCCAACTCGCCCTGACTGTCGCTCCTGAAGTCAATGCGGCGCAACGCTTCTCTGGCGGAATCGTCACCGTGAAACCCGGCATGGGTCACAGCCGCCACAACCATCCCGGAGCCGAGGAAATCATCCTTGTCCTGTCCGGCACCGGTCAGCAGATGGTCGAGGATGCGGCGGGCAACCCGATCACCCAGAACGTCGGCCCGCAGACCACCATCTACGTCCCCGAAAGCCGCTATCACGCCACCCTGAACACCGGCAAGACCCCCATGACCCTGTTCGTCGTCTACTCCCCCACCGGCCCGGAACTGGCCCTGCGCGACCTGCCGGATTTCAGGGTGATCCCGCCCAAAGGTTGACAAAACTTCCCTGCCAATTTCATCCGTTCATAAATATCCCACAGGGGTCCGGGGGTGTGAAACCCCCGGGTGCAAGCCACGCTCAATCCCTCCGCAAAACTGAAAATGCGGTTAAAGCGGTTTGGGTTTGACGTGAATCGCTGAGGATTCCCAAGGGTCTGGTTTTGTGATTCACTTCTGTGAGGCGGTGTCACATGGGGAAAGCCTATTCACAGGACCTTCGCCGCCGGGTTTTCGACTATATCGCATCGGGCCATTCCCGCCGGGCGGCGGGGCGTGTCTTCGCGGTGAGCGCCAGCACGGCGATCCGGCTGGCGGCGGAGCACCGGGCGTCGGGAACGCTTGCCCCGAAACGGCAGGGCCGTGTGCCGGGCACGGCGGGGAAACTGGCCCCGCACCGGGCGTTTCTCTGCGAGATCGTGGCGGCGGAGCCGGACATCACCTTGGCCGAACTGGCGCGGGCCCTGGCGGATACCTATGGCGTGACGGTCGATCTCTCCTCGGTCCACCGGGCGCTGGTCCGCGCC
Source organism: Rhodobacterales bacterium (assembly GCA_025362795.1). Classification (GTDB taxonomy): domain Bacteria; phylum Pseudomonadota; class Alphaproteobacteria; order Rhodobacterales; family Rhodobacteraceae; genus Stagnihabitans. The sequence continues at coordinate 13,403 of JANYFE010000069.1, read as the reverse complement.
GGTCTGTCATATAAAAAAAGGCCTGATCGCGCAGGAACGCGGGCGCGCGGCCCTGATCCGCGCCCGGCATGACTGGACCGCGCGCCGTCAGCCCCTGATGCGCGCGGCCCCGCATCGCCTTGTGTTCATTGACGAAACCAGCGTGAAGGCCAACATGACACGGCTGCGCGGCCGCTGTCCGGTTGGCACGCGCCTGTTCGGCACCGCGCCGTTCGGCAAGTGGCAGACCCAGACCTTCATCGCCGGGCTGACCTGCAGCGATCTCGTGGCACCCTGGGTCATCAAGGGCGCCATGGACCGCACCGCCTTCGACACCTACATCGAGACCCAGCTCGCCCCGTCGCTGGAACCCGGCACCGTCGTCATTCTGGACAACCTGGCAACCCGCAAAAGCCCGCGGGCGGCGGAAATCCTGAAAGCAACCGGATGCTGGCTCCTTTACCTTCCCGCCTATTCCCCCGACCTCAACCCGATCGAGATGGCGTTCGCCAAACTCAAGGCCCATCTCCGACGGATCGAAGCGCGAACCTTCGACCAGCTCATCCAGGCCCGCGGCGACACATGCGCGCTCTTCAACCCCGACGAATGCTGGAACTTCTTCAAGGCTGCAGGATATGCCTCAGATTAAACGCAAAATGCTTTAGGCAAATTTTAGAAGTTTGGGATCAGTTTGTCACCAATTGGTAGGCGTCTGGGGCGCTGCCGGAATTGGTAACGATCACCGTGAAATCGCCGTTGTCTTTGGGCGTGAAGCCACAGGTGGCACGGTCGGCGCTGCCGTTGTCCTGGCAGATCCGATTGCCATTGGCGTCCTGGACGAGGAGGTCGAGATTGCCTTGGCCGCTGCCTAGGATCGCCAATTCCGCATAGCTGCTGCCGTAGAATGGCAGGGTCCAGATGTCAGTCACGCCGGCATCGAGTTGGGACAGCGTTACGCGCAGGGATTTGGCCTGCGGCGGGATTTCGCGGCCGATGCGCTCGATTAGGTCGGGAAGCATGTCGTCGCCTGCTGCGAGGGTGCGGGCGGTTGCCATCATGGAATTTGAGTCCGGCAGGGTCAGCGTGGCGGACTGCGGTTTGCCTTTGGTTTCGGGCGTGCGGGTGGCAGGGATCAGCGTCAGGCTACCCATCATGCGGGCGGCGGTCAGGACCATGAGCGGGTCTTTGTCAGACTGGCCAAGCGTGTAGAGGTTTTGCGCGGACAGCAGCAAGGCGACGGAACCCGGCATGGCGGGGGCCCCGGCGTCAAGGTTCGGCTTGTCCTCGGCCAGCGCTGGTGCGGCGAGCAGGATCAGCGTGAGGGTCAGATGCCGCATCTTGGTGTCTTTCGCTGGAGACTGGGTTCAGGTTATCTGGCCGGAACGGAAGGATCACAAGATGCAAAGCCGCGAAATCCTGAAGCGTCTGATCGCTTTTGACACGGTAAGTTCGCGCCCCAACATGGCGTTGATGCAGTATGTGCGGGGTTTGCTGACGGATGCGGGGGTGGATTGTGCGCTGATCCCGGATGCGGCGGGCAGCAAGGCCAATCTGTATGCGAGCGTGGGGCAGGGTGCGGGTGTCATGCTGTCGGGGCATACCGATGTCGTGCCGGTGGAGGGGCAAACTTGGACCTGTCCGCCGTTTGCTTTGACCGAAGCGGACGGACGGCTGTATGGGCGCGGCACGGCGGATATGAAGGGCTTTGTGGCGGCGGCAATTGCTTGTGTGATCGGGGCGGCACGGCGGCCGCTGCGCGTGCCACTGCATCTGGCGCTGTCTTATGACGAAGAGATCGGCTGCATGGGGGTTCGGTCTTTGATCGACATGCTGGAGGCGGCGCCGGTGCGGCCCCGCTTTTGCATTGTGGGCGAACCTACGGGCATGCAGGTGGCGACCGGGCACAAGGGCAAGGTGGCGTTGCGGGCGACCTGTGTTGGGCGTGAAGGGCATTCTGCGCTGGCGCCAATGGCGCTGAACGCGTTGCATCTGGCGGTGGATTTCGTGAATGCGGTGCGCGGGTTGCAGGCGCAAGTGGCAGCGACGGGGCCGCAGGATGGCGATTATGATGTGCCGTATACGACCTTGCATGTGGGCCTGCTGAACGGCGGGGTGCAGGTGAACATCGTGCCGAACAAGGCGGTGGTGGATTTCGAGATACGGTCGCTGGCGGGGGAGGATACCGTGGGGCTGATCGAGGCGTTGCGGGCGGCTGCGGAGGGGATTTGTGCGCCGCTGAGGGGGGAGTTTCCGGAGGCCGCGATTACGGTGGAGCGGCTGTGGGATTATCCCGGGTTGGGGACGCGGTCTGACGCGGGGGTGGTGAATTTCGTCAAGGGGCTGACCGGGGCGAATGGCACGATCAAGGTGGCGTTTGGCACCGAGGGCGGCTTGTTTGATGCGCGGTTGGGGATACCGACGGTGATTTGCGGACCGGGGTCGATGGCGCAGGGCCACAAGCCGGACGAGTTCGTGACGGTGGAGCAGATGGCGCGTTGCGAGGCGATGCTGGCGGCGCTGGTGGCGAGATGTGAGGCGGGGTTCTGATGGATTATGTCGTTGTGGGCGCGGGTTCGGCGGGGGCTGTGGTGGCGGCGCGGCTGGCGGAGGCCGGGGCAGAGGTGACGCTGATCGAAGCGGGGGCTGCCGCGCATCAGCCGGCGGTGCGGGTGCCGGCTTTGTATTACAACCTGATGGACACCGAGTTGGACTGGGGCTTTCGCACCGTGCCGCAGGTGGAGTTGAACAACCGGCGGATATTCCTGACCCGGGGGCGGGGCTTGGGCGGCACCAGCCTGATGAACGCAATGGTTTACATGCGCGGCAACCGGGGCGATTACGACGGCTGGCGCGATGCGGGGAATGTCGGCTGGGGCTATGACGATGTGCTGCCGCTGTTCAAGCGGGCGGAGCGGAATGCGCGGCTGGGGGAGCCGTTTCACGGGACGTCAGGCGGGTTGATTGTCAGCGACCAGCCGAACCGCAACCCGATGACGGGCATGTTTCTGGAGGCTTGTGCGCAGAACCAGTTGCGGCGGAATGACGATGTGAACGGGGCGTCACAAGAAGGCTATGGCTTTTTCCAGATGACGGCGGATGCCAAGGGGCGTTGTCACACCGACCGGGCTTTCCTTGATCCGGTGAAACATTTGCCCAACTTGCGGATCGTGACGAATGCTTTGGTGACGCGGGTGATTGTGGAGCGTGGCCGCGCGGTTGGAGTGGAATATGTCAGCGGCAGTTCGGGGCACCGAGCGATGGCGGGGGAGGTGATTTTGTGCGGTGGGGCTTTGAACAGCCCTCATCTCTTGATGCTGTCGGGGATCGGGCCTGCGGCGCATCTGGCGGAGTACGGGGTGAAGGTTCAGGCCGATCTGCCGGGAGTGGGGCAGAATTTGCAGGACCATTTGCAGGTCGGGTATCGGTGTCAGGTGGACGCGCCCTTGTCGCTGTACGGCATGACGGGGGCGGAAAGTGATGCCGCCACGGCGCAATTTCTCACGGATGGCGGTGGGCCCTATGCGTCGAATATGGCGGAAGCGGGGGCGTTTTTGCGCTGTGGTGGTGAGGAATACCCCGATGTGCAGGTGCATTTCGAGCCGGATTATGGACCGGACCGCACCGATGGGTCGGTCGCGGACCGGCATGGGTTCGGTATGTGGATCAACGTCTCGCGCCCCAAAAGCCGGGGCGAGATCCGGCTGCGGTCGGGCGATCCGTTCGACAAGCCTGCGGTGGACCCGCGCTATCTATCGGACCCTGCCGATCTGGACTTGACGGTGGAGGGCGTGCTGGCGTGTAGGGAGATTGCGATGGCCGAAGCGTTTCAGGGGATTGGCACGCGGGAAATCTGGCCGGGGGAGGCGGCGAAGTCGCGGGGCGATGTGGCGGCTTTCGTGCGGGCGATGGGATCGACGATCTGGCACCCCTGCGGCAGTTGCAGGATGGGCGTGGACGGGATGGCCGTGGTGGACCCGGGGCTGCGGGTGCGTGGGGTTGACGGCTTGCGGGTGGCGGATGCGTCGGTCATGCCGAACATAGTCAGCGGCAACACCAACGCGACCTGCATCATGATTGGCGAAAAGGCGGCGGCGCTGGCGTTGGCGGGGTAAGCCCTGCTAGAAGGCGGCATGGCCATCACCCTTACCTCGCTGTCGGACATTTATACCCTTGGGTTTGACGACATCATTGATGTGCGGGCGCCTGCGGAGTTTGCCGAGGATCATCTGCCGGGCGCGATTTCGCTGCCGGTTCTGAGCGATGCCGAGCGGGCGGAGGTGGGCACAATCTACAAGCAAGTCAGCCCGTTCAAGGCGCGGAAAGTCGGCGCGGCGCTGGTGGCCAAGAATGCGGCGGCGCATTTGCAGGGGCCATTGGCCGACAAGACCGGGGCGTGGAAGCCTTTGGTCTATTGCTGGCGCGGCGGGCAGCGGTCGGGGTCGTTTGCCTCCATTCTGGCGCAGATCGGCTGGCGGGTGGATACGATTGCGGGCGGTTACAAAAGCTGGCGGGCGCTGGTGGTCAAGCAATTATACGACACGCCGCTGGCGTCGCGGGTGGTGGTGCTGGACGGCAATACCGGATCGGCCAAGACCGCAATCCTGAACCTGCTGCCGGAACGCGGCGTGCAAGTCATTGATCTGGAGGGGCTGGCGCGGCATCGCGGGTCGCTGTTCGGCCATATGCCGGGCGGGCAGCCGTCGCAAAAGGCGTTTGAGATGGCGCTGGCTTTGGCACTGGCCAAGCTGGATCCGTCCCGTCCGGTGGTGGTGGAGGCGGAAAGTTCAAAGGTGGGGGATTGCCGTTTGCCACCGGAGTTGTGGAAAGCGATGCGGATGGCGCCGCGCGTGGTGATTGCCGCGACAAGAGGGTGCCGGGCGGAATATCTGGTGCGGGCCTATGGCGATATGGTGGCGGACCGCGACCGGCTGGCGGGCGTCATCAACCTGCTGCGCGGGGCGCAGGCCCATGATGTGGTGGACGAATGGTTGAGACTGGCGGACGGCGGTGCCTTTGGGGCGCTGGCGGACAGTCTGATGGAGTTGCATTACGATCCGCGCTACGAAAAACACCGGGCGCGGATGGCAGTGCCGTTTGTCGAGGTGCCGGCAGACGGTCTGGCAGAGGATGATCTGCCTGCTCTGGCCGATGCGGTGGCGGCGCAGGTTCTGGGGCAGCGGGCCTGATGTATGGCGGTATCACGCGAGGGTAATGCGCGGTGAGCCTGCGGTGATATGGCCGATGATGGCGGCGTCGGGATCGGCTTCGCGCAGCGCCATTAGCAGCATTCCGGCCATCTTGGCGGGCACGGCGGCAAGCAGGCCACCGCTGGTTTGCGGGTCGTACAGCAGGGCAGTCCTGGCAGTAACGGGTCCGGTGATGCGGCCCAGCAGTTTGGCGCGGTTGGCGGGGGCGATGCTTGAGGCATGACCTGCGGCGGCAAGGGGTTCGGCGCCCGCCAGCACCGCGATATCCGCCAGTGTGAGGACAGCCGCACATTGCGAGGCGTCGAGGATCTCCATCAGATGACCGGCGAGGCCAAACCCGGTGACGTCGGTCATGGCATGGGCGTGCGGCGTCAGGATCGCAGCCGCCTGCGCTGAGGGGCGGGTCATGGTGGAAAAGGCGGTGGCGACCGCCTCGCCCAACATCATGTCTGGCAGGCGGGCCGTGGCCATTTCGGCGGCCATGATGGTGCCCGAGCCAATCGCTTTGGTCAGGATCAGCGCGTCACCGGCTAGTGCCCCGCCTTTGGTGATCGGGTGCCGGGTCAGACCGGTGATGGTAAAGCCGATGGTCAGCTCGGCCCCAAGTGAGGTGTGACCGCCGATGATATCCGCCCCGGCAGCCGCAAAAACCTGCGCCGCTTCTGCCATGATTTCGGTCATATAGCGCGACTGCAACTCTGGTGACAGGCGCGGCAGGGTGATCTGGGCAAGGACGGCTTGTGGCGCGGCCCCCATCGCCCAGATATCGCCCAGCGCATGAATGGCGGTGATCCGGGTCATCAGGCGCGGATCGCAGGTGAACGTGCGCAGATGGTCGGTCGTGATGACCTGAATGGCGTCGCCTGCCCGCAGTTGGGCGGCATCGTCGCCCGGACCAGACAGCACATCGGCGCGGCGTGGTGCGGGCAGCGCGGCCAGGGTGGCGGCAAGGCCCGACGGCCCGACTTTCGCGCCGCAGCCACCGCACAGCGGCTTTTCTTCCATCGCCGCGGCCAGCCCTTGTGCTGCGTGGGCGGGCAGGGTCGCAGTTTCCATCGCCGGGTAATCCGCGAATTTGGCCATGAATTTGCGGTCAATGCGGTCTTTCAACCGCCACAACCAGTTGCCGCCGCCTTGCAGCCCCCATTTGTCGGCCAGTGCGGTTTGGTCCCCCAGCGAGATCAGCTTGAGGTAGTCCTTTTGCGGCTGGAACGGGCGCAGGGCGGCACCGCTCAGGCTGGCGCGCAGGTTGTGCAGCAGGATTGGCGCGGCACGTACGGCATAGACCCCGGCCTTGGGGCGCGGGGCGTGCGGCAAGTGGACACAGTCGCCGCTCGCGAAAATCAGCGGGTCAGAGGATTGCAGCGTTTCACTTGCGGTCACAAAGCCCTCGTGCAGGGCAAGGCCGGTCGCAGTCAGCCACCGATGGGGGCGAGCGCCCGCGACGGTCAGGGTAAAATCTGACGGAATGCGGCTGCCATCCTCCAGGGTGACGCCCGCGCTATCGGCCAAGGTCGCACGGGCGTTCAGAAGGACCGTGATGCCCCGGGCGCGGCACGTCGCCAGCAGCTGATCGCGGGCTTTCGCGCCAACGGCGGGCAACGCCACCGGCCCGGATTGCAGGACGGTGATCCGGGCTTGCGTGCCGGTTGTGCGCAAGCGGTGAGACGAGGCCAGGGCGAGTTCTATGCCGCCGACCCCACCGCCGATGATCACCAGTTGCGGCGCGGTCAGGGCGCGGCTGACGAAGTCCTGCCAGCGGGCTGCATAGTGGCCCAAGGGTTTGGCGGACACGCTGTGCTCGGCAAAACCCGGCATATCAGGCAGGTCCGAGGTGATGCCGATATCAAGGCTGGCAAGGTCATAGGCCAAAGCTGGGCGGTTTTGCAGCTGGATTTCTCGCGCGGCTCGGTCAATGCCGGTGGCACTGTCAAGGATCAGCCTTGCACCGGCAAACCGGGCCAGACGGACGAGGTCGATCATCATCTCGGGTCTGGAGTAGTGCCCTGCGATCAGGCCGGGCAGCATTCCGGTATAGGGCGCGATGGGATCGGGGTTGATCAGGGTCAACCGCACGCCGGCCAGAGGGTTCATCGCCCACATCCGCAGCACCAGCGCATGACTGTGCCCGCCGCCGATCAGGACCAGGTCGCGTATCAGCGGGATATTGGGGTCTTGCATCGCAGGTCATTCACTTGGGGCGGTCGGGTCTTGCCGCAGGATCTGCCCCATCCTCTATCCGCAGCACCGGCCGATGGCGAGGGGCGTCCTTGCCAGACCTCTGCAGCTCTACTAATCCTGAACCATGAGCCAGCGTCCCCGCATTCAGGTCACGCAGACCCAAAGGTTGCAGCTGAACGCGGGCCTGCAAGTGTCGATCCGCATGCTGCGGGCGGATGCCGCGGGGCTCGTGCGCTATCTTGAAGAACAGGCGGCCGACAACCCGCATGTCCGGCTGGACCCGCCGCCTTTGCCCGCGCCGGGCGAATGGTTGCCGCGCTGGACCCGGGTGCTGCCCGGCGCAATCGCAGACGCGGTTGAACACGAGGGAGCAGGGCCAAGCCTGATGGCCCATGTTCTGGCCGCAATTGATCGCCGGATCAGTGACCCGCAGGACCGCCGGATTGCGCTGGCTCTGGCCGAAGCGCTGGAGCCGTCGGGCTGGCTGGGCCGCCCGGTCATGGTGATTGCGCGCGAGTTGGATCTGAAGCCGCGCGAGGTTGACGCAGTGCTGCTGCGGTTGCAGCAAATCGAACCGGTGGGGCTGTTCGCCCGCGATCTGACCGAATGCCTGCGGCTGCAAGCGCAAGACGAGGGCTGCTATGATCCGGTGATGGCGGTGATGCTGGCGCGGCTGGACCTGCTGGCTTCGGGCGACATGGCACGGCTGGCGCGGCTGACCAAGGTCAGCGAAGCCGAGGTCTTGCGGCGGTTCAAGCTTATCCGGGCGCTGAACCCCAAACCGGGCACCGAATTCGAATCACTGGCGGTGGCGCATCCAAAAGAGCCTGACCTGATCGTGCGGTTGGCGGCTGCCGGGGGCTGGGATGTCACGCTGAACCGGTCCTGCCTGCCGACGCTGCATGTGGTGGACAGCGATGCCGGAACGCCCGCCGGGCTGACAGCGGCCAAAGTGTTGCGCAACATGCTTGAAGCGCGGAATTCGACCTTGCTGCGGGTCGGCGGCGAGATCCTGGCGCGGCAGAAGGCGGCCCTGGCGCAGGGGCCCGCCGCACTGGTGCCGATGACGATGGCAGAGGTGGCCGAGGCGCTAGGCCTGCACGAAAGCACGGTCAGCCGTGTGGTGGCGGGCAGCTCCGTCGACACGCCGCGCGGCACCTGGTGGCTGCGACTGATGTTCAGCGGGGCGGTCGGCGGCGCGGATGGGGGCGGCGTCGCGGCGGCTGCCCTGCGCGACAGGCTGGTACGGCTGGTGGCGGGCGAGCCTGCCGGTGCGCCGCTGTCGGACGAGGTTTTGGCTGCGGCACTGGCGCAGGGCGGCGCCGTCGTGGCGCGGCGGACTGTGGCGAAATACCGCGCCATGTTGAACATTCCCCCGGCGCACCGGCGACGGCGCGGGCGCTGAGGTCTTTGCCGCGCGGTCAGAGGATCGTGGTCACAAAGCGGTCGAGACGGCTGCCTTCGCGGTAGGCGAATTTAGTGATGACCGCCGCCGCAATCCCGGTCGCGGCACCTCCCAGGATGTCGGAGACATAATGCGTGCCGACATAGACCCGCGACAGGCAGATCAGCGCCGCCAGCACCGTCAAGGCAAGCGCCCGGCGCGGCAGGCGGTGCAGCAGGAAGACCGCAACGATGCTGACGACGGCGGTGGCATGGTCGGACGGGAACGACCAATCCGCACTTCGCGGCAGCAGCAGATGGGTCAGGCCCGCGTCATAGGGGCGGATGCGGTGGACCACCAACAGGATGATTTGGTTGAGCGCCAGGCCCAGGACGAAGGCCAGCCCGGCACTGACCGCCGCGTGCCGCACATGCGGGCGGTCGCGGCGGGCAAACCATTGCAGCGCCACGCAGGCAATGATCAGCGGGACGCCAAAATTGGTGATGGCCAGCATGGTTGCATCCAGCGCCTGGTTCAGCCCGGCGAAGCTGTTGATCCATTGGGTCAGTGCTGCGTCCATCCGTGATATCCTTTTGCCAGGTTCAGGCCGTGCAGCCCTTACCCCATTTGGGCTTGTGATGTCATGGCGAAACTGACCCATCGGCAGCGCTACCTTACCTTGGGTTGCGCGGACCTGTTGCCGTTGCCCTGCACCGACGAAAATAGGTCGAGCGAGGGCGTGACCTTCCGGCCTGCCCGGCCTATGTCATTGCAAAAGAACAAGGGACGGCGGGACATGGCTTATTTTCTGGGTGTCGATACCGGCGGCACCTATACCGATGCGGTGATCCTGGACGAGGCGGCGGATGCGGTGATCGGATCGGCCAAGTCCCTGACCACGCGCGGCGATCTGGCTTTGGGCATCGGGCGGGCGGTGGATGCGGCGCTGGCGGGTGCAGGGATTGCGGCGGCGCAGGTGGCGCTGGTGTCCCTGTCCACCACTTTGGCGACCAATGCTTTGGTCGAAGGTCAGGGTGGCCGGGTCGCGCTGGTGTTCATCGGCTTTGATCCGGGTGATCTGGAACGCGGCGGTCTGACCGAGGCGCTGAAGGGCGATCCCGTCATCCTGCTGGATGGCGGCCATAGCCATGCCGGGACCGAGGCGGGGGCGCTGGACCTTGCTGCGCTGGAACGCGCGGTGGCAGAGTTACGTGATCAGGTCATGGGCTTTGCCGTCGCCGCCCGTTTTGCCACCCGCAATCCGGCGCATGAGGTTGCGGCCCGTGACCTGATCCGGCGGATCACCGGACGGCCCGTGACCTGTTCGCACGAATTGTCAGCGCAACTGAACGGCCCCAAACGGGCACTGACGGCGGTGCTGAATGCGCGGCTGATCGGGATGATCGACCGGCTGGTGGCAGCCTGCGAACGCCATCTTCTGGCGATTGGTGTGTCTGCCCCGCTGATGGTGGTGCGCGGCGACGGGGCGCTGATTTCGGCGGCAATGGTGCGGGAACGGCCGATCGAGACGATCCTGTCCGGCCCTGCGGCCAGTATCGTCGGTGCCCGCTGGCTGACCGGGGCGTCGGATGCGCTGGTCAGCGATATCGGCGGCACCACCACTGACGTGGCCCTGCTGCGCGGTGGGCTGCCAGAGATTGACCCCGAAGGCGCCCGAGTCGGCGGCTTTCGCACGATGGTCGAGGCGGTGGCGATGCGCACCACCGGTCTGGGTGGCGACAGCGAAGTGCGGCTATTGGCCGAAGGTTTGACGGGTGGCCTGCGCCTGGGGCCGCGGCGGCTGATCCCGGTGGCGCTACTGGCGGTGGAGCATGGCGAAATGGTCCATGCCACCCTGGACCGCGCCCTGTCAAACGAGGCGTCAGGTGAATTTGACGGGCGCTTCGTGGTGCCAATGTCCGGCCTGGTTGCGGCGCAGACCGGCGGGCTGTCCACACGCGAAGCGGCGGTGCTGGCGCGGGTTGTCAGGCCGATGCCGCTTGCCGCTGCGCTGACCTCGCGGTTGGAAGTGGCGGCGATGGAGCGGTTGGTGGCACGGGGCCTGGTGATGGTTTCGGGCGTCACGCCGTCGGATGCCAGTCACGTGCTGGGGCGGCAGGATGGCTGGGATGCGGTGGCGGCAGAAAAGGCGGTGCGCCTGCTGGGCCGGCGGCGCAATGGCTCGGGCGAGCGGTTTGCGCCGGATGCGGCCAGCCTGTCACAAGGGATCATCGACCAGCTGACCGCGCAGACCGTGGACTGCCTGTTGGAAGCAGCTTTTGACGAAGATGGCAATTTTGATGGCGCTTCGGCAGAGGTGCTGGCGCGGCATCCCTTGACCCAAGCCGGGTTGCGACGGCACCGGGGCGTTGTGGAACTCACCACGCGGCTGGGTGTGCCGGTGATCGGTCTGGGCGCCTCGGCTGCAAGCTATTATGGCGCGGTGGGCGATATTCTGGGCTGCGAGATGATCTTGCCTGACCATGCCGGCGTTGCCAATGCGATCGGTGCGGTGGTCGGTCAGGTCAGCCAGCGGGCACAGGGTCTGGTCTCCAGCCCCGGCGAGGGCCGCTTTACCGCCCATCTGCCAGAGGGGTTGCAAAGCTTTACCAGCCCCGAAGCCGCGCTTGACGCGATGGAGGCCGCAGTTGTGGCCGAAGCCCGCGCCCGGGCCCGCGCGGCCGGGGCCGAGGATCTGCGCGTCGTTGTGACCCGCGACATCAGCGGCCCGATGGTCGAGGGCCGGAAGATGTTCATCGAAGCAATGGTCAGCGCCACCGCCTCGGGCCGGCCAAGGGTTGCGCATTGACGGATAAAGGCCTTGGCGGGCGTGGCTGGTCTTGACGCCCGCTGCGACTTCCGCTTTGTCCTGCGGCCATGAAACCATGCCGCCTGCATATCGTCGGGGCCAGCGGCTCTGGCACCTCGACCCTTGGGCGGGCGGTGGCCGGGGCGTGGTCAGTGCCGTTCCACGACAGCGACGATTATTACTGGCAACCCACCGAGCCACCCTACACCGCGCGTCGTGACGTCGCAGAGCGGCTGGATCTGGTGGAACGGATGTTCCTGCCGCGCCAAGCCTGGGTGTTGTCCGGCAGCGTGATGGGCTGGGGTGAACCGTTTGCGGCGTCGTTTGATCAGGTGGTGTTCCTGCACCTTGACCCTGCCACCCGTCTGGCCCGGTTGCACCGACGCGAGGCGCTGCGGATCGGCACCGCGGCCATCGCCCCTGGCGGCACCCACCACCAAAGCTACACCGATTTCATGGCCTGGGCCGCCAGCTATGACGATCCGGCTTTCACCGGTCGCAGCCTGCGCCGCCATGAGGCTTGGCTGGCGGCCTTGGGAGTGCCGGTGCTGCGCTTGGCGGGCGACAGGCCGACAGAGGCTCTAGTGGCGGAAATCGACGGCAAATAGGGGTTTGCCGGAACTCACGCATTGCTGCGTTTAGCTGTGCGAGGAGCTTGCGTCATTGGTTGCTCGGACCAGTGGCACGCTCAATTGGTCACCCGCGGGATATTTGTGAACAAGGGAATGGGGGCGAAATCTTAGACAAATTGGCAGGTTTGGGACCGGCAGGCCTGTCCTTACAGAAAGCCGATGTTGCGCTGGACCGCGGCCTGAAGATGGGCCTGCAAGGCGGCCTCGGCGTCGCGCCTTTGGCAGGCCTCGATGATCTGGCCGTGTTCGCGCAGCGCGCGCAGGATGATCTGGCGGCTGAGTTTGCGGTTCAGCCGAAGCAGCCGTAGGTGGTTCATGATCTGCCGATAGCTGATATTTATCAATGTATTATACATTGTACCGATCACTGAACTGTGCATCAGCTGTTCGACCCGGTCGACAAGGGCTGCGTGTTCGGCGGCCAGATGTGCCAGCAGCGCGTCATCCGCATTCTCGGCAAGGATCCGCACCGCGGCGCGTTCGATGAGGACGCGAAACTGGTAGGTGGCGCGGGTTAGTTCTAGCCCAGGCCGGACAAACTGGATGCCCGAACGCGGATGGATGGTCAGGATGCACTCGGCCTCCTACACGCGCAGCGTATCGTGCAACGGGGCCAGGGGGACGCCCACCAGATCGCACAGATCGGCTTGCGACAAGAATGCGCCGACCGGACCCGCCGTTCAAAAAGCCCGTCCAGGATGCGTCATGCCCTTGCTGTGTGCAGGCATCGCCCTCGCCTCTGCCCCGATCACCCTGATTTATGTGTTCTTCCAACGAAAGATCATGGGCGGCAGTGCAGTCGGCGCGGTCAAAGGTTGAGGGAGGCCCGCCAATGCCGCAGATTGAACTGAAATCCATCAGCAAGAAATTCGGCGGGGCAGAGGTGATCCGCGACGTATCGCTGTCGATCGAAAAGGGCGAATTCTGCGTGTTTGTCGGGCCGTCGGGTTGTGGCAAGAGCACCCTGTTGCGCTGCATCGCTGGGCTGGAGGACATCACCAGCGGCGATCTGATGATCGGCGGCAAACGGATGAATGCGGTGGACCCGGCGGAACGCGGGCTGGCGATGGTGAGAGGTGGTTCGGTTTATCTGAACAGGTTCTGGGCGTTTTCTAAGTGGTTTTCCGCCTCGATTACGCCGCCAGCGTTACAGGCGGCGGCAGGTTGAAGTAGGCCTGATCGGGGGTTCTACCGTCAAGCGATGAATGCGG